>CAZLZR010000017.1:0-75002 GCA_964564015.1 uncultured Acetivibrio sp.
TTAACTGTTTTACGAACTTGCATTCCATATAATTACATACATGCGTTAGCCGTGAGTATATTTAAGCCGAAATCAAAACATCATAAGATATTGAAAGATGTAGTAATATTTTGAATTGAAAAACGTACATTTCAGCCATATACTAAAGTAGTAAATTGAAATTAAATACATTTACCTCGCAGTATTTTTTTAAGCATCATTAACTTCGTTGGTGCAAACTTTGAAAGCAGAAGAGAATGTCTATGTTATTCTTATTAACTAAAAACCGATAATAATAGTATCCACTTTGTACTTTTTACATAATCAAAAACATTTGTATTAAATTGAATTTACAAACAGCAAAATTGTAAGCCAATCATTTATCAATGTGCATTTATGGCATCCATTCCTTATCATTTTTGCTAAAACTCTAAAACCAGGAGTTGATTATATGAACAACGTAAAAAAAGCTCCCGCGCAACTAACTCTGTTTGCACTTGTTTGGCCAATATTTATAGAATCACTTTTAAGGATCCTTTTTGGTAATGTGGATACATTCATGTTGAGCGCTTATTCCGATAACTCAGTAGCGGGAGTTGGAGCAGCGAACCAGTTTGTTAGCATTATAATTTTAATGTTCCAGGTAGTTTCCAGTGGTTGTACCATTATAATTTCACAGTATCTTGGAGCAGAAAATAAGAAAAGAGCATCCGATGTAGCATTAGTTTCAATAGGCTTTAATATGGTATTAGGTATCATAACCAGTATCCTTATGTTTACATTCAGTGGTAGTATTCTTAAGATTATGAATTTTGAGCAGGAGATCTACAATTATTCCAAAGAATTTCTGACAATCATAGGTTCATTTTCTTTCATTCAGGCTTTAAGCATTACAGTTTCTGCAATACTCAGAAGTTATGGATTGGTCAGATATCCAATGTATGTCAATATGGGTGCAAATATTTTAAATATTTTCGGTAACAGTATTTTTATATATGGACTATTCGGAGTACCGGTTTTAGGTGTAAGAGGGGTTGCAATATCAACTGTCGTAAGCCAGCTAATCGGCCTTATAGCTATAATAGTGGTATTAGTTAAAAATGTCGATATGGGATTTTCAACAAAAAAAATATCTTCTCTGCCAATAAATATAGTCAAGGAAGTTTTAAGGGATATCTTTAAAATTGGAGGTCCATCGGCTGGTGAATCATTATCATATAATTTATCACAAATTGTAATAACCGCTATTATAGGTACAATGGGTGCATATGCACTTACAGCCAGAGTTTATGTATTCAATCTTATGTTGCTTATCATGCTGGCATCTATGTCAATTGGTCAGGGTACTCAGATAATTATAGGTCGCCTGGTTGGCGCTGAGAAAATGGACGAAGCATATAAAACATGTATCAGAAGCCTTAAAATTGCGATTGCTGTGTCCTTTTCCGTAGCGATTTTGTTTGCAGTGCTAAGCCGCCCTCTACTCGGATTATTTACCGATGATCCGAAAATTCTTTCAGTAGGAAGCATGCTGCTTTTAATTACAATTGTTCTTGAACCCGGAAGAGCCTTTAACATAGTTCTCGGCTTCTCCTTAAAAGGTGCTGGTGACGCCAAATTCATACTCATTCTCGGATTGATATTTATGTGGGTAGTAGCCGTATTTATGTCATATATTCTCGGAGTAAGGCTCAATTTAGGATTGCTGGGTGTCTGGATTGCTTTTGCACTTGATGAGTGGATAAGAGGTATTTTCATGTTGGTAAGATGGAAATCAAGAGTGTGGGAAAATCTGACTTTAACCAAACCGGTCAAGGAACTTGTATCAGTAACTGAATTATAGTTATAAAAGTATGACAAAATTCCTTTTGGTACCTGCTGTTTTGTGTCAAACGATTTCATTGCAAGGGGTGCATGTAATAAATGTGAAGAAAAATATGCACCCCATAGCAAGTGCCCCGTAGCAGAATTTATCTATAGCATTCGAGGCACCTTCAAAGGTTTTTCATAAATTCCAAAGGACTGAAGAAAGGTTCCTTATCTATTTGCTCTCTGCTTAGGCTCTCTTCTCAGATTTATTCCAAGTATTCCTCCAACCGAACCTGTCAGTACTCCAATCACCATCATAATTATAACATGAGTATTAATGGAATAGTCTCTAAATGCAAGGCTGCTGGTCAAATACAAAATAGCCATATACATAAGTCCTATTACTCCCCCATTGAGCCACCCTCTGCTTCTGACTTTACAGGTCGAAGACCAACCAGCGACTATTAGACTTATAAGTGTCGTAATAATAACTGCCGATGGAAGAAACTTTTCAGGAAAATCCATATAAGATAGGAAGAATGCAAAAATCATAAATAACGGAATAGTAATCAAGTATGCAATTCCTATGCCTTTAACCATAGATACTATATTGGCATGCTCACTTATAATATTTTTGGCCGTCTGGCTCGTTTTGTTTATCATAACAACCCCCCAATAGATTAATAGTATATTTATATTATTAATCTATTGGAATTATCAGCTTGTTAGAACAAAAAAATAATTTACCTGTTTTCTTCTTTTAAGTCATTTTCATAAAGTGTCTTCAAGCACTCATCCAACTGTTCTTCTGTAAAAACACCTTCCCGCACCATTTTTCTATATACAGGTTTATCTCTCATCATACTTAGATAAGTTTCAGTTTCCATGCTTGCGTTTTTTTTCTCTGTCATTAAATTCACCCCTACTTTTTTCCATTTCCTCTGAAGCACTATAATATTTTAAGAAAAAAGGAAATTTTTTTCAATAGCAAGTTTGTATTTTTAATTTATTTTTAATTATTTCTAATTTTCATAGAACTTTTTTATAATTCAATATGTCTAATATATAAAAAACAAATAAACTTAAGGAGTGAATAATTATGAAAACAAAAATAGCGCTTTTTACTGCGCTAATAATGATCTTAACACTGGCAGTACCAGGATGGGTATTTGCCGCAAATGATTCAGAACTTGAAAGTGCAATCAAAACAGTAAAGCAGATGTTTAGCATTCCAGAAGAGTATGGTAATTTTACTTACAATGTAAGAACTGAAGGCAATACGAAAGTATGGGATCTTAGCTGGAGTTCAAAAAGTGATGACGGCTCTGCCATCAATGTGACTATTGATAACACCGGTGATATACTCAGTTATTACACATACAGTTACACAGATTACTTGAATGTAAAGAAACTTCCGAGTATAAGCAAATCCGAAGCTCAAAATAAAGCGGAAGAAATCATAAAAAAACTCAATCCAGGTATATGGGACAGTTTGAAATCTGTAGATAATCTTCAGGAAGTGTCCATCAACAGTGATTCATATTCTTTTGGTTATATGAGAACATACAATGGTATACCCTTCCCTCAAAACGGAATAAGTATCTACATAAACAAACAGACCGGTGAACTCAAAGGTTACAACAAAAGCTGGACAAAAGATGTGGTTTTCCCTTCAGGTGAAAAAGCTATAAGCCTTTCTGAAGCTCAGGAAGCTTATATTAAAAATCTCGGCCTGAAGCTTACATATCAAGCTTCTAATGAGAACGGCAATCTGAAAATATATGGTGCTTATGTTCCGGTATTCAATTCAAATTACTTTGTCGATGCTCTGACAGGTGAAAAAATTTATCTTGGCAACTCTTATTTTGGAGGCATGTATGCTGATCAAAAAGCCGAAACTTCTGCTGACCTTTCTATTACATTAAGTGGCGGAAGCATCGCACTCACACCGGAAGAAATTGAAGCAGTAGAAGAAGTGGCAAAACTTATAAGCCAGGAAGATGCTGAAAAAATTGCAAGAGATTTAAAAGTTCTTGAACTTGATGATAGCTACACAATTGAAAGAGCAAGTCTGAATAAGGGATGGTCCGGGATAAGCGGATACCAGTGGAATTTGTATTTTATGAATTCGAGTGACACAACCCCTAATGACGCTAGCGTGACTATTGACGCAACCACAGGAGAAATATTGTGCTTTTATACCGGTTATAGCACTGAAATAGGCAATACTCCCAAATACAACAAAGATGAGGCAAAAAAAGCTGTTGAAGAGTTTTTAAACCAATTACAACCAGTAAAATTCAAAGAAATGCAATATTCTGAAAATAATAATGACTTAATTGTATATTCCGCTGATAACGCACCTACAAATTTCAACTTCCAGTATACACGGAAAGTAAATGATATTCCCTTCCTACAAAACGGAGTATCAGTACAATTCGATGCTATATCAGGTAAGATCATATACTACAACTTAACATGGTTTGATACAGAGTTCCCATCCCTTGACAATGCAATTGCACTAAGTGATATATACGATATTTTCTTTAAAGAAATCGGCCTTGAGCTTCAATATACAACAAAAAATACAGATATCATTTATGCTAAAAGGCTTGCACAGAGTGCAGATAAAGATAGTGATAACAAAATGGAAGCAGCGCTTGTATACGCTGTAAATTCTGCAAAACCTACAACTCTTGATGCTTTAACAGGTGTAGTACTTGATTATAACGGAAAGCCGTATGAAGCAAAAAAAGCATTGGAGTATACTGATATTGAAGGACATTATGCACAAAAAGAGATAGAGGTACTTGCCGAGTCAGGAATCGGTCTTGAAGGCCCTGAACTCAAACCTGATGAAAAAATCAAGCAAAAAGACTTCCTTCTTTTAATTTCACAGGTAATGAGCAACGGATATGCTTTTTACGGAAAAACAGCCATCAGCAGTGGTTCTGAAACAGATGATCTTTATAAACTGCTTATTCAGGAAGGTATCGTAAAAGAAGATGAAAAGAATCCTGAAGGATTTTTGACCAGAGAAGAAAGCGTCAAATTTGCAATAAGGGCACTTAAGTATGAAAAAGTTGCTGCTCTGAGCGATATCTTCAATTGCACCTTCAAAGACAAGGATGAAATAAACCCTGATCTTATAGGACACGTAGTTATAGCTAAAGGACTTAAAATAGTAAACGGACACGGTGATTATTTCAGACCGAAGGCAGAACTTAAAAAATCAGATGCATTGATTATAATATACAACTACCTGCAGATTTAATACTCACAATATGGCTGAGAGGGTAAACTCCTTCTCAGCTTTTTTTAATGCCTAAGAAAGTGCATTTCTTTCTGGCATCAAAAAAGTCTACCGAAAGGCTGTTCACTGCAGAGAAATACCCTGGCTTTAAATTAGCGAAGCCGACTTTTTTATTTTTTATGGAACTTATAGGAAGCTTTCTTCGTCTAATGTTTTATTAGTATTTAGAGGAGGATATATATATGAAGTTAAAACCTGTAAGACATTATAAAGATCCTTTTTACCCCGCGAAAAAAATTATTTTAGATAATCCAGACATTTTAAAAACAGCACCAAAACGGTGGGCTAAAAATACAAGTATTCAAATTGCTCTTTCTTCACTTCTGCTCATGACTTTAACAGCCTGCGGACCAAAGTACACCTCTACGGTCAAAACCGGAAATCCGGAGAATACTGTTGGTACCCCTATTAATACTGGCGTTTCTGGAACTGATAATGAAATCAAACCCAGTGGCAATGAAAATGGTTATGTTTCACCAATATTTGAACATGGTGAAGGTAGTGGTAGTTTTGGGTGTGATTCTGTAGCCCCTCCGGCTTTTCTATCTGAAGAGGAAGCATATCAGGTAATCAGCGATGAGGCCAGAAAAAGAGGAATTAACCTGGAAAAGAAAAATGAAATACTAAAAAACGTAATGCTTCCTGTTACCTATATTTTTCCCCAAGAACTCATATTTGATCCTAGTAATCCTGAAAAAACCATCACCGAAAGTCAGTCAAAAACACAAAAAAACGGTGATCTGGAACTTGATGGATATGATGAAAATAAGAAAATTGCATTCGAATTTGTATCAGTTTCAGACTTTAAAGGCTGGACAGGAGACTCAAATGTGTGGTGTTCTGTGGAAAGCTACAATTGTCTTGAAGCCTCAAAAATTTTAAGAGAAGGAATTATTGACAAAACGGATAATAAATACATAGGTGTCTTCTATGATCCTATTGCCGGAATTTCTGTCGATAATCTCCAAAATATTGATTCGACTGATAAGAGAACCGAACTTTCTAAAGAACTGCTTCGCCAGCAAGTTGATGACTTTTTAGAATGGCTTCAATCACAAAATGTCATTTAATTTATTACTTATAGGAGAATATTGAAATGGAGATTAAACCCATAGAAAAGTATAAAACACCAAAGTATCCGTTAAAATATATGGTACTTAATAATCCCAACATACTGAAAAACATTCCAAAAAGATGGAAAGGTAATGCAAAAATAGGTATTGCCCTGTCTTCCCTATTGCTCCTTACACTAACTGCCTGTAGTCAAAGCGGCAAAAAACTCCCCGACGAGGTTGTAAGCAGTAATAAACCCGTCGATCTTTCCAACAGAAAAATCGCTGCCAATGTAATTCCCGGTCAGAAAGTATCCCCCATTTTTGAACATGGTGAAGGAAGTGGATCCTTTGGCTGTGTATCAGTATCCCCGCCGGTGTTTTTATCGGAAGAGGAAGCTTTAGGGATTATTGTTGAAGAAGCCTCCAAATATGGATTAACTCTTCACCCTGGTGCTGAAGAATTGGAAACTTCAATAGAATTAAATACTACACAATCACAGGAAGAAATAGTATTTTCCGATACTACTATTATAGACAGGGATACTTCCGTTAAAATTGATCAAAGCAATCATAAATACACAAGGCTGGGCAAAGTTACACTGGACGGCGGTAATGAAGATGGCAGGATATCCTTTGAATATGTATCAGTAGATGATTTCAAGCAATGGAATTCAAATTTCAGTGAGGGTAGTATATTTTACACATACGACATAAAAAAGACTGCCCAAGCCTTCGTGGAAAGCATTAAGGATAAAACCAACCAAAAGTATGTGGGTACTTTTTACGATCCAATGCCTCTTATGGAAGTAATGCTTACGACCGAAGATTCAACTGAAGATTATACTGATAAAGAAATAGCAGCAAAATCCCTTAAAGCATCTGAAAATAATTTAAGAGAGCAGGTTAGAGACTTTATTTGCTGGCTTAAAGCCGAAGGAGCAATATAACCCTTTAAAGGAGGAAATTAAAATGCATTATACATTGCATTTAACAAATGCTTGTAATATGTCCTGTAAATATTGCTATGTAAACGGTGAAAACAAATGCACCATGAGTATTGAAACTGCAAAAAAGGTTGTTGATATGGCGGCCGAAAGCAAAAAAAGCTCGGTAGGAATCATATTCTTTGGCGGAGAGCCCTTGCTTAATAAAGATCTGATCTATGAAACCGTGGACTACTGCAAGTGGAAGGAAAAGAACTGCGACAGTCTTTTCCACTATAAAATCACTACAAATGGGCTTTTGCTTGATGATGCTTTTATGGACTTTTCAACTAAGGTAAACCTTTTCATAGCCATGAGCCATGACGGTGTAAAAGAAGCACATGACAAAAACAGAGTAGATAAGAACAATGATGGTACATTTTCACGGCTTAGTGATAAAATTGACCTTCTTCTATCCAATAGACCTTATGCACCTGTCATGATGGTTGTAAATACCAACACAGTTCAATATTATGCAGAATCGGTAAAATATCTTTATAACAGGGGCTTTAAATATCTCATATGCTCACTTAACTATGCAGGAGACTGGGATGAGAGCTCTATGAAGACTTTGCAGGATCAATATAAAAAACTTGCCGATTTTTACTATGAAAGAACTCTTGCCGAAGATAAATTCTATCTAAGTCCCTTCGAGGTAAAAATCAGTTCACATATTAACAAAGATACTTATTGCAACGAAAGATGCGAACTAGGTAAAAAGCAAATTTCAGTCGGTCCCGACGGACTGCTCTATCCCTGTGTCCAATTTGTAGGAGACAAGCATTATTCAATTGGCAATGTTAATACCGGTATAGATGAAACAAAGCGACAGGAACTCTATAACATCAATGAGGAAGAGAAGGACAGTTGCCGCGAATGTGCCATCAGAGCCCGCTGCAACCATTACTGCGGATGTATGAACAAACAGACTACCGGCAGAATTGACCAGGTTTCTCCCGTACTGTGTGCTCATGAAAGAATTCTTATGCCAATTGCAGATAAGCTGGCCAACAAACTGTTTAAAAAAAGAAATGGAATGTTTATCCAAAAGCATTACAATGATATGTTTCCTCTAATTTCCCTTGTTGAAGACTCTACAAAGCTCAAAAAATAAAATAAGTTTTTCTTCATAAAATATTTGGATTTATTAAATTTTTTAGAACATCCAAACTAAATTGGATTTAATTAATCAAATAAACTTTTTAAAAAAGTTAAAACTAAATGAGAATAAGAATATAGTTTTAAAGGAGGTAGAAATATGGGCTTTTTAGATTTTCTAAATAAAAATGAATCACTGAAAAATGTAACCCGCGATAATATACCAAAGTTTCAATCGTTAAATGAAGAGTTCTCAATGGATATGACTACCGAACCCTATGGTACCAATATAAAAGAATTGGACAATTCTTATTCAGGCAGCGGTGTTGAAATTCAAGACACCAGAAATACTCTTAGAGTAATATACAGCGGTTTGTTAGCCAAAAACGGCGCTAAGGAAATATATGCTGTTATAGGTTATGGAGACAACTTACATTGGGAGAACGTCCAGGAGTATCCAATGCACAAGCTGTCAGCTAAAAAATATGAATTAATTTTCCCGGTAACAAGAGCAGGAGAGATAAATATGGCTTTTAGAGACTCGCAAGATAACTGGGATAACAATTCGGGAAGAAACTTCACTTTTACCAATTATGTTTACGAGGGCAGCCATTAGGCTGTCCCCTTTTTTAAGCGTTTATTTCTCATTTGGTGCTATAACACTTTCAATTGCATATTTGTAAAGCTTTAATTGTGTTTTTGCAGCGCCAGTTTCAATTGTAATTTCATCATCCTTGACATTTATAACCTTACCGATTATTCCTCCGATTGTTATTACCTCATCGCCTTCTTTAATTGAGTTTTGCATATCTTTCCTTGCTTTGTCTTTCTTTTTTTGAGGCATAAATATCATAAAATACATTATACCTATAAATGCCACAGCCGGCAGCAAAGCGCCAAGCAACTCCGGAATACTTCCCATAGTAGACCTCCTTTTTTATATAGATTTATTTATAGCCAAATTTACCAAAGAACTCATTCCTGAAATCCCCAAGTCTGTCTTCCATTATAGCCTTTCTTACGTCTTCCATCAATTTCAATAGAAATCTCAGGTTATGCCATGTAGTAAGCCTTATCCCTAAAACCTCACCGGTCTTTATCAGGTGCCTTATGTATGCTCTGGAAAAATTCCTGCAACAATAGCAATCACACTCAGGATCAAGGGTAGAATAATCTCTTGCATAAGCAGCATCTCTTATAATTACTTTTCCTTTGCTGGTAAGAACAGTCCCATTCCTTCCTATACGTGTCGGAAGTACGCAATCAAACATGTCTATTCCTCTTAGTGCACCCTCTATAAGATAGTCCGGACTTCCTACTCCCATAAGATATCTCGGTTTATTTTCCGGAAGCAACGGTACTGTGCATTCAAGCATTGCGTACATTTCTTCTGCCGGCTCTCCTACACTCAATCCTCCAACTGCGTAGCCTGGAAAATCAAGTTCCAAGAGCTCATAAGCACTCTGCTGCCTCAGTTCCTTGTACATTCCTCCCTGTACTATACCGAAGAGCGCCTGTTTATCTGTATTTTTATGAGTATCCTTACACCTTTTAGCCCACCGGGTAGTTCTCTCCAGAGAGTTTTTTGCATAATTGAAATCGGCAGGATAAGGTATACACTCATCAAAAGCCATTATTATATCTGCTCCAAGGTCATTTTGAACCTTTGTAGCCATCTCAGGGGTAAAAAAGTGTTTTGATCCGTCAATGTGAGATTTAAAGGTAACACCTTCCTCCTTGATATTTCTCAGATCACTGAGGCTGAATACCTGAAACCCTCCACTGTCAGTCAAAATCGGCCTCTCCCAGTTCATAAATCCATGCAATCCGCCGGCATCCCTCACAATGTCATGACCCGGTCTCATATATAGATGGTATGTATTACTTAATATAATCTGAGCTTCTACACTCTTCAGTTCATCAGGAGACATACCCTTCACAGTTGCCTGTGTACCAACCGGCATAAATGCCGGTGTATCAAAGTATCCATGTGGCGTATGTACCCTACCTAATCTTGCTCCTGTCTGTTTACACTTTTTTATAAGTTCATATCTGACTGCGCTCATATTCACCATATTCCTTAATCTATTTTATAAACATCGCATCTCCAAAACTAAAGAACCTGTATTTTTCATTAACAGCTTCACTATAAGCTTTCATGATAGTATCCCTGCCGGCTAAAGCACTTACAAGCATAAGAAGCGTAGATTCCGGTAAATGAAAATTCGTTATTAATCTGTCTACTACTTTAAAATTATAGCCAGGATAGATAAAAATATCCGTCCATCCGCTTTGAGGTTTTAAAATTCCTTTTTCATTTCCGATTGTCTCAACAACTCTACAACTGGTTGTTCCAACCGCAACAATCTTCCCGCCGTTTTTCCTTGCATTATTTATCTTATCACAATCTTCTTCTTTTAAATTATAGTACTCGCTGTGCATTTTATGCTCAAGAATATTTTCAACCTTTACAGGCCTGAAAGTTCCAAGTCCCACATGCAGAGTAACATATGCAATATCTATACCTTTTTCCTTTATCTCATCCAGAAGATCCTTTGTAAAATGAAGTCCGGCAGTGGGAGCTGCTGCAGAGCCCTTATGTTTTGAATATACCGTCTGATACCTTTCCCTGTCCTCAAGCTTCCTGGTTATATATGGTGGAAGAGGCATTATTCCGACCCTGTCCAATATCTGTTCAAATACTCCATCATACTCAAATCTTACAAGCCTGTTCCCTTCCTCAACCACATCTATAATTTCAGCCTTCAGTTCTCCATTGCCAAAAACAAATCTTGAACCGGGTTTAGCCCTTTTTCCAGGCTTTAGAATCACTTCCCATATATCTCCGCCGGTATTCTTCAAAAGTACAAATTCAATCTTGCCACCTGTACCCTCCTTCTCACCGAGAAGTCTGGCAGGTATAACTCTTGTATCGTTTAAAACCAGGCAATCACCCGGATTTAAATACTCAATAATCTCCTTGAAGATTCTGTGTTCTATTTCACCCGTTTTCCTGTCAACCACCATTAACTTGGACTGCTTCCTGTCTGCTAAAGGTTCCTGAGCAATAAGTTCTTCCGGCAGATCATAGAAAAATTCGCTAACTCTCATAATTAATCAAACACCATTTCATAAAAATTGAATATAACATATGTAGAATAATACATTAAAAAGCTATCCATTGCAAGCTATAATAAGAAATTGCCCGTTATATATATTATTGATAATAACAAAAAATTTATGTTATTTAACTCAACTTTACCACAGTATTTATGAGTTTTTTGCTGCTAAAGAAGCATTGCGCACCCTATAAACTATTCTTGGGAATATTAAAGGGCTTTTAAAGAATTTTTTATTCTTGAATTGTTTTTCAAATACTGTATAATTATATTTCATACTATAAATTAAGGGAGATGACAATGTTGAGATTAAAAAAAGTTTTATCTGCTTTACTAATTTCTGGAATGGTTTTTTCATTAAGTGCATGCAACAGCAATCTGGCTTTGTTTATAAATGTCAAAGCCGGCGATAATTATAAGTATCACATGCTAATGAATCAAACTACCAACACGGAAACAATGGGTCAAAAAACCTCATCAAAACAAGATATGACTACTGATTATACTATTAGTGTTGCTGATGTGGATTCTGAAGGAAATATAACACTAAACTACAAGTATGACGCTATAAAGGTAGATATGGAGACCAACGGCACAAAACAGACTATCGATTCCAATGCTTCAGATTCCGACGATCCTACTTCAGGAATGTACAAAAGTCTGATCGGCAAAGGTTTTTCGACTAAAATGACCAAATATGGCGAAATCAAAGAAGTTAGTGGTATCGACGAAATGATAAATTCAATGGTTGAATCTATTGACTCCGGCGATAGTGAAGAAATGGCTGCGATTATAGAACAAACTAAAGCTTCCCTAAAGGAAAGCTTCGGGGACGAGGCTATCAAATCAAGCATTCAGCAGTCAACTAACATATTTCCAAAAACCAGTATAAAAATAGGCGATTCATGGGATGTAAACAGCAGCATTAAAGCGCTTGTGCCAATGGATATAAAAACTACCTATACCCTCGATAAGGTCGAAAACGGTATTGCTTATGTCTCACTTAAATCTGAGTACAAGACAGATAATTCCGAGGCCAGCGATTTTATGGGCATGAAAATGACTACAGATTTGTCCGGTACTATGACTGGTACAATCAAAGCCAACATCAAAAACGGGTTCTTATCTGAGGGAGAGATCACTCAGAATATGACAGGTAAAATGAGTATTAATGTTCCTGCTTCAGATGGAGTTGCTGAACAAACCATTGATATGCCAATGGATTCAGTCAGTACCGTTACGTATACAACAACAAAAATGTAATCACATTTAAAAACAAAAACTCGGTTGGCTAATAATGCCTCCGAGTTTTTTTTAATATGAGTTTGCCAAGAAAACAATAATACCTACTCAACCTTGGTACCTGTAAAGTAATGGGTAAGAATCTCTTTATATGTAAAACCTTCATTAGCCATTCCTTTTGCTCCTTCCTGACTCATTCCTATTCCATGACCCCAGCCCTTTCCGGTAAAAATATATGTAGTCGGAACAGCCGGTACAGTCTTTTTTGTATTATCGGAGCTAACTATACTCACGTTGCTTGACGTGTTAATTGTCTTCACACCCGATGATGTCATTACTTTTTTCCCGTTCAACTGTGTACTTAATGAACTTCCATCCTGAGCCAAAATAGTCACATCGGAATCTGTTGTAATGTCATACCACTGGCTGTCAAGACTTAGGAATGACCTTGTATTACCATTTGTATAAATGCGTTGGTCACTTGATCCCTTAACTACAACTTCGATGGCCCTTCCAGCTTCCGATCTTTTGGTAATATATACAGCCTGAATGCTTCCAAGCTTAAATCCTCTTTGTGTCATTATTTCGCCTATTTTTTTCGCGGTATAGGAAACTTGCCAATTGTAATGCCACGATTTCCCTGATTCATATGGATCGTCAACACTTATCAAATACGGATAACCCTCACTTCCCCATACATTTTTAACATCCTCGGTTTTGCCCCCACTTGAACTGAAATAAAAAACTGCAGCCGGCTTGCCTTTATATGTAACAACCTCACCCTTTGTATCATTTATGGCCTTGTTTGTCCGGGAATTCTCAACACTATACCCTTTATAGACCTGAGTATAAGTAGTTGTACAAAGATTAAAGTTAAGATGACTGTACTTTGATAAATTGTTCATAGTATAGGTTCTGGCTGCGACGGCTTGAGCCTTTAATGCTTCAGCATGTGAACCTGCTTCTATTTCTCCGGGGACAACTCCGTAAAGATATTCTTCGGTCGGTAAAACATTTATTATCGTCATATCACTTCCGGTTTGTCTTAGTACTTCAAGCCCTCCCCTGTATATCTTTTTGCTATCGCCATTTACTCTAAATAAAGAAGGCGAACCTCCTTCACATGGATAAATCCTCAAGGCTGCACTCACACTGTCATAAACCAACTTTACCTGACCGTCGGAAGAACAAACCACAATCCTTGTGGCTGAAGGAGAAATAACACTATATTCTAAAACACCATCAAAAGCCGCCTGTATAGAATTCTTGTCCGGATAAAATCCACACCAAATTTGCCATGAATCTGCAAATACGGGATATGCGTCAATACCACTTTTCCTTAATTCTTTAAGCTTTGGCACCAACTCATCGTAACTTCCATAGCTTCCGAGATTAGCGTGGTATGCTCCTACTTTATCGCCTTCCGGGATTGCCTTCGTATCAGGACTATACTCCGTAAGTGTACCGCCCTTATTTACATAAAAGGCATCCTTTCTTACTGTTATGGGGCTATTTGCCTGTTCTTCAGCAAGAACTGTAAATCCGTTTTCACCATAACTTCCTATTTGCAATCCATTTTCGCTATCAACAGTAAAGCTTGACACAGCCGTATATTGTTGGGTCTTGTTGTCATTAAAAAACAACCCGATTCTGACCTGTTCCGGCACACCCGGATATGCCCAGCCTATGACACTTGATAAAAATGAAATTATTAGTGAAAAGACAATAAGAATTACCTTTTTTAAGAGAGATGTTTTCATCCTATGTACATTTTTCTCTTTACCAGACTCAGTTTCCAGCCTATAAAACTCACTTATCATATTTTTTCCTCCAATTTATCCTTTGTAAAATAAACTTTTCCATATTAACAATATATTCGACAAAACTTTCCACACCCCTTTATTGTAACATAAATGTAAACTCAAAATCATCATAATTAAGGTTAAAAAACTTTTTACAAAATTAATTTCAAATAGAATTTTTCGAACTAAAAATAAAGGTCACAAATATTAAAGGATGCATATATTATTATTATAAATGAAAACTATAAAACTAAATTTATAGTCCCTATTTCAGTATAATTTGCACTAAAAGCAATACTAAGAAACAAATTGTTTGACAATCGATACTTAAGATGTTAGAATTATTAAAAAATAATGTGTGATAGAGGTGCGGTTTTCAATAGTATACTTACTGAAAAGTGTTGGCTTTGGAGAGGTAAGTTGAAAGGGTAAACTGCCGAAGAACAGATTTCCAATATAGATTTGTTCTGGTCATTCGGTTAATAGCCGTCTGATTGTCATCAATTGTTTGATGGAGCGCTATCAGTTCTTACTATAAAGTTGTACATAGTACTTCCTTTATACAAAACAAATGAACTGCTGGTATCCATACCAGCTTTTTTATTTGTATAGGAAATCTTTCTTTCCTAATAATATAAGATGGTAAAGCGTAAACACACATCGTTTAAAATATTAAATTACTAGATAATAAAACGGTCACTAGGAGGTAATTATTATGAAAAAGATTAACTTGGCAGTTGTCGGAGCTACTGGGATGGTAGGCAGAACTTTTTTGAAAGTGTTGGAAGAAAGAAATTTACCTGTTGAAAATATATATTTCTTTTCTTCAAGCCGTTCTGCAGGATCAAAGATAAATTTCAACGAAAAAGAGTACATTGTTGAAGAACTTACAGAAACTTCTTTCGATAGAGGCATTGATATCGCGCTTTTCTCTGCTGGTGGAAGCACAAGCGAAAAATTTGCACCTATAGCTGCTTCAAAGGGTTGTGTAGTTGTAGATAACAGCAGCCAATGGAGAATGGATCCAACTGTTCCTTTGGTAGTTCCGGAAGTTAACCCACAGGACATCTCCTGGCATAAAGGAATTATTGCAAATCCAAACTGCTCAACAATACAGGCTGTAGTTGCTTTAAAACCACTCCATGATAAATACAAAATTAAAAGAGTTGTTTACTCAACATATCAAGCTGTTTCAGGTGCAGGAATGAAAGGTTATACAGACCTTGAAGACGGACTCAAGGGTGAAGCTCCTAAAAAGTTCCCTCACGCTATTGCCGGAAACTGTCTACCCCATATTGACGTATTCCTTCCAAACGGATATACAAAGGAAGAGGAAAAAATGGTGAACGAAACCAGAAAAATCCTTGGAGACCAAAGCTTGAGGGTTACTGCTACAACAGTAAGAGTACCTGTATTTAACGGACATAGTGAATCAATCAACGTTGAGTTTGAAAAACAGTTCGATCTTGATGAATTGAAGGAAGCATTAAGAAGTGCTCCAGGACTGATAGTTCAGGACGATCCTCAGAACAATGTATATCCTATGGCTATTAATGCATCAGGCAAAGATGAAACTTTTGTAGGCAGAATCCGCCGTGATGAAAGTGTTGAGAGCGGAGTTAACCTATGGGTTGTTGCGGACAATATCAGAAAAGGAGCAGCTACAAATGCTGTTCAGATTGCTCAGGAACTCATCAAAATGTGGAACAAGTAATGAAACCATGGAATATTTTCCCCTGCTCGTTAGCGTTTTAATCAACGCTAACAGTGCAGGTTTACAGCACATAAGTGATGTGATGCAAACTACCTTAAGGAAGGATGTTAATTATGAAGAATCCAATATTCACAGGTTCAGCAGTGGCAATTGTCACCCCTTTTACCGAAACCGGTGTAGACTTTGAAAAGTTGGAAGAACTTATTGAATATCAGATAAAAGAGGGCACTGATGCACTTGTAGTATGCGGTAGTACCGGTGAAGCATCAACAATGCCTGATAATGAGCATAAGGCAGTAATTAAATTTGCTGTTGAGAAAGTAAACAAGAGAATACCGGTTATTGCCGGCGCAGGAAGTAACGACACAAAACATGCAATAGATCTGACACAATATGCTGAATCGGTTGGTGCAGATGCAATTTTGAGTGTTACTCCCTATTACAATAAAACTACTCCAAAGGGTATTTATGAACATTTCAGGTTAATAGCCGGTAGCGTAAAAATACCAATTATCCTTTATAACGTACCTTCAAGAACCAGTTTGAACATTGATCCCCAAACCGTTAAAGCTCTATCAGAAATAGAGAACATAACTGCCATAAAGGAATGTAATCTCAACCAGGTTGGTGAAATTGTGAGCCTTTGTGGAGACAATTTTACAGTATATTCAGGAAATGATGATCAGATACTGCCTCTTCTGGCTCTTGGTGGAAAAGGTGTAATCTCGGTAATGGCAAATATTATTCCAAAGAAAACCCACGATCTTGTTGCCACTTTTTTAGCCGGTGAACTTGAGACTAGCAGAAAATTTCAGCTTGAGGCTTTAGAGCTTGTTAAAGCTCTATTTGTCGAAGTAAGCCCGATACCAATAAAGGCAGCAATGAATCTTATGGGTATGAATGTTGGTAAGTGCCGTTTACCTCTTGTTGAAATGAGCGAAAAAAATATTAAATACTTGCAAGACACCTTAAAGCACTATGGCTTGATTTAATCCAAAATTACGCCGTATTTATACGGCGTTTTAAATTTAAAAATAAAGTGTATACTTAAAGTAAAAAAGGAAGTGCATGTTCAAATGATAAATATATTGTTAAGCGGCTGCAACGGCAGAATGGGTCAGGTAATTACCAGACTTGCATCGCAGCGGGAAGAATTAAAAATAGCAGCCGGTTATGACCAAAATACATCCATCCAGAATACATACCCTGTTTATTCGGATTTAAGCAAGTGCAATATTGATGTTGATGTAATTATTGATTTCTCTCATCCTGCTGCTTTAGACAATTTGATGCAGTTTGCAGTTTCAAAGAAAATACCTGCTGTTATTGCAACTACAGGTCTTTCCAATACACAGGTACAAACGCTAAAAGATGCTTCAAAAAGAATTCCTGTATTCTTTTCTGCTAATATGTCATTAGGCGTAAACCTTTTGATTGATTTAGTAAAAAAGGCTGCACGTGTGCTTGAGAAAGACTTTGACATTGAAATTGTTGAAAAACACCATAATCAGAAGATAGATGCTCCAAGTGGTACAGCATTAGCTATCGCAGACGCTATCAATACCTCTTTAGAGCAGCAACAGGAATATATTTATGACAGACACTCAAGAAGGAAAAAAAGGAGCAAAACCGAAATTGGAATACATGCAGTCAGAGGTGGAACGATAGTCGGCGATCATTCGGTTATTTTTGCCGGTAATGACGAAATAATCGAGATAAACCATATAGCCACATCAAAAGAAATTTTTGCAGTTGGCTCCCTTAATGCTGCAATATTTCTGCATAAAAAAAATGCCGGAATGTATAACATGGATGATCTCATTCAAAGTAAGTAAAACTCCATAATTATAACTCCAGGAGGTGTTTTTGATGTCTCAAAAACCAGTTACAAGTATTGATGTTACGTATAATGTTTCACTCATAACACTCAATAACCTTCCTAACAACATCAAGCTGATATCAGAGATATTTACTTCAATAGCAAATGAAGGAATCAGCATTGATATGGTAAGCAAATCCGCCGCATTAAGAGGTAACACTACCATATCCTTCAGCCTCCTTTATGATGATCTCGTAAAGGCCATGAGTTCTATTAACAAGTTTAAGGATCAGATCGGCAACCTTAGCATTGAAATCGATAGTTTTAATACAAAGTTCTGTATATTCGGCAAGAATATGAAGGACATTCCGGGAGTTGCTGCAAGATTATTTACCGTGCTTGCAGGTGAAGGAATTGAGGTTAAACTTGTTACTACTTCTGAATCGGATATTTCATGCCTTATTGATGAAAAAGATGCGGATAAAGCTTGTGAATCTGTAAAAAAAGAATTTGATTTGGACTAAGGTCAGGTAAAATTTGAATAACATACATCAAATATAACTTCCACCTTCTGTGGAAGTTATATTTTTCTCTATCCTTAAGCAATTCACAACCTATTACACGTTAACACTTCTTCCATGATATGAAGTCTTTAATACTCTATACCTTCTCTTGCAGCAATACCTTTTTCAAAAGGGTGCTTTATGCATCCTACCTGTGAAACATAGTCAGCAGCTTCGATTATTTCTGTCGGAACATTTCTTCCTGTAAGTATCAATTCAATGTTCTCCGGCTTATTTTTAATTATATCCAGCACATCGTCAATTTTAACAAGTCCATTGCCTAGCACAGCCATTATTTCATCAAGTATCAAAACTTCACAAGCTCCAGCTTGAAAAGTTTCTTTAACAAAATCAAACGCTCTGGATATTTCAACTTTTAGCTCTTCAATTTCTGCCTCACCTAAACTCCAAATAAAACCCCTTTTTTTTTCAAAGCGAAACACCTTAAAACCGGGCTCTAAATTCTTTAAAGTCAAAAGTTCTCCAGTTTCACTGCTCTTTAAAAATTGAACCATATATACGGTTTTACCTCTGCCATATGCTCTTATCCCCTGCCCTATTGCTGCTGTCGTCTTGCCCTTGCCATCTCCTGTATATACCTGAATCAAACCCTTCTCCATTTTCATCCCACACTTTTTCATTGTTTTCCACTAATTTTAACAATTGTACTAGAGTTTTTCAACCTTATTATTTCCATAGGGTGTATGTAATAGTTGTGAAGAAAAATATTCCAGAAACTTAAGTTTCGCAGTTTAGAGCCTGTAAATGCTCCTCGGGGTCGAGCAAAACTCGCTTCGCTCAAACAATGCTCTCCCTTTCCTCGTCGTATTAACAGGCTCTACAACTTGCTTCACAATGTTCCTTCCATATTTTCCTTCACTTAAAAAACATACACCCATTTCCATAAAATTTTATGAAAAAACTATTGACACAAATTAATTATGTTAGTATAATCTATTATGCTGATTGAAAAACGCAAGATAAATTATTTCTTCAGCTTGTATTACAAGTAAATATGCGGTCGTGGCGGAACTGGCAGACGCGTACGTTTGAGGGGCGTATGGGAGACCGTATGGGTTCAAGTCCCATCGACCGCACCAAAGAAAAACCATCGAGTAGTCGATGGTTTTCTTTACTTTATAGTTTTATTTGTCTGATATCACCTATCAGATTAAGCCTATTGTTTATCATCATCCTCGCTGTCAATAACATCAGTCAAATCCTCAGATAATTCTGTTATCAAACCGATTTGATAACTTTTTCCCAAACTTCTATAAGCTAAATTTCTTTTTTGATTCAGTTTATATACAGCATAAATCATGGAGTAAATAGCAGTCATTATTATACCCGCAATTAGCCCGGATGACTGACCTGAAATAAACGGCATGCTAAGAATTATTGTAATCAAACTTATTAATACTATCCATGAGGTATATGGGTATCCAGGTAACTGGCACTTTCCACTTGGAGGACATCCATTCAATTTCCGGAATCGAATATGTGTAGCCATAATGGCAGCATATACGAACAAAAGAGAAAAACCACCCGCACTAACAAGGAACAGATAAACCTTTGGTAGTAGAAGGCCCATACCTAATCCTATAAGCATCGCAAAACCCGAAAATAATATACCGCGGTAAGGAACGCTCTTTTCATCTTTTAACCATTTAGGTGCAAGACCTTCATCTGCAAGTGACTTTATCATCCTCCCAAGCCCAAACATAGCTGCCAGCATTGTAGAAATAATTGCAGTTATAAGCACCAGATTGAGAGCAATACCTGCCCAGCCAATTCCCAACCTGCTAAGTGCTGCTACCATAGGACTCATATCCTCACTCAATTCAGCCGTAGGAATCAACGGAAGAATTACTGCTATAGATATTATATAGAATCCTACAAGACCTATAACTGTATAATTAATAGCCTTGGGAACTATTTTTGCAGGGTTTTCCGTCTCTGATGAAGCAAGACCAATTATCTCGAACCCGGCATAAGAAAGCATTACTATAAGCATGCTTCCTGCAACACCCTTTAATCCTCCCGGCATAAATGCTTCAGTAGTTAGTGCACCTGCACCAATAGGCGAAGTTTCTGGAATTATTCCGGCTATAAATGCAAATGCTAAAATTATAAACGATGCTATTGCCAATAACTTTACTGCTGCCAACCCACTTTCAAGCTTGCTTATTCTATCAGCTCCCAAAAGATTAAGCAGAGTAATACCTATTATTATTAAGCTTCCGAGCAATGGTATGGATATTTTCGGAAACCAATGCCTTACCAGAATTGATGCTGCAGTCGCTTCACTAGACATAGCAAGAGACATACCAGTCCAGTACACCCACCCGACAATAAAACCAACTCCCTGCCCGAAGCTCTGGGCTGCAAAGGACCTAAAAGACACAGCATTGGGGTTTGCCACAGTCATTTCAGATAATGCATAAAGAATAAAATATACCAATGCTCCACCTAATATATACGATATCAATATTGCAGGCCCCGCTGCATGAATAGCAACCGACGATCCAAGGAAAAATGAACCTCCGATTACGGTCCCTAATGCCATCATTGCAAGCTGCCATGCAGACAGTCCTCTATGATTTTTTGTCATAATCTTTTTCTCCTTGACTGGTACTTTATCTGCAAATTGAATTTTACCTTTGTTTCAAAAGTATTATCCCACAAAAATAAAAATTCATTCCGGCATGTTAAGAACATTTGGTGAACACTGTTCAACATTCTTTTCCAAATATTATGCACCTATTTATATTAAGTTTACATATTATGTATTAGTTCCATGCGATTTTACAAGCGTAGCCCAAACAGCCTTTAACACTGAAATATTCTGGAATGATAGGATTAAAGAACATGCTACTTGCATCAGAGATCTTTTAGACTCCACTGAAGAAGAATTGGTTAAGAAAGCCAATGGATTTGCCAATAAATCCATTGACCTGGAAGAAATTCCCATAAAAAACGAAGGATAAGCTTTTACTATACCCTCCGTAGCCCGATTAAGCATAATTGCAATATCTGATATCAGTAAATAATACCTTTTGATTCCAGTACATTCGCTCCGCAAATCCCTGTGTTCCATTTTACAAACACGCATCACTCAACACTTTACCAATACTATCATGCAACACCAGATTTGCTTTACTGTCATATGGTGTCTGAGATTTATTGATCAGTATGAGCTTATTACCCGTATAGTACGAAATCAAACCTGATGCAGGATATACAGATAACGAGGTACCGCCGACAATAAGAACGTCTGCCTTTGATATATAGCGAAGAGAGGCTTGAAGAACATCACTGTCTAAAGCTTCCTCGTACAGCACCACATCCGGTTTTATTATTCCACCGCAGGCATCACATTCAGGGATATCTTCTGAACTTAAAATAAAGCTTAATTCAAAATACTTATGACAATCTACACAGTAGTTTCTGTGTATTGAGCCGTGAAGTTCCAGGACATTTTTACTTCCCGCACTTTGATGGAGACCGTCGATATTTTGAGTTATAACCGCACTAAGCTTCCCTTGCTTTTCCAATTCTGCCAATGCACAATGTGCATTATTGGGTTTGGAGGCTTTATAAATCATTTTACTTTTATAAAACTCGTAAAATTCTCTGGTATGCTTTACAAAAAATGTGTGCGACAATATTTCTTCAGGCGAATAGGTATTCTTTGTAATTTCATTATATAGACCACCTGCACTCCTGAAGTCAGGAATTCCACTTTCCGTTGATACACCTGCACCACCAAAAAACACTATATTATCCGAATGACTTATAATCTCTTTCAGTTTAGCAATACTCATTAAAACCACCTCACATTAATATCTGTTTACACCCTAATATAATTACTCATTTCAAAACGTATGAGGCCAATACACTCTGTAGCTCATAAATATCTAAACTTTTGTTAAATTGTTTTTGAATTGGCAGCTGTGTTCCGGAAATCCAAACTTTAAGTTCTGCATCCAAATCAAAGTTTCCGGCTGTCTCTATACTAAAGTGAGTAATACTTCTATATGGAATTGAGTGATATTCAACCTTTTTTGCTGTCATCCCCTGTTTATCAACCAGCAATAGTCGTTTATTTGTAAATATAATGAGATCCCTTATAAGTTTATATGCCTTTTCGACCTCTTCTTCATCTGTCAAAAGCCTTTTCATCTCGCGCTCTACATCCCCGGTATCCAATTCCGATGCATTTCCCAACAAACCATCAAATAAACCCATTATATTAACTCTCCTTTACAACTATTTTTTACATTGTATAACAACTTTTAAAATTATTCCACCTTCTTTTGCAGAATGCAAATATAGTATTGCCGATATATGCATAATTCATTACAACAAGATATAGAATCATTGATAAACCCCACAGAATCACAATTATTGTGACTTTGTGGGGTCTTATTCCACGTAATAACTAAACAATTTATGCTCTTTGCGGCTGTTGAGTATTAATTGAGTTTATTACTTCCTGTGTAACATCCTTCCCACCTGAGAAATTAGTAAACAGTGCACCAATAGTGTATATTGGCCCCCATGGAATCCCCCACCAGCCAAACAGTAATGAAAGCAAAATATATTTTAAGCCTTTGCCAACTGCACTTTCCCCACTTCTGATAAAATAAACATCTGAGCCACGTTTAAACGTCATTACAATTATTGAAAAACAATATTGATAGACAACAAATTTCCCTCCACGCTGCAACTCCTCATTTAACTGTTGACCTGTCATACCTTCGATTCCTTTAATACTACTCATCAAGCTTCCCCCTAAAAAATTAATTTCAGACCATTATTATGCATACAAATTGTGTTCTGCATTCTCATTTTATCACAGGTACATGGGGCCTGAAAACATATAAAACAAATAATGCTAATTACCGTTAAGTTCATTTACCAGACGACGGTATTCTATCTCGAGAGCTTCTTTGTCAGCATTAGGACTTGAAAGCTTTGACACCGTTTCAGCTATTTTCATTTTCAACAATATTTGCTCAGTTTCACTCTTAACCTTTTCCTGAGTTTTTTGCCTTCCCAATTTATACTCCTCCAACGTGCCTTCAAAACTGGTTATAGTCTGATTATCAAAAATAAGAAGTCTGTCAGCAACCGAGTTTACAAAGGCACTATCATGCGAAACGAACAGGACTGTTCCCTCATATTCGGAAAGGACATCCTCCAGGGCTTCTATAGACAACATATCGAGATAATTGGTAGGCTCATCTAAAAGCAGAATATTTGCATCTGAAACAAAAAGTTTAGCAAAAGAAACCTTTATCCTTTCTCCACCACTTAACCACTGAACCTCTTTATAAACGTCATCCGTCCGGATGAGTAATCGGGCGAGAATTGTACGCACTACAGTCTGTGTTTGAACGCTATCCCTCATTACGTTTTCCAAGACTGTTTTGCTGTAATCCAGATTTTCAAACCCTTGATGAAAATACCCAATTTTTGCTTTTGGCACTATACGTATATTGTCATTCAAGTTTTGATAAATAAGATTCAGCAGAGTACTCTTTCCTGTGCCATTCTCACCCCATAGTGCAGTCTTTGTGCCATTAGGTATATTAAAACAGGCTTTGTTAAATAACTTCCTGCTTCCATAACCAAAGGACAACCCGTCAGATGAAATTACAATTTTGTTTTCAGGCGGGTTTGTCAAAGAAAAATCCAACTTTATTTTAGGAAGATCTCTTGGTTTTTCCTTAACCTCAAGTTTTTCAATGCGGGTTTCCATAATATTAATTGATTTGTGGATTTTCTTCTGTTTTTGCGTAGTCTCTCTCTTGTGTAGCCTTGCTTCGGAATTCCCCATCCTTTTTGGAGCTTTTCTCATTGATTGCCATTTACTCTGCCTTTCAGATATTGCAGATTCAAGACTTATCTTTTTAGATATATAATTGTCATACTCAGCCAATGCCTGCTCCTGTTCAATTTCATTCTGCTTCTTGTAGAAAGAGAAGTTGCCGTTATAGGACTTTAGCTTTCCGTCTCTAACCTCAATTATTCTGTTGCAAAGACCATCTAAAAGATTCCTGTCATGGCTGATAAGCAAAAACGTGTCCACTTTAGAGAGCTTCTGCTTTAAGAGTTCAATACCTTTATAGTCGAGATTTGCCGTAGGTTCATCAGCAAATACAATAAGATTTTCACTGTTAAAAGCATTGACAATTTTTATCCTGGCTTTTTCTCCTCCGCTAAATGCTTTTTGATGTGCCTTATGTGACAAATTAAACTCCTTAAGCAGCTTCTGTCCTGCGCTGATGCTTTCATCGGAAAACTGACGTATATAGGCTATGTTACAAAATTGCTTTACAAAACCTTCATCGGGTTCAATATCCTTTGAAAGAATATTCAGAAGAGTTGTCTTGCCTGAGCCGTTCTGGCCTACTATCCCAATTTTCTCACCCGAGTAAATTTTTAATTCGTCAATATCAATTATAAGCCTGTCTCTATAGTATTTTTTAATATTTGCAGCTTCTAATATAAGCATAAAAAAATCTCTCCTCTCACCCTTTTAGTGTGCCGGAAAGATACAAACAGCCATAAGAACAGAAATACAGCAAGGTACTAACTGACTAATAGATGGTTTGTTACGCTAATCCAGCACAAAACAAGAGCATATTGCTCTCCTTTAAAAATCAATACATAAAGGAACATTGCAAAGCATATTCCTTAAACAAAAATGATTTTTTGCTGAATTAGCCAATCTTCATCAATACATACCTTACCCTTTCTTAATCGTTAACTTAATTTTACTCTATAAAAAAACATAAATCAAGATTCATACATAGGGAAAATTATCAAAGTTATTAACAAAAATTTCGTGAAGTTCATTTGAGTATTCAAAATAATTCCCATTAACCAAAAGCCCCGGACAGTCATCGGATGCCATTCTTATATCCATGTTTGTTCCATCGCTAAAAGTCAATGTAAGGACTCCATCATGCGGACTCTTACCTGGTCTGGATTGTCTGGCTTTCTGCAACTCTTCTTCTATTTCCTTAAGGATTGATTTATCCTCTATTATTGAATCATAAGTCCTGGTATTTGTCCTGAAACTGTACTTTGCCTTAACCAAATCCTTGAACACAGAAGTGTCAAAAATTTCAAACCCCAGTTTTTCTTTTGCAATTCCAAGAATCAACTCTGAGAGAACAGGATTATTAATGTATTGTCCATTGCTTAAAAATGTCTGCCTGTCATCACAAACATAATACCAATCTTCGATTCCACCATCTAATTTAAAGTATAAATTAATAAACCTATATTCACTTGGCTCTTTTGAACTTTTCATCCTTTTGCTCAAAGATTGAGCCTTCTTGATCCTCTCAACCTCTTCATTACTGAATTCATAATATCCTGATAGATTTTTTTTATTTATACAGGAAATAAAATTCTTCTCCGGCTCCTTAGCACTTGAATATTCTTCTTCATGATAATTTTCCAGAAGCTTCTCCACACCTTTAAACTTCTCAAGCTTCCCGATTGGCGCAGAAACATAACCTATAAATCCATGCTTATATTCATAATCATACTCCTCATAATCATCATATCCTCTGAAGTATACCAAATCATCATGCTCTCCTGTAACAGGCATCATGATCTCATTGAAAATAATCTCTGTTTCTTTTCCATCTATATTGTATTTAAATCCCCTTATATTTTCATTATAGTGTAGTGTAATGATAGTTTCTTCTTCCCTCATTTTATTATCTTCCTCGGGAATAAACTTATAGTCTGCATAGTCTAGATCATTTACAAATCTGGCATCCAAACTTTTTATAAGTTCATCCTGCTTTTCCCAATCAAGATATGAATACCCGTACTTTGCTTCCTTACCAGATACAGATATAGAATCGGGCACAGGAAAATTCTTAGGAAGATAGGGTTTAAAAAGCTGACCATCACGATTCAGAGTTTCCTTAAGGTGTAGGTCACTCAATATATCTGCCACATCTGGCTGAATTTCACCGCCAATTCGCCAACTGCCAAGGCTTAAAAAAAGAAATCCATTTTCCTCTGTCAGATTATCCAAATAAATTGCAATCTTAGGTGGAATCATTGAATATATTGCAGACCAAAAAGCTCCCTGGTATATTTTTTCGCCATCAGATACCACCACAAAACTTCGCTGCAAAAGTTCATTACTTATCTTTTTGTTATTCTTGATTTTCAAGCTGTGATCATCCCAGTTATATGAAACAATATCATCTTTAGAAATCAGTGGTTCGTTCTCAAGCACAAGTGAATTTAAATCCTCTACTTCTCCAGTGTACTTCTGATTACTCCCTGCAACAAGGTAAATTTCCATTCCACTCTTTTTATTTTCATTAGTTTTCACCGGGGTGTTACCATTGTTTTCTGCAAGACGATCACCATCATTTCCACCATACGGATTGGTTAGAAGTACCACTCCCAATACAATAATAACTAACGCCGACAGCGCTGCCATCCAAAAGCCCGACTTTTTATAGTTCATAATACCTTTGATCCTGCTTTTAATGCCACCCTCTCCAAATGCCAATAGTCCAGCATTCAGATAAGAATTCTGTTTGGCTGAAAGATTTATGAGTGAGGTCGCATAATCACTTCTTATATCCTTATCATATACAGCCAACACTCTTTCATCACAAGACATCTCCATATCCTTTTGGAACAGAATAAAAGAAAGCCATATTACAGGATTAAACCAATGTATGCATGCCACTATTACCGATAACGGCTTGAAAAAATAGTCAAGCCTCTTAATATGTATAAGCTCGTGAGTGATAATATGTTTCAAATCAAACAGATTATTATCTTTTACTAATGACAAAGGCAATAAGATTCTTGGCTTAAAAAAGCCACACACTATTGGAGAATTTATTTCATCGGAATAGAATATACGTACTTTTCTTCTCAGCTTCAGCATTTTACTTGTTTCTTCCAAAATATTGTTGTCTTTATACAAAATTGCTGTTTGTAGCCTTCTCACTGTACGAATGTACATAATTATGCTGCTTGCCAACAAACTCATAAGACCAAAAGCCCATATTACAGCAGCAATAAACATAAACCCTTGCTTGTAATCTTTTGCCTCACTGTTTTCTCCTGAAGTATATGTGTCCAAGGAATTTATAACTTCGGTTTTATGATGTGAGGTTTCAGTTATTGCACCATTATATATTTGAATAGATTCTTTCACAGATTCAGTGTCAATATTATCAGGCACATAACGTATTATTCCGATGTTCTGCATACCACCACTTATTTTCGTTGTCTCAGGAACAGGCAACACATTAAATATACTGAATACTGCTGCAAAATAAACAGGGATTAAAAGCCTTACAAGTACTATTGACCATAATGCATAGCTAAATGTTTTTGGCAATCTGTTTCTAAAAACAAATCTGATAAGCATTAAAAGAATTGCAACTATAGAAGCAGCAAGGCTCATATTCAATACCTGATTGAAAATTCTCACAAGCACACTGATCACTCCCCACCGTCATACTCTTCAACTATTTTCTTGAGCTCATCAATCTCATCTTTTGACAATTTTTCCTTATGTAAAAAGGCACTGAAAAACAATTTCAGCGATCCACCATATATCCTGTCAATATGTTCCTCTGTTTCAGCCTTCATTACCTGCTCACGGTCAATCAGAGTGCTGACTATTGTATTTTCATTCTTTATAGCACCACGTTCACAAAGCCTTCGAATTACTGTATATGTAGTTGACTTTTTCCACCCAAGTTCATCAAACACAATTTTTACAAGGTCTGTGCTTGATATTGGCTCATTGTCCCAAATAATATTCATAAATCTATATTCTGCCTCAAATATCTTAACTTTTTCCACTTTCATACCTCCAATTATGATTTAATGCATTAAACCTTTTTGTTTATAGTCTAATATATTAAACCAGAATTGTCAATACAAAAACTGGTTTTGTGAACTCCTAAATACACATAAAAAGACAATTCCCTTTTGTAGAGAATTGCCCTTTTTATTGCAAAATTATTTCGCCGTTGTAAATTCTTTAATTATACCTAATAGGAACTGTTTATATACTCCAAAATCAATTGAATTCACCTTCCCATCTCCATTAACATCTGCTGCCTCCAAACCGTATTTATAAGTGAAGCTTTTAATCATACCAAGCAGGTATTGTTTGCATAATCCAAAGTCAATTGAATTTGTGTTTCCGTCACCGTTTAAATCACCTACTACATATTCCGGTTCAACTATTACAGGACCTACGTTTTTTGCTTCCATTTTCTGCGAAAACGGCTTGAATACCGTTGATAACAATGGATCTCCATGTGTAATACAAAAATGGCTCTGTGTTATGTAATTGTAATTCCATAACAGAACGCCTGCTGCGTCATTTTCCAAAACCGTGTCAAAAACTGCATTCCAATACTCCTCTTTATCGTGTATGCTGTTAAATTCTCCAATTATAATCGGCTTTTTAACAACCTGGTGAGCATCATCAATCCAGGCCTTTACAAGAGTCCTTGTCTGGTCAGGAGAAAGATTTGCCCATGGCTCATCAGGATATGGATGTGCTGAGCAAAAATCTATGTAGGGCGATTCATGAATATTGATAAAGGGATTTCCCTCGTCTCCTCCAAAACCGTATTTTGCTTCATGGCCTTCAATTCCAGTACCAACCATATGATTTGGGTCAAGACTCTTTATGTAACCCGCCATTTCATCAACCCAGGCTCTCAGTGTAGTACCTGTAGAGTTCTCATTAATTGTGGCATCCTGATACCTTGGTTCATTCATCAGTTCCCATGCAAATATTGTGGTATCATCTTTGTAATTGATTCCAGTATAATGGTTAACCCTGTTTATAAAGCGCTCTGCATAAGCTTTGTAACCGGCTTTCAACTCTTCGTTCCTAAAAAATTCCGTCCTTGCATTGTGGTTTCCGTAAGGAAGTCCCTCCCATTTAAGTCTGGAATCTATTCCCCCATATGCCTCCCAATAATTTTCCAAAGTAATTATTAACTTTATACCATGATTTTTAGCAGACACCATTATGTAGTCAAACAGCATAAATTCCTTTTCATTATATTCACCTTTTGAAATTTCAAATCCATGCCAGGTTTCGGTTGAAAAACCCCATGTTCTTACAACCTTAACTCCATCCTCTGCCATATCGCTCATAAAACTGTCAATCTTCTTTTTGTCCATATAGAGATTTTCAATGTAATCCCCTGTGTGGTCTATAGCACCGTCACCAAAGGTGAATAAATTATAGGCATTAACCCCTGCAAAATAAAACGGCTTACCATCCAACACAAACTGGGTACCGTTAGTAGTCACAAAACCGTCTGTTTCGGCTGCAAACGTATCAATTATTGGACAAACTACTACAAGAATCATTACCAGAATAATTATACCTATTATATACTTTTTCACATGATCACTCCCCAAGTAAAATAGATGTATAATTTATATTATTAAATATACATAACAAAATAAGATGTAATAAATAATATTACTTTAGTTAAAACAAGATTATAATAGGAATATGGAAATTAGCTGAGAAAAATGATGCATTCAGAAAACTACAATGAATAGAGGTTTTTACAATTCCAAACTTCTTGCTTATATATTAATTATATATACAAAGTTAGTTTTTGTAAACACAAAAATCGGCTCACGCCCCTGTATGGTATTTTTAAATGCGAAGAATAATATTACAGAAACTTAAGTTTCGCAGTGTTTCTTCCATATTTTTCTTCACCCAAATAGTATTCACCCAATGCTCCGTATGTAAAACAAACAGTGCGAATTCGTTTAATATGCGAATTCGCACTGTTTGTTTCCTGCTACTTATACTAAATGTATTATTTCCGGAATTTATTTCTTCCTTCCTTCAAAAATGTCTGTGTAGTTAGAAGACTCTGCCAGGTATACAACTTCTGAATATAGCGCTGATTAACAAAAATCACTAGCTACTTCATTTATTTTTTAATACATTTTTGTGATCTCATTGGATCTAAATTATTACTTTTAATATCCTCAGAAGCTTTTTATCATACCAAGCAAATACTGCTTCAACAATCCAAAATCTATAGAATTTACCGAACCATCGGAATTTACATCTGCTGTTTTACTTTTACTTGTGACAACACTGTCCATACCTAATAAGAATTTTTTCAATTCTGCAAAATCAAAAGAATTTATTGATTTATCATTATTAACATCTCCAACTATATAATCCTGTTCCTGTGAATCTCCAGCTATTGCTTTAACATAAGCATCAAGAGCTGCCTGACTTGAATTTATTCTCCAATCAGTCTCCTTATTTTGATTAAACCAAACAACCGCAAAAACATTGCCATATGACGATCTAATTTTATTAAATGATTGGGTAATCCAAGTTGGCTTATCTCCACCTACTTCGGTAGCAGCCCATTCTGCTATTATGACCTTTTTGTTAGTGGACTTTATTGCACTGTATGCATCAGCAAATATTTCATCAAAGCTTTGCCATCTACTTCCCCATGATTGTGTCGTACCCCAGTTATATCCATCTATTGAAACGTAATCAACATATTCATCTCCAGGGTAATGAGCCATATAAGTTGAACCCGAGCCAACATTTGAGCAGTTTACATTATATACCCATTTGACATTGCTGACACCTTGTGCTCTAAATATGTCTACTATATGCTTAAATGCTGCTTTAACAGTTTCACTGGTATTAACTCCCGACGTATATCCTATACCCCATGGATACCAATCGCCATTTGATTCATGGAGAGGTCTTAACCATATTTCCTTTCCAAATGACTTTATATCGTTTGCCATTCTTGTTATGTAAGCATCAGCTTTCCCATTGTTAATATCAACTGAATTATACTCCCATGGTTCCCATGTAACCATTAAGACTGAACCGTTCGCACTTGCAGCTTCAGCCATAGGCCTTACAAAACTAAAATCAGTACTCCAGTTTATAAATGAATGCACAATGTCAAGCTTTCTTTGTTGTAATTGCTGGAACTCTTTAATGTTGCTTTCTGAAGGTTGAGTTCCTACCCACGCACCTATCAGTAAATCATTTCCACTTGCCATCAGCGAATTGTTAGTCACACCATTGATTACCATAGGTAATAAACTAAAAATAATGCCACACGAAATAATTAGTGCAAAAACCTTTTTCATTACATATACCCCCTGTATATTTTTATACATTATCTAATTCAATTATATAAACGCACGTCCATGAATACAATTGTCACATATCACTTTATTGTAATATATTACTCAATCCTTATAAATCCTTATAAATTCTATACCACAAAATCACTTCAATGTGTTATCATTTTATTAATATCGGCAATTATCAAGTAACCAAATTAATTATTAGAAAATGCGAAACACAAAAATAGGAAGTGTATTATTGGCATTATGAAAGATTAGAAATTAGTAATGCTATAAAACACTGGTAAGGAAGATTTGGTGTAATATGGTTAATGACAAACAATCAATATTTAATCCCTATATTATTGAAGTTTTTTATACCCATGAAAAAAATGTCCCCTATACTGTGGGAACCCATTTTGAAAAGAGAGTTGTCAGGTTCTATGAGCTAGAACTAATTACAGGAGGAAATGGAACTATTATTACCAACGGTAAAACTGCTAAAGTCTCAAAAGGAGATGTGTTTTTAAGGGAGCCCGGCACAATAGTTGAAGGATATTCAGGTTATTATTTTATTGTCATTGTGTTTGACGCTTTCTATGATATCTCCAGAAAAGAGCTTTACGCTACCTCCACCCCTTATTGGATAACAGATGAAAAATCAATGCTCCGCAATATCGGATTTTTCAAAGACGTGCCTTATAAACTTACAACTTTCAATTATGAGATTGAGTACTTATTCCAGTCAGTATTCAATGAGTTTATTAAAAATCAGCAGAATTGCCAGCTGATTTTGAAGGCGCACCTTATGAGCATATTAAATCTCTTACTTGTATCCCCGGAAAACACTATCAAAAGAATTAAAACACGGTCTTTCGATAGTAATTATGAAATAATAAAAGCTTCTCAAAAGTATATAGATAACAACCTACATAAAGATTTGACCTTGTTAGGTCTTGCCGAAATGAGTGGTGTAAGTAAAAATTTTTATTGCAAAATATTTAAAAGTATAATCGGACTATCCCCATTTGACTATATTATCCAAAGCCGAATGAATACGGCAAAAAGATTATTGGCTACAACAAATTTAAAAATATCCGACATAAGTATTATGTGCGGCATAAACAACATAACATACTTTCATAAGCTTTTTAAAAAACATGTTAAAATCACTCCTGCAAATTTTCGTGAAAGATTCAGTTTCACAAAAGCCAAATACAAATAGTCAAAGAAACAACCAGAGATAGCAGTACTTTTAATAAATAAAGGGAGTGAATTACTAAAATCGAAATAACAAAAGGCTAAGCATTGCGGCAACAAGCCATACCCGGATTAAATGCCGGTACGAAGAAAAAAGAATTCCAACCAAAACTAAAAGCACCAGACCTTCTAGTGCTTGTATAAATCTAACCAAATTAAAACAGCTTTTTAATTGAACCTAATATGTCACCAGCTTTATCAATAGAAATTTTACCTTTAACTCCCTGAATCAATGCATTAATCTGATCATCAGGGAGATCAATTCCCACAACTGATTCCAAGGCTTTAACAGGATCACTGGTAAATTTAGCAGCAAATTCTTTATCGTCTTTAATTTTCGTAACAATTTCTTGTATCTTAGCATTTATATCCATATGCAAACATCCTCCTCAGTATATTATAATTTTAATTTTCATGGTCAATTTTATTACATTCTAACATACTATTCTCAGTAATACAATTAACTCTATTAGCGCTGATAGCACAAAGGCACAAACTAATACCGTTTTATTTTTTTAGAAGTTGTCTTGTCAAACTCTTCATTTCTGATAACTACCTTAGTAACATTTTTATAAACAGGAAGCTTACTAGTTACCTTTTTTATATCCTTTAACACATCTGATGAAGTTTTTTCTTCGCTTAAGAAAACCTCTGCCATAAGAGATTTTTCATCACCATCTTCATCAATAAGTCCTCTCACAACAACCTCTGTTACATAATCAATTCCCTGAATATATCCCTCTATCTCTTCAGGATAAATATTTTTGCCGTTATTAAGTACAATCATATTCTTTTTTCTTCCTGTGATTACAAGCTGCTCTTTATCATTTACATAGCCGTAATCCCCTGTATAAAACCAACCATCCTTTAGTACCTCTGCTGTTTTTTCTGGTTGTTTGTAATAGCCAAGCATTACAATTTCACCCTTTACACATATTTCGCCAATACCCTCATCATTTGGGTTGTCTATCCTCAATTCAATACACGGAAGCTTTATACCCGTAGTATTATAATCATTAAACATATCGTGGTTTGCACTTACCAAGGGGGAACATTCGGTAATTCCATAACCGTTTATGAGGCTAATGCCGATGTCATCGAAAAATTCTCCAATTTCCGGACGAATTGGTGCTCCACCACATACAATTTTCCGCAATCTACCTCCAAAGGCTTTATGAATGGATTTAAAGAATACTTTTCTCAAATCAATACCCATCCTTCGCAACGCATTGCTTACCACAATCAATTTAGAAAATGCCTTTTCTTTTCCCGAATCTTTTATGGTTTTGAGTATTTTAGAACGGAAAACCTGAACAAAGGCAGGAACAAGGTAAATGTATGATGGTCTGTATAGTTGAAGGTTCTTCAATACATTGGTTAGGCTATCGTTTATACAAATTGTTGAGTGCTTATGAAGTGACACCAAAATACCACTAACAGCCTCATATGTATGATGATAGGGTAAAACAGACAAACAGGTATCGTATACCGTCGATACCTGCAACCCATAATAAACACTTGATACCAGATTATGCTCCGACAACATAACGCCTTTTGCGCTGCCCGTTGTACCCGATGTATATACAAGTAGCTTGAGTCCATTAGAATCACTAGTCAATGCCCGGTACTTTTGAGCATCACATTTCTTTCCATATTCAATCAGCTTATCAAAAGATAGAAAGTTCCCACTATCAACAGTACGGTCAAATCCTATATATAGTTTGACGTTAGGAAGCCTATCTGTATTGTTCATAAACAGTTCTTCGTGTTTTTGGGTGTAAAAAACAACACTGCTCTCACTATCATTAAGAACATTTAATATATCCTCCGCTGAAAGCTCATTATCAACGGGTACATATACACCGGAGCTTTTAAGTACTGTAAGATAGGTTAAAATCCATTTGTAACTGTTTTTACCTATACATGCAATGTGTTTGTCAGCAAACCCCATTTCAGTCAATGCAGCACCAAGCCATATAGTCTGCTGTTCAAATTGAGAATAACTTATCTCAATAATTACATCTTTATCCTCCTTGTACTTAAATGCAGTTTTATCTCCTGCCTCCTTAACAGCTATATCAAGCATTTCCTTGATACTATTGAACTTTGCAACTTTGTAATATGAGAAATTTCCTTTTTTCATAAATTAATACTTGCCTCTTTTCAAAAAATAGTAGTTACTTTTTATATTATACAATATATTATGAATTAATATTGCAATTTCTAAAACAACAGGGACATATCTTAAATCCACTAATTATGAAAATCCCTTAAACGGTTTATTTTTCTGCATCTAGCGGTTTTAATTCCTTATAGAATGCATTTACCAAGCTTTTATATCCATACTCCTTTATTGTGTGGTATCTTATATTATAATTAGCCTTTGTATGCTTTCCTGTCGCTATGTAACGTATACACTCAAGCAAATATGTATCTAGCTTATGAAGACTTTCAGATGTATTTATTAAGGGAAAGAACCACCTTGTCCAAGTCAGTTCATGCTTATTCGGATTATTGTACAGCTTATTGTTTATCGCTTTTATGTAAGCTCTTAGCGCTCTCTCATCTGAAGCATTATTCTTTATCTTCCACCTATAAAGTGTTCTTGCCTTTCTTCTAATCTTACCCTTCATCTTTTTGAGTGAAACATCAGATATATCCACAACTCCACTTTTATACTTTATACCCAGGTAGTTCCATTGGTTATTTGGTTCTGAATAACAAATCTTTTTAGGGTTGAGTGTCAGCCTTTCGTTAAACAGGTAGCTTTCAATAAATTCCCTATATTCTTCCAATTCAACCTTCGATTTTGCAAAAACAATTATGTCATCAGAATACCTCGCATAGATGATTTTTTCATTCTGAAAATGCCAATCCAGATCTGTCAAATACAAATTTGCCAAAAACGACGATATCGGAACCCCCGCCATTATTCCCTTAGTTTCTTCTATTATTACTCCCTCTTCACTAACCACATACGGATTCAGCAATATCTCTTTGATAAACATATATGTACATTCTTCATCCTGCAATACTTTTTGTAAACGTAACAGTATCCTTTCGACATCCACAGAATTGAAATAGTCATGGATGTCTAGCTTATAGGAGTAATACTCACTGATATCCGATTGATTTACAAGTGATGAAATCGCTTTTCTGACTCCCTGATCATGTCTAAACGAAAATAGATTTTCTGCGAAAATCTTGTCCTTATCATGTAACAAAAAGGCAAGCATCTTAAGGACATAATTCTCCGTTTCATCATATGTGTACACTATTCTCTTTTTACCAACACCCATTTTATTCAAAGTATATTTATGTGGATATGGAAACGGAACATGATTATTAATATTATCCAAAACAACACTGTACTTTCGCTCATCTATGTATTCCCTAAGTTGACGTAAATCCCTTTTTCCAATATGATCACTGCTTTCACAGTATGTATAGTATTTCTCCCATTCCATAGGATTTTTCATTCTATCAAGGTAATCCATCTCATCTCCTGAAACCAGATAAATTGCTTAATCCACTCCATATTAAGCCAGTTTTTTAATCAATGTTAAAAAAAATAGAGAAGAAATATCTTAAACGAATGAAATTCGTAACGGGGCGATACAGAATTCAACTACCTGCACAGTTTTTAAACGATTTCTGCTGCGCCTCTTGCAGGTGCAAATACGCATTCTTCTCTATAATAGGATTATACATAATACCATCTTTTCAATCAAGCCTAATTTTATAAGATGAGCTTCTGACCTCAATTACTAAAAAAATGAATTAGCAATTGATATTGATAAAGTAACCATAAAATACCATAAAGCAAATTGCCAAAATTTCTTTATTCCCGTTACAATAACCGGGTTTAAATTCCCATCTCTTAACTCAGCTAATTCTTTATCCATTTCTACGTTTGTAGATTTATTTGCAACAGCATCAATTAAGATTGCTAAATCGTTTTTTCCAAATGGTTTCATATTAATAACTAAAATAGTCTCAGACAGACTTCCTAAAAACACTAATCTATAAAACCCTTTGCCAGCAGTATTTTGATTATTCACTCCAACTTCTAACTTCATTTTTTTCACTTCTGAGTACCTTATTTCCTTTTTCCTTGAAAATAAAGTCTTATACATTACCTTATCTTCTAAAATGTCTATTTTAAAACCTTTTAGCCATAATATTACAAACCCTAAGAAAATTATTAATAAAATATCCATAGGCCAAAATGTATCATCTTGATATGTGGCTATTATAGCTATAACTACCATAGGACAAAATAAAATCGACCACACGAGATAACTGACCCATTCAGTTCTAATACGGTATGGCAACTTATATTTTTCTTCCATTATATCCCCCCATTTTTATATTCATTCTTACATAAATACACTACCTAGCTCGTTATAGGTTCTTGTTTTAGTGTTTGCTGTCTGCTGTAACAGTCAATTGGCTGCCGTTGCCATCGTATATATAACTTATACTCTTTTCTTCGTTTGTCTCGAGCAGAACTCTGCCCTGGCAGTCATAGGTGTATTACCTTGTGTTTCCGTAGTTAGAATTAATAAAAATAAGCTTTCTAAATACCTTTACACTTATTATTATCAACCATGCGAATAAAATCTTCATAATTATCTGACCACATATTATAAATTTCAATAGAATACCCAGATATAACCCATGGTAATTTATCTAAAATACTAGAGATAGCGGCATTTAAGAGTCCTTCATTTTTCCCAAAAGAAATATCTAATGATTTCTTATTATAAAGTTTTATATTTAGTTGACATGAAATTGGCACATTCCCGGTTTGTGTATTTATAGTTTTAAAAACCCATATAATATCCGTAAGTTTATATATTTTTAGATTATTTAATTCTTCAACAATTAGCCATGATTTAGTAATCGTTGTATTTAAATATTTCTCTCTTGTTTCTATCTGTAACTCATTATTAATGTCCGATGCTACATTATCTACGTCACCATATTTGCATATAGATTTATAAATTGGATGAGTTTTAGGATTTAATGTATACAATATAATTTTAATGATATTTATAATAATTATCAACAAAGGTATCATACATAACATAATTCCTAAGTATCCAGGTTGTCTAAATGATCTGGCATCAAGAATAAATGGGTAAAACACGTATTCAAATTCCTCAGTAAATAATTCAGATTCCATATATGCTTCTTTAATCGCATCAAAAAGTTCATCTGGCATTTGTTTTAATTTCCCACTGACACAAAGATTTGGTTCTTTGAAATTTGGCACATCGACAACAAGAAACTTGTCTTCAATACGCAATAAAAGACATTTTGATACAACAGTCTCTCTACTCCCCCCATCTTCAGTATAAACAACTCCTGTTTCATAAAAATCTGTTCCCTCAACTGCAACAAAATACTCTTTCAGTGAATTAACATTATCTATAGAATTTAAATCTTGATAATTTCTATTAAATGGACCGGATAGAATATTGTAATAATACTTGCTGAAAATGACACCAAATAAAAACACAAGCAAGAATAAAACTACACTATTTGACGCTTACGATATCTCCACTTTCTGATTTGGGCTTTTTGTTTTTTGCCAAATTAAAACTGTAATTTCGGATAAAAGTAAAGCCGGAAGCATATCATTGCTCCCGGCATAAAATTATTCTGCTCACTTTATAGTTATTAAGTCCATTTCTCTAAAAACATAATTTTCTAACTTGTATTGCTCTAAAATGCTTCTGTACTCTTCTTGTAAGTCACTTAATTTTAACGGTTTTTCCGGCATACTAACCCTAAAATACTGGTATAAATTTGGTTCAGTATCATATGAATTATATGCATACAACCCTTTTCTTGAAAATCCTAGTGACCTTTCAAGATAAGCTAGCTTTGTTTCCTCTTTCGAGTTTATTAAAATTACCCTTTTAAAAACATCTTGACTAATTATTGTTTCTGATGATTTTTCTAATCTCTCAAAAATATATTCAGATAAATACTCTAGTTGTTCTTTTGACCTGCGGACATTTTCTGGTAAAAGTCCATATACACCTGAATCAAACTGCGCAATTTCATCGTTAGAGTCAACCGCAAACCACAATATATCATAATCAAAAATTTCTTCATCAGATATCCTTGTCATATTTTCACCTCTCATCTGTTATTATTGGAGAAATGTGAGAAAATTTCTAAACAATTATTACATGTTGGAACAACTTCCTGTGGATTTTTTGGACGGACTGCTTTTGTAAATCCAATATTCTCCAATAAACTACCGTTATTCATTAGGGAATTACCACTTCTAAATTCAGCACATCTACCAACAATATTACGTTCAGTTAGACCATTCGAACCAATTCCACCAATTTCATTTGCTTTATTTATTAATGTTTGATTAATATCCTCAGGTATTGGTCCAGAAAAGTCTGCAATTGTATCTCCAGTTACTTTATCGTATGCACCTATAGCAGCTGATCTATTTTTTATTTTATTAGATGAATTCTGTAATAGTGAACTTAATTCATTCTCCGCTCTTAAGTATATATCATATTCACTAAGTGTTGTGGATACATGTCCTTCAGGGCCAACATAAAAGTTAGTTTCACCAACTCCCGCATTATTGTTTGAATAATATGGTAAAGCAAGTCTTGTTTATGGAGCAGTTAACATTTTGGGGCTATTTATAGCAATTTGGTTGTTATTGTTACTAACAAGGCTCTTTTGAGAAATACCACTAAATCCATTACTATTAGCTTTTGGAATATAACTATTTCCTTTACCCAAAACAGCCATTTTTGGCTGTATACCAAATGCTTTATACTAAAATTATCAAATCCATTTGATATAATCATCTCATTATTCTTGTTTATATTTGCAATTGATTGTTTGCTGTTCCCGATATTAATTTTACCAGCTGCTTTTATGATATCACCCATAGCAGCACCAGTAAATGCACCTGTTATGGTACTATCTATCGTATCATTCGCAATTTGAGAATAAGAGCGGTCGTTTATTCCTGTAAATTTTTGAAGTAATTCGCTTGTGGCTGTCGAAACCCCACCACTTGATGCTCCAGCAAACATTGATCTTAATACTATATTACTGGAACCACCATAAAACATACTTCCGCCTACTGCTCCACCTGCTGTTCCTCCAATGGTATTAGTGGCAATTTCACTCCATGAGAGGTTGCTTTCTCCTGTTATTTTTTCCAAACCTTGTCCAACAAGAGTGCTTGAGCCACCACCTACTGCACCTGCAAGTATCGGATTTGCCGTATGTAGCAATGTCTCACCAGCCAAAGCACCTCCTACAGCAGCTCCAACATATGATTGCCAGGATGAAGTTTGCCTTCTTTTACATTACCAACAACATCTCCAACGTATTGACCCACAACACCAAGAAATGCCCCAGCACCTGAACATATTAAATCATCTATAATTGCCCAATGCCCTGTCGGGTCTTTGTATTTTTATAGGATTATTGGCGCAATAAGTGTACAGATTCAAACTTAGCGGATCATTCGGATCGCCTGTGTACGTATCCTCCTGGAAGAACCTTGCAACCTTCGGATCGTACATCCTGGCATTGAGGTAATACAATCCCGTTTCCTCATCATACTGATAGCCTGAATAAAGTATCGAGTTCTTATCCTTTGCAATGCCATCCGATTCAAGAATATTACCAAAAGCATCATAATAGTAGTTTACATCAACAGTTCCAGTAGCCGTATTTATCAATGCAGTTACATCGGCGTGACCGTTGTACATGTAATATTATGATTGACCGTCAGCATTATACATTAACAGTTTAGCGCCATAGATATTTCTGTTTAACTTGTCCGCCTGACCAGTCCGTGGCTCTATCTCCAGAACAACCTTATCGTACTCGTATTCCTTAACTGTCAGAATACAGCTTTATTATATGTAGGCTCTCTTTCAAGTGCCAAGTTTTCATGGCTCATTTATGTAATTATGCTATAAGTCAAGTTGTTTTACAGATTGGGCGTTATAAGATTTGTTTGTTATTTACCACCTTTAATTACTTTTATCTCAGCTTCTTGTTTTTCCACTTTTGAGGAAAGGTCATTTACTGCGTTTTCAACAGTCACAACCTTATCATAAACCTGATTGTAGCCATCAAATAAGGCTTTTGTTGTGTTATCTAATTTGTTTTCAATTCTTACAATATCACCTTTAATTCCTTTAAGGTCATCTTTGACATCCTTAATTTCTGTTTTCATTGAATCTATTTTATCATCCATCTTGTCGAATCTGGTTGTCAGGTCTGAATACATCTTGGTCATTAACTCAAACATTTTATCTTCCATTACAACACTTCCTTTTAAATTTATATTGTCCATTATATCATTTTTCCATTTGATTAGAAATATTATCCTTATATTTTATTTCAATCTTCCAGTTTCACAGGTGAAGGATGTTTTTCAAAGAATGTTAGCAAAAAAATCCTTCTATAAAGAAAAATTTAAAATCCCTTATGGGTACAGGTACATCAAGACACATATCAATTTAACTTCAAAGAAAATTTGACGGAGGTTCTGCCACTAATGTTACGACAAATCCATCTTCTGCATGGGTTTCTCAACAAATCAGGGAAGCCACTCCTTTTGGAAATACATCCAAGTATCTGCATTGTTTTTCTTCAAGCTGCTTTTCTTAAATGCTCAACAAACGAAACTCATTACATTCATTTACAGTTAATAGCCCCCCGATGGGATTTTTGCAACCATCCCCCAATAACACTCTTCTTATAATCCTGTATAAAAGACAAAATTGCTTTCACCTAATGTGCCAATAACCAAACATACTCACCTGGGTAGCTAATAGTCACTTTCTTAAATCTTGACAGAATAGGTCCCATAAAAATAATTGAAGACCTCATTTCTACTGCGAGATCTTCAGAAACTTCAGTGCTGTTCATCGTTGAAGAATCTACTGTAACTGTGTCACCTTCAAAGCTGACTTTACATCCGAGTTGTTTCAGGATCTCTAGCATAGTTTCAACATCACTCAATCTGGGACAATTTTTTATTACGCTTACACCATCGTTCAAAACTGTAGCGGCTAGTATCGGCAGTACTGCATTTTTAGAACCCTCTACGGTTATTTCACCTTTCAACTTCTGACCCCCGGTAACAACCAACTTGCTCATATAAAGCACCTCCGTAAAATGCGGTGGTTAACCATCACTATCAACTCTCTTAATTCAATTTATATTAATATTTTATGCTGGGTTTACAAAAGTGTTACTTTATTGATTTATCGCATAGTATGACTATAGAATCAATACTTTCAAGAGACGAGTAAATTGTGAATCAAGTCGAAAAATAGAACTAAAACTGATTTCTAAATAGAAAAAAAGATCCCGCTCCCGGATCCTTTTGAAATACACCTTTTTTTCTGAAATGATTCTATTTGGTTTTTGACTTTAACAATTCATCTATCAACGCATAAATTTGTTTGCTTGCATTTGTAATTCCCATCTTTCTTGCGTTATCAGACATTTCTTTGAGTTTTGCCTTATCTCCCAGCAGTTCATTTATTTGCTCATATAAAACATTGTGTTTAAGATCCTTTTCGAGAATAACAATTCCTGCTCCCTGCTTTTCGAGTGCCCTTGCATTGTATTCCTGGTGATTTGCCGTAACATAAGGCGAGGGAATCAACACCGAAGGAACTCCTAATGCAGTCAATTCGCTGATAGTAATTGCACCGGCCCTTCCTATTACCAGATCCGAAGCTGCTAAAACATCAGCCATGTCATAAATATATGGAACTACTTTTATGTACTTTGATTTGATGCTTCCGAGCTTTTTCATTATCTTTTCGTGCTGTGCCTCACCTGTAGCAAATAGGATATGATATTTATCCTCGTCACTGTGAAGCCTCAACATTTCACTTACCGTATGGTTTATTGTTTCTGCTCCCCTGCTGCCGGCAAAAATTACAACCAGTGGTTTACCACTTTCAATTCCAAGTTTGTTTCTTGCTGCTTTCCGATCTGCATTGAGCATCTCGCTGCGAATTGGGTTACCGGTAAAAACAACCTTTTTACTATGCTTAAAGAACTTTTCAGACTCTTTAAAACTGATAGCAACCTTATCTACAAACCTTGCCAGAATCTTGTTTGTAATACCCGGGAAAGCGTTCTGTTCATGAATCAAAGTAGGAATTTTCATTCTTGCCGCATTAAACAGAACAGGACCGCAAACATAGCCACCCGTCCCTATTACTATATCCGGCTTAAATTCTCTGACAATGCTTTTGGCCTCATGAAGCCCTTGAAACAACTCTTTTACAGCAATAAAAGTATCTCCTGAAAGTTTCCTTTTAAAGCCTCTTACCCTTATCAATTTGAGTTCGAAATTCTCCCTTGGCACAAGCCTGGTCTCCAGTCCTTTTTGTGTCCCAATAAATAATATCTCACAACCCGGATTCTTGCTCCTTATGTATTTGGCAATTGCTATACCGGGGTTAATGTGTCCTGCAGTTCCACCACCACTTATTATTACCTTCAAAACTCAAATCACCTCAGATTCTGTCATAATTAGAATATCTCGATATATTAAGAAGAATGCCTATCCCAGCCATAAGGAAAATAAGAGATGTTCCACCATGGCTAAACAATGGCAGCGGCATACCCGTAACAGGCATCGATGAAGTCACAACCGCTACATTGATAATAACCTGTATTGCTACTAGAGAAGTAATACCTACAGCCACAAGACTACCAAAAACATCGGGAGCATTTATCGAAATCTTTATCCCTCTCCAGATAAAAACAAGAAAGAGTAAAAGAACCGCTACTACACCTATGAATCCCATTTCTTCAGCTAAAATCGCAAAAATGAAATCGTTATATGGCTCAGGAATATAGAGAAACTTCTGCATACTCTTTCCCAATCCTCTTCCAAAAAGTCCTCCTGAACCGATAGCATACAACGACTGAACAACCTGATAACCATCTCCGCTAGGATCAGCAAACGGGTTAAGGAATGAAATCAACCTATCCCGTCTATATGGAAAAAATATAATCAATGCTATCAAACCGGCTATTGCCGGAACTGAGAGAATCATAAAATGTCTGATTTTTGAACCTGCAGTAAAAAGAATGATGCAAGCCACTCCAAAAATTATAATTGTTCCGCTAAGATGGGGCTCAATGAGCAAGAGGCCTCCATATACCCCCAATAGTAACAGATACGGCAATAAACCCTTAAAAAAGGATTCAAGCCCATTCTTCCTTTTTGAAAGACTATAGGAGAAAAACAAAATAACCGCTAATTTAGCTGTTTCTGATGGTTGAAAATTAATTGGCCCGATAAAAATCCATCTTTTAGCACCATTTAATTCCGTTCCGATAACAGGCACCAACGCAAGAAGAGCGATACTTCCAATCAGAAAAACAGGTGACCATTTACCAAGCTTCCTGTAGTCAATATTCATTGTAACGAACATCGCCAGAAATGCCAATGGCAAATACAATAACTGTTTCTTTATAAAATAGTAAGTATCATTCATATTATTATTTGCATGAGGAGCACCGGCACTAAAAACCATTATGGTGCCCAGACTCAGCAATATTAAAACCGTCATAAATAATAGAAAGTCAAAAGGTTTCTTTGAAGTATTGGAAGCCATAGTTACCCCCTTTTCTGCTCTTGCCATATTACTTAAAATTTCTCAATAAAATTTAATTCCCAGCATCAACAAGCTTGCTATACATAAAAGAACTGTCACTGCCCAAAATACATAAACCACTCTTACTTCTTTCCAACCCAGAAGCTCAAAGTGGTGATGTATCGGTGCCATCTTAAAAACTCTCTTTCCGGTCATCTTGAAAGATACAACCTGAATAATAACCGATAATACTTCAATTAAATATATGCCACCGGCGACAAACAATATTACAGGCATCTTCATAACAACAGCAACTGCCCCTACAGCTCCACCAAGAGCCAATGATCCTGTATCGCCCATAAATATTCTTGCAGGATGAGCATTGTATGCTAAGAAGCCAAGACAACCACCTGCAACTATTGAGCAGAAAATTTTCACATAATCCCACTCATTTCTTGTCATAGCAACAATTGAAAAGAATACTGTTACTATAAGAGTTATTCCCGCACATAAACCATCGAGACCATCTGTTATGTTAACAGCATTTGTGGCATAAGTCAGAAGTAATATTGTAAATGGTATAAAGAGCACTCCCAGATCCAAAGTCATATCCATCCCAAACAATGGAATGATAATATCAGTACCTATCTGAGATTTTGATACATAAAAAGAAAATGTAACGGCTATAATGAGTAGTCCAATTAATTTTTGATTCCAGTAAAGTCCGTCTTTTCTTTTTTTTACCACCTTTATAAAATCATCTATAAATCCTATCAACCCGAATCCAATTGTAACAAGGGCAACTGGCAGTATTCTTATATCTATGGTTGAATAAAAAACCGACAGCAACACTACAGGAATCAGGAAAAGGAATCCCCCCATAGTTGGCGTCCCAGTTTTCTTAATATGAGACTTAGGTCCATCATCCCTTACTGTCTGGCCAAACTTCAATCTTGTCAGAAGAGGAATGAGCAGAGGCCCTAATATCAATGTCATAAAAAAGCTTACCATAAACATTAAAACATGTGTAGAAATATTGAATGGTATTTTGTCCAAAATTTATCTCCCCCCACGAAAAACTTTACCCGGGCAATTGATATTTATCTGTATATGCAATTCTTCTCGCCATGGTTACACTTCTATTTTTATTTACACAAAAACTTTATTTCACTAGTATATCTATACACTTCTAAAGGTTTGTTGTCAATAGGTTTACTATTTCCTCCATTTTCATACCTCTTGACCCCTTTACTACCAATGCATCTCCTGTTTTAACAAACTCTAAAAGGAATTTCCCGGCATCACTGTTATTTTTAAAGTGAAAAACTCTATCCGCTGATGCGCCAGCTGCCAAAGCACCTTCCGCTGTATTTATACTATGCTCGCCAACAGCAACTATATAACTTACACCTTTTGAAACTGCAAACATCCCCACACCCCTATGAGCTTTTACAGATATGTCACCAAGTTCCAACATATCTCCTAAAACTGCAATGGTTCTGTTTTTATCCGCCACATCCATAAGTACGTTTATTGCCGCTTCCATGGATTGCGGACTTGCATTGTATGCATCATTTATAATTTTTATCCCACTATGTTCGGTTATATTCAGTCTCATCTTACCGGGTGAGAATTCTCCGATACCTTCAATAATATCTCTTACCGGTATATTAAGCTCAATTCCTGCTGCTATGGCTGCGAGCGCATTATGTATATTGTGAATTCCAGGAACCGGAACATGCACCTTATAACTGCTGTTTTCTATATCTATTTCAAAACTGGTTCCGTGCATGCCTTGGGAGCTTATATTATAGGCCTGATAGTCAAGTCCGTCTTCCATTCCATAGAATACCGTTCTATATTTCAGAAGGTCTTTCAAACCATACAATAAATTATCATCTCCGTTTAGTATTACCAGACCGCTACTTTTTAATCCCTCGAATATCTCCATTTTTGCTTTGAGAATGTTTTGCCTTGAGCCCAGTTTTTCTATGTGAGACAAACCTATATTGGTTATAATAGCTATATCCGGCTTTACAATGGATGTAAGCCGGCTAATCTCCCCAAAACCACTCATACCCATCTCAACTACAGCAGCCTCATGAGATGATTCAAGGTTGAAGACTGTCAACGGAACTCCAATTTCATTATTGAAATTTCCCTGTGTTTTAAGGACATTAAACTTCTTTTTCAAAACACTCGAAACCATATCCTTTGTACTGGTCTTTCCAACACTACCGGTAATACCTACGAACGGGATAGAAAACTTTTCCCTGTAGTAAGCTGAAAGCTTCCTTAGAGCACAAAGGGTGTCTTCAACTTTAATAACCACCTTGCCCTCATAGGCTGAAGTATCCTTATGAACTAAACATCCCTCTGCTCCCTGTTCAAGAGAAGTAATCACATAATCATGACCGTCAAACTTTTCTCCCACCAGAGGAATAAAAAAGTCACCTTTGGTTACCTTTCTTGAATCAGTGGTAATATTTGAAAATTCTGCCTCTGGATTACCTGAAATCAATACTCCGTTTACTGCATTTACAATCTCTTTACATTTTAATGTTTCCATTGTCATCCTCCGGATTGTTAAGACTGTGTATGACTAAAATATAAGTTCGTACTTAAGGATTATTTATATTTTTAATTTGCCTTCATTTCATCAAGTATTTCCCTGACTACTTCCCTTTCATCGAAGTGGATGGTTTTATCATTAAGCATAATATATGTCTCATGGCCTTTTCCCGCAAGAACTATTACATCCTTTGGCTGAGCATTTTTGATTGCATATTTTATTGCTTCTCTTCGGTCTACAATTGTTATATATGCGGAATTTGTCTTTTGGATACCCGCTTCTATATCTTTGATTATTTCGGCAGGCTCTTCAGTTCTGGGATTATCCGAGGTAATTATAGTAAAATCCGCAAGGTTTCCGGAAATTTCCCCCATAATCGGTCTCTTTGTCTTATCCCGATCTCCTCCACATCCGAATAAACTTATCACCCTCGCCGGGGCATAACCCTTTACGGTTGTAAGGATATTTTCCAAGCTGTCCGGAGAATGTGCATAATCGATAATAACTGTGTAATCAGTTCCTGTCTGGACCACTTCAGCCCTTCCGGGTACTGTGACATTCTTTAATCCTTTCTGTATAAATTCAAAGGGTATACCCATCAATGCGCAGCTTCCAATAGCTCCTAACGCATTATACACACTGAATCTTCCCGGTATATTGACTGTGATATCACCTGTAAACCATGGTGAAACAACTTTGAACTCTACACTGCAAGGATGCTTTACTATATCTGTTGCTTTTATATCCGCATTGTTGTCAATAGCAAATGTAAATACTTCACATTCAGCATTTTCAACAACCTGTCTTCCATATTCACTATCCACATTTATAAGACCTTTTTTACACATCTTAAACAACTTCATTTTTGCTGCGAGATAGTTTTCAAAGGTTTTATGAAAATCGAGATGATCTCTTGAAAGATTTGTAAACACCCCGATATCAAACTCTGAGCAGCTGACCCTATGTAGATCAAGAGCATGAGAAGACACTTCCATCACAACACTGTTAACCTGTTTTTCAACCATTTCACCAAAAAGTTCCTGAAGATCATAACTTTCAGGAGTTGTTCTATCTGTAGGCAGAACTTCGTCACCTATTTTGTTGGATATTGTTCCTATAAGCCCGGTCTTCTGTCCATAAGCCTCAAGTATTGACTTTATCATATATGTGGTTGTTGTCTTACCCTTTGTACCTGTTACCCCCACAAGATTGAATTTTCCGGACGGATGAGCGTGAAACTTGTCAGCAACATTTGCCAATGCATATCTGGTATCCTTAACTCTTATTACCGTTATACCTTCAGGGACTTCAACCTCTCTTTGAACAATTAAAGCCCGGGTACCGTTTTCAATAGCTTGAGGAATAAACTTATGTGCGTCAGCCTTGAATCCTTCTACACAAACAAAGAGCGAACCGCTTCTCGTTTTTCTCGAATCATATGCTATGTTGCTGACCTCTAAATTCAAATCACCTTTTACATCAACTATTTCCAAATCTCTTACCAATTCTTTCAGTAACATACTTTTTCTTCCTCCCATCGTACCAGAAGCTTTGTAAACAAACACTTTATTGTACTATTATAGGTCATTGTCAGCCACAAAGTTTTCTAATCGGTATCAAGATATCTGAAATCCACTTCTACAACAGTACCCTCCGGAACTTCCTTCTCCGGTTCAAAACTCTGGCTCATCGCATTACCTATTCCATTTATTTTAATGTTCAAGCCTGCATTATTAAGCGCCTGGGTTGCCTCATCAACAGTCTTCTTTGCCAAATCCGGCACCTTAACCATCTTTTCGTTCTCAGGTGTATTTGTGTATACAATTATTACAGAGTTTTTAGCTATACTTGCACCTGCTTTAGGTGTCTGCTGCTTAACAATTGCATCATTACCTTTATTATCGCCTTCAATTTTCCATTCAAGTCCTTTTTCTTTAAGAACTTTTTTCGCTTCATCCACTGACTTATCCCTTAGATCAGGAACATAAACTTCTTCTGCCAGCATTTCCAGATCTTTTTCATTATATCTTCTTTCAACTCCCAGATAATTTAATGTATCCTCCACTATCTTTCCGGCAACGGGAGCAGCAATAACTCCACCGTAATAGGTATCTCCTCTTGGATTATCCAATGTAACAAGAACACATATTACAGGATTGTCGGCTGGGGCAATTGCTGAAAATGATGCTACATAAACACCATCAACCTTGGTTTCAGACGTACCGGTTTTACCTGCGACCCTATACCCCTTTACATAGGCATTTTTACCCGTACCTTCGGATACAACACCTTCAAGTACTCCCCTTAAACTCTCTGAAGTACTTTGAGATATAACATTTCTGACAACTTCCGGTTCAAACTTCTGCACAACATTACCGTTTTCATCGGCAAGTTCCTTTATAAGCCTTGGCTTCATAAGTTTCCCACCATTTGCAATTGCACCATAAGCCGTTACAAGCTGTATTGGTGTGATCTGAAAACGCTGTCCGAAAGATGCAACAGCCATATCAATTTCTGTTGGTTTTGTATGAAATATACTTTGCATTTCTCCCGGAAGATCAATTCCGGTCTTGTCATAAAACCCAAAGGCTTTTATATACTTGTAAAACGTGTCAACTCCCATACTCTGTGCCACTTTAACAAATGCAGGGTTACAGGAATTATAAACTGCCTTCCAGAAGGGTTCAACCCCGTGAAAATTTGGTTTCCAGCAGTTTATATTGTGACCTGATACATTTACAGTATGGTCACTAGTCATTGTATCAGGAGTTACAACCCCTTCTTCAAACCCTGCGGCTGTCGTAATTGCCTTAAATGTAGAACCAGGTTCGTATGTGTCCATTACACACTTATTTCTCCATACAGTTTTTCCAAGTACCTCTACATCATCAGTAGTAGTTCCCTTCCATGTGTTTTTATCAACACCCGGAGGCGCAGCCCATGGATCGTTCAAATCAAAATCAGGTTTTGATACCATTGCCAGGATATCACCGTTTCTCGGATCAAAAACTATTGCTGTGGCTCCATTTAAAACCTTATTATCCTCAATGGCCTTATCTAACGCATTAGCAGCAAAATATTGTATATTTTCATCAATTGTCAGAACTACATTCAGACCATCCTGAGGATCAATACGTTTTTCTTCAGAAAAAGGCACATACCGTCCGCTTGCATCTGTTTCACTTAAGATCTTTCCCGGAACACCTTTAAGATACTTCTCCATTATTTTCTCTATCCCGGCAAGTCCTTGATTGTCTGCTCCTGTAAAGCCAATAACATGTGACGCCAGATTATTTTCAGGATAGAACCTCTTTGTATCCTCATCTATATATATGCCTACAATTTTCGCATCTTTCTTCCATTGTCTAACTTCATTACCAACCTCTTTTTCAACCTTCTTCTTAACAATTTCATAACTGCTATTCCTGGTAATTCTCTTTAATACGTCTTCTTTATTGAGATCCAGCAATTGCGCAAGCTTTTCTGCAATTTCTTCCTGTTTAACTACCTCTAGTTTTTTTATTTCTTGTGGATTTGCCACTATCCTCTCAACGGTAGCACTTATTGCCAGAACTTTCATATTCCTGTCCAGAATAGTACCGCGTTTTGGAGTTATTTCCCTGTCACGGTTTTGTTGCTCGAATGCTTTCTCCTGATACCACTGGCCATCTTTTATCTGAATCCACCCAACCCTGACTGTCAGGGCTGCTACAAGCGTTGAAAATGCCAACATCAGAAATATTAGTCTTTTCTTCATTGCTACACCAGGACCTGCCACATTATTCCCTCCAAAATACAGTCTGAAAAATAAAACCTTACAATAAACGTACTGCGCCATAATTCTAATATAATAACCCGGTCTTTGCTTCAAGGAATAGTTCCACCAGTTCTTGAAGCTAAAACTCCTGCTTTATTTTAAAATTAAGACGCAGTTGTAACAAACAATCAATTACTATTCTTCTCAAAAAGTTTGCTTTTTTGCTGACTTTATATTTAAAGTCTTATATCTTAAGCGTTATAAGTCACTTTTTGAGAAGTACAGTTCATCTGTTTATCACAACGGAACTTACAGCTTTGACTTCCGCTTCCGCTGTGATATGATTTAATTAACGTTTGTTCTCTATCAGCAACGTATTTTAAATTATTAATAACTTAAGTATCAACTCTAGTAGAGAAATCTTGTCAACTCATCAACCTTACTCAATAGAGTATCAAAGAAATTCCCGACAGTTTTGCTTTCGTCTTTAATCTCTTCTGAAGCAGTAGTAAAATCACTTTTTGGTACACTTACGTATGTTAACTGGTACTTGTCAGGTTGCTGCATACCCAAATTTTCCTCTGCAATTTGCTTGACTTTTTGAAGATCAAGTTCACTCTCTATTTTAACCATAAGCCGAGTATTTTCATTTCTAATTTCTGTGTACTCGTTCATTCTTGTATTTATTTTATAATTCAGATCTGTTATCAAAGCATATCTGTACATTACTAACCCACATAAGGAGAATACAATCAAAAAGGCAAATACAACTTTTACTTTTACCTTATTGTTAACTCTTTGCTTTTTCTTTTCGCTGAGGACTTTATTTTCCTCGTAGACGTCATATTCAAGTTTTCTTGCCGCAGTACCTTGTATGTAGTTTTTATCCGTTTTTATCATATGTATTCACCTCATATGCAATTTATTACGTTATACCAAAAAAGTTAACATCTCCCGCTAAAAGCAGACAATAAATCCGGGGGTCAGCCCTAAGGCATACTCTCCCGGAATTAATCTCATTAAATTTGATATAGCAATCAGCCCTATCAAATTCAGGTGCTTATATTTTACATTAAGCACAATAATAATTCTTTTACTTCATCTTTTCTTTTGTAAGTATAACCTTTTCTTTTGTTTTAAGTTTTTCTTTTGTAACTGGTATTCCTTTTTTCTTTTGTAAGTAATTCGTTTCCTTTTTCTTTTGTAAATAATTCTTCTTGCTTGTTTTCTTTTGTAGATATAAACTATCTTTTCTTTTGTAAATTTTCCTTTTTCTTTTGTAAGTAAACTATCTTCCTTTTTCTTTTGTAGTTTCAAATTTCATTTGCTTCTCTTTTGTAGTTAAAATCACTTCAATTTTTACTCTTTTTCTTTTGTGTGTTTAAAAATCTTCTTTTGTACTTTATTATTTATCCTTTGTGTTTGAATTACTTATCTTTTGTTTGTATATTTAACCTGAAAAGTAACCTCCAGGTTGTTTACAGTTTTCTAAGTACTCTTAGTTTGGCGCTTCTAGCTCTTGGATTGACTTCCAGTTCCTCCAACGATGATACAATAGGCTTCCTGTGTACCCAATCTGCCATTTTCTTTTTGCCACAAACACATATCGGAAACGTGCTCGGACACGTACACGGATTTATGTATTTATTGAACTCATTCTTTACTATCCTGTCTTCAAGTGAATGGAATGTAATTATGCAAAATCTCCCTTCAGGTTTTAACAGGCTTATACCATCTTCTATAACTTTGCTAAGAATTCCAAGTTCATCATTAACTGCTATCCTAAATGCCTGAAAGGTTCTTTTTGCCGGATGAGGCCCTTCCCTTCTTGCAGAACTTGGTATGGCAGCTTTTATTATCTCAACCAATTCACCCGTTGTCTCAATTCTTTTCTCATCTCTTTTTTTAACAATAAATTCTGCAATCCTTGACGCCCAATTCTCTTCTCCGAATTCCCGGATTATCTTTTTAATTTCATCCTTGCTGTATTCATTTACAATTGTATCGGCTGAAAGCTTCTGCCTTCTATCCATCCTCATATCCAGTGGAGCATCCTTGTTATAACTAAATCCTCTTTCAGCTTCATCCAACTGATGGGAAGAAACTCCCAAATCCAGCAAGATCCCATCTACACCTTCTATTTTGTTTTCATAGCATACACTTTTGATGTTAACAAAGTTTGTATTTTCGAAAATCAGTGCACCCTTGCCTTTTTGGGCTTCCAACCGTTTTTTTGAAGTTTCCAGCGCAAATCCATCCTGATCCAGTCCTATCAATGTTCCCTTTTCACCTAGCTGCTTGTATATGCCTGAAGAATGTCCTGCACCTCCAAGTGTTCCATCAACGTATATCCCATCAGGTTTTATATTGAGGTTGTCAATACACTCATCAAACAGTACCGGCTTATGCTCAAACTCCATTAAACCCTATCAACTCCCAAAGTTTCTGATGCATTGTACTAAATACCAAGCATCGCCATTTTTTCAGCAATATTGTCTGCACTCATATTTTCATCGCCAGAGTAGCTTTCCCATTTTGCCTTGTCCCATATTTCAACTCTGGTTGATACCCCAATAACATAAATGTCTTTATCCAAACCTGCATATTCCCTTAAATTTTGGGGTAATAATATTCTTCCCTGCTTGTCCACTTCGCATTCAGTAGCCCCTGCAAAGAAAAATCTGACAAATGCTCTTACATCCTTATCAGTAAATGGAAGTGATTTCAGTTTGGTTTCAAGGTTACCCCACTCTTCAGCTGAATACGCAAACAAACAGTTATCAAGACCTTTGGTCACGATAAACTTCTCGCCAAGACCATCTCTGAACTTAGACGGTACAATGACACGACCTTTTGCGTCCACTGAATGCTGGTATTCACCATAAAACAACTATTTCACCTCACATTTTGGTACCACCCACCACTTCGCACCACTTTTCACCACTTCTAATTAAATTTTAGTCCAAATCGGCCTAATAATCAAGACATATTTTAAATTTTCTGTATAAAAAATAAAAAGATAGGACGTTAGTCCTACCTTTCTAAGCACTTTTGATAGATTTTTTATTCCCCTGCCAATTTCAGGTATGTGAAAAATAAAACTTCCACTCACTTAGGGATAACGAAAAAATAACTTCCTATTCTCATATTTTGAAAACATTATTAAATCAAGTTTTTTCGTTATCCAGAGTTGGAACTTATATTTTAGTCATACCTTATTAATCCGAAGAGTTGAATATTTCTTTCTTTCTTCTCATCGATATACTCAAAATTATTCCAACCGCAATGAAATTGGTCAGCATGTAGCTTCCACCCGAACTTACAAAGGGTAACGGAATACCTGTAACAGGGAACACACCGACACTCATGCCGATATTTTCCATAGCATGGAATGCCCATACCGATGCTATCCCGATAACTACAAATGAACCGTATGAATCTCTTGCATGTCTTGCAATATATATACACCTCAATAGAATAAAGCAAATCAACAGTATAATGATTACTGCACCGATAAATCCCAACTCTTCACCAACAACAGAAAAAATAAAATCCGATTCACTGACCGGTACACTTCCATTCTGTGTCTGAATGCCTTTATAAAGCCCTTTCCCGTAAATCTGGCCTGATCCGACTGCCAGTTTTGACCTTATAACGTTAAAACCAGCACCTAGAGGATCAAGTTCGGGATTCAAAAAGACCTTTATCCTGTCCCTTCTCTTATCATTCAGGACAAAAAACCATAAAAACGGAGTAGATAAAAGAAAAACGGTTAATAGTGCTATAAGGTACTTGTAGGCTATTCCACAGATAAAAACCAGTACAAAAAATGCAAAGACAAATACAAGTGCCGTACCAAAATCTTTCTGGGCAACAATCAATCCCATAGGTATTGCCGAGTACATTAAAAACTTAAAAATATTGGCTTTTCTACTTTTCTGGTCATCATATATTCTTTCCAAAAACACAGCGGCAACCAAAATATATGATATCTTTGCAAGCTCTGAAGGTTGAAATGTAATAAATCCCAAGTCAATCCAACTTCTACTTCCAAGGTTTTCATCACCTTTACCAATAAAAAGCACAGCTACCAATAGTCCCGTTGTAACAATGTAAAAAAATATTCCCAGAGTTCTAAAGTCCTTGTAATCTATGCAACTTATCACAATAGCCATAACTATTCCAACTGCAAATGTGCCTACATGAACAATTATCATTCTTCTGGCGTTAGGCATATAATTCACCGCGCTGCTGACAACAAAAGAACCAATAACACCCAAAATTGCTATTGCAAAAAACAAAATATAATCAAATTTCTTAAAAAAGTTAAAATCTTTGGTTTTTTCAACAAAGTACATAAGCTCACCTTCAATATTAGATTATCCTTCTAAAAAGTTTGTTTTAGACACATAGCTTCAATTTATCCAAAATTCATAAATATAGGATCACTTCAATTAAAAACTACTGCCAAACAAGCATATAAGCCAAGATTTAGCAGTAGTTCATAACTATTAATTAATACTATTATATTTTTCTGAATATGTAATGTCAATGCAACTCCAGTATTTAACACTATAAATATGTCCTTTAACAATTCCTATCTTTCAATTAGAAAATCCTGGCATCCTCTATCCTCCCTGTTTAAAACATTATTATAGTATTCTACTATCAATGAGTCCAACTCAATGCTGGTTTTATAAATCTTGCTGTAATCGTCATTATTGTCTATCATATTATTAAGCTCACATTGCAACTTCTGAATCTTCTGTTTATACATTTTTCGCACCACCATTATCTTTAGTAAAATCTTAACGAATACTTATGTCTTGTTTTGGGAAAAATTCTTATATTTCGCCCTTATATTATAAGAAATTACTATATATTCGTCAAGAAACTATAAATAATGTAATATAATTGTAATGCAGCGCAAAATGAACACTACTACAACTTTACTCTAATTCCCCTCTTCCTCCTTATTTTCAAGCGTTTCACTGGTATTTGCCGTTTCCTCAACAGCATCAACTTTCTCGACATTTTTCGAGCTGGGTTTTTCATTGAGTTCATGGAGCAATGTTGTATATTCACTTTCTACAGCGTCTCCTGCAGTTATCCCTTGTGCTCTAGACATTTTTCTCCTGATAACGAAAATCAATCCAAATACGATAACAAATACAAGCGATAGAACCTGAGATATTCTAAACGAGCCTAACCACAGGCTATCAAGCCTCAATCCTTCAATCCAGAACCTTCCTGCCCCATATCCGACCATATAAAGGCAAAATACTTCACCGTCCAGTTTCTTTCTCTTTGCAAACCACATCAAAAGAAAAAATATTGCCAAATTCCAAAGCGACTCGTATAAAAACGTAGGATGAACCGGAATACCTGGATCAACCGGAACCTTCAAATCCCGAAACACCTCCAACTGTTTCTGAATAACTTCACCGGTCATCCCCCATGGAAGGTTGGTGTTTCGCCCGAAGGCCTCCTGATTGGTAAAATTCCCCCATCGACCTATGGCTTGAGCAAGGAGAAAATATGGAATACAAAAGTCCACAAGTCTTAACGTATTAACCTTCCTTAGTTTACCAAACACTAAGGCAACAATGACTGCTCCTATTAGTCCTCCATAAATAGCAAGTCCTCCCGTTCGGATATTGACGATTTTGAAAAAATCCCCATTAAACTCACTCCAGTTGAATATTACATAGTACATTCTCGCACACACAATAGAAAATGGAGTTGCAAACAATACAAGATCGATTATATCATCCGATTTTATACCTGCTTTCTTACTGTTCTTCATTGCAAGCATGACAGCAAGAAAAAAACCTGCTGAAATTATTATCCCGTACCAATATACAGGAAGCCCAAATACATTGAATGCTTCCCTGTTTATTGGTATCTTAAAACCGAGTTTCGGGAATTCTATATATCCCATTTTTATCCCCCTTATGTTGGTTTGATTACCGACATTGCAAGTCTGTCGGCTGAAAAATGTTCTTCAAACACTTTATTTACATATTCAAAAGTTATTTTATCATATACTTCCATATAGTCAAACAAATTAATCTCTTTAAAATACACCGAAACAAAATTGTGGGAAATCCGCTCCACCGAATTAAGCTGCTTCACAAGTCTTCCTTTATTGGCACGCCTTATCCTTTCATAGGTCTCCATGCTAAGCCCCTTATCCCGAAGAGAGCTTATCTCTTCCAGCAGTCTTTCCTTTACCTTGAGAGGATCTTTTGATTCACCTCCGAAGGCAGAATAAGCGTAGTTCTCCTCAATGCTGTAATCAAATTCAAAAGAGTTGTTAATCAGCCCTTCGTTATATAACTCGTTGTATAACTTAGAGCTCTTTCCCATTATCATATCCAGCAGAATTTTTACAGCTGTCTCTCTCATCAGGCAGTCCATCCCTTTTGAAGCAAACCCAACGTCTTTGTATCCCATCTGGAACAACGGCATCGATACAGCAAGATTTTGCTCAACATAGCTTTTATTCAGTTTATCGGATTCATCCGGAAATATTCTTTTAATCTCAGGCTTACTTGCAGATACTGTTATGGTTTTTTCAATCTGTTCAAATACTTTAGCAGCATCAACATCTCCCACCACCACAATAATCATGTTTGAAGGATGATAGAATGTATTGTAGCACTTATATAAAATGTCCTTGTTAATTTTACTAATACTCTCAATGCTTCCTGCTATATCAATCTTAACAGGATTTTTTTCATAAAATGCATCAAGAAGGTTAAAAAACACTCTCCAGTTTGCATTGTCATCATACATACGTATTTCCTGTCCTATTATACCCTTTTCCTTTTCTACACTCTCCTCAGTAATATAAGGATTCTGGACAAAATCAAGCAGTAAACTGAAGTTATCTTCAAATTTATCCGTACACGAAAACAAATATGCTGTCTGGGCAAAGCTGGTGTATGCATTTGGATTTGAGCCAAGCTGCGAAAATTTATCCATCACGCTTCCATCTTTCTGTTCAAAAAGCTTATGCTCCAAGAAATGTGCTATTCCATCGGGAACTCTTGTAACATCAGTTTCTTCCGGCACAATAAATTCATTGTTTATCGAACCGTAATGAGTTGCAAACGTTGCAAATTTCTTTGAATATCCTTTTTTAGGAATAACAAAACACTTAAGCCCGCTCTTATGCTCATACGTATGCATAACTTCATCAATATTTTTATACTCTATAGTTTTAATATCCATTATTTTTTATCTCCCTTCAAAAATGAGGTATTATAGATGAAAAACTCAAAGCTATATGGATGACTTCATTATTCCCTATTTTGATGTAAGAAAATATACCGTATCCATTTCTATCTTTTTTGCGACATCGATTACATCCTGCCTTGTTACCTTCTTGACTTTTTCAATAATATCGTCAGGAGAGTCCTGAGTTCCTGCAATGATCTGACTCAGATTAAAATCAACCACCTGCAGTTGGCTGTCTTTAAGTGAATTTATTCCTGTCTCAATACTTTTGATTGATGCTTCAAATTCATAATCTGATATAACTCCGTTTTTCATATCCTCAAGCTGTTTCATTATTACGTCATAAGCTTTATCCTTGTTGCTGATTTCTATACCACCGCTGATAACCATAAGACCTTTGAATTTTTCAAGCCTTGAAAAAACATAATATGCCATTGCATTTTTTTCACGGACATTCTGGAAAAGTTTTGAGTGCAAGCCTCCGCCAAGTATACTGTTATATACCATTAACTTGTAATATTCTTCCGACTTAGGGTCTGTATTAGTCCTGAAACCAATTGACAGTTTTGCCTGATTCACATTCATATGCTCGGTAACTTCTCTTACTTCCGATACATGCTTTTCTACACTGACCTGCGGCAATGTTTTTATATTTCCCCGATTTATCTTCTTCAATTTATCAACAATATAATTGATCTGCTCATCTACTATATCTCCGGAAATGAACACGTAAACAGGCAAAGTTTCCAAAAAGTACTTGTAATGGTCATGCAGGTTAGCTGCATCTATTTTGTTTATATCTTCTATATTTCCATAGTCAAATATGCCAAAGGGTTCATTCTCACACATTACTTCCAGACATTTGTCAACCCCATACTGAACCTTATCATTTACCCTGCTTTCAATGAGCTCCTTAAGTTTTTTTGCTTCCTGTTCCATGTATTCCTTTTTAAATACCCCGTTCTCGGTAACAGGCTGTGTAATAATCTCAAATAGCAGGTCAAAAGCCTTATTTGTCAAATCAGCTTTTCCATTTGCATATTTATCTGAAATAAAGTCCAAATAAAATTGAACTATCTGGTTTTCCCCTTTCTTTGTTACTCCGCAGTCAAATGCCGCACCATACAACTCTTCAAGATAAAGCGATATATCCTGTATTGTCGGAAAATTAACGCTTCCCCTCCTTAAAACTGCGGGTAGCAACGCATTCTTTGATGCATTTTCCCTGCTGAGGTTATCATGAAAAAAGATGTTTATGGAATTTGTTTTGAACTTATTTGTCTTGATCTGATATACCTTTATGCCGTTGAAAGAAGCAATTTCGCTAATCTGATTCTCTGATAGCACAGTGTTAGTCATTTAACCAGTCCTCTCATTTTTAGTTTAATAAAAAGCAGTTTCTTTATTAGTATAATAAAAACAACATGCTTTATTCAATATCTGGAAAGCATATTGTTTCTATTTTTCATCTGGTGCCTGTTGTTTTAGTGTCAAACGATGTAATTAGCAAGGCCTTAACAAAATTCAATTTTCTAAACTCTTAAAATCTTTAGACAGGTAAACATAAAAAACAATCTATTGAAAATAATAATTATGGAGGGATGTCAATGATTAATACCAGATACTATAGAAAACACCCCAGAAGCCATACTAAAAACGAAACTCAGGAAGAAGAAAAAGTATTGAATCTAAGTGGATTAGCAGCCATAGGTATTTTAGCATTTACACTTGCAAACGGTATGTTTTTGGGGTATGCAATGAGGAGAAACAGGTGCTGAAAAGGAGAAGCAATTTGCTTCTCCTTTTTCCATAATTTATTTCTTTATATCACTAAAGTATTCCTTTGCGCTTTCAATATCTTTCCGGATCTGTCCAACCAGTTCATCCAGATTATTAAACTTCTTTTCCCCTCTGATTTTCTTAAGGAAAAAAACCTCAATGCCCTCACCGTAAATATCTTCGCTATAATCCATAATATAGGTCTCAATAGATACTTTCTGATCATTGAAAGTCGGATTATTTCCGATATTTGTTATACTGTCATACATCCTGCCATCTAATAGAGTTCTGGTAACATATACACCATACGCTGGAATCAGAAGATATTCCTCAGGATAAATGTTTGCAGTGGGAAAGCCTAATGTATTACCTATTCTTTTGCCTCTCTCTACAATTCCAGTTATTGAATAATGTCTGCCTAGCAATTTAAATGCACTACCCATATCACCCTTTTTAACATGCTTTCTTATAAGTGTGCTGCTTACCACATCATCGTCTATCTTAATCGGGGGAAGGGTTATCACTTTGTAATTATACTTTCGCCCAAGCTCTTTCAAGTACTCTACATCCCCCTGGCCTTTATATCCGAACCTATAGTCAAATCCTGTAACCGCCAGCTTCATATTTAACTTCTTAACCAGAATATCTCTAACAAACATTTCAGGACTCATCCTTGAAAAGTATTCGTCAAACTCCTCAAAAAAAGTATAATCCAGTTGAGTTATCTCAAGCAATCTCATCTTTTTGTTTACAGAAGTTATCATAGGTGTAAAAAGCTTTTTCCTGATGATATTTTCAGGGTGCTTGGTGAAAGTATACAAAACAGACTCAAGCCCACCCTGTTTTGATTCACTGATGAGAGTGTTTATTAAAGCCATGTGTGCAATATGTAAACCGTCAAAGTTACCTAATCCAACACCAGTAGGTTTTGTAAATTGATTTTGTTGATTCTTTCCGTATATTACTTCCATATGCTTCCCTTTTGAACGTTCTTAAAAAATATTTCAAATATAAAAAACAACCTCTAAATTATTTTTAAAAACTTCGGTTTAATGTTACTTGTATTATTTCAAGTATTGCTTAATGGTACACCATTAAAATTGCTTCTTCATTTTTAACAACTTACAGCCTTTAATAAATAAAACCTCACTTAATCCTATAAATTTAGCACTATCATCATATGTCCGGAGTATCATGCCTTTTTTTAATTGTGAATCTTTCAATTCTACATAAGCGCCATTAATTATTTTCTTTGTTTCCAGACTGTTTAAATCCACTCTGTCCAATTCCTTAAAAACGTCTTCAACACTTGAAATTTTCCCGGATATTGAATTATCCCTTGAGTACTCGTATATTTCTTCAAGAGTAAGCGAATCGGCAAGCTCAAAATTTCCTGCCCGTGTTCTTACAAGGAATGACATGTGTCCCCCGCATCCAAGCTTATCCCCGATATCCGAACATAATGTCCTTATATATGTACCTTTAGAACATTCCACATCAAATACAGCCTTATTGTCTCTGATATCCAGTATATCTATAGAATGTATTGTTACATTCCTCGGTTTCCGCTCAATTGTAATTCCTTCTCTTGCAAGCTCATAAAGTTTTTTGCCTTCAACTTTAATGGCCGAATACATGGGAGGAATTTGTTCATATCTCCCAACAAAACTTTTTATGGCGCTAAAAATCTGCTCTTCGGAATAATTAGCTTCACATACCTTCAAGACTTTACCATAATTATCCTGTGTGTCCGTAGAAACTCCAAGAGTCAGTTCTGCACGGTATACCTTATCCTTATCCGTCAGATAATCTATAGTTTTAGTTGCCTTTCCAATGCATACAGGCAAGACACCTACAGCACTCGGATCAAGTGTACCCGTATGACCTATCTTTTTTTCCTTTAGCACACTTCTTAAATACGCCACAATGTCAAAAGAAGTCATACCCGGGGGCTTTAACACATTAAGAATTCCATCCATAATTATAGAACTTCCCTTATATCTTTATTAATCATATCCTTTATCTCTTCCATATTCCCTTTAACAGTACAACCTGCCGCCTTCTTGTGTCCACCACCTGAATATTTGTTTGCAATAGCGGAAACATCTACATAGCTTTGGGAACGAAAGTTAATTTTAAATTCATTATCACTCCGCTGCTTTATCAAAACAGCTACTTCCACGCCATTTATATTTCTTGCAATATTTACCAATCCATCACTATCCTCATCATCAGCACCGGCTTTTTTTATCATATCATCTGTAATTGTTATAAAAGCAACCTTTCCCTCTTCAAAAATTTCAATTGAATCTATTGCCAAACCCATTAATTTGACTTTCTTGAGAGGTACTGTCTCAAAAACCAATTGCGAAATCATAGATACATTTGCACCATTATTAATTAAGTCTGCTGTGATCTGGTGGGTTATAGGAGTTGTATTACTATATTTGAATCCACCTGTATCTGTGGCAATAGCCACATACAAGCAAGTTGCAATACTTTCATCCACACTAACTCCCATCCTTTTGATCAGCTCGTACACCATTTCTCCCACTGCTGCTGCAGTTGAGTTAACATGGTTTATTGATGCAAATTCAGTATTTGTGGTGTGATGGTCTATATTTACAGTAAGAGTGGTACTGTTGAATATATCAACCCTTTTTCCAAGTCTATCCAAATCCCCTGTATCAAGGGCAATTACGAGGTCAAAATTTTGGAAATTTGATTTATACACTTCAACATATTCTTTCCCTGGCAAAAATTCATAGGTAGAAGGAATTTCCTCCTCAATGTAAACCATGCTTTTCTTGCCTATCTTTTCCAGCGCCAATGCAAGGGCCAAACTTGATCCCAGTCCATCACCGTCTACAGAAACATGCGGTAGAATAGCTATTTTATCCGCTCCGTTTACTGCATCCATAATTCTTTTATCAATCATATACATACCTCTCTAATGAATAAAAAATACATCAATATAATAATCAATTATATTATTTAAGGTTGGGGAATTCTCCCCAACCCCACAGCGGTTAACATATCTATTAAACACTTCACCGCAAAAGTTACAATCAGAGTAGTAAGTTCCGCTGTGATAATCAGGGGAACAATACAATTAATCATCTTGCTTAACAGCATCATTTATCAACTTCGAGATATACGCCCCATGCTCTATTGAATTGTCCAGCTCAAACTGAATTTCGGGAGTATATCTAAGTTGAACCCTGTGTCCAACTTCCCGTCTGATAAAACCTGCGGCACTTTTCAGCCCATCAAGTGAATTCTTTTTTTCCTCTTCATTTCCCATAATGCTGACGAATACTTTCGCATAACGCAGATCCCTAGTTACATTGACATTAGTTACACTTATCAATTTAGAAAGCCTGGGATCTTTAAGTTCGCCCTGTATTATCGAACTTATTTCTTTCTTCATCTCTTCCGAGATTCTTACCGTTCTATCCATAAAACCACTCCTGTATTAGCGTTAGGATTTATCTCTTAACCTCTTCCATTACAAAAGCCTCAACAACATCGCCCTCTTTAAGGTCATTGAACTTTTCGATTGAAAGGCCACATTCAAATCCCTGTGCCACTTCCTTTACATCATCCTTGAACCTCTTTAATGAAGCAAGCTTGCCTTCATGTACAACAATTCCATCACGAACCAACCTTACGTCAGAATTTCTTGAAACCTTTCCGTCTATTACATAACCTCCGCCAATTGTGCCTACTCCTGAAACTTTAAATATCTGTCTTATTTCAATATGTCCAGATACTACTTCTTTATACGTCGGTTCAAGCATACCTTTCATCGCAGCCTGAATATCTTCTATTGCGTTATATATTATTCTGTAAAGTCTCAAATCAACTCCGGATTCTTTTGCTATTTCTGCAACATTTGTGGCTGGTCTTACATTAAAGCCTATAATTATGGCATTTGATACCTGAGCCAATGTAACATCGGATTCAGTAACAGCACCAACACCACCGTGAATGATCTTAACTCTGACTTCCTCGTTGCTGAGCTTCTCCAATGACTGTTTAACAGCTTCAACAGAACCTTGAACGTCTGCTTTTACAATTATATTAAGATCTTTTACCTTACCCTCTTTTATCTGGTTAAACAAATCATCAAGGGATACTCTTGCTGAAGATTTGAGCGTCTGTTCTCTTTGCTTGAGTCTTCTCTTTTCAGCCAGCTGCTTTGCAATTTTTTCATCAGTTATGGCATAGAATATTTCACCAGCTTCCGGCACTTCAGGTAATCCGAGAATTTCAACAGGAGTAGAAGGTCCAGCCTTCTTGATCTTATGGCCTTTATCATCGACCATAGCTCTTATCCTACCGACTATTGTACCGGTTACAATTGAATCACCGATATTCAACGTTCCCCTTTGAACAAGTATTGTAGCTGTTGGCCCTTTATCCTTGTCAAGTTTTGCTTCAATTACGGTACCTTTAGCCTGTTTATTCGGATTTGCTTTAAGCTCAAGCATATCTGCCGCCAAAAGAACCATCTCAAGCAAACTATCAATGTTTATCCTCTTTTTGGCGGAAACTTCAACGCATATAGTGTCTCCACCCCACTCCTCAGAAACAAGTCCATGTTCTGTGAGTTCCTGTTTTACTCTGTCCGGGTTTGCACCAGGCTTATCTATTTTATTAATTGCTACGATTATAGTAACATTTGCAGCTTTTGCGTGGTTTATTGCTTCAATCGTCTGAGGCATAACACCATCATCGGCAGCTACAACCAATATTGCAACGTCAGTCACCTGAGCTCCTCTGGCTCTCATTGCAGTAAATGCTTCATGACCTGGAGTATCAAGGAATGTAATATTCCTGTTATTAAGCTTAACCATATAAGCTCCAATATGCTGTGTTATACCTCCAGCCTCAACATCTGTTACATGAGTTGACTTAATAGCATCTAAGAGTGAAGTCTTACCATGGTCAACATGTCCCATAACGACAACAACCGGAGGCCTTGGCACTAACTGCGACTCGTCCTCTTCTTCTTCATCATCAAATAGGATATCTTCCTCATGTACAACTACTTCCTTCTCGGCTTTAACACCAAACTCATCTGCTATTATAGTCGCTGTATCATAGTCAAGCTCTTGATTTAAGGTAGCTAATATTCCCAAGCCCATTAACTTCTTTATAACCTCTGCTGCTGCTTTCTTTAATGATTCAGCAAGCTCTTTTACCGTTATTGTTTCCGGTATCTTTATAGAAGTTAAAACAGCTCTCGGAGGTATATATTTTTCCTCTTTCTTAGCTTCCTTCTTAGGTTTCTTGGTTTTCTTCACGTCATCTACATAAAACTCCTGAAGAATAAAATCGTCCGACAAAATCTGAGACACTTCTTTTTTACCTGCAAATACGTTTTTATCAGGTTTTGTATTTTTATTACTCTTTACACTACCTTTAACAACGTTTCCTTTTGGTACTTCTTTTTTGAGTTCTCTTTTTGTATCCTTATCAGAATCTTTATTGTAGAACTCCCTCCTGACTTCAGTTCTTTGAGAACTGACCTCATCCTTTTTTATAGCAGGGTCAACCTTTGGAATCTCTAAAGGCTTGTTGGATGCATAATTGGGCTTATTGGATGTAAAGCCACCGGGTCTGTTGGAAGAAAAGTTCCTGTCACGATCCTTATCATTAAAGGGTCTACCACCCTGCCTGTTCTGGTTGTATTGTCCATTTGTATTCGAACCATTTTGATTATTTTGCCTGTTGTTTTGGTTGTAGGGCGGTCTATTATTCTGGTTATTATATGGCTGCCTGTTGTTTTGATTATATGGCTGCCTATTACCCTCACCGTTTGCAGGACGGTTATTGCCAGTTTTCGCATCCGCAGGGTTTCTAGGTTGATTATTGTCCCTCCGGTTATTAAACCTGTCATTTGCATAACCATTGTTTCTATTGTCCCTATAATTGCCCGGTTTGTTCTCCCTGTTGTTGTAAGGCCTTTTTTCATGAGAATTATCCGGCCTTTTTGTTTCTGTTTTATCGTCAGCAGACTCTTCAGTGTTGCTTGCTAATTTTGGTTCCTGTTTTGGCGCTATTTCAGTCTTAACTGCCTCAGCGGTTGTTGGCTTCTCAACATTAGCCACATCAGAACCAGCATCAGTGTTTGCAATTGAAACCTTAACCGGTTCATCAATAACAACCGGTGCTTTGATTTCTTGCTTTTGGGAAGCTACTGCTTCCATTTGTTGTTCTTTAGATACTTCCTTATGAGTATCAATGGTTTCGTGTGTGTTTACTATTTTCGTAACCTCCTGTTTCTTTTCAACTCCTAGAGGCCTCTTGAATTCAGGTTTGGTATCTCTGACAAATCCAGGTCTTAATCCTGAATTCGAAGTTGCAACCTTAACAAAATCATTTCTCTTATTTTTTGAGAACTCATGGTTGTCAACTTTTTTTGCTGCGTTCTTATTGTTATCATTTTTTGTATTCCTGACCTCATTATCCGAGTCCACTATTATTTCCGTTGTCCTTATAATTCTTGGAGCATTTTTTGTTTCTTTTCTTGTATCTTTATTTTCATTGGTGTGAATAGTCTGCAAAATCTTCTTTTCTTCGTTTTCTTCCTTATGCTTGATAACACCAATATGATCATATAAAGCTTCAAGCTCATGCTCTTCCAACAAACTCATATGATTTTTAACGACAATATTTATTTCCGCTAACTTCTCCATAAGTCTTTTGCTGGTTGTATTCATTTCCTTAGCGAGTTCATATACTCTCATTTTCGTCAATATTTTCACCCCCGCATCCATTATTGACACTGCAATCAATCATTTCCATTAACCTTTTTGAAAAGCCTGTATCCAATATCGCTACCACCGACCTTATATTTTTACCGGTAAATTTCCCTATCAGGTCTTTTTTACCGAATATCCGGATTTCTATGCTTCTAAACCTGCATGCATCTGTGAATTTCTTTTTTGTATTCTGTGAAGCATCATCAGCAACTATAATTAAGCTGACTCCCGTCCCTTTTAATGCTCTCTCGCAAGTCTCTTCACCTGATAAGAGTTTTCTTGCTTTTGTTGCCAGCCCCAAGAAAGAGTATACTTTATCCGTCATTACCTTCCTCCAGTTCATTTTCCAAAGCTGAGTATACCTCTGCGCTTATAGGAGTCTCAAATGCTTTCTCAAAGCGTTTGGCCTTTCTGGCTTTTTGGAAGCACTCGTTACTTTTACAAATGTATGCTCCCCTTCCCGCTTTTTTTCCGGTAAAATCAACAGATATGTCATTTTCCTTATTCTTAACTACCCGAATAAGTTCCTTCTTGGGCTTCATCTCCTGACACCCAAGGCACATTCGCAAAGGAACCTTCTTCTGCTTCAATATAAATCACATCCCTAGTTTCAAGTTTAATCAAAATCTTTAAGGACATTTGCTTAGCAAATTCCAAAAATCATAGTCTATTCATCTTCATCCTGCTCATCTTCAGAATATGTCGACTGAAAACCTCCATCAAAGTTAAGAAGCTGCTGTTCTATGGTTGCTCTAAGCTGTGACTCACTCTTGATATCTATTTTCCAACCAGTTAACTTTGCAGCTAATCTGGCATTTTGACCTTCTTTACCAATGGCAAGAGACAACTGAAAGTCAGGTACTGTAACCTTTGCACTTTTCTCTTCCTCATTAATATCAACTCTTACAACCTTAGCAGGACTCAAACTACTTGAAATATACTCCTGTGCATTGCTGCTCCACTTGATTATATCAATTTTTTCCCCTTTAAGTTCATCAACAATTGTCTGAACTCGCGTACCTTTCTGTCCAACACATGCTCCTACCGGGTCAACATTATCGTCTTTAGAGTACACAGCTATTTTAGTCCTTGAGCCAGGCTCCCTTGATATGCTCTTAATCTCAACAACACCCTCGTGTATTTCTGGAACTTCCAATTCAAAAAGCCTCTTAATAAGGCCTGGATGTGTTCTTGAAACCATAATCTGAGGACCTTTCGTAGTCCTTTTTACTTCAATTACATATACCTTTATTCTGTCATTGAAATTGTATTCTTCCCCAGGTATTTGTTCTGTAGGTGCCAAAACAGCTTCCGTCTTTCCGAGGTCAATAATAACGTTCTTCTTTTCAGTTCTCTGAACAATTCCTGTAACTATTTCGGCCTCTTTATTGGAAAATTCATCAAAAATTATTCCTCTTTCGGCTTCCCTAAGTCTTTGAACAACCACCTGTTTTGCAGTCTGGGCAGCTATTCTTCCAAACTTCTTAGGTGTAACCTCTACCTCGGCCATATCCTCTTCGTCAAGTTCAGCATTAATCTTCTTGGCGTTTTCAATAGATATATCCATATACTCATTTTGTGGGTCGCTTGTAACCCTCTTTAAAGCATACACCTTAAAATCGCCTGTTTGCCGATCAATAGACACACGTACGTTCTGAGAAGAACCGAAATTTCTCTTATATGCGGAAATAAGGGCTGCCTCTATCGCCTCAATAATAATATCTTTATCAATTCCCTTCTCCTTTTCCAACTGTTCTAGCGCATGAATCAAATCTGAACTCATTTAAGAACCTCCTATTCTTTTTCTGATTCAAATATCCTTTCAACCCGACAATGTTAAAACTTAATAGCTCTCCTGACTAATGCTACCTCATCTCTTTCAAATTCCATATTACTCTTGTCATCTATTTTAATAGTAATCTTATTGTCTATCAGACCAAGCAACTCCCCTTCAAAGCTCTTCCTGCCGTCAATAGGTTTAAACACCTTAACTTCCACAAGCTCACCTTTAAACCTTTCGAAATCTGAATCCTTCTTAAGAGGCCTATCTAACCCTGGTGATGACACTTCTAAAAAATAGCTCTGATCAATAGGATCTTTTTTATCTAAAATATCGCTTATCTCTTCGCTAACAATCTGACAATCATCTATCGTTATGCCACCAGGTTTGTCTATATAAATCCGGAGATACCAGTTGGTTCCCTCCTTTATAAATTCAACATCCACAAGTTCAAAAGAGTGGCTGGATACTACAGGACCTGCAAATTCAGCAACAATCTCTTCAATTCTTTTTTTAACCATAAGCATCCTCCATTATTAAGCTAAAGGAACTATTTGCAAACCAAATCCCTTAAGGCATCCAATCCGTCTATGTTTAAGTCCATTCGCTAAAATTCCTCAAAACAAAATAATAACCTGCGCCATAATATGCACAGCTATGAACTTATCTATAATACGAAAGAGTGGGTTCGACCCACTCTTTACCAACTAGTTCCTATACGCATTAATCCAAAAGTATTATAACACTATTATTTGTAATTATCAACATTTTATTAGTTTTTATTAAAAATATTTATTTTATGAAACATCGTTATAATAATATAGCTTAAAATACAATATCATAATAAAAATTTTTCTTTTTAGATATATGATGATAAATGATCTATACCTTGCCTAACTACAACTTATGTATTTCCTCCAAAAACTCGTCAACTGCCCGCTCCTGAGGTATCTTTCTCACAATCTCTCCCTTTTTAAAGAGAAGCACTTCACCTTTGCCTCCTGCAATACCTATGTCTGCTTCTTTTGCCTCACCAGGACCATTTACTGCGCATCCCATAACTGCAACTTTTATATCTTTATTGACGCCGGAGAGCTTTTCTTCAATTTGGCCTGCAATGCTGATCAGATCAACCTGACATCTTCCACATGTAGGGCAGGATATAAACTCAACTCCACCCTTTTTTAAACCTAAAGACTTCAGTATCACGTTTCCAGCCCTTATCTCCTCCACGGGATCACCTGTTAAAGACACCCTTATTGTATCACCAATTCCTTCCGCCAGAAGACAACCCAAACCTACCGAGGACTTAATAGTTCCTTTATATACAGTACCTGCCTCAGTGACACCTATATGCAGCGGATAATCGGTTCTTTCAGACATCATTCGGTAAGCTGCAATTGTCATCGGTACATTTGATGCTTTCAAGGAAAATACGATGTCATAAAAATCCAGTTCCTCAAGTATCCTCGCATGGTTTAACGCACTTTCCACCATAGCCTCAGGACTTACACCACCATACTTTTCCATTACATCCTTCTCTAGAGAGCCGGAATTAACACCGATTCTTATTGGAATATTTCTCTCCTTAGCAACTTCAACCACCATTCTAACTCTATCCTTATCTCCGATATTTCCCGGATTAAGACGGATTTTATCCGCGCCATTTTTCATACAGGCTATAGCGAGACGATAATCAAAGTGTATATCTGCCACCAGAGGAATATTGATTGATTTTTTTATTTCTTTTACTGCCTCAGCGGCCTCATTGTCTGGCACTGCAATTCTCACAATACTGCAACCCGTTGCCTCTAGTCTTTTTATCTGATTCACAGTTGATAAAACATCTCTGGTGTCGGTATTGGTCATTGACTGGACAGTAATCGGAGAATCACCTCCGATAAAATTATTTCCAACATGTATTTTCTTAGTTTTTTTCCGTTTTATATAATCATTATCCATTGTAAGTTCCTTCTATTTTTATTTTTAATCAAGCAAATTTGGCAATGTTTTAATTACAAAAAGCTATTTCCTCAAAATCATCCCATAAAACAACATGATTTACTATCCTAATAAATTTAGAACTTAAACCCCCATAATCTCGCAAAATCATTAATAGATATAAATATAGAAAATCCTATCAATATAAAGAAACCAATTGTAGTTATTATAGCTTCCTTTTCTATAGGAATCGGCTTCCTTCTTACAGCCTCAATCGCCAACAAAACCAACTTGCTTCCGTCAAGAGCAGGAAAAGGTATCAGGTTTGTAGCTCCAACAGCAACACTTATAAATGCTGTAAGTTCTAATATTGTCAGTATCGCATCCAACCATGTAGTAGTACTTTGAACAGCATCATTCATGGTACTTACTATACCAACAGGCCCCATCATATCGGCAATGGTAGCTTTGCCTGTTACCAACCATGACAGTGTATAGGCAACGTTTCTTGTATTACAATAAGCAAACAGTACTCCTTGTTTAAGTGAGCCCAAAAAGCCATCCTTTACATATTTAAAACCCATTCCAATATAGTATTGCTCTACAGTTGTGTCTTCCTTCGGCGTTGCCTGCAAAACAATTAACTCTCCGCCTCTTTCTACGGTTATCTCCAGCGGATTATCCCTGTTTTTCTGTAAAATATCACGGATTTCTTCAATACTTGCAACCTCAGTATCATTTAATTCCAATATCTTGTCTCCTGCTTTCAATCCTGCCAGTTCACCAGGACCACCTTTGGTAACATTTCCCACTATATTTGTCTCTTCTTCGCTTGCAGCAAATCCAAGCATGAACTTTTTTTCCGATGGTTTAATTTCAGGTTTAAGGTGAAATTCAAGAATTTCATCTCCCCTCTTAACCTTTACATCTGTCGGTTCTCCTTTTGATATATATAGAAACTGGAGAAAATCCATGGGCTGATATACCCTTTTATTGTCATACTCTACTATTTCATCACCAGCTCTTATGCCGGCATTATAAGCAGGCGAATTATTTACCACCTCACCCACATTCATTGTCTGGAAACCGCTTACTGAGTAATATATTGTTATAATAACAAGCGCAGAAACAATGTTGGCAAGCGGACCAGCAGCAATTACCGCCGCTCTGACCCACACGGGCTTTTTATAAAAAGCATTTTCACTATCGGACTCTTCGTCTTCACCTTCCATCTTAACATAGGCAAGAATTGGGAAAAGCCTTATTGAGTATGTGGTCTCACCTCTGGTGATACTGAACAATTTTGGTCCTATAAAAAGCGAAAACTCCTCGACCCGTATCTTTGACAGTTTTGCAACAATAAAATGTCCAAGTTCATGAATAATCAATATAAAGTTAAATGCGAGTATTATCATTAATATTTTCATCATAGCTAAACCTCCTAATTTAAGTATATACTATTCTTCTAGAAAAAAACTGTTTTGGGGACATATTTTTAACTAAACATTATAGTAAAGCGTTTTGATCACTTTTTGTGAAAGATTGTTCTTCTGATTATTCAATAATATTTACCGAATCAATTCAAACTTCCGCTGCAATATCCAATATTCCTTATTTTCAATCTTACTATTATATATTTAAATTATTCAATAAATACATCTAAATATTCATATTTCTAACCATTTGCCTAGCCCATAGATCAACTTCCACAATATTTTCCAAGGTCGGATTCCGGATAATGCTGTGCCTACCCATTATATTTTCAATTATCCCAGGTATGTTTACAAATTTGACCTTTTCCTTTAAAAACAAGCCAACTGCCTCTTCGTTAGCTGCATTCATAGCAGCCGGCATTGTTCCGCCTTTTTCCAGTGCTTCAAAAGCTAATCTAAGGCATGAAAATGTCTTCATATCCGGTTCCTCAAAGGTCAACTCTCTACACTTTAACAGATCCAACTTTGAAAAACTATTTGGTTTTCTATCCGGGTATGTAAGCGCAAACTGAATTGGAAGTCTCATATCAGGTGATCCCAACTGAGCTATTATAGAACCGTCAACATACTCTACCATTGAATGAATTATGCTTTGTGGATGTACAATAACTTTTATGCGATCCAGTTCAAGTCCAAATAACCACTTGGCTTCAATTACTTCCAACCCTTTATTCATAAGCGTTGCAGAGTCAATAGTAATCTTGCTTCCCATGCTCCAGTTCGGATGTTTGAGCGCATCAGCCAAAGTAACCTTTTCAAGGTCTTGTAAAGTCTTTCCCCGAAAAGGCCCACCCGAAGCAGTCAATATTATTTTGGATACATCCATTATATTATTACCCACTAAACTCTGAAATATCGCAGAATGTTCACTATCGACAGGAAGAATGTCAACTCCCATTTTTAATGCTTCACTCATTACAATCTGCCCTGCTGTGACAAGGGTTTCCTTGTTTGCCAGAGCAATATTCTTTTTATTCTTTATAGCTTCCATTGTCGGAATCAACCCTGCGATACCAACTATTGAAGTAACTACTGTATCGACAGATTCAATGCAAGCTACCCTCTTAAAACCTTCAACACCGCTAACAACCTCAATTTCAAGGTCGGATATTCTTTGTTCCAGAAGCTTTGCCAGTTTTTCGTCTCCAACAGCAAGTACCTTGGGCAAAAACTCCCTGGCCTGCATTTCTAATTTATCTATGCTTGTATTGGCAGCCAGACCTTCCACCTTAATCTTAAGGTTTCTTGCCACATCAAGCGTTTGAACTCCTATTGACCCCGTTGACCCTAATATAGAAATTGATTTAGTCATTTAAATCTCTCCTTAAAATAACAGAATTGACAGGTAGAAATATACTACAGGGGCTGTAAACAGTATACTGTCAAATCTGTCAAGAACACCTCCATGCCCCGGCATGATATTGCCATAGTCTTTTATCTTTACATACCGCTTGATTGCAGATGCGGACCAGTCTCCAATCTGGGAAATAATACCGCATATAATCCCTAAGATTATAAAGTGGTATAACGGTATTACGTTTGCCGGATTGTTAAAGTTCAGATACATTCCATAAATCCCCATAACAAGAGCACAGCCGACTATTCCGCCAACAGATCCCTCTACCGTTTTCTTAGGGCTTATCTCGGGCATAAGTTTATGTTTCCCAAATAAATACCCCGAAAAATAGGCAAAAGTGTCTGTTGCAAATGCACCTATAAAAATCAGCCAAACATAATAAAACCCATTAACCATATTTCTGATCAATATAACAAAACCGAATAAAAATACTATGTATAGGATTCCAAAAACGGTAGCTGATATATCCGATATATTGAATTTATTATGCAAAAAAATAATATAACAAAATAGAATCAGCAATGCTGAAAAAACACCTAGAAGAGCTGATCTGAAAGAGATTAGAAATTCAATATTTATACCATATTTGTTCAAAGGCTCCTTTGAACAAACCAAAAACATATATACTGAAGCCATATAGCCAATAAATTTGACAGGTTTATATCCAATATTTGATACTGCGCTATAAAATTCATTTAAAGCCAATATCGACAGTAAAAAAATAAATAAACCAAGTACAATTTGCCCGGACCAAACAACAAAAAACAGTAATATTGCTCCGGCAATACCACTAGCCACCCTGATTTTCAATGTTATATTCCTCCAAACCTGCGGTTTCTAAACTGATATTCCTTTATTGCTGCTATAATATGCTCCTTCCTGAAATCCGGCCATAGCACATCGGTATACCAGAATTCCGTATAAGCCGATTGCCATATAAGGAAGTTACTTATTCTCTTTTCTCCACCCGGACGTATCAACAGGTCAGGATCCGGTGTATCTTTAGTATATAGTCTTTTTGTAATCATTGCCTCATCTATGCTATCATAGCTAACCTTTCCTTCTGCAACATCCTTTGCCAACTCTTTTACTGCATGTACTATCTCGTCCTTGCCCCCATAATTTATAGCAATATTCAGCGTCAATCCCGTATTATTTTCAGTAAGTTTTGTCACTCTGACTATCTGTTCCTGTATTTCTTTTCTTAGGATACTTGTATCACCTATGACCCTGATTCGTACACTTCTTCCATTTATATGTTTCTCCGCGTTTTTTAAATAGTCCAGTAAAAGATCCATCAATGTATCAACTTCACTCTTAGGTCTTTTCCAGTTTTCCGTAGAAAAAGCATATACAGTCAAGTACTTTATTCCTATTTCCCCACAAAAATGAGCAATTTTATCTAAATTATTCGAACCTTCCCTGTGCCCTACTGATCTCGGCATTTTCCTTTTCTTTGCCCAGCGACCGTTTCCATCCATAATTATAGCTATATGAGCAGGTAAATTGTTATAATCAATTTCAAAATTCATGTTCTCTAAATCACGTTTCTTAAAAAACCCCTTAAAAAAAGACATCATAACCTCCTGGTACTCCTAAGGCTAACTTCGGTAAGTTACTTAACACTATTATAATATTATAATATAGAAACTTCTTAAATAGCAATCAATTTTAAAAAGTCATCTTCTACTTAGGGATAACGAAAAAATAACTTCCTATTCTCATATTTTGAAAACATTATTA
>CAZLZR010000018.1:0-74789 GCA_964564015.1 uncultured Acetivibrio sp.
AAATTAATTTGCAGTAATTGCTTGATTTTATAAGAATTTAAAATGCCGTACTACAGCTTACCACCTTTCAGAAGACAGCATAAAAAAAATAGTCCGCTCATTTAGAAATAAAGACGTAATGTTCGGATCATCTGAGCTTAGCTCATAATAAACTATATCGAGGTTTATAGATTTTTAATAAGGAGCCATAAAAATGAAAAAGAAAAAAAGCAACATAGAATTAATGAAGGAAATCCGTGGCACATGGAAGCTAAATCCCGTAACTAGAGTACATGATAATGATATAAAGAAGAATATTAAGAAAGAACGCCGGGAAGGAAAAAGCATGTGCAAATCTCATGAAGATATGTAATCTCATTAGGGTGCATGTAATATATGCGAACAAAGTATTCAACCATCTTATTATTGCATTACGTACATCACTTTTGCCTCTTTTATTTCACTCTAAAGAGGCAAAAAGTTAAAGCTTCAATTAGAGGTTATTCTCTATTTGAAGCTTTAACTTTAACATATCATTTATCGTTAGAATTGTTTCTGTTTTCCTTTTCCATCTCAATTTCCCTCATCTGTCTGATAAAATTCAATTGAGTTTCAGTCCGACATATTGTACCATTTTCAGTTATAAAACCATCCGATGATGCAAGTTGGCTTTCTGAGTCTTTTTGACTTTGAATTAGATCTATATAATCCAGAAACTCAGAACTGTCTATTTCTTCACTGTTGTTACAAATGGGACAAACCAGAAGGTAATTTATTCTATATGGTATTATTGGGATTAGAAATAGTGTAAACCAGGTTGATAGCTTTTGTAACTGAAATGTTGATTCATTACCGCAGTTATTGCACTTGTCTCTCTTAACCGGTCCATAATTCTTTATCTTCCTGTGATCCAACCCAAAAACTCTCATATAAATACCTCCTAAACGTTTTAAATCAAAACAACAATCCACAATATATATTATAGTAATTTTCGAATTTAGTTCCGAAGTTTAATATGCATAAAATGACAGAACCTTTTTCAGATTTCACGCCAATAAGAAAGTATATACTTCGCAATTAATAGTGAAATCAAGTGTAAGAATTCTTACCCAAGCGTATTTACTACAAAACAGCTGGTAATACTTTTGAACAGAAAAACACGAAAGGCTGTATACCAATATTTTACTACATTTTTCACCCTATTACAAGTTAAAATTTGGGATATTCAAGTAAGATATTGTTAAGATGTTTGATGCAGCGAAGTTTACTAATTTGATTGTAAACTTTCGCTGCAGCATGTGATTAACAACAGAAACACTTTTTGGCTATAACTTTATTTCGTCTCTACCGGAAACTTTCGCATCCCGAGAATATACATCTTCATATAAGCAAAATCCAAGGAGTCAAATTTACCATTTCCATCTACGTCCGCAGCTTTTGAACCATTTTCATAAGGGAACTCTTTTATCATACCAAGCAAATACATTTTCATAACACCAAAGTCAATTGAATTTACAAGTCCATCTCCATTCACGTCTCCATATTTGTATTGCGATGGTGTGGGAGTTGGTGTAACAACTCCATCAGGTTCAACACCATAAACAAGTTCTGAATTGACATATATTGTTATATTAGAATTCTCAACATATACATCCGCATCAGCATTAAACGAATGGTCATTCGACTGTGTATATGGCAATCCATCCTGGGTAATTCTGAACTGAATTTCTCCACTGTCAGAACCCGGAGCAATAACACCGGCTCCATCTGCAAAACTTATTTCAAAGTAATTATCAGCGGTGCCAACCGGTTCTGAAATTTCTACAAAACTTCCTTCAACCTTATCTTTACCAATTTTAACGTAGTCAAATGTATACTCCTGTGCTGCATTAGAATCCTTTGTATACCAGTAACGAATCGAAAGTGCTGAAAGGTCTACAGCCTTTTTACCTGTGTTCATCACCTTTATAAGTCCTTTTACATCGCCGACACCATCAATACCGTCATCAGCATAACCATACTGATACATTACTTTGACTGAAGGCTTTTCCTTAGGTGTAGGTGTGGCATTAGGATCAGGAGTTGCAGTTGGCGTAGAATTTCCTTTCGGAGGCTCTGATCCATAAACCAGTTCTCCTGAATTGTACACCGGTATATATGCAGCTTTCGCAAATTCTTCTGTAATATCCTTTCTGCTCCAATCATTGGTAGGATCCCAATGGTTTTTAAAACTCGAATCCTGTGCTCCAACCAGCGCGAATTGAATATCACGAGTACCATATACTTCATAATCCGACCAGTCAAACTCTACATAATATATTCCCGTATCATCCCACTTATGTGGACCACTGTATTTAATAGGCCCTCCATAGCTTGAATTGTTCTCATCATACATAATCTGCAATTCAACATCATCAGCGGTCTGTCCGGCATCAAGCATTTCATCTATATCAAAGAAATAACGTACTTTCATATCTCCCTCTCTGTGAGGAGGATGAACTGATTCATTATAGAGCTTAATTGTTACTTGTGTCCTCTCTTTATTTTCCTGCTCGAGTTTCGCCTCTGTGTAATAAACATCAACAGGTGCTTCTTTAGGAGGGAAATTTTCAAGGGTCTTATGATCCTGCCCAAAATACGTACAAAGCCCTGCCAATGCTCCTACAAATCCAGCATTGTAGTCTATGGCAACCTCGTTATATACATAATCCGTTGTAATATCTTCATGGTAGTCATCAGCATCCGGTCCTCCTGCTAAAGCTCCCCACAAGGTATGACGATGCTCTGTTGGAATTTCCATACTATTTGTTTTTGAACCATGTGCCGCACGATGATGTGGATGTTTAACTGAATTTTCGGAATATCCGACTATATAGCACCTGTCTAAAGGGTTATTTCCCATTATATACTCCATCTGACCTTTTGCCCATTCGGAGAAATCTTCACGTCCGGTATACTTTCTATATACAAGACAACAAAGCTGTGCTGTAGCATTATATCTTGCAGAACCCCATGTATTAACTACTTTATATCCGGCAGGTGATGGTTTCAAAAAGGCTGTATCACTTGGGTTTTCATGCTGTATACTTGACCAGTATTCATTATTCCATCTGAAAATATACCAATCCCTGTCAGTATTAGTAATAGGTGCAAGTTTTGCAAAAACACCGCCCCACACAACATCCCATGAATGCACCCAAATATTTTGCCAGTGATTCTGTTCGTTAACAATAATTTTACCCATATACCCCGTATACTTACCGTCTTTAACAGAAATGATGTCTTCTATGTATTGCTGTTCACCTGTTGCAATATTTAACCAAACAGCTGCCCAAGCCATTTCATCATCATCATAGGCTGAACCGTAATAACCACCGGAATAACCTGTGCCTCTATATTTTTTACCAAACTCATAGAGCGCTTTTGCTGTTGTAAGACACCTTTGGGCATATTCCGGATCATCATCCTTAAAGTTTAGATAAGCTATTGTTAACGCTGCTGATACATCTCCACACTGGTCAGCAGCAGGATTTTCAGAAGTAGCAAAGAATGCAGGCCTAACTTGCTGCTGAAGTTCCGGTGGTCCCCAATAGGAATGGTCAACGTCTCCATTACCAACCTGATAACAGAAGGCAATTACATTTCCGTCTGCATCCATAAATGTAGACTTTAGAAAATAATCCGTAAACCATTTTAGTATATCGATCATATGATCTTCCAGGCCTTTATCAATAAAAGCCTGTCTGAATTCATAAAATCCCCATCCAAGGGTTGATGCAGTATATCCCTGAGGAAGACCAAATTTAACATGATCACCTGCGTCATGCATCCCTCCGCCTAAATCCAATGTTCCATTGTTGTCGGGATCTAGAAATTCCCGGTATTTATCAATAAACTCTTGTGACATGTTTGTACCGGGGCTTTCTTTTGTCTTCATAGGTATTAACGGCACAGCCTCATCTTCGAGATGACAATCACCTCTCCATTCAATTCTTCCACCTGTTATACCCCTGCCACACTTTTCTGCATCATAAAAATGCAACGCCATTTGAAGTGCTTTGGCAAAATTATATTCCGGCTCGGTTGATGCTGTTGTACCAGCTGAATAAGCCGGCGCAGTAAACATCGTGCAAAGAATACAAATCGCCATAAGTATGGCTTGTACTTTCCTCCTAGTTGGTATTTTCCTCATTAATATACCTCCCCTTAAATGTTTATATAATTTAAAAATTTATACTTTCCGCCTTATAATTATTATATATTACAATACAGACATTCGACTATATTCGTTTTTTTCGGTACATCATCAACTTTTGCGAAGTATTTGCAAATATAAAATTCATGCAATACCGGATGATATAGTGTTATAATAAATGGTATACGACTAACACCCTTGAAGGAGAATATTATGCTTAAAGAGAAAATTATAAACAAAAAACCAGGTATTATTACATATGGATTAACACCTCCTAAGGCAGTCAATTCACAGGAAAAAATTAAAGAGATATCAGAGAAGCAGATTGAAAGGATAAAAGGCCTTGATATAGATGGTTTAGTCATATATGATATACAAGACGAAAAGGACAGAATTGAAGATGACAGACCATTTCCTTTTATAGAAACTATTGATCCGCTGGTGTATAGTAAGGAATATTTACAGGACTTACAGATTCCAAAAATAATTTACAGATGTGTAGGTAAATACACCTCCGGCGAATTCAGAAAACTTATCGGAGCAACCACAGGACAGGATATTTTTTCTGTTTTTGTAGGCGCAGCATCTAGAAATCAAAAGGTTCCGCTAAGGTTATCTGAAGCATATGAAATCTGCAAGAATGACAACCCCAACCTTATTTTAGGCGGAGTTACCATACCTGAAAGGCACATGAAGAATGGAGAAGAACATTTAAGAATAATAAATAAACTTGAAAACGGCTGCAAATATTTCATTTCCCAATGTTTATATAATGTAGAAGCAGCAAAAAATTTTTTGTCGGATTATTACTATTACTGCAAAAACAATCAAATAGAAATGGTGCCTATTTTATTTACTCTCACTCCGTGCGGCTCTCTAAAGACACTTGAATTCATGAAATGGCTGGGGATCAGTATTCCCAGATGGCTTGAAAATGATTTAATGAATTCTGAGGATATATTAAATAAATCCATTGCAACATCAAAGGCCATTTTTAGTGAATTATTTGACTTTTCAATGGAAAAGGGAATTCCAATTGGGTGTAACATAGAAAGCGTTTCTGTAAGAAAGGTGGAAATAGAAGCTTCAATACGTCTGGTAAATGACATTAAATCCATAATTTCAGCTAAAGTCTGATATGGCGGCTTGTGTTCCCCAAACGTCCTTAGGGTTCGAGTGCATTTAATAAATATCAAAAAATAATCCGGAAGCTTAAGTTTCCGGATTATTTTTTTAGTTAAATAATATACGACCTTATAAAATTAATCCTTATAAATATAACTCAAAGGTGCCATTAAAACCATCGGAATCGATTGAAGATTCTCCGGATTGTTTCCGCTGCTTACTGCTTGCTGCAGTGATTTAAATTCCTCTGACAAAAACAATACCTTCTGAATTTTTTCTTTGTCCTCATTCGTCTGCAAGCTCTGTATTACAGCATCAACTCCAACTACATAAGCCTCATAATCATATAATTTTCTGAAGATTCTTCTATCATCAGGTAATACCAATACAACCGTGTCTGTGTATTTTGGTCCTCTTAACAACATTCGGCAATATATAGCCGGGATAAACCAGAAAAATTCCCAGGCAAGATTTATATCTTTTGTAAACTCTGCAATTTTATTAACCAATCCTTCAACGCTGTCTTCCGGTCTGAAGTTTTCAAATACACTAATTGCATACTCTGCACAACTTTTCATGAATTTATCATTTTCAATATCCTTTTCTCTATTCTCATTCCAGGATTTATCCGACTGACGTATGATAATATACTGCATTTGCGCCATATAAGATTTGTTTTCCGGCCAATCTTTCACATAATCCCCTAATATTCTTTCTGCTTCATAAAAAGGTTTATTATTTAAAAGACACTGAAACATTAATTTTCCGCTTAACTGCTTGGATAGAAAAACCTTTATCCAATAATATCTTTTATTCTTTAACAGCTTTTTGATTTCGTCCTTTAAGAGATTGAAAATACGATTATTGTCCGTATCTCCCGAATCAGCAAAACCTTGTGACTGTAAAGAACCAACATTTACATTCCATTGCCTTACATCACCTTTAAAATTAGTTTCAATATCCAGATCTGGAGTATGTTTATTCTGCAAAGATTCATAAACAGTCTTAAATACAGTATTCAAAAAGGCATCCAAACAATTGCCTATGGCTTCTTCAACATCATTTCCTTTTCCAACTCCGGCAAGAGATTCATATATTCCTTCTTCACCTAATTCATTATTGGAAATATGAAAATTTATATGAATTACGATACCATTTTCCTGTTGAGTTTTGCCTGCTATTAAAGTCCTGATAGATGTATCGTTTTCCGGTATTAGAACCATTTCATTGTTGCTTTCCACCTTTAAATTCATATCTGAGAGCTTTTCCTTCAATATTTCTAAAACCAACTCATTCTCATCAGTTTTTTTTGCCTCCGCTTTTTGCTCCTCTGTCTTCAAAACCTCTTTTTCTTCTTCCCGTTCTTTTTTTGAACCAAACAATTTATCAATAAAGCCCATATCTAAATCTCCTCTTCCTCCAGGATATTGGTACATGCCTGATATTTTTTTCTAATGCTTGTCATAGGAAGATTGTATCATATATTTGCGGGATATTGAAGAACTATTTATCCAGACTGTCTAAGGTCACTTACGGGATAAATCCCAAAAAGTCTCTTATTTCACTATGCATGCAATAGGCATATGGGATTGAGAGTTTATAAATTACTGAAAAACAAAAAAGCCCGAAACCCTATCGTTTCAGACTTTGACTTGGAGCCACTGGTGGGAATCGGACCCACGGCCTATTCATTACGAGTGAATTGCTCTACCCCTGAGCCACAGTGGCAAAAATTATAGTAAATACGACCTCACAAAGCCAAGTATCACTACATTTGAGGTTTGTAACTATAATTTTACATCATACATCTAATGCAATCAATACATTACATTTTATCACACTTTCTTATAGAATATCAAGTTCGTTGCAACAACATTATCACTTATTTAGCATACAATCCATTGTTAGATACCGGAAACCCCAACTGAAAAATTCTATATATATTCATCAATCATTTTTAATCCTGTCGGAATTTGTGGATATGCTTTTTGTCGGTCAAAATCATTAGTAATATCTTTTAAGTTAAATCCAGCGATTCCATCACCAACTTGTCTTTCATACTCAAAAACTTTTTTATCGTTTATAGTAATGAAAACACCATATTCATTTAATTCTTCGTCTTCCATGAAACATATCAATAACAGATTATGCAAACCAAAACCTTTATTAATCAGTATATTCCTAAGTTCATCCCAATCAGTATCATTTCTTACACACTCTGTTAAGTCCTTTGCATCTTCAATAAAGCTTTTTTCACGTTCTGTGAACATGTTTTCAACCTCCAAAATTATTCTTTTAATGGCGTTACCATATCAACTGGTGGAGCAGGAATTTTATATTGGAGGAAGTTGCAATCATACCTATCCTATCCATATTAACCCCCCATCTTAATATAATAATTCCGTCTTTACCCAAGTATAGCAAAATATATCTATATTTAAAACAAAAACATTAATAAACCACAGCCGATGCATCATTTTCTCCACAGGATCCACGCTAAATTAACGAATGCAAACGTATTTTAAACACTTAATACTTATGATATAATATACTAAAAGATTCATAAAAAAGGAGAATCACATGAGCTATGATTTAAATCTTGTCCCCTGTGACGAAACTATTGAAAACGATACAGCCAAAGAAAAAATCATTAAATCAATAGGAGATTTTATAGATAAACTTATATTATTGGAAAAAAATCTCGATTATACTGTCGGAAATGATCTCCTTGACCCTAAAACTCTTAACATTGTAAATATATCCAATATCGACGAACTCAATTCCGTAGCAAATAAAATTGCGAGTTTTATAAACTTACGCCATAATATAAGTGTAAATGTAGAAATTTTTTCCGGCAATATTGGTGGAAGCATTTGCCCCACATATGAGCAAGATATAACCATTAATATTAATAAAAGTACTTTAATGTTACCTGATTCAGCTTTATGTGTTTTAGCTCACGAATTAACTCATCAGTACCTTTTTATGCATGGAATTGACTTGACCTACCAGTCAGTATTGGATAATGAGCTATTAACAGATATTGCAGCCATTTATCTCGGGCTTGGAAATCTCATACTTAATGGACATAGGACCCAAAAGAAGGAGACTATAAACAAGCAAGAGATAACTCGCAAGTTAAAATTAGGCTATGTAAATACTCATTATCTTGGTTTTGTATATAAAACAATATGTAGTATGCGAAAAATACCTGAAGATGTTTATAATACACAACTATCCTCACAAAGCAAGATATACATTGCTCAGGCCATGAATCATAATGAATTCTCACCTTATTTGAAACAAGACTTTTTTGATCCCGATACCAAAGCAAAAACTCTTGAATACATGGTAGAAGTTTTTAATAGTATTCAGGTGTTATTAAATGATATAGATAAACATTTATCATATTTTGATATGCTGACGGCAAAGAAAATTGAAAAATTCTTGAAAGCCTCACACCAAAAGCTTTATGAATACTATAAATTTATTTCCTACTCCATGCCTGACGAATATTTAAATGAACGTATAAATTTTCTAAACAACATGAAGGCTTATCAAATGCTTGATGAAATGTTGGTCTGTTTGGATACTACGTATAATTCTGCAAAATCAATATTCGATCATCTTGCGAATAAAGTTCTGCCACAAGCCTCATCATCCGGCTCGAATATCGATTCCAATATCGATTCGAATTTGTGTACTGTAATTTGTAGAAATGATGGAACTAAAATCCCACAAGCTGTCGGAAACCAGCTGTTTACTGTTAAATGTCCCAAGTGCGGGTATCAGTTTATGGCAAGTACCGATTCTGTTTTACATTATGGTGAAGTAAAGGACTTTGTTTCTCTTTATAATAAGCATTTTGTTCGCGCTGAACCCACAAGTAAAATAATAGAGGATCAAGGACTTATCAAACCCATTTTTATATTCCTGAAATCCAATGTATATCTATCAACTGCCTTGATTTTTATATTGATAGGAATAATAGTCTTAAAAACAACACACGTTTATTTTTCCCTATTTTTTTTCGCCCTTGCTCTTGTTTTTATTCTTGTCCAGGTATTTGATCTTGGGGGTATAAATTTGCCTGCACATATAAGACCTCGTAACCATCGTTTTTAATAATCCGGTGGTTCAGTTATGCCGCACTACCATGCCCACTTAAACCCGGGCAAAAAAATATCCGTTAAAGGGAACCACACGGTTCCCTAACGGACAAGCGTTGTTAATTTCCCAACACTCTCTTTGAAATTTCTTTTACTTTATATTTTACCTTTTCTTCATCAATTGTCTTAAGTGCCCTGTTTTCCATCAATATATCGCCATCAACAATAACGGTATCAACATCCGAGCCCTGAACACAATACGCCAAAGCAGATATGCAATCATTAACAGGTGCTATATGAGCTTTATCCATATCAATCAGTAATAGGTCTGCTTTATAACCTTCCTGCAACCTTCCTGTTTCACCTTCAAAACCGATTGCTTTTGCGCCATTTTCAGTAGCCATTTTAAGAACTTCTTCCGCACTAATCAAAGTAGGTTGCATCTGATAGCCTTTATGTATTAAAGAGGCCAAATGCATCTCCTCAAACATATTCAGATTATTATTACTTGCAGTGCCATCAGTACCCAATGCCACATTGATACCTTTTTTCATCATTAATGGTACATTTGCAATTCCACTTCCAAGCTTCAGATTGCTTGTGGGATTATGTGCCACATTAACACCTTTGCTTCTCAATATGTCATAATTACTATCGGATAAATGAACACAATGGGCAGCAATAACCGGGACATCAAATACACCTGTCTTAAGACATACTTCCCCAGGATCGGCTCCATAGCGTTTAATACCTTCCTCGCGCTCTTTTGCGGTCTCAAGTAAATGTATGTGAATACCCGTTCCAAGTTCCTTTGCAAGCTGTGCGGATTCAGTCAGTCCCACCTCATCACACAGGTAAACCGAATGAATCTCAACATATACTTTTATCCTGCCATTAGCCTTGTTATGCCAGTTCTTGAAATAATCCACACAAACCGATACCTGGTTTCGAACCATTTCACTGCTGCTGCCGATAAACTTAAAAGCATTCCTCGACAGATTAGCTCTCATACCTGACTCTTCAACAGCCCTGGCAACAGTATCCATGTAATAGTACATATCTGTAAACGTGGTTGTACCCGACTTTATCATCTCAGCCATGCCAAGCATTGTTCCCCAATATATATCCTCATCTGTCAACTTGGCTTCAGTGGGAATAATGTTATTAAACAGCCACTCCTCAAGTGGAAGATCATTGGCATAGTTTCTCAATATAGTCATGCCACAGTGAGTATGGGTATTAACAAGTCCGGGCATTGCAAGCTTGTTTTTCCCGTCAATAACTTTATCGGCTTTAAATTCCTTGATAATATTTTCATTATCGCCAATAAAATCAATGCAGTTTCCCTTTATACCAATATTGGTATTTTTAATAACCTTATTTTTTTCATCACAGGTCACAACATCTATGTTTTTAATCAATATGTTCATTTTCCATAGCCTCTCAAATTAATAGTATTATGACCAGCTTCCGATATATTTTATTTGTTCTTCCGAAAGCTCATCTATTTTTACTCCCCAGGCCTTAAGTTTCATATTTGCAACTCTCTTATCAATCTCCTCAGGAACATCTATAACTTTGCTTCCGAGATTTCTATAGTTCTTTACCATGTACTCTGCAGAAAGAGTCTGAAGTGAAAAACTCATATCCATAATTTCAGCCGGATGACCGTCACCTGCTGCCAGATTAACCAATCTGCCTTCAGCCAGTATGTTTATCCACCTTCCATCATTCTGCCTGTAGCCCATTATATTTTTCCTCTGTTCCTTTTTCTCTACAGTCATTTCCTCAAGTTCAGGCAAGCAAATTTCCACATCAAAGTGTCCTGCATTGCATAAAATCGCTCCATCCTTCATTACCTTGAAATGATCCCCATAAATAACCCTCTTGCAGCCTGTAACTGTTATAAAAACATCTCCACGACTTGCTGCATCGTCCATCGGCATCACCTTAAATCCGTCCATAATTGCTTCGGCAGCCTTAATAGGGTCGATCTCACAGACAATTACATTTGCTCCCATACCTTTTGCCCTCATAGCTATTCCTTTTCCGCACCATCCATAACCTACAACTACAACATCTTTACCGGCTACAATGAGATTGGTGGTTCTGTTAATTCCGTCCCACACCGATTGACCTGTACCGTATCTGTTATCAAAAAGGTACTTGCAGTAAGCATTATTTACGGCCACCATCGGGAACTTCAAAACGCCCTCTTTTTCCATGGCTTTAAGCCTTATTATGCCGGTAGTTGTCTCTTCACATCCCCCCATAACATGAGGCTGCAGCTCACTTTTTGATGTATGCAGAAGGTGAATCAGATCTCCTCCGTCATCAATAATAATATTCGGTTTGTATCCGAGAGCAAGATTTAAATGCTTTTCATACTCCTCATTAGTAGCATTGTACCATGCGTATACATCCAGCCCATCACTTGCAAGAGCCGCAGCAATATCATCCTGAGTGGATAATGGATTGCTTCCTGTAACTGATACTTCAGCTCCACCTGCAGCAAAAACTTTAGCCATATAAGCTGTCTTTGCCTCAAGATGAACTGATACTGTAACCCTTACTCCAAAAAAGGGTTTTGTTTTCGAGAATTCCTCTTCAAGGCTTCTTAATAAAGGCATATTTTTTCTTACCCATTCAATTTTTTGCTTTCCGGATTCAGCTAAATTAATATCACGAATCATACTTCTCATCTGTCAAATACCTCCACATAAAATTTTGTTATAAATTATACTGGCCATGCGTCTATAACTTTTTTCACCACACACGTAAAATCCATTTCAGCCCTTTTGGCTGTTTCCATTACCTCTAAGTGATTGAGCGGCTGGTTTAATATACCGGCTGCCATATTGGTAATGCATGATATACCCATAACGTTCATTCCTGCATGTTTTGCTGTTATAACCTCCGGTACGGTTGACATACCAACAGCATCCGCTCCTAAAGCACTTAAAGCTCTGATTTCCGCGGGTGTCTCGTACATTGGTCCCTGCGTAAAGGCATAAACGCCTTCCTGCATATTGATACCAACTTCTTCAGAGGCCTTTTTCAATGTATCTATAAGCTTCCTGCTATAAGCCTCACTCATGTCGGGAAATCTCACCCCAAATTCGTCAAAATTCTTTCCTCTCAACGGAGATGGAGCAAAAAAGCTTATATGATCTTTTATTATCATAAGATCACCGGGCTTAAATGACTTATTAATTCCCCCAGCCGCATTTGTAACAAGTAGTTCCCTGATCCCAAGCAGTTTAAATATCCTTATAGCAATAACCACCTGAGAAATATCATAACCTTCATAGTAATGGAAGCGACCTTTCATAGCAATTACAGGCTTATTTCCAATTTCTCCGCATACAAGCTTACCAGCATGTCCCTCAACAGTTGATAAAGGGAATCCCGGAATATCTTTATAATCTATTTCAATGCTATTTTTTATATCATCTACAAGCGGGCCTAGCCCCGAACCTAAAATAATTGCTATCTTTGGCACCAAGCCAACCTTGCTTTTAATAAATTGTGCTGTCTTGTTTAAGTCTTCACAGCTGTACATTAGTTACCCTCCCTATCATAATAAGATACAATAAAAAAATCAAGTTCCTATTGAAATACCAAAAAATTTTGACTTTATAGTATGTCCATATCATTACAACTATGCATCAATCGATTGGTTTCTCTTGACATTTTTAATAAATATACCATAAAAAACAGCTATTGAAAATAAAATTATTATAGAACACAGGAAAAATACTTTTCTTATTCCAATAATATCGCTCAGCATCCCACCCCCAATATTACCTATAAGCTTGGATAATCCGGAAGTTATTACCGAGTTAAAAGTCTGACCGGACGCTTTTAGCTCCTTAGGCACTTCTTTGTTGATATAATTTGCCATTGAATATGAAAGTACGATAAAAATAAATCCATGCATTACCTGCATTATGAGAACAATATATATGTTGCTTGCAAAGCCCAACAAAAGCCACCTGATTACAGCAATGATTGCTGCTCCAAGCAAAGTATACCTTATCCCAAGCTTTTCTATTATCTTGTCACCCTTAAAAAGGAAAAACACTTCACTAACTGAAGCAATAAATATTGCCCAGCCCAAAAGTGTGCTATCTCCACCCATATCTTTATAGTATATTGAAAAAAACGCATTGTAAAATGACAGTGTAATGTGTACTGTAACTGTAAAAAATACAAGTATTATCAACTCACGGTTCTTAAAAAGCTGCATTATGGAAATTTTGTTGCCCTTTGACTGGTGCCCCTGAATTCTAGGCATTGAAAATGATACGACAAATACAAAAAGCCCAATGATAAACGAAAGAAAGAATATACCATTTATATTTTTTTTAACCATTATTCCAGCAACAACTGAAATACAGGCATAACCCATAGTTCCCGCGAATCTGATGGGTCCGAATTTCCATCTGGTTCCTGCCATATGTTCAAGTGTTATGGCATCACTTATGGCATTTATCGGCGTTTGAAAGAACGCCAATATTATCATCATGGCAAAAATATAATAGTAATTGGTCGAAAGCCTGAACAGAATAATGATTGCATTGCTTATAAACAGTAAAAACAATAATATACTGTTCTTTGTTTTTGCTCTATCACTTGCAACACCCCAAATAGGCTGCGCAATCAGTGCAACAAAAGACCCTAATGCGAGCAAAACTCCTATCTGCCCATTATTATAGTTAAGGCTCTTCAGGTAGATAGGCATAAACACGCCAAATACTGCTGTAGCCATGAAATTCAAAGCATAATATACTGGAAAACAGTACGGATAACTCTCAGAATTTTTATTATTTATCAAACAGATCTTTCTCCTTTAAGAGATTATTAAGGGATAACGAAAAAATAACTTCCTATTCTCATATTTAAAACATTATCAAATCAAGTTTTTTCGTTATCCAGAGTAGGAACTTATATTTTTAGTCATATCTAATTAACTTTCCCTCACCTGTGAGCGAAAAATGTACTTCATAGTGTATTTTACACCTACTCAAATCCAATGTCCATATAGATTTAGCTATGGCATATAGCCATAGCTAATATTTAAGAAATTTGTGAAGTAAAAAACAAACTTTTCATAAAGAATTGTATATGTTATGCGTCTGCCAAAGTAACTTTCTTATGCTCATCACATGCTATTACTTTCCTTTTATTATCAAGCTTTGTAACCAGCATTACTTTTCCATCCCACAAATCAACCACATGCTTCAACGTTTCATAAGCATACCCAAGTTCCAGGTCTCTCCCATCGTAATCATGCTCTAATATAAGCATATTGTCACTTTGAACCCATTCGAGAACTTTAATTACAGGAATACCTGACATACCGGCATTATTGGCTATTGTATCCCTTACCTCTTTCCATCCGTCTTCGTCAGATACATTGGTTATTACATAGTTGTTCCCAAGCTTTACATATTCAAAGAGATTCATTTCTTCACACAATTCCCGGGTCAGATATCTTCTTATGAAGGACTGGTCTCTTTCAACTTCTCTTACCTCAAAAATCTTCTTAGGATTATCACTGTATTTATTCTTCAAGTCCTCAAAAATCTTAAAGCCGACATAGTATGGATTTAATGCACCTAAATGAGGTCTTATAACCTGATTATGCCTCTTTAAAAATTCCATGTGCAATCCCTGTGGAAGGTTTAATTCATTGAGTATTGTGTAGTGCCAGAAGCTGGCCCATCCTTCGTTCATAATTTTTGTTTCGATCTGCGGAATGAAATACAGAGTTTCTTCCCTGACAATATTTATAATGTCCCTTTCCCAGCTTGTCAATTTTCCATAATTCATAATGAACAAGAGCATATCCTCGTCAGGCTCAAAAGGAATTTTCCTGAAATCCGGCAGTGGCTCCTCTTCTTTTTTCTTTGGCTCAAGCAACCTATACTCATTATTAGGCTTCGCCAGCCTTTGAAGGGCATCTTTTTTCTTCTGCTCATCTGTCAGCCTCTTTTCACCTATTGTCCTTGTTGTCTGATACTTTATGGCATGAGCAGCATTTAGAATCTTTTCGACCCTGGCATAGCCTATCCCCGGATCCTGAATATATTCCCTTATCCTGTTTGCATGGTTTTTGAACATTTCTACTGTCATTTCTGCCCGGGTACCGAGCTTAAACAACCTGTTATTCTTGAAAAAATCATTATGTCCATAAACATGGGCTATAGTCAGTATCTGCAACAACAAAGTATTATCCTTCATCAGGTATGCAAGACATGGATTAGAGTTTATTACCATCTCATAGGGAAGCCCTGTCATATTATATCTGTGCAATGTCTTGGTTTTTTCATAGTGCTTTCCATAACTCCAATGTGGATAATGAGATGGCATACCTACATAAGTCTCATACCCTATCATATCTTCGTAGCTACATATCTCAAATTCCTGTTCATAATAGTCAAGTCCAAATTTGCCAGCTATCTCTTCTATTTTTTCATTCCACTCAAAAAGCTCTTTTATGCTGTAATCTGTCATATTTCCACCCCCGACTTAAGGTTAGTGCATGCTACCCGATGTTTTTTAACATTACCAGTGCTTTTTAACATTACTAATTTCCAGTCTATAAAAATGTTAAAAATGCACTTTCTCTGTTTGTGACCCGTCTGCTCTGGAATTAATTTCTGTTACGGGTCACTATTATCTTACGAATAACGAAAAACGCCTTCCAGTTTTTAAGTTGTGAAAACACCATCAAACCGGTTTTTTTCGTTATTCAGAGTAGGAACCTGCTTCTTAACTGTTCCTTAACCATCTAAGATTCATATTCTCCCTCTTTGTCGAGGAGTTTCTTTAAGCCGGCCAATATGTCCTCTTTGCGTGTCATTGTAATAACGGAGAAATTCTTGCTCTTAATATTTTTTTGATATTCACTCTTTATAGTACTTGCAGATGAATAATAGCCCGGAACTATCTCACCATATCCAAAAAGGTTGCACACTTCACACAATTTTTGAGCTAGCTCCACTGCTTTTTTATTGTCTTCAGACCAATTATCACCGTCACTGCAGTGAAATGCATAAATATTCCAACTCACAGGATTATATCTTTGTTCTATTATCTCAAGTGCTTTTTCATAGCCACTGCTGATATAAGTTCCCCCGGATTCTCCCTTATGGAAAAACTCATTCTCGTTTACTTCCTTAGCAGAAGTAGTGTGAGCAACAAATACAACTTCCACATTTGAATACTTCATCCTGATGAACTGATACAAAAGGAAGTAAAAACTTCTTGCCATATACTTCTTTGTCTGGTCCATAGAACCGGAAACGTCCATTATACAAATAACAACTGCGTTAAAATCCTTCTTGTGATCTTCCCTGACCCTCCTGTATCTTAAGTCATCCTCCATAAAAGGGAATCTCTTTTTTTGCTGTTCTACGTCAATTGCAAAATTATCATCAATAGGGTTTTCCGTATCATCCATTTCTTCATGATTACGCATAAAACCCTGCTTTCTTTTTATCTTTTCTATAACGGAGCGTCTTTTTGCAAGCCTTGGTGGAATACCCTTTCTTTGGTAACCAAGATTTTTGAAACTCCGTATAGACTCAATTTCAGCCATTTTCTTCTTATCTATATCCGGAAGGTTTAAATCCTCGAAAAGATAATTAATTAACTCTTCAATGGTTACCTCTGTTTCATAAATATCTTCACCTTCCTGGTTGCCCGCCTGGCCGTCGCCTTTTCCACTCTTTCCTGCTTTATCTTCGCCAATCCTGTCTCCACGCTTTTCGCTACCATCACCGGAACCTGCTGAAGTACCGTTGTTTCCATAAACAAACTGGTACTCCTTTATTCCCTTTATAGGAATTTTGATCTTCTTATCCCTGCTTTGACCAATTATGCTTTCTTCAGCAATTATATTTCCAATATTCTTTTTTATAGATTCTTCTACCAGTTCCCTGTGACGTCTTTTATCCTCCGCTGCACGATCCTTGCCATTATTGACAAATTCCCTGAAAATAGCCATTTATACCACCCCCCGGTAATATTTTTGCATTCTCATAAGGGGTTAATCCTTCCAAAGATTATTTGCAGCATATTTTAAAACTACATTGCAGCAGTGATCACAATAGCCGTTTCTCTTCATTTCTTCTACCATGGCATCAAATTTTTCGCCCTGTTCCTTATCCCTTACCTTTGCGAGTGTGATAACCCTGCTAAGCTCCCTGACTGAAGCTGTAAGTTTCTTCTCGATAGCTTCTTTCAAAGGTTCATAACTGTCAAAGTCAAGTTTGCCACCGCTTCTTAAAACATAGAACATATATGCAGTTACATCTGCCCTGAAACCCTTTGCGGCCGTATCGGTAATTCCTATCTGTTCTTCTATAGATCTTAAGAACTTTTCGTCCGGCTCAAGTTCTTCACCGGTATTTCTGTCCTTTATCTTTGTCTTGTTCACATAAGCCTCAGCATGGTCAAGGTAATTATTGAAAAGACTTTCTGCCTGTTCTCTGTAGCCATGAATAAATGCTTTTGTTATCTCTTTTTCAAGAATCTTGTTATATTCTTTTTTGATACTATCCTGTATGAATCTTAAATATTTTTCCCTGTCTTCCTCGCCAATTGCCAGATCCTTGACAGCTTTAACCAGAGACTCCATCACCGATATAGGATTTATACAGTTATGTTCCGATTCTGAGAGTGTAGTGTCAAGAGCTTTCATGATAAATCTGGTCGAAATACCTGTCATTCCTTCTCTTTGGGCTTCCTCCATCAATTCAAATATATCAATTTTTCTTGTCATGCCCTTTTCTACGATTTCCTCACCATTATATATTTTAAGCTTGGTCATAGGATCAACCTTATTTGAAGGTGAAAGTCTTGACAGTATTGCAAACATTGATGCAATCTCAATGGTGTGAGGAGCTATATGGGCACTGAATTTACTCTTCTTTAGAATCTTCTCATAAATTTTGATTTCTTCGTTGAGTTCCAGACAATAAGGTACCTCTATCTTAACTATTCTATCGAGGATAGCTTCGTTGGTATGATCCGATTTAAACTTGTTCCACTCAGCCTCATTGGAATGTGCAAGAATTATTCCGTCAAAATATATCATTGACCCTTTACCAGGGGATGGAATAGACTTTTCCTGAGTTGCCGTAATCATTGTATGAAGATATTCGGTCTCATTTTTGAAAACTTCTATAAACTCCACAATTCCTCTGTTACCAACGTTAAAAGCACCATTGAGAGACAATACCCTTGGATCATCTTCTGCATACATATCTATTTTTGATATATCTACGCTTCCTATGAGCACGGAAGTATCCTGGTTGTTTGGATCAACAGGAGGCACAACACCAATTCCTTTTCTAGATCTTATTGAAAAATCAATAGTTTCAACAGGGAACTTTTCATATTCTCCGCCAAACTCATTTTTCAACCTGTAACGGCAAACAGGACACAAGTCACCTTCAATTCTTACATTGAGTATTTCCTCAAATTGCTTTCTTAAGTGTTTTGGTACAAGGTGCAGAGGCTCTTCCCTCATTGGACAGCCTTTCAAAGCATAAATGGAAGAACTTATTTCGAGTGCCTTCTTAAGAGATTCCATCAATGATGACTTACCCGCACCAACCGGACCCACAAGATACAAAACCTGCCTTGCCTCTTCTCCGGCCATTGCTGCCGAATGAAAATACCTGACTATCTTCATTATCGTTTTATCTATTCCGAAAAAATCATCTTCAAAGAATCTGTACTTTTTTATGGTATCATTACCATATATTCTACGTAATCTAGGATTTTCATCCGTTTTTATCACCTCAACCCCAGGCTCTGTTATAACCTTAAACATCCTCTGATGAGCTAACATTGAGATTTCAGGGTTTTCCTTAATGATATCAAGGTACTCAAGGAATGTCCCTTCAAAATGTTTCACTTTATGTTCTTCTCTATCCCTACGAATAATACTTGACAAATCATACTTTTCCATAATTATGCCCCCTTTTCCTTCCATAGTATTTTTTTGACCCAAGACACATACCCCATAAAGAAACTGTTAAACACTGATAAATGTATTTTTCAAAGTATATACCTCACTGAATACTATAGATGAACAACCAAAAAATTACATTTTCCAATAAAGCTGCTCATCTGCATAAATAACCTTGACGTAATATAAATCCATAACTTTAATATTGGTTATCTGTATTTTTAAATTATTCATACCACAATTGAAATTCTCTCAAACTTAGTTTATTATATATGTTACACAAAAGAATTCTCTTTGGTGAAGGACTAAGTTTGCCATATTGTATTATAATATATTTATTTCATAACATATTTATTTCATAATATTACTAAAACAAGTATAAAATAACTGGATATAAAATATTAACACCATGTTTTATCAGATTATTGTTTAACTAGATATTGCTAATTTTCAAACTATTTCAATATTTGAAAATGCATTACATGAAATTTTATAGAATTGCTAATTAAATTATAACATACAAGAAGTTAAATATCCATAATTATTATTTGCCACATTTTACTTAAGTTCATATTTTAAATTAATGATATAATATAATTTGTACAATGTTTTCTCCATCTTTAAAATATAAAAATCTGGCAATGCAAATATGAAATATTTGAGTTAGAAATGTAAAAAAACATTTAGAAACAGTACTTTATTTTATATAAATACGTATATAGTAAATCTTTTATTATTAGGAGGATAAAATGGGAGTTCTTACAAAAATTCTAAAACATACTTTATTCATAATTACCATAGTTATTACCGGACTTTGTTTGTTTACTTTTATTTTGTCTTTAAATATAAACAATACCATTATGAACTCACATTATCACCAAAAACTTTTAATCAAAAATGATATTTATTCCTACGCCAACAAAGTTATTAGTACATCTATAGACGATGTCCTTGGCAGCTTGAAAAGCCAATCACCTAATTCAAGTGGGCAGCATGCCGAACTTTTTAAAATCCTTGAAAAATCAACTTCTCCTGAAATGATTAAAATGAATATTGATTTAATCACCGAACAGCTTTTCCAGTACTTCCGAGGGGAAAGAAAGTATCTCCCGGATCTTTATATAGATATGGATACATCAGTAATCAAAGATGAAGCCAGCAAAACTGACGACGCCAATTTAAACGATGCTTCAAAGGTATCCGGTCAAATAAAAAAAATAAATCTGCATGCTATTTTGTTGTCATTAAACAGAACAGATATATTGGATCAGTTAAACCTCGTAAAGTTTATATACTTTTTATTATCACATTTGACAGCCTTATCTATATTATCTGCTGCTTTAATGCTTTTAACAATTATACTGGTATTTCGAAAAACCAAGCCAATAATAAGGTGGTTTGTTTTAGCACTCACATTTTGCGGTATTTTTAATCTTGCCCTGTCAATAGCCTTGTTTGTATACTTTAATAAAATATTACCCGATAACATTTATCTGATTAACGTGTATATTCCTATAAAGTCTGATTTAATTATATCCTATATAAATGATCTATTATTTCCATTATCATTTTTCTGCCTTATACTAGGAATAATTTTTCCTGTAGTTTCCTTATTGATTCACTCTTTTTATTCGAAACTTGCAAAAGTGGCCAGAGTTATAAAAGTACTTGCCTCCAAACTTCCATTAAAATCAAAAAGGGTACTGAAGTACGGAGTTATGACTTTTATTTTTGTATCTATATTATTCGGAATGGGTTATAACCTTTATGCGTTTAAAAGCGGTTACGACTCTAACAGTTTTTCTAACGTGGTATCAAAGCTCACCAATTCAAATACAGTAACACAGGTAATATCCGCAAAAGATGATACTATATACACCCTTCAGGTAAAGCTTATAGATAATACAACAAATCAACCTATACCCGAGATACAGGTCAGTGCCACTGGAAAATCTAAAACACCCGAAAAATATTTTAATATAGCTGGAATTACTGACGAAGACGGTTCTACCAAGTTTACCCTTGGCCAGGGAACGTTCCATCTTAGTTTTTCTTCAGTCACATTTCTTAGTGATTACAACTTACCGTCACCTTTCTTTTATGAATTAAAAACAGCAGGAACTACAATTCTTACTATCAATCTTGATAAAAAAGAAATTGCCAAACCTGCAGATGGTATTGGTGAAATAGAAGTACTCGATGAAAATAACATACCTATTGAAAATGTAGAGTTATATTTGGAAGATGAAATAATGCTTGAATCAGAACAAAACTCAGAACAAGACAAAGAAGAGGGTGACCATTCCTCTCTTGGTTCATCCGATGCTAAAAATGCAAAATACTATTCCATGACAAATAAAGAGGGTATTGCCGTTTTCAAAATACCACAGGGTACTTATCATACAGGATTCTCCGACTCAAAATTCCCTGAAGGTTATGTACTTCCGGAAGTATTTGAAATGAGTATTTCATCAGATTATGTTACCAGATATACAATAAGAATTTCCAGGAAAAACGGAGATTCAACGGAACCACAGCCAGAAGATAATTAATGCCCTGTTACATACTCCTTCTCTCAAAAATCAGTGTAACAAAACACATCAAATCTGAATAATATATAAGGTAACATAGTTATGTTAACAATCTGTTAAGAGGAGGAATTATATATGTTACCTTATTGCAGTTATCCGTTCGTTGCACAAAATACAGGTAATATCAACCAACCTACGACGTATTCTCCATATATGACACCGATGGTTAATCCTGTTTCACCTTATCAAAATCCAAATTTTGTTCCTTATGCACCCCAGACAATGCCGGCATTTCCAAATACCAACGGAGTCAGCCCGGTATTTGAAGATCTTGATAATGAAAATACTAATGACATATATTACCCTAATACACAGGAACGTCAACCAAATCCTGTGTTGAGTGACAATCCTGCGCAAACAAGCATAACACTGTTCAAAGAACTCACTGGTTACCCTAACTACGGTAACCCAAGTGGAAATGCAGACATACTGTACACAGGCAACAGAGGTACATGGAATTTCCAGGTACCGGCATTTTTATTGGTTCCGGGGAACTTAAGAGCGCAGATTGTAATCCGCGCGGTTCTCGATGACCATGAGAATGTACCGGTTAACCGGTATTCTGCACGGATAACAATTAACGGAACAGTTGTCCATACTGGAAGGCTTCAACTTGAACACGGTCGACCGGTAGGACAGAGATTTACCAACTGGAGAAATCTAACCTTTAACGTTTCGAATATTAGACGAAGCAACAGGGTTGTAATTGAGAACACATCCAATGCAGGTGCTAATGACTGGATAGCTTTTGACTGGATGGAATTGAGATTTATACCAAGATAAAAAGGAAAAAGCTAATTTCTGAAACTATAATTAGCTACGGCAACATGCCGTAGCTAATTAATTTAAATAATCTAAGAAATTCACATTATTTGATACATATTAACTAACCTAAATTTGGTAGATTTTTCATACTCTCCTTTACAGCGTCCTCAGAATAATCTATATCACTGAGGTTTCCTGCAAAGTAATTGTCATAAGCAGTCATATCAAAATATCCATGTCCACTCAAATTAAACAGAATTACCTTTGATTCACCTGACTCTTTACAACGCAACGCCTCATTTACAGCAGCCCTTACTGCATGAGAAGATTCAGGTGCCGGGATAATTCCTTCATTTTTTGCAAACATAACAGCTGCTTCAAATACAGATCTTTGTCCATATGCTTCTGCCTCAATAAGTCCATCAGCATACAACTGGCTTATTATAGGTGAAACTCCATGATATCTCAATCCGCCTGCATGTATTCCTGAAGGTACAAAATCATGCCCTAAAGTATACATCTTGGTAATAGGACCAACTTTCGCAGTGTCACCATAGTCATAAGCAAAAGTACCCCTTGTCAAAGTTGGACATGCAGTAGGTTCAACCGCTACAGATCTTACCTTTTTGCCTTCAATTCTGTCCTTAACAAACGGAAACGCAAGGCCACCAAAGTTACTTCCACCACCACAGCAGGCATATACAACATCAGGATACTCATCGAGCATTTCGAGCTGTTTCTTTGCTTCAAGACCTATTATCGTCTGGTGAAGACAAACATGGTTCAATACGCTTCCTAATGCATAATTTGTATCACTATGCGTAGCAGCATCTTCACAAGCTTCACTTATAGCAATTCCCAAGCTTCCCGTGCAATCCGGATCTTTTTCAAGTATAGATCTTCCACAATTTGTAAGATTGCTTGGGCTTGGAATAACAGTCCCTCCAAAAGTCTGCATGAACGAACGTCTGTAAGGCTTCTGCTGATAGCTTACTTTAACCATATACACAGTACATTCGAGACCAAACTGACTACATGCAAGGCTCAATGCACTCCCCCACTGCCCTGCTCCTGTCTCAGTAGCTATCCTTTTTATACCTTCCGCCTTATTATAAAATACTTGAGGAAGAGCAGTATTCAATTTATGACTTCCTGTAGCATTAGTTCCTTCATATTTATAATAAATTCTTGCAGGAGTATCTAAAAACTTTTCCAGTCCTTTTGCTCTGTAAAGAGGACTTGGTCTCCACTGACGATACATTTCACGAACTTCAACAGGAATGTCTATCCATCTTTCTTCCGATACTTCCTGTTTAATAACCTCATTTGGGAAAATAGCATGCAACTCGTCAGGTGTAGCTTCTTTCAATGTCATTGCACTAAAATACGGTGCAGGCTTGTTAGGCATGTCCGCAACAATGTTATACCATTGCTTTGGAATCTCACTCTCATCTAAAATCACCTTGACAAAATCCTTCTTACTCATCTCACTCATCTCTCCTTATAACTACATTATTAGATAAAACCCCTTAATAAACATTCTACTAAAAAAAACTACATTATTCAACAAAAAAAACTTTAAACAAGAATATAAAACAACCATAATTTCCTTAACATTAAAATAAGGATGTGACAACACAAGTCATTATCACATCCTCTGCTTTAACTAATTTATCAGCTATACTAAATCTTACATCTTAGAACACAAACTCTTTTCGTTCCTATATTCTGCCAATATTCCAAGTGTCCATCATCCTGCTTAAAGTTTTCAAAGGAATATTTGTTTGTTTTTACATATTCTACAATATCCTTTGAAAATAAAACATCCCAACCGTCTTCTTTTACTGATGGAAGCTTACTGAACGTAAACTCATCATACAATTGTTTGTACTCATCAAAAAGCAAAACCTTATAAGTCCTGCTACTATTCTTATATATTGCATACCAAGACCTTATTCTAATTATGTCCTCAACCAAAATATTTCTTTCTTCAATCAAAAGATTATGCAGTTTTTTATCAAGATAAAGCATCTTGAAGCTATCCAAATAAGTATGTAAGGATTTTTTGTTATTAATATTCTTAAAATTCTTAAGCGATACTTTAAGGAAGTCTGGCTTATCATTCTTAAATAGCACAAGGGTTGCTTCGTCTTTGCTTAAATACCAGATTTCATTATCATCCATATGTATAACATCGCCGGTCAAATTCTTTTCGTTAAATATAGGGTACAAGAACGGTTCATCGTCAAAAAACTTTACACGCCTGATAGCAACATCATTAGCCTCTTTAACAGTAACAGTACATGGCTCACCCCAGATATCACGGTCTATAATGACCATTCTTCCAGCACCTGTAGTGTAAATATAATTCTTTTTGCTTGAAAAGGATAAGTCCTTTTTATCAATACCTAAAACTCTTTCAAGATTCCTAATCTTATCCTTCTTTAATGAATTCAAAAAACTAGTAGCCCTTCCAGAACTCTGCTGTATACTATCTATTAAATTATCTTTCAAACTTTTTGAAAGTGTAACTACACCTTCCTTGCTCTTTTCCGATTGTACAGGCGATACATTTGAGGCAACCTCATTAGTAGCCTTTCCGGCTTCATTATTTCCTTTTTCTTCAGCTTGCGCTCTTCTTTTTTCAGTTGAACCCGAAGATGCAGCCAAAATATCTTCCGGAAGCAAATTAATATCTTTCATGGTCACTCTCAAAACGTCTTTTTTATTATCCATGAAACCACCCCTTAAATTTAAACAAACGAAACAACATAGATATGATTAAACACTAAATACATATTATACTTATGTCATATTACATAATAATTATAACTGATATCATAAAAAATGCCAATACCTTTACAAAATAAAATCCCAAGAGATATTGTAAAAATATAGATACAAAGCACAGGGCCCGGCAGTTCATATAAGTATTAATTTTTCCAGTTATATTGAAAAGTTATTAAAATACGCTCACTATGTTCCTATAATTTATAAATATTTTAATATTTTAGAAATTGGTAATTTTGTCCTATCCTAGTACTAACGACCCATTACAATATATACCATGCTATGCTATAATAAAAAATATATTAACAAAACATCGTTCGAAATGGCAAATCTGGTGAAAACCAGTGACGCAGAGCTACGGGTCTAAGGTCTTTGACTAGGACAGCCGAGTCGCCGAAAATGATAGTTTTATTTTTTTGGCTCTTCAACAAGCTTATTTTTTAAGACCTCTTCCGAATGAGTATTTGTTAGTATTGGAAATTTGAAGGGAGAGAATGTTATGAACAACGCAAAAAGAATTTTTGCAGTATTAGCTATCTTTGTTTTTCTTTTCTCATTTGTTTTCACTTTTATCTTATCTACTCCAAGTGCTGCTTCAATCCCAACCCCATGGCTTCATGTCGACGGTAAATATATAAAAGACCCCGGAGGTAACACAGTAGTACTAAGGGGTGTATCCCTTATTGACATCGGTGCTATCGAACACCAAGGGGCTTTCAGAGGCAGAAAAACTGCTGTCGACCTCATTAACATGGCTACTGACGAATCCGATGGCTGGTATTCCAGAGTAGTCAGACTTCCTGTTTATCCTGGTGCTATAGACGGAGAAGCCGGATGGACTAACTGTTGGTATAATGGCAAATTAAACAACTCATATTTTGACGATCATCTCGAAGCTGCAGTTCAGGCATGTATTTCAAAAGGCGTGTATTGTATAATTGACTGGCACTACATCGATACCTATTCCGACAAAGACACACAGACGAGAGATTTCTGGACCTTTATAGCAAACAAGTATAAAGATACTCCAAATGTTATCTTCGAATTATTTAACGAACCCACATACCCTGATGATTGGGATACATGGAGAACTACTGCTCAGGGTTGGGTTGACATGATACGCACAATAGCACCAAACAATCTTATTATCGTAGGTGGTCCAAGGTGGTCACAAAATCTTGGTCAAGCTGCTTCAAAACCTATAACAGGTGGCAACATTGTTTACAGTGCGCACTATTATCCTACCCATGGAGGAGCCGGAGCATGGGATCCAAACTTCGGTAATGCAGCAAATTCAGTTCCTTTCTTAAATACCGAATGGGGCTTCCAACATGATGGTGATTCCATCACTTCCGGCACTGTAAGTAGTTACGGAAATGCCTATAAGAATTATTTGGACACTAAGGGTATAAGCTGGACTGCATGGACCTTTGACAACGATTATAAACCTATTATGTTCTCGACCCGTGTTCCAACATGGGATCTCGCAGGTTCGCCAAACAATAGCAGCGGAGATTCAACATATAATGATCATATGGGACAGTTTGTAAAAGACTGGCTGTATGAAAAAAGGAACAGCAATATTCCATCCGGAAGCTCTGCAACTGCTACCGTAACCGCAACTGCTGCTCCAACTCCAACAAAAACAGTAGCGATAACTGCAACACCTGTTCCTACAATTGTTGCATCACCTACATCACAATCATCCAATGGAAGTTTGAAAATTCAAATGTACAATGGAGATTTATCACCTTCAACAAACGGCTTGACTCCAAAGTTTAAACTGATAAATAACAGTTCATCCGCAATCAATCTGTCAAATGTTAAAATAAGGTACTACTATACCACAGAAGGCTCTACTGCACAATCCTATAATAATGATTATGCAATGGTTGGAAATTCAAACGTAAACGGAACTTTCACCACCATGAGTTCTCCAGTGTCTGGTGCAGACTGCTATTTGGAAATCGCATTTTCATCAGGTGCCGGTACACTGGCAGCCGGTTCAAATACTGAAATACATGCAAGAATCAACAAGAATGATTGGTCTAGCTATACCCAAACAGGAGACTATTCCTTTAACCCAACAGCCACATCCTTTGCTGATACAAATAAAGTGACGGTTTATCTGTCAGGAACTTTACAATGGGGTACTGAACCCTCGGGCAGCGGAACTGTTGTTACTCCTACTCCTGCTAAAACTGCTACTCCTACACCAACTAAAACCGCTACTCCTACACCGATTGTTACCCCTACTCCAACTAAAGCAGCTACTCCCACACCAATTGTTACCCCTACTCCAACTAAAGCAGCTACTCCCACACCTACTTCAGGGTCATCCAGCGGAAGCTTGAGTGTACAGATGTTCAATGGCAACACAACATCTTCAACAAACGGTTTAACTCCTAAGTTCAAAATAACAAATACAGGTTCGTCATCAATTGATCTTTCAAAAGTAAAAATAAGATATTACTATACTGTTGACGGTTCAGTTTCACAAGCATTTAATGTTGATTATGCTATGGTTGGGAGCTCTAACTTAAATGGATCTTTCATAAGTATGAGTTCTCCAACTTCAACTGCAGACAATTACCTTGAAATCAGCTTTACATCAGGGGCAGGGAATCTTGCTGCTGGCGCCAGCACTGAAATACATACAAGAATAAATAAAAGCGACTGGTCTAACTATAATCAATCTAATGATTATTCCTTCAATTCTTCAGCAACTAATTTTGCTGACTGGTCTAAAATAACAGTGTATATATCCGGTACCAAAGTAAGCGGTTCTGAGCCGTAAAGTCAATTACAATTCTATAAACAGGGAGCTGCTGCAAAACTACATTTAATGTAGGGAGCAGAGCTCCCTTTTTTAATGCCTGAGAAAGTACATTTCTTTCCGGCATCAAAAAAGTCTACCAAAGGTTTTCAGGACTTTTGGCCTGTATTCTCAAAATTTTTTCCCGCCACCTTTTGTTTGTCCTTTCTAACTATTTCACAAATACCGAGTATCAAAAGAAAAACCCCAAAATTTTTTTTTAATACAGAGCCAGGCAGGCTGATTGCAAGATGAGATCCAATATATGCACCTAACAGTCCGAAAATTATTATTGGAATTGCCGCTTTAAAATCAATTTGCTTATTCTTTATATGTACTATCAGTGCAATAACAGCTGTAGGAATAAAAAATATCAGATTAACACTCTGGGCAACATGTTGATCAGGATTTGCAAATATAACCAGTGCCGGAATTAAAATCGTCCCTCCGCCTATTCCCATTCCACTAATTATTCCTGAAACAAGTCCAATAAGAAAAAGTATCATAACTCCTCCGCTCTACGCGTTTCAATAAATTCTTTGTTCCATCTTACAGTTCACATGTTTTAATTAAACACAGCTCACATAATCTATTTTTTGAAACATATATTTTAAAGTCTTCTCGAAATACATTTATTACAATATCATTCTTACAGCAGCAGCAATCATAAATACGGCGAATATTTTCCTTAATATGCGTGAAGGACATATATTAAGAAGCTTAGCACCTATATAACCGCCAATAACCCCACCAATAATCACTTTAACCGTCAGTTCCCAATTGATAAAATTGTTAGTTATGTAGAGAGCCGCACTTACAACGGTCAATGGCAAAATGATTGAAATTGCAGTGGCATGAGCTTTATGCTCTTCTTCTTTTAAAAGCAATATCATGGCAGGAACAGCTATTGTTCCGCCTCCCGAGCCAAAAAGTCCGTTTGCCAGACCTGTTGCCAACCCTATAAGTATAAACTTTATATATTTCATTAAAAGCCCTCCAGATACACTTCAAGTACTTGCTCTATTAATACTGTAATCACCAACAACCACCTTTCTTATTGTTATTAAATTTATCAATTATATTCATCAAAATTATCAGTGATTTTTTTACCCTATGATATTAAACATGTAAATACGAATTTCTTAAGCGGATGAATTTCTATATAAATCACGAAAAAGATTATACATTGGAAAATTTGATTTTCGTGATATTGTATTAACGAAATTGAAGCGCGATGTAAAATCTTTATCGCGTTCAATATAATCATGATTGCCAAGACCAATCTCATACATTTCTGCATAATCATTCTATGAGTATTGGTTGCACATTTTGAGCTTAATTTGTTATAATTTATATTAAATATGGCAAAGAATTTATTAGCTTTAGGAGAAAAAGTTTTATGTCCGAAAAGATTATTTACAAGGAAGATACAATAGTAGAGTTTAAGAAACCAAAGATGTATAAAGTAATACTTTTAAACGATGATTATACCACAATGGATTTCGTTGTAGAGGTTTTAGTTGCAGTATTTCGTAAAAGTCCCACTGAGGCTACTCAGATAATGCTTGATGTTCATCAGAAGGGCAAAGGCATTGTGGGCGCATATACTTATGATATTGCCTGCACAAAGATTGCACAGGTGGAAGAAATGTCCGTAAAAAGAGATTTCCCCTTGGTAGCAGTTATGGAACCGGAATAAACAGGAACTCAATTTTTAGTCATACCTAATACTTAGAATTGGTGGGGTTTATATGAAATTGGATGATATAACAAACAGAGTTTTAATGGCCGCATACAATGAGGCAAAATATAAGAGCCATGAATACTTTACACCTGAACACATTCTTTATGCCTCACTCTTTTTCGACGAAGGCGCAGCCATTGTAGAGAGCTGCGGCGCTGATGTCGATACCATCAAGAATGAACTGGCCAAGTTCTTTGATGAAAATATACCTGTGGTTGAAGATGCAGATCCAATAGAATCGGTGGGTGTAAACAGTATTATGCAGTCTACTGCATATCATTGCATGTCCTCAGGTAAAGAAGTAATAAGACTTGGTGACATTATTGTTGCCCTTTTCAACGAAAAGGAATCCTTTGCAAGCTATATACTTCAGAAAAACGGAGTAAAGAGAATAGATGTCCTGAAGTTTATCTCCCATGGAGTTTCACTGGTGCCTAAACAAAATGATCATTATCTTGAAAAAGCAGAAACCCATGTGCACGAATACGAAGAAACATCGGAATCAACCTCGGAACAAAGTGAGTTCTTGAGAAACTTTACAGTTGATCTTGTAGAAAAGGCTCAAAAAGGTAAAATCGACCCCCTTATAGGAAGGGAAGACATTCTTGAACGAACTATTCAGGTTCTTTCAAGAAGATTGAAAAACAACCCTATACATGTTGGTGACCCAGGTGTTGGAAAAACAGCTATAACAGAAGGGCTTGCCAGACTTATTGTTGAAAACAAGGTACCAAATTCCTTAAAAGGTAGCAAGATTTACTATCTGGACATGGGCAGCATGTTGGCCGGAACCAAGTATCGCGGTGACTTTGAGGAACGTATGAAAAAGGTGCTTAATGAAATTCAAAGCCAGGAAAAAGCCATTGTATATATAGATGAAATTCATACTATTGTTGGGGCCGGTTCTGTATCAGACGGTGCAATGGATGCCTCGAATATAATCAAGCCGTTTCTGACGCAGGGTACTTTGCGTTTTATCGGTTCAACCACTTACGAGGAGTATAAAAAGTACTTCGAAAAAGACAGGGCACTTTCAAGAAGGTTCCAAAAAATAGATGTCCCTGAACCTGATATTGAAGACACTTATAAAATACTTACAGGTCTTAAGGACAGGTATGAGGATTATCACAAGGTCAGATATACTGACGAATCCTTAAGACTTGCGGCAGAACTTTCTGCTAAATATATTCAGGACAGACATCTGCCTGACAAAGCTATAGATGTCATTGACGAAACAGGCGCCTATGTCAGGCTTCACTGTAAAAATGATAAAAAAATCATTAAAATTACGGAAAAAGACATTGAACTTACAGTGTCATCTATAGCAAAAATACCTCAAAAATCAGTTTCAAGCAGTGAGATTGCTCAACTTAAAGATTTGGATAAAAAGCTTAAAAAGGAAATATTCGGCCAGGACAAAGCTATAGACACTGTTGCCGGTGCTATCAAAAGATCCCGCGCCGGGTTTAATGAGCCTGAAAAACCTGTGGCTTCACTCTTTTTTGTTGGGCCTACAGGAGTAGGTAAAACCGAATTGTGCAAACAACTATCTTCAGTTCTTGGAATTCCTCTTATCAGATTTGATATGAGCGAGTATCAGGAAAAGCACACAGTTGCAAGGCTAATAGGAGCTCCTCCCGGATATGTCGGATATGAAGAAGGCGGCCTCCTGACAGATGCAATCAGGAAAACTCCTTATTGCGTTCTTTTGCTTGATGAAATTGAAAAGGCACACCCTGATATATATAATATCCTTCTTCAGATTATGGATTATGCCACCCTTACAGACAACAACGGGAAAAAGGCTGATTTCAGAAATGTAATATTGATAATGACTTCAAATGCCGGTGCACGGGAAGTTGGAAAAGCAATGATAGGCTTTGACAACAGAAGCGTTGAAAGAAGTGCCATACTTAAAGAAGTCGAGAAAATATTCTCCCCTGAGTTTAGAAACAGGCTTGATGAAATTGCTGTTTTCAATCATATAAATGAAGATATGGCACTGCTTATAGCCAAAAAAGCCATGAAAGTATTTGAGGAAAAACTCAAAGCAAAAAATATTAAACTGAAGATAACAGACAAATTTTATAAATGGCTTGCCAACAAAGGTATGTCATCAAATTACGGTGCCCGTGAGATCTTGAGAGTTGTACAGGAAAAAATCAAGACCTACTTTGTTGATGAGGTGTTGTTTGGTCAACTTTCAACTGGTGGAACGGCTGTAATTGACCTGGCTGATGATGAAGTAAAAATATACCGAAAGACCGAGGAGACAGACTAATGCCAGTATATAGACTTACCAGAGATTTGCTGTTTCCCCATCCCTCGCTTTCAGATGAGGATGGACTGCTGGCTGTAGGAGGAGACCTCTGTGTTGAGCGTCTTCTTCTTGCTTATGGGAGTGGAATTTTTCCTTGGTACGAGGAAGGGCAACCGATACTGTGGTGGTCACCCGATCCAAGGTTCATACTTTATCCGGAAAACTTAAAAGTATCAAAATCAATGGAAAAGTTTCTTAGGAAAAAAACATATAGGGTAACCTATGATACATGCTTTCGTAATGTAATAACCATGTGTGGCAAGCTCAGAAGCGGAAACACCTGGATAACCGATGGTATGATTGAAAGCTATTGTGAATTGCACAAGCTTGGATTTGCCCATTCCGTTGAAACCTGGTTTGGTAATGATCTGGTCGGAGGCCTCTATGGCGTATCATTGGGAAAATGCTTTTTCGGAGAGTCAATGTTTTCAACGATGGACAATGCGTCAAAAACAGCTCTTATAACCCTGACAAGAGAACTTTGCCAGATCGGGTTTCACTTTATAGACTGCCAGGTGTACAGCAAGCATCTTGAATCCCTTGGCGCCGTTAATGTCCCTCGTGATATTTTTTTACACGAGCTTGAAATTGGTCTTGACCATGATACCGTCAGAGGTACATGGCACAGATATGCAGATAGCTGAAATAATAGTTCTTAGGGATAACGAAAAAATAACTTCCTATTCTCATATTTTGAGAACATTATTAAATCAAGTTTTTTCGTTATCCAGAGTAGGAACTTATATTTTAGTCATACCTTATTTAACATTGCCAAAATGTTTTCATAATACACGAATTGGATGTTTTTCTTTATCCCTAAAGTATCAAACAGGATGGTGTAAAATGGATCTAAAAAAGAACATAAAAAAATTGTATCTTATACTTCTTTTTCCGGCAGGCATTCTACTTAGTTACCTTTCAACTCTTTTCCCTGAGATAGTTGAAAAGTTCTATTCTTCCGGAATTTACAAATTTATTGTCGCACCAATAAACCTTATTTCAGGATTTTTACCCTTTTCTCTGGGGGAATTCCTCTTAGTCGGCTTCATTGTGCTAATTATAACACAGCTCATACGCCTTATAATCAATTTATTTAAGACACCTGCCAAATTAAAGAAGCTTCTGCTTGGATCACTCATTAATATTATAGTCTTTATAAGTGTGATGTATTTTTCCTTTGTCGTTCTCTGGGGCTTAAACTATCAAAGGCTTCCTTTTTCTCAGATAGCAGCTTTAGATGTTCAAAAGGCATCAGTTGAAGATCTTGCCGCTGTATGTAACAACCTTGTCATACAAGCCAATGAACTCAGAAAATACGTAAGAGAAGACGAAAATGGCGTTATGATACTTTCAGCCGGCAAACAAGACGCATTAAAACGCGCACATAAAGGCTATGAAAGTGCTGCGAAAATATATCCTGAATTCGAAGGCTTTTACTCCAGACCAAAAGGTGTTGTCCTGTCCGAGGTCATGTCGTATTTGGGAATTGAGGGTATATATTCGCCCTTCACCGGAGAAGCAAATGTAAATGCGTCAATTACCGATGCTCCGTTTCCTTTTACAGCCTGTCATGAAATGGCTCACCAAAGAGGTTTTGCAAGAGAGGATGAAGCAAATTATATAGCCTATATTGCTTGCAAATTTCATCCTGATAAGGACTTCCAATATTCAGGAATGTTATACGCATTAATTTACGCATCAAATGCCCTATACCAGAATGCTCCCGACAAGTATTCGCAAATCAGAGCCAACTACTCTGAAGGTATAAGCAGAGACCTGAATGCTATAAACCAATACTGGAAGAAGTACGAAACACCTGTCGAGGAATTCTCTTCTTCAATAAACAATACCTATCTAAAGGCAAACAGACAGGAAGACGGTATCAAAAGCTATGGAAGAATGGTTGATTTATTGATTGCAGAGTACAAAAAACCGACTAACCAATAGTGGTCAGTCGGTTTCTATTTCGTCTCTTCGTGTGAAATAAAAGAGGCAAATATATGCGTACTAAAATTTGCAAAGATTCTTTATAAGTTAAAAAGATTCTTATTCTGCAACATACCAATTATAGATAATCTCCCGGATTATCGTTTATAGTATAATCTTGATCAACAGCTAAGAGATCATCCTTATATGTTTCACCTCTATATACTTCAAAGGAGTATATCAACACTAAAACAGAATATATTGCTCCAAGAATAAAAAATGCTATACCGGCCAATAAATAACTCTTCATAATAGCAAATATTGCAACTAAAATACCTGCTAGTATAATATATCCAAAAAATAATAGCAGAGATATACCCAAAACACTCCAGAAACGTTTAATCATAGCATTGAAGGCCCTAGGAAATGCTTCGAATGGTCCACAATCTTCTGTTACCATTGCAGCAAACCACATTAATGTCAAAACACCAATTGGAGTCAATAAAAGATCGGTTACAAAAGAAATAAGATTATACAAAGAATTCCCCAAACCACCAAACAAACCCAAAATACCTTTTATTATTCCAAAAATCACACCAAAACCAATTGCAAAAGCTATTGAGAATAAAATCATAGTTAATATATACAAAATAAATTTTACAAAGTTTTTCTTGAGCTCAGGAAAAAAGTCCGCCAATGAAGCACTGCCTGTTGAGTATGCTTTATTGATCATCCCAAATGTAGCAGGATTCACAATACTATATAAAACTATTGAAATTGCAAATATAAATCCAATAACTGGAAAAATTGATTTGATAAGTCCAAGCATTCCTTCAAAATTCTGCTCGGCAACAAACGAACTATAAGTACTGAAAAATTCCAGCCCGCCAAGTTCACCGATTACAGCCAAAACTCGCGTTATTGACAGTGCAATAATCACTATTGGCATCAATAAAAAAGGTATAAAAATTGCAAAATGCTTTGACAAAAACTTGAATGAATTTTCTAAATATCTCATTGTTGACCCCCTTGAATTAAATTATTAAAACACAATATCATTATAGTTAAATTTATTCGGTATGTCTATAAAAAAGTACTATCTATCAATCATTCAAGCCTTGTTCCTTCCCTAAAACCACTTCTACATTATGCTCCGTTTTGTCATTAATGAGTTCGATAATTTTCCCGTCAAGTTCCTTGCCATCCACAATAACCTTGTTAACGCCCCTATTCACTCCATCAGGATTTTTTACAGAAATACTATAAAATGTATCCTTGTATCTATACCTAATACTAAACCCATCCCACACCTTTGGTACGCATGGATCTATCAATAGACTGTCCCCGTTCTTTTTAAATCCAAGTATATATTCCATCCCAATCCTGTACATCCATCCTGCTGCCCCGGTGTACCAGGTCCAACCTCCCCTGCCCGTATGAGGATCTACCGAATAGACATCTGCTGCCAGCACATAGGGTTCCACCTTGTATTTCGAATATTCCATATGGGTTTTTGCATGATTTATAGGATTAAGAAGCCCAAACAGTTCCGTGGCTTTGTCTCCGTCTCCTAAAATAGCGAAAGCCATTACAACCCAACATGCCGCATGGGTATATTGTCCTCCATTTTCACGAACACCCGGAACATAACTTTTTATATACCCCGGTTCCAGATCTCCCTCATCAAAAGGTGGAGTGAGCAACTTTATAAGCCCTTCATCCCTCTTTACAAGGTAATTTTCCAGAGCATTCATTGCAGAACTGATCCTTTCCCTATCACCAGCCCCTGATATAACAGCCCATGACTGTGCCAGAGAATCAATCTGGCATTCGCTGTTTTGAATGGAACCTAGTGGATGTCCATCGTCAAAATATGCTCTTCTGTACCAGTTGCCATCCCAAGCGTTTTCCTCAATGGATCTGACAATATCTCTTGCAATATCCAAGTATCTCCGGGCACGTTCTTCTTCCCCCATACTACTGCATATAGGTGCAAAACTCATAAGGATTGAATGCATAAACCATCCCAGCCATACGCTCTCACCCCGGCCCTTGTTTCCAACGGTATTCATTCCGTCATTCCAGTCTCCTGAGCCAATTAAAGGAATACCATGCTCACCAAATTTCAAAGACCTTTCAATAGCTCTGATGCAATGGTCATATAAGGATGACACCTCACTTGATATTTGGGGTATCCTATAGCTTTCATCCTCAAAATCTTTTAAAGGCTCGTCTTCTAAAAATGGCGTCTCTACCTTCAGTATATCCGTATCTCCGGTAATTCTGATATATTCGGCAGTAACATAGGGCATCCACAAAAGGTCATCTGAAAATCTGGTTCTAGTCCCTTTGTATTTCTCTTCGTGCCACCAATGCTGAACATCCCCCTCAATAAACTGGTGCTTGGAATGCAGCAGGATCTGTGCACGGGTAATTTCCGGGATAATATTGGCAAGCGAAAGACAATCCTGCAATTGATCCCTGAATCCATATGCTCCACCGGATTGATAAAATCCTGATCTGGTCCACATTCTACACGAAAGAGCCTGATATAACAACCATCCGTTCAGCATGTAATCCATTGCTTTATCAGAAGTAGAAAACTGAAGACTTTCCAGTTTTTCTTTCCAGAATTCCTTTACTTCATGAAGAGCCCTCTTTACTTCATCTACTTTTCTGTATTTGCCTGTCAATAATTCAACAGACTTAACATTTCTTTCTTCTCCCAGCATAAAAACAATCTCTTTTTCCTCTCCAGGCTTAAAGCTGATAGCAGTACAAATAACTGTACATGGGTCAAGCCCGGCTCCTGTTGCTTCAGACAATTTAACTCTTCTTACACCCGGTGGATTAGAAAGAGTACCCCCGCCAAGAAATTCCTTTCGGTCACAGGTAAATGTCCTTTCCTTCAATGAAGTATCAACAAAAGCTATTCTGCCTGCAAATTCTTCGTTGTATGTGTTCCTTATCAGTATGGTGCCCAAATCATGTTTCTGAGTGCTTATATGTGAAGCTGTCAATTGGTCATTAACACCAAGCACCGGCCTTATATAATAGTACAAACTGATTTCCCTCGTATAATCAGACACGTTTTTTAATCTTATCAAACTTAGCTTTAAATTGTCACTTACAGGAACAAACTGGGTCAACTCCTGTTCAAAACCATGACTTGAGTGCCTGAATATACTATATCCAAAACCATGTATAACTGAATACGCCTCGTTTTCACGTATAGGCAAAGGAGTAATATTCCATATTTCACCCGTTTCATCATCCGAAAGATAAATTATCTCACCCGGTGTGTCGGATACAGGGTCATTTGACCATGGAGTTAATTTATTCTCCCTGCTGTTTTCATGCCATGTATATCCTGACCCGAATTCTGTAACCAGGAATCCAAATTTTTGATTCGATATTACATTTGACCATGGAAGAGGAGTGGTAACACCGTTTCTCAAAATAATCTCATATTCTTTACCTCCTTCTCTAAAACCGCCGATACCATTAAAAAAGTTCAGGTCAGGTTCCTCATTAAGCTTGTGTTCATACTTCCGGGCTGATGCTTTATATACTTTTAATTCAGGCAATCCCTTTTCCTTTCTAACATATAACTGCTCCCTCAAATCTCCGGCATTGCCGCTAAGCACCACCCTTGCTGCCGCACAAATCAGATTAACATCCTCCTTTGGAATACTGCTCTCTTTTAAAACAAACACTCCTCCTGATTTATTTATCATATCATGAGCATGGCTTGTAGAGAGAATATCAGTTATTAATCCATGTAAAGGATTGTTGTAACTGTTTTCCTCCTCATTAAGTATTACAAGGTCAACTTTCAGATTTTTATACTTCCAGTATTCATGGGCTTTCAATATTTCATAAACTATATCTATTTCGTCAGTCTTTTCCAATCTCAACAGAACTATAGGCACATCTCCTGATATCCCGTACGGCCACAATGCCGGCTGACCTTTAGTGTTATTAATAATGCACTCCTGCCTTAGTCTTTGCGCAGGGCTAATAAACAATATATGAGATATAAGATCCTGATAAAATTCAATTTCTGAAGTTTTAAGATTCAGATACCTTGCTTCCACACGGCTTCTTGTTGCAGCAAGATTAAACTCTTCAGGAATAATATCCTGATTTGAGTATTTTGAGGCCGTTTCCAGTACTGCTTCACGGCTTTCAGCCACAGCAACAACAAAATTCAGCCTGGCAGTCTTTCCCGGCTCTATCCTTATCATATACCTCAAACCCATAATAGGATCCAGGACTGCTCCCACCGAGTTCGACAGTGGCTTACTTGGTTCTATAGCCTGAGGATTTGATACGTCTCTACCTCTTCCAATGAACTTAAATCTATCTGTTTCATATTGTATGCCTCCTAATGCCTCCCCTTCGAGGGTCAGTATGTTGGCAGCCCACATGGTTTTATCATTTTCAGAACGTGGTCTTCTGTTGGCTACAAGGCAGTTTAACTCAGGAATAAACTGTGTTCTTATAAACAGGTTACTGAAAGCAGGATGCGCCACATCCGCTCCATGCTGTGTCAAAACAAGCTCAAAATAGCTGCTGACCTCCAACACACAAGCTTCGCTCCCGTGGTTTACAAAAGTTACTCTTCTTATTTCTGCATTGTCACCAGAGCTGACAACAATCTCAGTAACTGTGTCAATATCACCATCCTTCCTGTGATACTTTGCCACTCCTGATGTAAATACTACCTTATATTTGTCGGGACGTTTGTAAACGGGCGCATAGCCTGAAGACCATGCTTCATTAGTGTTGTCATTCCGCACATAGAAGAATATTCCGTAATTATCTAAGGTAATGTCTTCCCTCCACCTGGTAACATCTAACAAATTGCTCCTGCTGTATCCGGTTCCTTTATCAGTAACCATTACAGAATAGCTTCCGTTTGATAAAATATGAGCCTTAGGCAGATCGTAGTCAGGCATATCATATTCCCTGTACGAATCTTCTACATCAAAGGTTATATCGTTAAACGGCAAAATCCTCTCCTTCGTCTCCTTTGTAAAGAGAATATTTGAAGGCACCTTTTCCTGGAGAAGCAGTTTAGCAGCATCAACTACCGGATCATTGTGGAAACGCTTCTGCATTATATTTCTGTTTAAATAATTGTTAAGAGCCAATATGCTCATTCCCTGATGGTGAGCCATATAGCTTTTTACAATACCGTATTTTAAACCAATCGGCAGCCTCTCCGGAGTGTAATCTACCGCTTCATAATATCCATAGGGTCCATTTGCCCCCTCTGCCGCCAACCTTTTAAGATTTCTTACCGAATCATGCGGATCAATCGGCAATGCAAGCATGGTAGAATAGGGTGCTACTACCATATCTTCAGCCAAACCCCTTTTTAATCCAAGCCATGGAACCCCAAACGCCTTATACTGATAATCCAGCTTTATATCAAAAGAATAGAATCCCGACTCAGACGTTCCCCATGGAACATTCCTCTGTCTTGCATATTTTTTCTGACTACTCAAGACAAACGAATAGGTCTCATCCATCAATGTATTTTTGATACTCTTCATTATAAGTAAAGGCATCAGGTACTCAAACATTGTTCCACTCCATGAAATCATACCTTTATACCGATCTATCCGAGTAAGCGTCCTTCCAAGCTTGAACCAATGCTGAGCATCAACCTCTCCTCTCGCAATAGCTATATAACTTGTCTGTCTGGCTTCGGAGGCCAGTAAATCATAGTATGAATTTGTCAAACTATTTTCTTCAATATTATAACCAATCGAAAATAACTGCTTTTTATTATCATATAAATGTATAAACTCCGTTTCATTGGATATTTTTTCAATACGGCCAATTAGATAACGGTAATTCGAAATAATCTGCTCAACATTACGGATAGAATTTTCAAGTTCATGCTTCAATCTATCCAACCAATTTTTTACATTTACAAATCCGCTTTCCTTATTTTTATGAATAATTTTGTTAAGCTTATCGATTTCAGTATTCAGCTTCCTATAGTGCTCAGGTAATTTTGCCAGTGCCACATTTACCTTAAGCAGTTCAAATATAGTCTCTATAGACTTTATGGGCTCCCCTTTGATGTATCCGTTTTGTAATTCTTCAGGAATTTCAAACAGCAAATAACTCCAAGAGTAGTAATTGCTTAATTCCTCCTTAAATCCCGATACCATATTTTCCACCTTGCGAAACCAGGTATTAATCTTCCTCCCTTTTTCTCTCTGGCTCTCTGCAAGCTTGTCTATAGCTTTAATCCATAGTGTCAAATCAAACTTTCCAGCTTTATCAAAACTTCCGGCAAAATCATCAAAGTACCCTGTTTCCCATTCAACTCCATCTTCTTCCTTCCTGCTGAGATTGACAGTGTCTTTTATTCCGTCAACCATCACCTTTTCAATAAGCGGTCTGTCTAAATACTCCAAAAGCCCTTCTTTTAGCGTAATTAGATAGCATACAAAATTTCCGCTGTCAACAGTTGAGATGTATCTAGGTCTTAAAGTATTAAGTGTGCGGGTATCATACCAGTTGTATAGATGACCATTCCACTTGTCCAATTTCTCAATGGTACTCACTGTCCTTTTGATGATCTTATACATCTCATCTGTACCAATATAACCAAAATCCCTTGCGCACAAGGCCGCTAGCATTCCAAGCCCAATGTTTGTGGGAGATGTCCTGTATGCAATACCGTTTGGCGGATCCTCCTGATAGTTATCCGGCGCAAGATAATTATTTTTATTATTTACAAACTCTTCATAGTACCTCCAGGTTTTTCTGGCAGTTGCTCTAAGTTCAAGCAAATCATCTCTGCTCAATGGCTCTTCGGTTTTTATCTCTTCTCTGCTCACCCTATAGGCAATAAATGGTGAAATAAACCATACAGTCGAAACTATGAAAGCCGGAATAGCCGATTGCGGCTTAAACAAAAATGCCAGACCTAACACTACAATAGCTTGGAGTACACTCACTCTCATCTTTATTACATAACTTTTTAGTGAGTTTTTAAGAGTCCGTTCAGTGTCTAATGCAGTTACCCACTCAAGCATATTTCTCTTTGTAACAAAAACTCTTGCTAAAGTAATTGCTATGGCGTTGACCATCAGATAAGCCTGATACGGCAAAAATACAAACTGTAGAGTTATTTGCAGAAAAGCCGCTTTCAGCCCGCAAATAGCCGGTTTATACCTTCTCGCAAGTATCAATCTAAGCGGTTTATACACCAGATAATCAATACCTGACAATATGAACGAGAAATACGTAATAAACAGTAAAACACCAACCCACAATAATATATTTCCCGGAAATACACTAAATCCAAGACCGGCCAGCAACATAACAGAGGGCGCAATCAGGCTTCTTCTAAGATTATCAATTATTTTCCATCTAGATACCGGGGACAAAGGATTTTTGACAGATTTTCCATATCTGTTTCTGATATTGCCCCGAAGCCAAGGTAAGAGCTGCCAGTCACCTCGCACCCATCGATGAAGCCTCATGGCATAGGAATTATACTTTGATGGGTACCCGTCAATGAGCTCCATATCAGATACCAGTCCTGCTCTTATGTATGATCCTTCAAGAAGGTCATGACTAAGTACAGTGTTTTCAGGTATTGCATTTGCCAACAATTTTTGAAACACATCAATGTCATATATACCTTTACCAGTAAAAATCCCCTCACCAAATAAATCCTGATAAACATCCGAAACAGCACTAGCATAGGGATCTCTCCCCTCTTCACCTGCAAAAATCCTGGAAAAAAGGGTTTTATTAACACTTTCAATATCAAAACCAATTCTTGGCTGCATAAGTCCATAACCTTTAACCACTATGCCTTTTTCTTCGTCTATTTCAGGCAGGTTAAGCGGATGTACCATAGTCCCTATCAGTTTTTTGGCCGTACCTAAAGGTAAAATAGTATCTGCATCCAATGTTATAACATACTTGATCTTCGGAAGCTTTGATATATCTTTTGAGCATACACTGTAGCTTGTCTTTTTCGAGCCTAGAAGCAAGTCATTAAACTCAACAAGTGCCCCTCTCTTCCTTTCCCATCCCATCCACTTCTTTTGTCTTTCGTTATACTGCCTGTGCCTGTGGAAAAAATAAAATATGTCATTTCCATCCTTGCTATACTTTCTGTTCAGTTCATTTATCCTGTCCAGAGCCAAATTAACGATCTTTCCGTCACCGACCGTATCCTTTGTATCCGAATCCTTATAATCACCCGCCAGAGCAAAATACAAGTTGTTTTCCCGGTTTGACAGATAGTACACTTCAAGATTATCAATCAATTCTACTGCTCTTTTCTCATCGGGAAGCAGCGCAGGTATAACTACCATAGTACTGTACTCATCAGGAATGCTCTCCTTAAGTTCAATCCTGGGAAAAAACGAAGGTTTGAACGCATGGTTCAATAACCAGTTTATGAAGTTTACAGAAACATCAGCTGAAGGCAGCAATAGAGCCAGAAAACCAATTGAAGCAAGTATTCCTCTGAACTCCAAAGCTTCAGCAAATATATATCTGGAAAACAGTACACAAATTAAAATGGTTAATGCCAGTACAGAGCCAATGTACACAGTTAATGGATTACTTCTTATCAATCCGGCAAACCTTTTTATCAGGCTTTTCTTGCGGCCAACTTCCTTTTCCAGTTCCCTTAATCCTTCTCCAATAATATAATAACCTACGTGACAGCTTCTTTTACACTTAACGTCACATAAATCTCCACTGCTTTCCATTGACCTTTTAGCAAGCTCAACAACCTTATTGGCAACATGCTTTTCGGAAACATTAAAATCAATTGCCAGTTCTTCTATTCTTTTTCTGTAATAGTTTTTTGAAGACAGATCCATAAGATTGTATGTTCCATTCGGATCAGACCTCAAAATGCTCTCTACTTTGCTTAATGCCTCAAAGATGTCCACCCAATTGCTTGAGGATATATATTTCAAGCTTATTATACAGTTGCCTATTGATCCTTTTCTTACTGTTTGCTCACTATGTTCCTTATGTGTTATAGAATCAATATTTGTTCCATCTATTTCTAACAGGTCGTCAATGTGTCTTATAACATGAGAATAAGCCCTACCCATTCTCCTCAACCTGTAAGCCAAATGCTCTATGAAAGCCGAATTTACCTGATACAGCCCCTTAATCTCAGCTTCAATACTTAAAGTTAGCTTTTTTATATCAATGCCATCTTCACCTTTTGCAGATGCAAGTATCTCTTCTACCTTACGCCTTTGCTTCTGAGTCTCTTCTACTGTCCGGCATATATAACTTATATTTTCAACCAAAGCGAGCTTAACCATAATAGCAAGTGCCCACAATTCCCTGCTTGCAAGAACATTATGGGATTGATATGCATTTATATAATTGAGCAGAACCCTTTCGTCTATTCTGCCATCTGTATGAGATACCAGTTCGAGGGCTACAGTGTATATTCTCGCATACCCTTTAAAAGGCCCGGAACTTAGCATAGGTAGCCGTGAATAAAACTCCTTGGTCAGATCTTTCCTAACGCTCTTTACCTGTTCCTCAATTATATAAAAGTTATCCAGAAGCCATTCTGCAGCGGGTGTTGTCCCGATTCCCTTCTGCATATCCTCATTCAAAGCCTTATATACGGATAAAATATACTTATAATTTTCATTCATTCTTGGCACAGGCCAATTAAACAGATTAAGCTTTTTAGAAACAGCATGATCATATGCCATTTCTATTGCATGTGCTTCGAGTTCATCACTTGTAAGTGAAGCATCACGTATCTTAATCTTTTCATCTTTTGATTTGGAAAATATCAGCCAAAAGGTGAAAACAAATAAAATCAGAACAGCAATCAAATATAAACTTATGTAATCTTGCATTGCAGCTTACCAACTCCTGTTCGATAATTTAATCTTGACCAGCCGGTGCATCAAACATCACTGATTACAAAAATGTTAAAATACACTTCAACTGTCCTAATTCTCCCCATTTCATAGAGAAAATATTGTTTTGCAAAAAGCCTGTCCATGAAGTTAAATTACAGTCAACAAAAATGTTCAGACTTTAGCATCATATTTTATTATATGCGAAATAGAAATATTCAAACATTTAAATAAAAAAAAGAAAACCTTCACAATAGAAGGCTTTCTTTTTTACTGCAATTTACTATCAATTCAGAATATTATTCTCTACCGGGAATTCGCTTCGCTCATGACTTTACATTAAAGTCTATACCTCAATACCTCATACATTAAAAGCCCTGCTGCTACCGAAGCATTTAACGATTCACTCTTCCCTGACATAGGTATCTTTACCAGCTCGTCTGAAATATCTGCAACACTGTCGCTTATTCCATTGGCCTCATTTCCAATAATAATAGCAATTTTTTCCTTATAATTCAACTCAAAATAATTTTTCCTTCCTTTAAGGTGTGCAGCACAAAGTTTTATCCCTTTATCCTTCATTTCCTGAAGTGTTTCCAATATATTTTCACTATAACAAACCGGTATATGAAACAGCGACCCCATGGTAGATCTCAATACTTTAGGATTATATACATCCACACAGCCTTTAGATACAATTACCGCAGTTACTCCAACTGCATCGGCTGTCCTTATAATCGTCCCCATATTACCCGGATCCTGTAAAGAATCTAAAACAACAAAGAAATTTTTATCATCATAGACTGAATTAATGCTTACTGCCTCTTTTTTCAAGACTGCAAGTATACCCTGTGGACTCTCAGTATCGGTAATTTCCATATATATATTGTTTGAAAGAGTATAAATATTATGGAAACCATGTGATTCCAGTCGTTCAAGTATTTCTTTTCCCCCATGAACATCTTTCAGCTTATCTGACACAAGGATTTTTGAGATCTTCACATTTTCCTTTAAAGCTTCCTCAACAAACCGTATACCCTCAATAAAGTATAAACCTTTCTGATCTCTGAACTTCTTTTCCTTTAAAGCTTTTATCTCCTTGATAACAGGATTTTTATTGCTACTGATAAAATTCATCTCATCACCTCAGGGCAAAACATAATTTATTCATCCGTAAACTATACAACTAAAAAGGAGCCTCGCAAGGCTCCTTATAATGTTTTAACTACTTAATTGACTTAACTTTTTCAGCAAGTTGAGCAAACGAACCTGCATCATTAACAGCCATTTCAGCTAACATTTTTCTATTTAATGTAATTCCGGACTTTTTGAGTCCATTCATAAATTTACTGTATGAAAGTCCATTTATTCTTGCAGCAGCATTTATCCTAGCTATCCACAATTGTCTGAAATTTCTTTTCTTAGCCTTCCTATCTCTATATGCATAAACCAAAGACTTCATTACAGCCTGGTTTGCTAGTCTGAAGTTCCTACTCTTCATTCCAAAATAACCTTTAGCAAGCTTTATAATCTTCTTGTGTCTTGCACGGGTTCTCATTGCACCTTTTACTCTTGACATAAACCTTCCCCTCCTCCTTACTTGTATGGAATCAACATTTTAACTGTAGCTTCGTTAGCAGCTGCAACAAGCGTTGATTTCCTCAAGTTTCTTGTTCTTTTCGTAGTTTTCTTAGTCAAAATATGCCTTTTAAAAGCTTTTGCTCTCTTTACTTTACCTGTAGCAGTTAAACTAAATCTCTTCTTCGAAGAACTATGAGTTTTAATCTTAGGCATTCTATGTTCCCTCCTTATATATTCTAAATTATTGCTTTGGGTTAATTATCATTAACATATTTCTACCTTCAAGTTTAGGCTTCTTTTCTAATGTTCCAACTTCCTTTACGGCTTCTGCAAACTTCTCAAGCACCTGTTCACCTAAAGCTGTGTAGTTCATCTCTCTACCTCTGAACTTCACACTAACTTTCACCTTATCGCCGTCTTTCAAAAACTTAACTGCGTTTTTCACCTTAAATTCAAAGTCATGATCTTCAATAGACGCAGATAGCCTTACTTCCTTTATGCTAACTACTTTTTGATTTTTTCTTGCTTCCTTTTCCTTCTTGGCAAGCTCAAACATATACTTACCGTAGTCCATTATCCTACAAACCGGCGGTACTGCCTGAGGCGCTATTTTTACTAAATCAAGAGATTTCGAATTTGCAAGAACCTGGGCATCTTTTGAAGTCATAATACCAAGCATTGTACCATCAGCATCGATTAACCTGACCTCTTTATCTCTTATTTGCTCGTTAATCATCAATTCGTTTTTGTTAATAGAAAACACCTCCGGGCAAAATTTTACAAATTTTTAACAAACGCAAAAAAGTGGATCAAAGAACCGATCCACTTAACTCCTAATAAGCAAAGTTAAAAACTTAACCTTTAAGTATTAACCTTAACAGAACAAGTCTATAAGGTGAGAAGTGGATGACTTCTTCTTCATTACACCGTCATATTTTATCAGAAAACTTCTTTAGTGTCAAATACTTTTTACAATTTTCCAACATTGCCAGCATGTTTGTATATTGATTTTTAATTATACATTCAAGTCATCAAAAATAACCGGGATCATTTCTTTAAATTTATTGAGCAAAGGTATGGCAATCTCCCTCATCTGAGGATGAGCTGCCGAAGCAGTCCTCAGCTTAAAAAAATGTCTCCATTCTCTTAGGTTCATGGTCATGACCAGTTCAGTCTTGAGCGAATTCGGAAGAATAGCTCTTGCTTCCTGAGGTGTAGCACCAGCCTCAAGCAATTCCATATATTTTTGCTCAGTATACTCCATTACACTTTTCCATATTTCATATTTCTTGCTTCCCTCTTCAGTTGATGTGTCCCAGAAGCATGGTTCAATATATGTAATCTGATTTGAAAACTTATCCTTGCTGTAGTTGCAATACCTGGTACTCTCCTGTGAATATGAAGCAATCCTATGCCTCACAATTTCATGGGTAACTCCCCTGTCACAAATAATCTTAACTGTAACACAATAATGTTCAATAACAGCCTCATGCCCATTCCTGATAATCTTTCGCACAAAATCAGCAGCAGACGCCTCCGTTACTTTGTCTTCACTTTTATAACATACCCTTCCTGCCTTCTCAATATGCTTGAGAACTTCATCACCATTAATATCAGACTCTATCACAAAATATGGTTTAATTACGATCACTCGTCTCTACCCCGCTTTTTTTCAATTTGACATCTCAGGTGTTTCAAAAAAATTAATTAGTCAATATATATATATAGTTCCAATCCAATAATAAAGCTAAAAAGCTTCAAGCATAGGAACATTATTTCGCATGGCAAATATTGTAAATCAGCTTTTTGAAATACCCATTGCCCAGTTATTTTTTTGGAATCACCTTATCTAAAATATTACCACAGTTCTTTTCAAAAAAACAGATGTAACACAAAGTAAAAATAGAAAAAAAGAAGGCAAACATCAAGTTGCCTTCCTGCTTTTCTATTACACATTTTACTTAGCTTTGGATTCTACCTCTTCAACAATCCTATTTATAAAGTCATTTAAGGCCATCGAGCCCAAATCCCCATCTTTTCTGGATCTTACGGCAACAGCTCTGTTTTCAAGCTCTTTATCACCAATTACCAGCATATAAGGTGTCTTTTCAAGTTGAGCTTCTCTGATTTTATAGCCGATCTTTTCATTTCTGAAATCCACCTCAACCCTTATACCTTTTGCCGCTAATGCCTCTTTAACCTCACCCGCAAACTGATGATGCTTATCTATCAAAGGAAGTACCTTAACCTGAACAGGTGACAACCACACAGGGAACGCACCTGCAAAATGCTCTGTCAGTATAGCAATAAACCTTTCAATACTTCCAAATACAACTCTGTGAACCATAACCGGTCTGTGCTTTTCACCGTCTGCACCCACATAGTTCAAATCAAATTTCTGAGGCATCTGGAAATCAAGTTGTATAGTGCCGCACTGCCATGTACGGCCTATTGAATCCTCAAGATGGAAGTCTATTTTCGGACCATAGAATGCACCATCACCTTCGTTTATCTTATACTTCATTTTATTGGCCTCTAAGGCTTCCTTAAGGGCATTGGTTGCCATATCCCATTGTTCGGCAGATCCCATCGAATCTTCAGGCCTTGTAGAAAGTTCAACATGATACTTAAATCCAAATACACTGTAAAAATCATCAATGAGATTTATAACGCCCAACACCTCATCCTTGATCTGCTCAGGAGTCATAAATATGTGCGCATCATCCTGTGTAAAGCATCTTACTCTCATTAAACCGTGCAAAGCGCCGGAGAGCTCATGTCTGTGAACCAATCCCAGCTCCGCCATTCTCTGTGGTAAATCTCTGTAGGAATGGAGTTTTCTCTTATATGCAAGCATACCTCCCGGGCAGTTCATCGGTTTTATAGCATAATCGCCTTCATCTATTTTGGTAAAATACATATTTTCCTTGTAGTGATCCCAATGGCCTGAACGGTGCCAAAGTTCTTCACTTAGAATTATAGGAGTTTTGATTTCCTGATATCCTCTTGCCTGATGCTCTTCTCTCCAGTAATTTTCAAGCAGATTACGGAGCACCATTCCTTTAGGCATAAAGAACGGAAACCCGGGGCCTTCTTCATATATATCGAACAAGTCAAGTTCTTTTCCCAGCTTCCTGTGGTCTCTCTTTTTTGCTTCCTCCAACCTGAACAGATAATCATCCAGGTCACTCTTCTTAGCAAACGCAGTACCGTAAATTCTCTGGAGCATTTTATTTTTTTCATTTCCTCTCCAGTATGCACCTGCAACCGATAAAAGCTTGAATGCCTTTATTTTGCCAGTAGATTCCACATGAGGTCCGGCACAAAGATCGACAAATTCTCCCTGCTTATAAAAGGATATTATCTCCCCTTCTGGCAAATCACGGATGAGTTCCACCTTATAGGGTTCACCCTTTTCCTCCATAAATTTCATCGCTTCATCTCTTGGCAGTGTAAACCTTTCAAGTTTCAAATCTTCTTTTACTATTTTTTTCATTTCTTCTTCAATCTGTGCCAATTCTTCAACAGAAAATGGCTTGTCCACATCAAAATCATAGTAGTATCCGTTATCTATAGCAGGTCCAATGGCAAGTTTAACATTTGGATAAAGGTTCTTAACCGCCTGCGCCATAATATGAGATGCAGTGTGTCTGTAAGCATGCCTTCCGCCATCATCGTCAAAGGTCAACAAGCTTAGCTTGCAATCTTCATTAAGCTCATAACTCAAGTCTTTTACTTTCCCGTCAACTTCACCGGCAAGAGCAACTCTCGCCAATCCGGCACTTATGCTTTCAGCAACTTGCTTAATAGTAATTCCTTTATTATATTCCTTAGCGCTTCCATCCTTTAAAGTAATTTTAATCATATGATAAATCCCTCCAAAAAAATAATAAAACTCCCATCCCTGTAAAGGGACGAGAGTCAATTCCCGTGGTTCCACCCTAGTTTGCACTCATTATGATTATAACGTAATCAACGCTTCAGCTCAGAGGCGGTCTTCAACTGATATGCCCAGAAAGTACTCGCAGCCTAGGTACCTTCTCTCTTTTGGGTATTTTTCAATCTACTCTTCTCATCACAGCCAAATGATCAATATAACATAAATTATATATTTATAAACTTTTGTTGTCAACGTAGTATTATATAATTTTAAATGCCTCAAATGAAAATATTTGTTATCTTACGTTTCCAAAGATTTTACCAATAACAGGAAGTGTCCCCTAAATAGTTTCGTAAAGTTAAAGTCAGAAAATGAATTGTAATTTTAGCAGATTATGATATAATGTTTTTTGTCAGCAAATGTAGAATTTTGTTGTGTAAAATTTTGTAATATTAGGAGGTTGAGCTTTGTTAGGGCTTAAATTTATAGCACTATCCATATCAGGTATAGCACAGGAAGTTATTATCGGGGTTTTACTTTTTGTGGTATTTAATTTAAAAATCAACTGGAGGAAAGTATCCACATATGCAATAATTATGGGATTAACAAGTAGTATTTCGAATGTTTTCCTGCCTCAGAGCTATAAATATTCCTCAGCGGTTTATTTGCTTGCATTTGTTGTATCTTCAATGCTTTCATTTAAGTATATATACAAGTTCAGCTTCTTGAAATGTCTATCAACTATGTGTATTATTTACTTTTTAAAATCTATAGTAACGCTTACCTGCCTTTCAATTCATAAGTTGTTTTTCAGGGAAGATTTTAATGCAATAAATGCTACTTGGTTTGAACATTTTATTTCGCAGATAATTGCATTAACTATCTTGCTGCTTATAACAATGATAATATCTTTATTTAAAATAAAAATTCATATTCCGGAAGATCTGGGCAAGAAAAGGGCATTAACTGTTATAGTTAATATAGTTTTATCGGCTCTTCTTTTATTCCCTAATTTTATCTCTATTCAAGAAGTAATGAATACCAGATCAACTCCTTTACTTATATATAATTCAGTTTCGCTTATATTGGTTGTTGTTCTTAATGTCGTTAATTTCCTAAGATTGGGAGAAATGGAGTTTCTGAAACAAAATGCAGCCTTTCAGGAATTATATATTAAGACACTCAATGAAATGATAGACAGTCTGAGAGGATTTAAGCACGATCATAATAATATGATGCAGGTAATTAGCGGGTATATTGCAGCCCAGGATATGGATGGGCTAAAAAAATTCCACGGCCAGATGATGTCAGAATCGCGAAAATTAAACAATATTGTTCCACTAAATTCATATATAAAGCATAATCCACCTATATACGGACTGTTATTATCAAAGATATCCTACTCCGAAATAAAGAATATAAATCTTACTATCAATGTGATGTGTAAAGTCGAATTCAAAAACATAAAAATATATGATTTGTGTAAAATACTTGGAGTTTTATTGGATAACGCTATAGAAGCAGCATTTGAAAGCGAAAAGAAATATGTTGAACTAGCTATAAGAGAAAGTGCCAATAAAAGCTGTCTTTTTATCGAGATAAACAATTCCTGTTCAGGAACTGTCGATGTTGAAAGCATATTTAAGGATGGATATACAACTAAAAAAGATCATACAGGATTTGGCCTATGGGAAATACAAAAAATAATAAATAAATACAAGAATTGCAAGCTTCATACACAAGCTAGAGAAAATTCATTTTCACAGATAATTGAAATCACCTATTAGGTTTAGCTAAAAACTAAGTTTCTACACTGAATATGGAATAGAATTTGGTTTGATGACGGATAACCATACAAAAAATAATAGTAATTTACATTTTCAAATCAATTAGTAATCTAAGGGGCTGTAGCAAAATGCATCGAACATCACATAAAACTGATATGCATAAAATTATGCGTTGATTTTCTTTATTCATTTGCAACAGCCCATGTTTGTCTTAAGTATTTATTAGTCTGACTTTATTAAGGATTCCGGCATCTTTGGCTGATAGCTAAAAAACGGAAAACACGCGCTGGCTGACATTGCTGCAAGCAACATTGACAAAAATGCAATAGCAGTAAAAATGCGCTTTTTGATTATACTCTTAAGCATACCTATCCTCCTTTCATTATTATGCGCATGCCTTCTAAAACTAGCTGCTGCGCTTGCACCCTGAAAGTTTGTAACCAATCGGAGAAAGAAGAAAAGTTACAGGTAATGTTGAGAGTAAAATGACATTAAAAACAATTTTATCAAAATACCACAGAATACATGCTGCTGCATATACTAGAAGAGTTAGAATTAAAGACACAACTTTCAAACGGAATTTAACCTTTTTTCTTAATATAGGTTTCTCCATTGTATCTCCTGGTGCATATACGTAAGCAACATAAAAGTTTAAAATGAAAACTGGTACAGAATAGTAGAGATTATCTATCCATATGCATTTAGATATGAATATAATCCCAAACATTGTTACAAAGTAGGTTAAAAAGCACTTTATACGTGAGCCTGCATGAGCTCCCCCTTCAAATAACCTTAATACACCATAAATTATAAAGGAAATTAAAAAGTATTTAAATACCCCTAAAAACAATGCAACTAAAAAAATGGAAACTGAAACCAGCATTTCATAAACAGCCAACTTAATTCCATAATTAATAATTTCTTCTTTTTCTGGCGTTATCCCCTCAACATTTTCTTTAATTAAATCAGTTATTTTTTTACTAAAAGCATCTATCATTTCTTTACTCCATTACTACAAACTACTCAGATAGCATTTTTATTTTCTGAAGCTATCTATATTGGTAACGAACGGAATCAATCGATTATAAGCAAATCCTCCCCCATTATATATATATATTCTACATTTAATTAGAAATTCCTTCATTAAATATATATTTTTTTAATATATGACCAATTATTTACACAAATAAGAAACATATCTTTCAGCAATGGTTTCTTTATAAGGTATATAAAAACACTTACCATAATCGAATTATTTTCCCGAGGTGACGATTCAATGAAAATACTTCAGATATTAATGAGAAGAAAAAAAGCAACTGCCGTTTTGGTAATAGTTCTGGTTGCAGCATGTTCCATACTGATAGCACAGAATAAAGGCTCCAAAGACACCCTTAACAATCCCGATGACAAAGTTCCTTCATCATTCGTCAAATCAGCAAATGCAACAGTGTATTCAGACAGATTTCTGGAATTGTTCAATGACCTTCAGAATAAAGGCTACCTTAGTGAAGAAGGAGTACCCTACCATACAATTGAAACATTATTGGTAGAGGCTCCTGATTACGGGCATCTTACAACAAGTGAAGCTTTCAGCTTTATGACCTGGTTGGGTGCAACTTATGGAAAGTTAACCGGTGACTGGACTTATTACAAAAGCGCCTGGGACATAACAGAAAAATACATAATACCTGATGCAACACAAGACCAACCGGGTGTAGAAACATATCCACCATCCAAACCTGCGCAATATGCTCCCGAAGCAGATACTCCCAATGGCTATCCTACTACGGGAAGCGATAGTGCTCCAACCGGAACAGACCCAATTGCGGACAATCTGGCTTCAGCATATGGATCCAAAGCCATATATCAAATGCATTGGCTTCTTGATGTAGACAATTTTTACAAATATGGAAACCACGGTGACGGCACAAGCAGATGTTCATATATCAATACTTACCAACGCGGTGCCGAAGAATCCGTATGGGAGACAGTTCCTCACCCTTCATGGGAAGACTTTAAATGGGGCGAAGGTGATAAAGGAGGCTTCTTAGGGCTTTTCGGAGGCTTCGGCCAGCCAGCCAAGCAGTGGCGTTATACATCTGCGTCTGACGCTGATGCAAGGCAGGTTCAAGCCTCCTACTGGGCTTATTTATGGGCAAAAGAACAGGGTGTAGACGGTGAACTCTCCGAATATTCCGATAAAGCTGCCAAAATGGGTGACTATTTAAGGTATACATTCTTCGACAAATACTTCAGACCGATTGGAGTTCAGGACAAAACTACCGCGGGAACAGGCTATGACAGTTGCCACTACCTGTTGTCATGGTACGCCTCCTGGGGTGGCGATATTACCGGCGCATGGAGTTGGAGAATAGGAAGCTCTCATTCTCATCAGGGCTATCAAAACCTGGTTGCAGCATATGCATTATCACAGGAAGCTGCATTAAAACCCAAGTCACAAGGTTCTCAGGAAGACTGGCAAAAAAGTCTGGCCCGTCAGATTGAATTATATCAATACCTTCAAAGTGCTGAAGGTGCAATTGCAGGTGGTGTAACAAATAGCTGGGAAGGCAGATATTCCAAATATCCGGCAGATAAAAGCACGTTTTATGATATGGCTTATGATTACCAGCCTGTCTATCATGATCCCTCAAGCAACAATTGGTTTGGGTTTCAGGCATGGTCAATGGAAAGGGTAATGGAATATTACTATCTTTCAGGTGATGAAAGTATAAAACCCGTCTGTGACAAATGGATAAAGTGGGCCATATCAAATACAAAATTAAAAAGCAACGGTACATATGAAATACCATCAACCCTCGAATGGTCAGGCGAACCCGATACTTGGACCGGCAAACCTACCGGTAACCCCAATCTTCACTGTAAGGTTAAGGATTACACTAATGACGTTGGTGTAGCTGCTGCTTATGCAAAGGCGCTGATATATTATGCGGCTGCAACCGAACAGCATTCTGGTACAATGGATGCATCATCAAGAGACACAGCTAAAGGAATTCTGGACGGAATGTGGAAGAATTACAGAGATGAAAAGGGTGTTGTTGTACCCGAAGAGCGTAAAGATTATGCTCGCTTTTTTGACGAAGTTTACATACCGGAAGGATTTAGCGGTACAAATGCACAGGGAGCACAAATCAAAAATGGCATGACCTTTATCGATATGCGTCCTGATTATAAAAAAGACCCGGATTTTAAGAAGGTAGAAGACGCTGTAAAAAACGGAAAAAACCCAGTTATGACCTACCATCGCTATTGGGCTCAGGCTGATATAGCAATGGCTAATGCAATGTATCACATTTACATAGAGCAAAAAGACGGCCTTGTTATTGAAGAAGCCCCCGAAACAGGCAATCCTGTCAATGAAGGTGATACTTCTGAATCTTCTTCCGACAATATTGAATACTCCGGCAAGTACAAATACAAATATACAAATGATATCCCTCCACAACCACCGGCTACAGGCTCATTTAACTATGGAGAAGCACTCCAGAAAGCAATTTTCTTTTATGAATGTCAGCGTTCAGGAAAACTCAGTTCAACTGAACTACGCCTTAACTGGCGCGGAGACTCTGGACTTAATGACGGAAAAGACGCAGGTATAGACCTCACAGGCGGTTGGTATGATGCAGGCGACCATGTCAAGTTCAATCTTCCAATGTCATATTCAGCTACTATGCTGAGCTGGTCTGTATACGAATATAAAGACGCTTTCATAAAAAGCGGGCAGCTTGACCCTATATTAGAAAATATTAAGTGGGCAACTGACTACTTCATTAAATGCCATCCTGAACCAGACGTTTACTATTACCAGGTGGGAGATGGAAACGCTGATCATGCATGGTGGGGACCAGCTGAAGCCATGCCTATGGATAGACCAGCATATAAATTGGATAAATCCTCTCCCGGATCAGCTGTTTCTGCTGAAACAGCAGCGGCATTAGCTTCAGCATCAATAATCTTTAAAGATATCGATGCTGCTTATTCCAAGGAGTGCCTTAAGCATGCAAAGGAACTATATAACTTTGCCGAAAGTACCAAAAGCGATGCAGGTTACACAGCCGCCGACGGTTTCTACAAATCGTGGAGCGGATTTTATGACGAGCTTTCCTGGGCAGGAGCCTGGCTTTATCTGGCAACAAATGACAAAGCCTACTTGAACAAAGCCGAGGAGTACGTCTCTAAATGGGGAACAGAGCCTCAAACTACAACCATAAAATACAAATGGGGTCACTGCTGGGATGATGTTCACTATGGAGCTTCCCTTCTGCTTGCTAAAATTTCTGACAGCAGCAGTAAACACAAGGAAAATATAGAAAGGCACCTTGACTGGTGGACCACCGGTTCAGGCTCAGACCGTATAAAATACACTCCAAAAGGTCTTGCCTGGCTCGATCAATGGGGTGCACTGAGATATGCAACTACTACAGGATTTCTTGCATGTGTATATTCAGACTGGTCAGGCGCAGACAAAACAAAGGCCAAAAATTATATGAAATTTGCCGAAAGCCAGGCCAATTATGCTTTAGGAAGCACTGGTCAGAGTTTTGTTGTAGGTTTTGGAAAAAATTCCCCACAGCACCCTCATCACAGAACCTCCCACGGCTCATGGGCCAACAGCCAGACAACACCGGATAAGCATCTGCATACTTTATACGGTGCATTGGTCGGAGGTCCAGATAATTCGGATAGCTACAAAGACGAAATAAATGACTATGTGTCAAATGAGGTAGCTTGTGATTATAACGCCGGATTTGTCGGATTACTGGCAAGAATGTATCAGACTTATGGCGGAAGCCCTTCTGAAACCTTTAATGGAATAGAAGAGAAAACTGCGGATGAAATTTATGTAGAAGCCGGTATTAACGCATCGGGAAGTAATTTTATTGAGATAAAGGCGGTTATAAACAATAAATCCGCATGGCCTGCTATGATGTGTGAAAACCTGTCTTTCAATTACTATGTTGATTTGAGTGAAGTTATAAGTTCAGGTCATTCCGCCTCCGAGGTCAAGGTAAGTTCAAGCTTTAGTCAAGGATCCAACATATCAGAACTAAAACCTTTTAAAGGTACTCTCTATTATGTAACCGTTGACTTCAGTGGGACAAAGATCTTCCCAGGTGGACAATCAGATTACAAAAAGGAAGTGCAGTTCAGAATTGCGGCACCGGACGGAACTTCATACTTTGATCCTGAGAATGATTATTCTTTTAAGGATCTTGCATCAAATTCGATAGTGAGAACCAAAAACATACCTGTCTATGATAAAGGTATACTCATATATGGTAAGGAACCGGACGGAAAAGAAAGCGGCTCAGGAACTACACAAATAAAAAACAGCACAACAACGGCAAAACCAAGCCCTTCAGTTGCAGATAACTTAAGTTCAAACAACAATACAAACAACAGTACAAACAACAGTACAAATAATAATACAAATAATAGTGCAAACAGCAATGCAAACAGTAATACAAACAATAACACAAACAATAACACAAACAATAGCGTTTCACTTGGTAGCGGCAAGGTTATTGTCCAATGCGCAAACGGGAATTCAGCAGATTCAACAAACGGCATAAATCCAAGAATCCGGCTTGTTAACAACAGTAGTTCGAGTATAAACCTTTCTACCGTTAAAATAAGGTATTATTACACCATAGACGGAGATAAACCTCAAACCTTCTGGTGTGATTGGAGTTCAGCCGGAAATTCAAATGTGACCGGCACCTTCAACAAGCTCCCCTCTCCAAAAAGTGGAGCTGATTACTTCCTTGAAATAAGTTTTACTAGCGGGGCAGGATCCTTAGAACCAGGTAGTAGCGTAGATGTGCAGGGGAGATTTTCCAAAAACGACTGGAGTAACTATAGTCAGTCTAATGACTACTCCTTCAGCGCATCAGCCTCTGATTATGCAGAAAACAACAAAATCCCTGTATATGTATCCGGTAAGCTTGTTAATGGAACTGAGCCGTAGAATAGGAAAGTTATTAGACCCCAAAATGATAATTTAAATATACTAACAAAAACAGGAGGCGACCCTAAAGTCATCTCCTGTTTTTGCAATTACATATATCTCTGTCCTTTAGCTAGGAAACATTAATCCATCTATACCACTTGAGGTACTCTGTCGGAATTTCCATACCCGAAATCACAGGATAAAGGAATATAAACAATACAAGTGCCAATACAAGATAACTATATATAAATGCTGTTGATAACTTGTAAGTTGTTATCTCAGCTCCCTTGCTCCCAAAATCCCTGCCCACAATTTTAGGAAAATCTTCTTTCAGGAAGTTCAATACATATACTATACTCAATATCAAAAATGGTACCGATGTAAAAAAGTGATATATAAATATACAACGGGTTACCCTGAACCATGGCAGGTATTGGAATGCAAAAGCCACTAAAAACGGTACGGCACGCTTATCCTTCTTAATTATACTTATAAGAAGGGCAGCAAACACACATACTATTCCAAACCAGAATATTGCCGGATTCCCCATAACATACATTATGGATGTAATGCTTGAAGGGAGGTTCAAATTCCTGTATTCAAGCAAAGGCTTCTTAATCAACGGCCAGGAGTAAGCTGGTGAAGCCCATGTATGAGGATCGGTTAATCCCGAATGATAATTATACATATATTTCTGGGATTCCAGAACTTCTCCCAGATTATGATGTTCACCCGGTAGAGTGATAATAGGTAGATACGAGGCAGTATATAGTATTACCGGTATAATTACAAAAAACAATACACAAGCTAGAGAAGTAAGAACAAAGTGATTGGAAATCCAATCTTTGATTTTATTTTGTCTTGCAATCCCGGTTATTGCTTTTTTACGCAGAAGCTTCTTATAGCTATTATACTCAAGGAACTTTGATGTGAAATAAAGAACTGCAAGTCCTCCTCCTGCATATACGGCTGTCCATTTGCTTGCAGAACCTAAAGCCCAGCATATTCCTGCCAGCATAAGAGGTAGCAAACTCTTCTTGAATCCGGTTTCATAGGATTTATTTATAAAGCTGTCATACATGAAGTAATAGGCCAGAATTACAAACAGACCCGCATACGAATCAATTGTAGCTATTCGTGTCTGGGCAAAGTGCATACATTCAAACATAATCAGAAATGCGCTGATAAAACCGTATATCCTTTTGCGGAATATCTTCTTTCCAAACAGGTACATTGCCGGAATCATAGCAACTCCGAAAAGAGTTCCCATTATTCGCCACCCAAAGGGATTCACTCCAAAGATGAGCAATCCTAAAGCCATGATATCCTTTCCAAGAGGCGGGTGGGTTGTCTCATAGGGTTCCATACGGTTTATATGTTCAAACGCTGTCCTGGCAAAATATATTTCGTCAAAATAGGTCGAATTCATAAAATCATTTTCATAATCTCCAACATGGAGTTCATCAAAAAGGTTTTGGACAGTGCCCTTGTCATTTGCACTTACTTTTTCGGTTTCTACAGTAAAATTCTGTATTGGCTCGTTGCTGCCTCTTTCAAAAAATACTATTTCATTTAATGTACCATTGATTTTCTGCACCTTAAACCTGAGTGATTTGGTTTTAATCTGAGTATCTGTAGAAGCCCACATGAACGCTTCATACACACCCTGGTTTATTGTGGCAATTGGTTCGTACTTACCATCTGCTTTAAGGCTCTCAACCCTTAAAGTCAAGTCATTAATCCCATGATAATAAGCTATTTTTGACAGATCATATTCACGATCAAAATTCACGGTAAAAGTCGTGCCCAAAGCCGACGGCTTCCAGTAGGTTTCAGGAACGTTTGTACCTCCTAAATTGAAAAGAGCAATTGCTGTGTATATAACTGTCATAACTGACATAATGATTATATCGTTTTTGTCTATCTTGAATGGTTTTTGATCAGAAATACCTTCAAAAGTAGTTTTGCCATTTTGATTCCTGTCAGATAATTTGCTCTTATTTTCACCCTCAACTTTTCCTGATAGCCTGAAAACAAAAAATACAATTATGCCTATAGCAGCTATCAATCCAGCTATCAATGTAATTATCCAACCCTTGCTATCGGTCTGTTCAGTATTTGCATTCTGATTGCTCTGCTGTGGGGTATATAGATTCTCTATAGCAGCCCCTTCGGGAACATCTGATGTTTCCTCAACCGATATATCATCAAAATAAGCTGTTCCTGTACTCTCACCACTATGGCCACCCAGGCCTGCAGTAAATTCAAGCGCTTGTTGATCCGGGCCTGTTCGACCATACAATTCAACATAGGTCCAATCATTTGTACCTTTAAGCTCCGGTGTAGAAACCATCAACAGGTACACTGAAAGGATTGCGCCTTTTCCTTCATTGCTTACATTTTCGGTCTTTATCCAGCCGGATATTTTGTACAACGTACTTGGCTTAACACTCACAACCTGAACAATCCTTGAATCGTTCCCTGCACTATTGGAAATCTTGATACAATTGTTCCCTGAATGCGCTTGTGCCGTATGCAGACTTATCTCACCAGCTCCTTGCGTATAAATCCTGTTCTCCCAGAAAGTAATTTCAGAACTACTTTCTTCAAAACCCGGATTTAAAAGCTCATTGACTCCTTCTGCATAAACAGCCCCAAATTGCAGCAGCACGACAGACAAAACAAATATGGCTGCGACTAGCTTTTTTAACATTCTCTTGACCTCCTAGTAAAAAATAATAGAAAAATGTTAAACCCCAAAGGGCTTAATAACAATAAAATTGAGTTCAAAATACTTAGTGAACCACTTCCTAAACTATCATATGTATATTTTTCATCCAAAAATTCATCTGGCCTTGTTATCAAGAATTTCCTTAAGTTCATCTATCTCCGTATTTGACAACCTTTGATGATCTAAGAAGGCTTTAATCATTTCTTTGAACTCCCCACCATAAACTCTTTCCAAAAATATTCTGTTCTCATTATATACACATTGCTGTTCATTAACAAGGCTGTAGTAATAATACTCTCTTCCCTCCTTGGTAAACCCCAGCGCTTCCTTCCTCACAAGTCTTGATATAAGGGTCTTTATTGTTTTGGGCTTCCAGCCTATCGTTCCTTCAAGTTCCTCAATGACTTGATTTGCAGTTATTGGCGATCTATTCCAAATCACTTTCATAATATGCCATTCCGAATCCGAAATGTTTAAATCCCTATTCATTCTTACAACATCCCCTTAAAAAATCAAACTATAAAATTATAATTAAGTTTCTACTCTGAAATAACGAAAAAACTTGATTTAATAGCCTTCTCACAGTAAGAAAGTAAGAAGTGATTTTTCATTATTCCTTATCACAACTGAAGCTGCAATCAAAGTAGTAAGATCCGCTGCGATAAACATATGAACTATATCTTCTCAAAAAGTACCTTATAACGCTTACGCTATAATACTTTTAGTATAAAGGTTTACAAAAAAACAAGCCTTTTAAGAAGAATAGTATACTGTCCTCTAAATTAAATATTACGCTTGTAATCTTGGCTTGTCAATAAATTTATTATCCTTTCGCAGCAAAAGCAGCAATCAACGTAGCAAGCTTCTGCTGCGATGTCGATCAGCGGAACTATACCCTGAATGCCCGTAGGTTTGGTAATTACATTTCCCCAGATAAAACTAATTGATTTTTTTAGTTCTTCAACGAATTAATAAACTAATTCAATTTGAATAGAGTGCAATACACCAGGAAATAATATCATAAACACCCATATATGTTACAATATGTTAAACCGATTAATTCAAGGGGGCCTTTACAAATGAGAATCACAAGAGTTGACAAGTTTAGACAATTGAGACATGAGCGTATTAAAAAAGCATTTATTTTTGCCATGTTTTTGCCGGGTACATCAATTATCCTCGGTTACATAATAACAGCTTTATTTATACTGCCTAATATGGCTAAACATCCCTAGTACAGAAGAAGTGCATTATAACATTATTAAACCCGGAAATTAGTAAAGGATAACGAAAAAATAACTTCCTGTTCTCATATTTTGAAAACATTATTAAATCAAGTTTTTTCGTTATCCAGAGTTGGAACTTATATTTTAGTCATACCTATTGTTACAATGCACTTACTTTTTTTACTGTTTTTTAATTATATCCTCATCTCTTTCAATTGGTGTGTCAAAGGCCATATGAAAGTAAACTTCTCTTTTTTTGCCCTCAATAAGAAATTGCACTTTTTTTATACCCTGAAGTTCCGTTAGTGAATTGACTATAGAATATATTGTCATTGTCTCTCCGGCAGAACCAGTATAATTATTGTCAACAAATTCCTTTGAAAGATTTATTGTGCATACATCATCCTTTGTTTCAACAGATATAAGCCTTGTACCCTTAGGAATAACAGAATCAAGGCCAGTTGTCTCAGGGCCTTTAATCAATTCATTAATAACTACTTCCTCAGTGCTCTTTCCTGATTTAAGATCTACCCCTCTTTTTTCAGGGACAACGAATTCTGCTTCAGAGTCACTGAAATACAATATAATTGTATCCCCTTTTTCGCCTTGAGATATAAGACTCTCATCAAGTTCAACCCTGCTTAATTCACCATAGGGTTGTCCACTTGGTCCTACCAGATCTTCACCTTCAACAAGTATCCTTACCTTTTCAATTCCCTCTATTTCAGTAAGTGTATTAACAACCGAAACCCATTCAACCAACTCAGCAATATCATTGGTATTACTATATTCTTTAGAAAAGTCAACAACTGCAACATTACCTTCTCTGTCAATACCAAGTAGTTTCGTGCCTTCAGGCATCGGGTTCCTAAGGCTGTCGCTTTCAGGACCATCAAGAAGAGCCTCCACTGCAGCTCTCATTATTTCATTATTCTTTATTGTAACTTCCCTTTCCTCTGCAACCAGGTTATCATTATCCGTAGTCGGAAAATAAAGATTTAGTTTAATCGTTTGCTCTTCTACACTCGTATTTGCACTTTTTTGAGGTGTCGCTCCTACGTTGTTATTGCCATCACTTTTTTCATTATTTAGCAAATTGCTGCATCCCATCAAGGAAATCAATATCATCACTGCAGATAAAACTATCAGTACCTTTCTCATAATATTTCATCAGACTTAAACACAACTGTCTGACAGTGCTTCCCCCCTTAAAATTATTTCGCGCAAAAACACCATACACTTTTTTGCATCTATGTAACATTATACTTTCGATTTAAGTGCATGTCTATTTACAATATTTTTCTAAGCTTATATAATTTACTGAAGAGTCAATTAACAGAAATAAACTCTTTTATATCTCCAAATTTGCTCTCTCCTATTCCGGGAACATTCATAATATCTTCTATCTTTTTAAAATTCCCTGATTTCTCCCTGAACGATATTATTTTGCTTGCAGTTGAAGGTCCGATTCCCGGCAATGCGTCGAGCTCCTCTTCTGTAGCAGTATTGATATTCACTTTCCCCTTTTTCCCCTTAGATAAATCATCTTCATCTTTCTCATTAATTATCGCACCCCCGCTGTCGCTTTTTATTTCTACCCCTGAAAGATCCTGATTATGGGTTTTAGTGGGAGTTTGCAAATTCACTGAGGTATTTGTTTGTTGATTTTTCACATCACCCTTAGTTGGAGTCACAAAAGTCCTGGGATATATTTTTAACATAACATTATCCTGAAGCTCATAAGCAAGGTTAATATTTTCCATATCAGCTTTATCTGTCGGCCCCCCGGCCGCTTTAACAGCATCTTCAATTATCTGACCTTTTTTTAGTGTAACAACACCAGGTTTATTAACCTCCCCTACTACATATACCTTTATTTCTTCTACTATTTCATTTTGTTCAACGATATCAGTAGTCACGGGCAGACTGCTAACGCTTATGTCTTTTGTACCTGTGTTTTCAGGCTTACTTACTATTATTTCGCTTTTATCCCTGCTAAGTAAGAAGCCGATTACCCCTATGCTAACGATAAGTGCTCCTACTAAAGCTAAAAATATGCCCATCTTCAGTTTTATTTCTTTATTAAATATATGATCCACGACCTGGCTTCCCTCCAATACATTTTGCCATTTGTACCGGCCATAATATTGTTTGGATAAATTGCATTAAAGCTACAAAATTTATATACATAAATTTATTTATTCGATATATATTTACTTTTATCCTTTAATTTCTATAGTAATTTTTGCTTATCAACTACTCATCCGTTTTATTTTTTGATATACTTTTATAGATGTGAGTCCATATTCATCCTCATTATCAATAATATTTTATTTGCAAATTGTTAGCTATTGTCTTAATATAGTTACTGGCATGTTTTTTCTAAAATGTTTGTTTTTATTACAAAATTTTTAGAAAGTATAGTTCCACAATTTTAGCAGCAAACATTACTACTTTGATTTTAGCTACTGCTGCGATAAGTTTATTTAATATTTAACAAAATAAACAGCTTAAATTTCTATATTTTACACATAATAGTACTATACAGATTGGGAGGCACACATGAAAAAATTTTTTATAGGTGTAATTTTGTTTGCAAATTTAATTATAAGTACCACTATAGTAAAGGCAGAGCCATTAAATATTGATGCTAAAGCATATATTTTAATAGATTCCAAAACCGGTCAGGTTATTTCCGAATACAATGCCGATCAGAAATTATATCCTGCAAGTACTACAAAAATTATGACTGCTATTTTAGGCATTGAAAATGCCGACCCTGAACAGATTATGACTGTAAGTCAATATGCAATAGACAATATTGGTCCGGGAGGTATGAATATTGGGCTTTTAAACGGGGAACAGCTAAAATTTAAAGACCTGTTGAATGCACTTCTCGTCAGATCTGCCAATGAAACTGCATATGTTATTGCTGAAAATATCGGTCCAACCCCTGAAGCATTCTTTAAAAAGATGAACGAAAGAGCCAAAGAACTTGGAGCTACAAACACAAACTTTGTAAATCCCTGCGGAATGGATACGGACGAAGCTGGAAAAAACCATCTTTCAACCGCACGGGATCTCTCATTAATGGCAAAACATGCTATGACCCTGCCTCTTTTCAGAGAAACTGTAAAAAAAGAAAGTTTTACCATACCCCCGACAAATATGCACAGCGAAGCCTATACCCTACCTTCGACAAATAAACTTTTTTATGGAAAATACAACTCCGAATACTATAGTGAGGTAACAGGAATAAAGACCGGATTTACGTCAAGAGCAGCATATAATCTTGTGGCTTCAGCAAAAAACGAAGATGGGATGGAACTGATTTCCGTTATACTAGGGTGTTCGTATTACGACGGAGTCTTTCAGGAATCCAAGGAATTGCTGGAATACGGTTTCAAAAACTACTCAATACAAACTCTTGTCGCTGCCAATTCTTTTGTTAGCAATGTACCTGTAGCTGATGCCAGTTATAATTCAAATCTGGATGTTGTCGCTGCGGAAGAACTAAAGTGTGTTCTTTCAAACGACCCTGGTATTTGGGATGTCATCACTGAAGATGTTAAGATGAACACTAATATCTCTGCTCCCATCAAAAAAGGTGCTGTATTGGGCTCGGTTGAATATAAATTAGAGGGTGTGACACTGGGAAAAGTTGATTTGGTTGCCTCAAGGGATGTTGAAAAACTTGTTATTCCTCCTACTCCGGCACAAATCGCTATTTCTGATTTTAATGCTTCTATTTTCAGCAAAGTATTGGCATCTTTATTTGCAATTTTGGTTGCTTTTTTGGTTCTACGAATGACACTCAAAAGAATTTCCAGGTACAGACGGTACCATAAATCTTAAAAAACTTAAAGAACCGTTTTACTTAATCAGCCAAAATCATAGGATGTGCATTTTGAACATAATTCATTTCTAGAAATGAATTATGTTCAAAAGCACTAGTTGTTATAAAAATAAAAAAGCTTATATATTATAGATGAAAAACTCTATAACAAAACTAAAGAAAGTTTTTCATCACTCACGGCTTAAATAGGGAGGTTAAATTATGCAAGCAACCAAAATTTATGAGGTCAATACAATAAAGAACCTGAAAGATATGATTGAGCAGAGCACCAATCTTTATGGTACCAAGAACGCTTTTTATGTGAAACCTTTAGATGGTCATGATTATAAAGGAATAACATACAATGAATTTAAAAAGGATCTTGATGCCTTTGGTACTGCACTTCTTAATCTTGGACTTAAGGATAAGTTTATTGCCGTGATTGGGGAAAACCGTTATGAATGGTGTGTAACTTATCTTTCAACAGTTAACGGTGTTGGTGTAATTGTGCCTCTGGATAAGGAACTACCTCCTTTGGAACTGCAAAACCTTTTGAACAGATCAAATGCCTCAGCCATTGTCTATTCCGGTAAACATCATGATACTATAAAAGATATTTCAGGTAAAGTGACAAGCCTCAAGTATTTTATAAATATGGATGCCAATGAGCATACCGATAACGAGTACTTATCTCTTAAAAAGCTTATTTCTGAGGGAAAAGATCAGATAGTAAAAGGAAATGTTGATTACATTAACGCCAAAGTCGATGAAAACACCATGAATTTCCTAATATTTACTTCCAGAACTACCGACCTTGCCAAAGGTGTTATGCTATCTCATAAAAATATATGTACGGATATTATGTCTGTTACTTCAGCCATATATATAGACAGCAACGATTCAGTTTTATCCATACTTCCGCTTCATCATACCTATGCCTGTACTGTCGATTTTCTTACTCTGGCTTACCGGGGTGGATGTATATCTTTTAATGAGGGTTTGAAGCATATCGCCAAAAACCTTAAAGAGACAAGGCCTACTTTGCTTATACTGGTACCGCTGATTATTGAAAATATGTATCAAAAAATATGGCTTCAAGCTTCAAAGGACAAGAAGCTCAAATTAAAATTAAGACTCGGACTATTTATCAGCAACTTTTTTTATAACGTCTTAAAAATTGATCTGCGCAAGAAACTATTCAAGCAAGTACTTGACAATTTAGGTGGAAGAGTAAGAATTATCATTGCCGGTGCGGCTGCAATAGAACCCACAGTGTCAAAAGGCCTTAGAAACATGGGTATTTCAACATTGCAAGGCTACGGACTTACTGAAGCCTCTCCCATTGTTGCAGTTAACAGAGAGGAAATGAATAGGGATGACTCAATAGGCCTCCCTATTCCCGGTGTTGAGGTCAAAATAGTTAATCCTGATAAAGATGGAATTGGTGAGTTAATTGTAAAAGGTGGCAATGTTATGTTGGGCTACTACCAAAATGAAGCCGCCAGCCAGAAAGTTTTGAGAGACGGATGGCTCTATACGGGAGATCTTGGCCGTATTGATAGCCAGGGATTCATATATATAACAGGAAGACTTAAAAACGTTATCGTTACGAAAAACGGTAAAAACGTTTTCCCTGAAGAAGTAGAATCCTATATTAACAAAAGCCCTTATATCAAAGAATCTCTTGTGACCGGCAAAGATACAGATGAAAATGGTGAGACCATGGTCACAGCACAAATCGTAATTGATCTTGACGCCATAAAGGAAAAGCTCAATACAGATACACCATCGCATGAAGAGATATACAAGCTTATTAAATCCGAAATCAAACAGGCAAACCATAATATGCCGCTTTACAAAAGAGTTCAGGATTTTACAATACGTGAAGCTGAATTTGCCAAGACAACAACAAAGAAAATAAAGCGTTATCTCGAAAAATAACCTTCAAAAAAGCTGATTGACTGCAAAGTACAACATTACAGATAATCAGCTTTTTATTGTTAATTTTTATTATATGTTTAACACTCTCTGTTGTTCTACCTGCGCATTACTCCATCGGACCACAGTCTTTCAAGATTATAGAACTCTCTGTCTTCCTCGTGAAAAACATGGACTACTACAGAGTTAAAATCGAGCAAAATCCATCTTGCACTGTTATATCCTTCTTTTCTCAGTAGTTCAACATTCATTTCCTTCATTTTCTCTTCCACTTCGTCTGCAAGAGCTTTGATGTGGGTTGTTGATGTACCGCTGCAAATTACAAAGTAGTCTGCAATGATTGTTACTTCGCTGATATCTATACTCTTTACATCCTTTGCTTTTTTGTCCGTCAAAATCTCTGAAATCTTTTGTGCTATTATGTTTGACTCCAACTTACTCCACCCTTTCTAAATTTAATCTGGACTTTAATTCTTTAGAGGTAAGGCTAAAATCATCGCCTAGTATTACTAAAATATCAAACCTTGAGTTATTATCCAGTTCCTTTTTTGTATTCTTAATACCCAGTAAATTCATAATCCCATTACCTGAAATATTCTCATTTTTCTCTATTATAACAGAGCTTATACTTTTTAGCGAAGCATCATTTCCTGCACCTACAACAAACCCATAAGATTCGAGCAACGCTCTGACTTCCTCAGCAAGTCCTCTTATCTTTGTACAATTTACCACCTTTACATTTACATCTCTATTGCTTATCATAGCATCTCTGACTTCTTTCATGGCTTGGTTGACGGAAGAACCTGTGGTTTCTGCACTTGCTGTAGGTAAGTTCTCTGAATTATTATTTTCTACAACAACACTTGGTGAAGGTGTAGATGTGGCAATTTGCCCTCCGCTAACTTCTTCTGATCTGCTTGTTAAAAACAATCTGCATCCGAAAAATATCCCTGCACCGGCTAAAATTAGCAGAACCACTGATATTATTATCCTCTTAAAACTCTTTACTCTAATCTTTCCAAGTCCTTTTTTTTTATCCATAGTGCAGAACTCCCCCACATCATCACCATTCAAAATCCCGGCAACAATTACAACTACTCCGGTTTTATTGATTGCACAAAAGAAATTATGCGTTCAATAACTAAATTTATATGACTATTTCATGTTCATCATAATGTAATTCCATGTATCTATTGTATCTTTCTGAATAAGCTGCCTTTTCTTAGCCAGGTGCTTTATGGTATTCACCAAAGAAATAACCATTCCTGTATCAAGATCCTCATAGACAGCTTTTCTGATTTTATCAACACCGGGAAAATCCCTTCCAGGCTCAATATAATCTGCCAGAAATATAATTTTATCTAACACAGTCATATTCTTACGTCCTGTAGTATGACAGCATATGGCTCCAAGAATTTCTTCATCTGAAATTCCATACTCATTTTTTGCTATTACCGCACCCACAGGTCCATGAAGTATCTTTGGTTCTAAAGCACATATATCATCTACTTCAATTTTATTTTCTTTGCATATTTTTATTATTTCTTCATTCTTAATTTCTCGGGCACAATCGTGAAGAATGCCTGCCAATTCAGCCCTTTTGACATCAAATCCATTTAATTCTGCAAGCTTGACAGCAGTTTCCATAACGCCCAGTGAATGTTTGAATCTTTTAGAGGATAAAACCTCCCCAAGCCTGTCTCTGATCTCGTTTAGTGTCATCAATCCATACCTCATAATAATAACTTTCAATCTATAAGCTTATACCTCTTCATGGTACAGTCTGTTTTCCTTTATGTAATCTTCTACAGCTTCAGGCACAAGATATTTTATTGATTTTCCTTGTCTTATCCTGTTTCTGATCTCAGTAGAAGATATCTCAATAAGCGGAGTATCAATAAAGTGAATTACTGCTCCAAAAGTATCTCTCAGGTATTCCATTTGCCTGTTAAAAACTTCAATACCATTTCCGGGACGCAGAACAGCAATAAACTCGCATATTCCAAATACTTCCTGATAGTTTCTCCATGTAAGCAAATCGCTTAACACATCTGCCCCAATTATATAATATAATTTTGCATCCTTGCCATAGGTTTGTCTAAGGTTTTTCAGAGTATCAATAGTATAAGTATAACCCCCGCGTTCAACCTCAACCCTGGATTCAAAAAAATAGGGGTTGTTTTTTACTGCCTGCTGAACCATATTAAACCTGTGTTCTGCTCCTGCAACATCTCTCAAATTTTTATGCGGGGGCATGCCAGATGGAACAAAAAGTATCTTTTCAAGTCCAAACTCATCCCTTACCATCTCCGCAACAATCAAATGTCCATAGTGTATGGGATTGAAAGTTCCTCCGGAAATACCTATCTTTTCAGGATTAAACTTCACATCATCACTACCCTTTTTCCCCTTTGATAATAGCTAGTGAACCGTAGATAATAGCATCATCTCCAAGTGCACTCCTCACGATTTCCGTACCTTTCAGAACCTCCGGCAATGTAAATCTTTTTACATAGTCCTTTATTTTAGGCATTATATAATCACCAAGGGATTCTAGAACACCGCCTCCAAGCACTACCATATCCGGACTGAAAATATTTATCAGATTTCCTGTGCCGGCTGCGAGATAATAAATAGCTCTATCCATGACTTCCAGTGCAACACCATCTTTTGCATCTATGGCTTCTTTTAAAGCTTTGCTTTTGATTATAACATCATTTTCCATTAAATCCTTTAGAACTGTTTTCCTTCCTCTTTCAATCTGTACCTTGATTTCTCTGGTTATTGCAATTTTACTTGCATAAGCTTCAAGACAACCCCTCTGTCCACAATTACAATATGGACCTTCAGTGTTTAAAGTCATATGCCCTAACTCACCGGCATCGTGCCTTTTTCCGGCAAATAGCTTATTATTTATTATAAGTCCGCCACCTACTCCGGTGCCTATAAATAAACCCACAACATTTTCCTTCTTCGCTGCTATTCCATACTTCCACTCACCGAGCATTCCCATATTGGCATCATTTCCAATGTAGAACGGAATACCAAATTTGTTTTCCATAACCTTCTTTATATCATACTTATTCCACGGAAGATTTGGAGCATATATTATCTCTCCGGTTTCTTCATTTATTACTCCCGGTGCTCCTGCACCTATTGCAGCTATCTCCTTCTTATCTACTCCCGACTCCTTTATAACCTCATCAACTACATCTATTATTCTTTCTTCAATCTTTTCCAGTCCCTTATCTGCCTTGGTTTTTTTCTTAACCTTGAAGGTTATGTTATCTTTTTCGTCCAGAAGGGCTCCAAGTACCTTTGTACCGCCAATATCCAGACAAATGTGTTTCTTGCCCATTTGATCATCTCCATCCTTTGAATAACCAGCAAGCTATATAAATATGATTGTACATAAAATTTAACCAATCTTCAAGAAATTATTACGGATTGATGAAAATTTTGTCGCTGGTTTGGAATACAAAAAGATAGTGCATTGTTTTTATAAACAACTACACTATCACAGATTTAGTTACTAAACTATTTTTTTAGTTACTACTTAATTTTTTCTTCAAACTCCTCTACAGTAAACCCAAGTCGGTTAATGTCCTTTGAACCCATTTCATCAATTGAATCCGACTTTTTCACTTTTTTCTTATCTGCTTTTGATTCATTACCGTAGTTCATACCCCTTGCTATAACTTTTGAGTCTTTCACATCGAATCTGCCGTCATCTATTCCCAAGCTACGATATGTATCTTCAGCATAAGGCACTTCACACTTTTTCAAAAAAAGTATCATTTCATCATCTGTCCTATAAATAGGATCCCCTGAAACACTAATATCTTGACCATCCACAATCGCACCTGTTTGTGTTAGTTTAATAACGTCTCCCTTAACAAGTTTACCTTTGGTAACTTTCAATATTTCTGCTTTTGATACAGTAAAAAGTTTTTCTCCATATTCCACCGTTTCAGTAGACAACACTTTTAACCGCACAATTTCTTCAGCCCTCTCCTTCAGTTCCTTAACATTAGCAAAACCTTCCGTTTTAGATAGACTTATAGCCCCTCCAGAGTTATCAGGCACTGCTGTATTCTTGCTGCTACTACAACCTGTGACACTAAACAATAATGTTATCATTACAGATACTAAAATTACAGATTTTTTATTAATCATTTTTACTCCTCCTATTAATAAATTGTTCTAATCCCGGTAACTTCATCAGATGTTATACCACAGACGGTACGAGTATCTCCATTCCACCACATTAGCTTATCATCATTACTGCCATATAAATCTTCAAAACCAAAAGCATGACCAATCTCATGAGCAGCTGCTGCGGTAATCATACTTGATGTATATGTACTATAATTTGTATAATAAGCATTAAGAAACAATTTGGCATGATCCCAGTTCCCAGAAGTTGAGCGAGGATTAATATAAGTACCATTACTGGTATAATGGTCACAAGAAGCAGCCCAGCCATTATCCCCATATGCATCAACATAGAATCTTAATGTAGCTGAGGTGTAATCTGATTTATATGATAAAGATACGTCAACATTACTATTTGAAGTTGGGTTTATACCATTCCAATTTGAAACCGCACTCAAAACTCTATCATAGTAATTCACTGTTCTACCATGCAATGTGTATGTTTTTTGAGTTATTCCCCAAGTTCTTGCATAAACACCACCATTCAGTTTGCCGAAATAATAGAACCTCTGATAAGCACCAGCTTGATTAGTAAAACTTGCAAATAGAAACAAACATACAAACAAAGATATTAAAACCTTTTTTCTGTTCATTTATTCATTCTCCTCTCTATGTTACTGTATTTTGTAAATCAATATAGAGTCATTTTACAAAATGGCTGTTGCAACAAATTATGTAAAATTACATGTACACATTCTATCATTTTAAATAATCCTGCAAAAGGGTCAAATTTGAAAAAAAAACACAGCTCCATAAAACTACTCATTAGTTAATATCTGGCGTTATTTCTTAATATTCCTTATCTTAAATTATAGAAAATGCTCCTGCAGATCATCAAAATCTACACGAGCACTACAACACTTAACTACTCATAATTACACTTTTTCAAAAACAGTTTTTAAATCAATTTCAAGGTCTGGGAAAATTGAAACTTTCACCGTATCCTCATCAGTGTACATTTCCGGTCTTCCATATCTGCCGTTGGTCTGCAATGTAAACACACTTACAATTTTCTGATCCGGCTCTACCACCCAATACACTTTAACTCCCGCTTTCTCATACTTGTTGAATTTATCAACCCTGTCTTTTTTCGCCGACGATGGTGATAGTATCTCTACAATCATTTCAGGAGAACCCTTACAACCGCGTTCGTCCAACTTGGAACTATCACACACAATAGTTATATCCGGCTCAACTACGTTTTTTATATTCTTCATTGTATTTTGTATTTGTTCCTCATATTACTTATAATTATATTCTCAATGGCTCAACATATCAATACAATAATCCTCGGGAGTTTTGCAAGATTAATCAAAATAGAAATTTTATATCTCTTATAACAGAAGGATGTAAGGGATATTTTTTTTGCTAAAAATTGAATATTTTTGTAGCTTAATGTAACTTAATGTGATATAATAATCCATATAACATTATGGAGAAAAATATAAATGAACTTGAATATATCAAAAAGAAAAAACGGTAGAGTCTATCTTTATATAGAAAAAAGCTTTAGAGATCCTGTTACAGGAAAACCCAGACATAAGTTAGTTCAATCTTTAGGGTACTTGGATCAATTGGAAAAGGATTTTTCTGATCCCATTGCCCACTTTAAAGAAATTGCACGCAAAATGACTGATGAGGAAAATAACAACAAAAGTATTCAACTTCAAATTAATATGGATGAAACATTGTCAGAAGATGATAAGGGAACAAAAAACCTTGGATATGCTGTTCCTCTTTCTGTTTATCATGATCTTGGTATAGATGTGTTTCTGAGAAATAGATCCCGCAGCGAAACATTTCAATTTAATGCAAATTCAATAATGACTCTTCTTGTAATATCTCGTTTACTATCCCCAGGGTCAAAAAAGAAAGCATACGAAAGCAGAGACCGTTATTTTGAGAGATTTAACTTCTCCCTTGATGACGTCTATCGTGCGCTTACGTACTTTGATAAAATCTCTAGAGAATTTCAGCAGTTCATGTACGAAAATGTACGTGCAAAATACGGTACCGATACAAGTGTAATCTATTACGATGTGACAAATTACTATTTTGAAGTTAGCAAACAAGATGAGTTAAGAAGATATGGAAAAGCCAAACAAAACCGTAAAAAACCTATCATTCAAATGGGTCTGGCTATGGATAAAGAAGGTGTCCCAGTTCATTATGAGCTTTTTCCTGGAAACAGGCTTGATAAGCAAACTTTCCGCTCGGTTATCGGTGAAGTAAGAAAGAATTATGGAACAGGACGTGTAATCGTTGTTGCAGATATGGGAATTATTACATGCGACAATATATATTATCTTATAGGTAATAAGCCGGATAAGCCACAAAATGGTTATGTGTTCAGTTTTTCCATCCGTGGAGGTTCGAAAGCATTTCAGGACTATGTCCTTGAAGAATCTGGCTATCTAGATAACACGGGGAAACAACCAAATGATGATACTGATTTTAAAATTAAGAGTCGTGTGACTTATCGTGATATCAATGTAACTATAGCAAATGGCAAAACAGAAACAAAAACCGTATATGAAAAGCAGATAGTTTTTTGGTCAAGAAAATACTTCCAAAAAGCCCGTTCGGAGAGAGCTGAAGTTTTAGCAAAGGCAGAATCTCTTCTCGCAGATCCAAAAAAATTTAATAAGGCTACGTCTTATGGCGCTGCTGCATACATCAACAACCTCGAATATGACAAGCAAACAGGTGAAATTCTAAATACAGGTAAATCTCTTAGTTTGAATAATAAAAAAATAGAAGAGGAAGAAAAATTTGATGGTTATTACTCAATAGTTACAAGTGAGCTAAATATGACAACCAATGAAATTATTGATACATATCGTGGGCTTTGGGAGATAGAAGAAACCTTTAAGATTACAAAAAGCGATCTTGAATCCCGCCCTGTATATGTCCGCGATGAAGAGCATATTAACGCACATTTTCTCTCATGCTTTATTGCATTAACTATATTGCGACTCATCCAAAAAAAATCACACAAAGAATACTCTGCAGAAAAGATTATAGATTGTCTTAATAAAATAGAATGTATGCATGAACATGAAAATATATATCTATTTAATTACAGAGATAAAATCTCAGATGCTCTCGGAGCTGCATTTGGTATTGATTTTACTAAAAAAAGGCTCCGACTTACAGATATCAAAAAAATTTTAGGTGAAGCAAAAAAATAGCCTGTTATGCTACACATTTTATTCAAAACGCAAAAGCAGCTAACGCCCTATATTTAAGGGTTTCGGCTGCTTTTTCATCTAATTTGCTGCAAAACTTAAATTATATTCTCAATGGCTCAACATATCAATACAATAATCCTTTTAGATCACGGTAAACGCATGAAAATAAATTTAACACTAAACCCAATTTGAAGGGTTTT
>CAZLZR010000019.1:0-62498 GCA_964564015.1 uncultured Acetivibrio sp.
TGACTTTTTTCTGTGGAATTGGTATCAATTACCTACAACTGCATAAGGCATGTAGAAGAACGAGCTAAAAACAAAGGATTCTATACGCTGATATTGGAAACTGGAGCACCTTTGGTAGAAGCAATTGGATTATATAATAAGATAGGTTATAAAATCATTAAAAATTATGGACAGTATAAATGTATGAAAGAATCAATTTGCATGCAAAAAATGATTGAGTAGTGACTTAAATTGAAATTTTGAGTTTTATTGATAGATTTAGGATTGAGGGCGCGGCTACGCGGGTCCTCATCCATCCGACAACAATGCATGGTAGTAAAGGTGTGGGATAGAAGATTATGAAGTAAACTCTCTGGAGAAGGAGCATGAAGTATGCTGCACCACATTCCATTGACGATGCCAGCATGCTCACAGGTCTTTCTCACGAGTTCGGCTCTGGAACGTCTTCCATGTCGATGTGTGTGACACGAGGTCGCAAAGATTATCGAAATACGTCCAGAAAGATGGGGATATAGAGGAGATCCGTTTTTGTGGAATGCTTTTGAAAAATTCTTCACAGATATTTTGACCCCATTTCATGAAGAAAATTTCGAAAAGAATGTTATCGTATGTTTGAGAAATATACTGGCAGTAACATTAATCCGAAAGATATCATTTATGTGCCACGATATAGTCATGGTGGAAGGTCAAGTGGAAGGATATCATCAGACTTTTAGTTAAATACAGCTATTCCATTATTGGTTGAACGTCTTAAAAACTAAATCAAGAAAATATATATCTTTTTTGAAGTGAGGTAGCTAATGAACAAAATACAGCAGGAATTTAAAGAATTACTGATGTCATTTACGAGTGTTACAGGTGACAAATTTGAAGAAGGAACAGTGGATAATATTATTAAGTTGTCCAATGATGAAGAACTTAGTAACTTTATGCAATTTATTTCAAAGGATATGAGTGAGAACGGGCGATTTCATATTGAAATTGAGGGGATTATGATTTTGCTTGCGGAAAAGAATCCAAATGCAAGTGCTGAGGATTTAATAAAACTATATAAAAAATCGTGGCGGTAAACTAAAAGCATCAGATTCTTTTATACTTTGAGGTCTACATTTAAGCTTCAATTTGTAACAATTATAACATTCTCATACAACTTTTCGCCGAAAGTGTAATCATTTCTTGCATTTTCTGTTTAACCATGCACATGGTCAATGCCTGCTTTCCATGGGCGCATGCTTTTTTAAAGAAATTGTCAAGGTTAAAAGCAATTCTTGGTAAGTACCCAAGGTCTTCAAGCAGTGTAAACAGCGGGAAGAATATAGCCATTGGCGGGAGCATAACCGATACAACCCATGCCAGTGTCCGATACATGCCAAGAACTAATATACCGTGGAGCCATTGGGGTGAACCTGCACGCATAAAGAGTTCTGTTAATTTGGCTTCGATCCCAAAGAGGAAATCTGCAATTATTTCTGAAGGTATGTTTGCACCTGCTATTGTAATCCAAAAGATTATTGCCAGCAAACCTAGCATAATTGGTATGCCAAAGATTCTTGAGGTAAGAATACTGTCTATTTTCCTGTCTGAATGATTATAATGTTTGTTTTCAAAGGTTACAACCTTACTGCTTATATCCTCGGCCAGGCGTACAAGTCTTGATACGATAATATCCCTTAATTGCTCAGGTTCTAGACCGTTATCGGCAAGATGTTTCCTTACAGTGTTAAGAAGCATATGAAGCTCGGCGTTATCCAGAAGACTAAAGCCCAGGTATTTATTCAATGATTCCAGCAGAGCAGGATCTCCATCGAGTAGCTTGAGTGCTACCCATCGACTGCTGATTTTTTCGTCCACCAACTCTCTGATTTTAGGCTGAAGCAGGTGCACTGCCTGTTCTATCAAAGTGTCATATGTAATGGTAATTGGTTTTGTAGAAATGTGGTTGAAGGCAACATCATAAACCATATACATCAATTCATCGAGGCCTTTGTTGCTACGGGCATTAGTGGGGATTACAGGGACACCTATAAGTTTTGAAAGTTCAGTGTAATTTATTTTTATCTTTTTTCTTTTGGCTTCATCAATAAGGTTGACGCATACAACTACCTTATCGGTAATTTCCAAAGTCTGAAGTACAAGGTTCAAGTTTCTTTCAAGAGATGTTGCGTCAGCTACTACAATAGTAGCATCTGGTTTGCCAAAGCATACAAAGTCTCTTGCCACCTCTTCCTCAGCGGAGTTGGCCATTAGTGAATAGGTTCCCGGTATATCTATCATAATAAAATTACTGTCTTTATACCTGTATTTGCCCTGGGCATTTGTTACAGTCTTGCCAGGCCAGTTTCCGGTATGTTGATTCAGGCCTGTCAGACTGTTAAAAACAGTGCTTTTTCCTACATTGGGATTTCCTGCGAGTGCAATGATTTTATCATTAGGTGCAGTGAGTTCAATTTTAAGTCCACTTTCTAGTACACCTGCACCGGTGGACTGATTTGTAAGTCCCATTTTAAGCCCTCCTTAGGCTGTATTCCTTTCAACTTAATTCTACCATGATTTTTTGTGCTTCCTCTGAGCGCAGAGCGATTACAGCACCCCGAATGTGGTAAGCAGTAGGATCACCCGAAGGACTTTTCTGCAGCGCTTCTATTTCAGTATCCGCAATTAATCCGAGATCAAGCATCCTTCTGCGGATAATACCATCAGAAGTAAGATTTTTTACTTTGGCTTTTTTACCTATAGGTAAAAAATTTAAGGGGATGTAATTTTCGTTCATCATATTGGAACCCTCCTATATTAAGTTATGTATAGTGGTTATTTATTCATAATAAACGAGGGAAAAAAACTTTCCCTACACTAACATATGTAAGATAAAATTCAAGTGTTACGAGTATAATGAAAAATAAATATAAGTTTCGTTAACTATATAAAGTTGTGATCAGGTGTAAGAAATAAGTTGTTTCACAGAGCTAAGTTGCCGGATTTTGAGCGTTACATAACTATTGAGAGTGACGTTGCAATGTGTTAAAATTTATATGCGTAACAGCAATAGGAGAGTATTTCTGTTTTATCAGCGATATAGACAAACCACGAAGGGATGCCATAGTGAACGGCTCTGCTTGTGGTTTTACTTTTAAAAAATTGGAGTAAGGGATAACGAAAAAAGAACATCCTATTCTCATATTTAGAAAACCTTATCAAATCAAGTTTTTTCGTTATCCAGAGTATGAATTTATTTTTTAGTCATACCTAAATACAAAAAATGTAATATAGCAGGTGATTATCAAATTAAAATAAAGGGTTTTTTGGTGATAAAATTGAAGATAAATAGATTGCTTGAAATAACGATTATTTTAATAAATAAGGGAACAGTAACAGCAAAGGAACTGGCTGAAAGGTTTGACGTGTCAACTAGAACAATCTACAGGGATATCGATGATTTATCTTCCGCAGGTATACCCGTTTTCACGAATAAAGGGAGTGGAGGGGGAATTTCTCTTATGGAAAACTACTCCCTCAACAAAACCCTGATCTCAGAAAATGAAAGTGAAAGTTTAATGCTGGCATTAAAAACACTGCAAGCTACGAAATATCCGGAAGTTGATGCGGTTCTTGACAAAATTGGCGCAGTGTTCAGACATGCTAAAGAAGACGATTGGGTAGATGTTGACTTTTTTCCATGGGCAAGTAAACCTAACGAGCAGAACAGATTTATTGAAATCAAGAAGGCGATTCTGGATAGAAAAAAGATTTCTTTTGATTACATCAGTTCGATGGGAGAAAAAACATCAAGGGTAATAGAGCCGATGCGCCTTATTTTTAAGGGACAAGCCTGGTATTTGAGTGGATATTGTAGCACAAAAAAGGGTTTTCGGATTTTCAGAATATCTCGAATAAAGAATGTTAAGGTGTCAAACGAGGGATTTGAACGAAGACAATATATAGATAGAGGCATGGGAGATGAGGCAGAAAGCATTCGCCCATGGATCAACTTAAAGCTAAAGTTTTACTCTCAGGCTTTATACAGGCTTTATGATAATTTTGATGATGAAATGATTGCGCGAAATAGCGACGGAACTTGTACTGTCGAAGTTCAATTTCCAGAAGATGAGTGGGTTTATGGCTATTTGCTGTCCTTCGGATGTTATGTGGAGGTTTTGGAACCTCAGCATATCAGGGACATCATTGCAGATAGAGCAAAAAAACTTCTGAAATTCTATGATAAGAAAAGCCGTTATTAAGCTCAAACGAGCTAAAACAAATAAAGAAAATAAAAAACAAAGGAGAGAATACTATGAATTTAAAAGGAACTAAAACAGAAAAAAATCTTAGGGAAGCATTTGCAGGGGAGTCACAAGCAAGAAATAAATACACATATTTTGCATCGGTTGCAAAAAAAGAAGGATATGAGCAGATTGCTGCAATATTTGAAGAAACAGCAAATAATGAAAAAGAACATGCGAAGCTTTGGTTCAAGGCTCTTGGTGAGCTTGGAGACACTGCGGCTAACCTGCTTCATGCAGCAGAAGGCGAAAATTATGAGTGGACTGATATGTACGAGGGCTTTGCAAAAGATGCTGAAGAAGAAGGTTTTAATGCTTTGGCTGCACAGTTCAGAATGGTTGCAAAGATTGAAAAGGCTCACGAAGAAAGGTACCGTGCTCTTCTAAAAAACATAGAAATGCAAAAGGTATTTGAAAAGTCTGAACAAACAATGTGGGAATGCCGTAACTGCGGACACCTTGTCATGGGTAAGAAAGCTCCTGAACTTTGTCCTGTTTGTGCACATCCAAAAAGCTTCTTTGAAGTAAGGAAAGAAAATTATTAATCTTTTTTTATAAACTTAAGCATGGTTCAAGACTATACAATGCTCTTAAAACACAAAGCAAGCCGTGGTGTCAAAGGCTTGCTTTGTGTCTTAAGAGGCTAGATATGTTGCTAACCTGTTTTAGTATCAAATGTTCGCATTGCTATTGTAATTATGTAAATTTAAGTAGTATAATGTAACATAAGTGGATACAATGCTATATGCTGGTAAAATTTCTGTCGTTCCCGAGGTTTTAAGTTTTTTACTATCAGGAGGTTTTGAAAATCAAATTTCCATTAAGAACTGAATAAGGGATGGTGATAGCGTGAATAACGAAAAAGAAGCTCTTATTGCTGGTGCACTGTTACATGATATAGGCAAAGTTGCTTTAAGAGCAGGTAAGTCTTCAAAGGGAAAGGATCATTCTGAAGCAGGTGTGGATTGGGCTAAGAGCTTTTCGGAAGGAAAACTTGTCAATGAAGAAGTAAATAATTGCATTAGATTTCACCATGGAAAGAATATGAAGAATGCGGGCTTAAATGATGATAGCTATGCCTGGATTGTATACGAGGCAGACAATATTGCTGCCGGTACTGACAGAAGAAATGATCCCGAAGGAATTAAAGGTGGTACGACTAGATTTAGGCAGGACAGAGCTTTAGAATCTGTTTTTAACGTTGTATTAACTTCAAGAAAGACAGTAGAAACTAAAAAAGCTTTTAGTTTAAAAGGCACTTTTGAGCAGGAGAATAGTATAATGTTGCCTCAGATGGAAGCAGATAGTGCTAGGGCAACTACTTCAGAGTATGCACAGATTTATGAGAAATTCAATAAAGAACTGATGGGGGTAGATTTTTCAAAGTCAGGGTATGTAAATTCTGTAATAAATATAATGGAAAGTCTACTATCCTTCGTACCTTCAAGTACTAATACAGACGAAATAGCGGATATATCCCTATATGACCATTCTAACCTCACTGCATGTATTGCAAGTTGTATGTATGATTATTTCCAAGAAAAGAAAGTGAATAATTACAGAGAGTTATGTTTTGAAAATAGTAAAAAACTGAGGCAGGAAGATGTCTTTTTATTGGTACGTGCCGATATTTCAGGGATACAGGATTTTATATATACTATTTCTTCTAAAGGAGCACTAAAGTCACTTAGAGGAAGGTCTTTCTATCTTGAATTAATGACGGAGTATATTGCTGATGAAATACTCCAGGCATTGTCTTTGAGTCGTTCAAATATTTTGTATACTGGAGGTGGAGGGTTTTATCTTCTTTTGCCTAACACTGAAAAAAGCATACAAACAGTTAATGCAATGAAAAAAAGAGTGAATGATTTTTTTATTGAGAGATTTTCGGTGAACCTGTATATTGAATTTGGATGGGCTGCTACATGCGCCGAAAAACTTATGAACAAGAGCGAAGATGAGAGTGAAGGTATGGCTCCGGTATATAAAGAAGTTTCTGAGATGATAGCGAAAGGCAAGTTGTCTAGATATGATGAAGAACAATTAAAACAGATATTTACACCTAAAAAACCTGATAATGAGGAGAGGGAATGTCGTATATGTGGAGTTTCCTCAAAGCTCGTCAAAAATAAGGAAGACCAATATGAGTGTATAACATGCAATCAACTGATAATGTTAGGAGATAGTCTTGTTCGTTCAGATAGCGATGAAACTTTGATTTTTAAAGTGCTCAGAATCAATGAAGAAGGATTAAGTATGCCTTCATATGACGCAACTCAATGTATTCTTAAAATCGATAAATTGGAAAATGTTCGGCACAATATTGAGGATGAGAAAATTGTTCGAATCTATTCAAAAAACAAATATATTGCAGGTCTGAAATGTGGAACTAACCTGATGGTTGGAGATTATAGCAAAATTAAAGGAGATGAAAACAAAAATACACCTGTTGAATTTAAAAATCTTGCAGACGATTCAGAGGGTATATCAAGATTAGGAGTACTGAGAGCTGATGTGGATAATTTGGGAAGTTTGTTTTCACATGGATTCAGACCTGAAGGTAAAAAAAGGAGTATCCAAACACTTGGAAGATACACGGCGATATCAAGAAGCCTGAGTTATTTTTTCAAAAGTGCAATAAATTATATTGCAAAAGAATCAGACTATAGTCTTGCAATAGTTTATTCAGGTGGTGATGATCTTTTTGCGGTGGGAACATGGGATCAGATCATTCGTTTTGCTGATGATATGAGAGAATACTTTAAAAGGTTTACTTGCGACTCACTGAGTTTTTCGGCTGGCATCGGTTTTTTCAAACATGATTATCCGATAGCAAGAATGGCATCTGAAGTAGGGCAATTGGAAAGCTTCTCAAAAAGGGAAGCTGGAAAGGATAGTGTCTCGCTTTTTGGTGTTGAAAAGGTTCACTCGGATTCTGAAAATAAATCGCTTGAAAGTGTTTGCAGACATACTTACTCGTGGCAGGAATTAATTGATGTACAAACGTTAAGAGATGACATAGTTGAATGGTTTTGTTCAAAGAATGACAACAATTGGGGAAAGGCTGCACTGTACAAGATTTTAAATCTAATACTTGAAGAAGGACGCGACAATACCGGGATTTCTATTGCTAGGCTTGCATATATGCTTGCAAGAATGGAAAACAAGTTTTCACAAAGTGACAGTGAAAAGGAACAATATGAGAATATGAGGGAATGTATATTCAGGCATGCATTAAAGGAAAAGGAACGCAAAATGTTGGCTACTGCAATTCAAATGGCTGTGTATATGACAAGAACAAAGGGGGATGAACATGAATAATATGGGAGATGCTTTAAAAAAGGCCGGTGTTGAAAGCCCAAAGCTGAATAATAATTCTCAAGGCAGGCAGCAGTATGGTAGTAAACCATATGGAAATTCACAACAGCAGTATAAGACTGAGGATATGGGTATTGATTATAAGAGTGCTTATGACCCCGTAAAAGAAGGAGAAAAACTTGTTCTAAAAATGAAGGAAAAAGGAGAACGATATTTTACAACAACGCAATTAAGAAAAATCCATTCGTATGCCTCTATTGTAAACAATAAAATACAGATGGAAGAAAGTAAAAATAAATCGGTTGCTTATAGAATTTCTGAAGAGCTTCAGAATGATGTTCAGTACATTAAGTTGAAACTCATATACCAAATGGGGCGAGACAAAACTGTGAAGAAATGGTTCGGGTCAGTGGACGTAGACGGTATAAAGGGGATTGGTCTTGAGAAGATTATTGCTGATATTGGAGATGATAAAGAAAAATTTGACAGATTTTATAGGCTGCTGGAGTCAATTATTGCATACAAAAAATATTTTATGCCAGAAAAGAATAATTAATAAGAGAATAGTGAGGAGGATTTGACTATGAATAATATACCTTCATTAAAGACAAAAATAAGTATTTCCGGAAAGCTTACCTTAGTGACAGGCCTACATATAGGAACATCAGGCGATTTTTCACCAATTGGTGCAGTAGATAGTATAGTTGTCAGAGATCCTATAAAAAGGGAACCGATTATTCCGGGCAGTAGTCTGAAAGGTAAAATGAGAGCATTGCTTGCAAAAATAAAAAGCAATAATCCCTGGAATATGGAGATAAAAGAGGAAGGATCTGTTATGCACAGATTGTTTGGATATAACGGAAAAGATTTGATTATCCCTTCAAGACTTCAGTTTTTTGACTTGTTCATGAGTGAGGAATCGGTTGAGGAATTGAAAATGGCGGATACTGATCTTTATCTGACTGAAATAAAGTTTGAAAACTCCATCAGCAGGGCAACTTGTGTAGCTAATCCAAGGCAGATGGAAAGAGTTCCGGCCGGTGCGGCCTTTGATTTCAGACTTTGCTACAATGTAGAGAAGGAAGAAGAACTTGAGGATGATTTCAAAACTATAGGACAGGGAATGAAGCTTTTAACCCTTGATTACATAGGAAAAGGAGGTAGTAGAGGAAACGGTAGGATATCTTTTGAGGAAATTGAAGTCGAAGAAATGATGGGCTATGACAAAGTAGATACAAAAAAATTGAAAGAGGTGCTTGAAAATGCACTTTGAGTATAAGATTCTTAAGCTGAGTTTTCAAACACCTGTCAGATTTGGTAATGGAAAAGGAGCATCGGGACTAGATGCCAGAAAAACAAATCTATCATCAGACTCTTTATTTTCGGCTATTTTCACCGAATATCTCAAAATTTTTGGAGAAGTGGAATCCGATAAGCTTATTACAAGCTTCGAAAAAGGCGAAACCTCAATTAGTTCTCTTTTTCCATGGAAAAGAAAAGAGAATGGGTTTTCATATTATATACCTAAGCCGATTATTTCAAGTTATAAGAGTAGTGGTGAGGATAATGTGAAAAAGCAACTAAAAAAGATAAAATTTATATCCTTGAGTAATATGAACAGATATGTGGATTTTATTAATGGTAAAGCTCCTCTTGGCAATGAAAGAGATTGGGATATAGAAATTGGAGCTGAGATGATAACCGACAGAGTAAAGCTGTCAGGAGACAAGCCAGAACCATACAGGGTTGCATCATTCAGGTTTACTGAAAATTCGGGCTTGTATTTTGTTGTCAGGTATATTGATGGAGAACTTCTTGATAGTTTCATAAAAGCAGTTGAATCGATGGGAATGTCTGGGATAGGCGGAAAAGTTTCCAGCGGTATGGGCAAGTATTCTCTAGAGGTATGCGATATGAGCGGAGATGGTGAAGAAAAGCTTTTATTCAGTATGCTTGAAAATAAAGAAGCTAGAGTACAGATGCTTATTGGTGCGTATCATCCAAGCGAAGAGGAAATTGTGAAGCTGAAAAGTGAGGGTTATAGTTACATACTTGAAAAGAGAGAGGGCTTTTGTACATCCCCCCGTTTTTGTTCTGATAACGGTGCTTTGAAAAGAAAATCCTGTGTGATGGTTGCTGAAGGCTCATGTTTTTCTGAAAGACTTGAAGGAAAAATTCTCGACTTGTCATATGGGAATTTTCACAAGGTTTACAGGCTTGGTAAAACGCTTTTTGTGGGGGTGAGTTTATGAGCGGAAGATTTAAAAAATATGTTATTGAAATTGAAACAAAAGGACCTCTACATGTGGGTAATGGTGAAAAACACTCGCCTTATGAATTTGTATACCAGCCAGAAAGCAAAAAATTAGGTATGTTAAATGAAGGAAAATGGTTAAAGTATCTTAAAGATAATAGACTATACGAAAAATATGAAAAAGATGCATTGAAAAATAATTTTAAAGTTTTTACATGGATGGATGAAAACTCGATAGATCCTTGGAGTATTGATGTTTACAGATATATTATAGAAGGTGTGGAGCAGGACAAGGACAAAGCGTTAAATGATGTAAGTTGTCTTGTCAAAAACTACTGTGGCGAACCCTATTTACCAGGTAGCGGCATAAAAGGTATGTTTAGAACAGCACTTCTTTCATACAAGATTTTAAAAGAAAGAAAAAATTATATAGAATATTGGAATATGCTTGAAAAAAGTAATACGAGGGAAATGAATAAGTGTATCCGGAATGTAGAAGGAAAATGTCTAGATGTTCTCCCCAAAAAGGATGAGAATAAAAATCTACAGAGTCAGCTTTTAGACGTTTTCAGAGCTATTCTTGTGTCAGATTCATGTACAGTTTCTGCCGGAAATATTACAGTTGTACAAAAAACCGATTGGGGTCAAAAGACTGTAAACAGTGGGAAAACACTGCCACTTTGGAGAGAAGCTCTCAAGAAAAACACCTTGCTCAGCTTTGCTGTGACAATGGATATAAATATGCTGAAATCAAGTCGCATTGGGATTACAGGGATCGAAGATCTTCTGGAAATACTGGATTATTATTATGAAAATATTTTGTTGAAGTTTGATTCGAATTTTAGGATTCAAGGTATTGATGAATTTTATAGTTCAAAGGAAAAACCACTTGTGTATTTAGGGGGAGGAACAGGCTTTCATACAAAGAGCATTTTATATTCATTAGCTCCTGACTCAAACAGTGCAAGGAAGGTTATATCCAGACTGCTTGATGAGAGATTTAACGAAAAGCATAATCATGTAGTTAATGATACTAAAGTGTCACCAAGAACTATTAAATTTGCTAAAACGCAGCAGGGATTATCCAGAATGGGATTGTGCAGCATGAAGGTGGTGGATGAAATTGCCTGTGATGATTGATGTTCCGATTATTTTTCCGGCAGACGCAAGACCAACATACAATTTTGGTTCGATAATGCACGGAATGTTAATGGAAAAGTTTAATGCTTCTGAGAAGGAAAGTTTCCATTTGCAGAGGTTAAAACCTTTTTCTCAACATATTAGAGTGGATGGCGAAAAAAATGCAGTATGGAGAGTATGCGGGCTGACTGAAAGTGTTGAAAAGAGGTTAAAAGAGATAGTTGCAATTGATTTTGACAAAAAACAGTGGTTTCTAAAGCAAAAGGGTTATGAAATAAAATGTGGCGGTGACATAAAGGTATTTGAAAAAACTTATGCCCAAATAGCAGAAGAGTGTTTTGTTAAAAACTGTTTCAGTAAAAAAATCAAGCTTAGGATCAGAACTCCGATGGGGTTTAAGAAGGATGGAAATTATGTGATTTTTCCGTCCATAGAACTTATTATAAAAAGTTTGTATTCAAAATGGGATGCTTTTTCAAAAGGGTTAAGTCTTGAAGGCAAGGAAATATGCGAAGAACTTTGCGCAAACACATTTTTAACAGGGTACACGTTGAAAAGTACGAGATTTAGTTTGGAAGGTACTTCAGTAGCTTCTTTTGTGGGTACATTAGAAATTACTCAGTCAGGACCGGATGCTTTAATAAGACTTACCAGAATGCTTTTTGAATACTCGAAATTTTGCGGTATAGGCATAAAGACAGCACTAGGAATGGGAGGGGTGGAAGTCAATGAATAAAAAGTCTGTTCTATTTAGTCCGATAGGTACAACTGATCCTATAAGATCCCAGTCAGATGGAGCAATGCTACACATTGTAAGGCATTTAAGGCCAGAAGCAGTTTGGTTGTTTCTGACAAAAGAAATGGCTCAGTATCACGATATGGATGATAGGTACAGGAAATCGATTTTAAGAGTTATGCCGGAGTGTCAGATTGAAATCATCAGAACTGATATTCAAAACCCGCAGGATTTTGATGCTTGCTATGTAGAATTCAGGCAAGCAATTAAGAATATGAGGAATAAGTACAAGGATTATGAGTTACTTGTTAATATAAGCTCTGGAACACCTCAAATGAAGAATATTTTAGCGTACGAAGCTGTTGCGGGAAACTTTGGTGTTGTCGGAATTCAGGTGAGATCACCAAATAACGGAGCTAATGACAGAGAAGAACATTTAACAACGAATTTTGACCTTGAACTTGCATTTGAAACAAATCAGGATCATAAGATTCCTGCTCCGGAATCAAGAATTGTAAGACCTGATTTCAAAGCAATAAATGCATACAATCTAGCTTTCAAGATTGATTCCATGATAAACAGCTATAACTATTCAGGTGCTCTAAACCTTTTAATAAATAATGATGAACTTTTTAATGAAAAGCTAAAGATTATTCTAAAGCATGGTGATTTAAGGAGAAAGTTTCAATATGATGAGAGTTTTGCCATAATTAATAACGATAAAATGAAAAAATATAAAGATAGAATATGGTGTATAAATGATAGAAATGCATTGAAGTTTTATGAGTTTTTTATGACAATGAAGCTTTGTCAGATAAGAGGGGAATTGTCAGAAATGATTTTGAAGTTGACACCTTTCTCTTTTGGATTGGCTTTTTATTATCTAAGCGACGTATTAAAGTTTGATTTGCAGAAAGTGACAAGAGTTTATAGAGATAATCAATACATATTGAACAGGGATATGATTTCTAAATATGATATAAATATGTTGGCTTTTTTAGATGCAAAATATAAAAATGCCTTCAGAGACAGTGATCTTAGTCTTGATAATATTGTATATATATTGGAATATTTAAAGGCAGATGTGGATATATATGATAAGTTTATGCGTTTAAGGGAAGTTGAAAGTGAAGTAAGAAACAAGGTCGCTCATCAAATGATTTCAGTAACTGAGGATAAAATAACACGGCATATGGAAAGCAGAGAAATGAAAGCTTCAATTAATCTGCCTAAAAATTCAAGTAGAATAATTGAATTATGTGAAAGCCTTCTTAAACTTATATTTAAGAACAAGATTCGAAGTGATGGCTTTATCTATGATAGAATAAACGAAGTTGTAAGAGAATTATTAGTTTGATAATTTTCAAGGGGATGTTATAGTGGAGTGGTGGCAAAAAACGCTTGAGGATGATGAGTGTGAGGAAATATCGAACAAAAAACTAGTCGTTATTATTTATGATGTAGTTAATGACAAGAGAAGAAGAAAAATGGTAAAATGTCTTGAGTCTTATGGTATCAGAGTTCAGAAATCAGCCTTTGAGTGCCATCTGGATGATACTATGTATAAAAACTTGATAAAAAAGCTTGAAAAAATATTTGATGAAAAGGAAGACTTGTTAAGAATATACAGATTAACAAGTAGATGTAATATTGAGTGCTGGGGCAGTATAAAGTTGTTTGAAAATAGCAATTATTGGATTCTTTGAGTACGCTGAACCTTGAAAACTTATTTCTTTGTGCCGTTACTTGAAAATAGCGGATTTGAAGTGTGTTGTGTATGCATCTTGAACTAGTTGCACTAGAAAAATATTATTTGTGCCGCAAAAAAACCTGAAAGTGCCTGAAATAGAACGCTGATAAATGTGCGGATTAAGACACTTTCCCCCGTAAGGGGACGGAAACTAACTCTTCGAGTTCATTTATTAATACTGATAATTTGGATTAAGACACTTTCCCCCGTAAGGGGACGGAAACATATATTTCAAGATTTTTACATAACAGAAAATGTAAAGATTAAGACACTTTCCCCCGTAAGGGGACGGAAACTTATTATGTGTAAAATAATCAATTAAGTTTGTTTCGATTAAGACACTTTCCCCCGTAAGGGGACGGAAACTTTCTTTGTATAATTCCTTTAACTTTTCCTTAATAACTTGATTAAGACACTTTCCCCCGTAAGGGGACGGAAACTATTATTAATCCTATCACCAAATGAATTTTTCAAAAGATTAAGACACTTTCCCCCGTAAGGGGACGGAAACTTGTTATAAGGTCTTCCAATGTTTTAGCTGACAAAGATTAAGACACTTTCCCCCGTAAGGGGACGGAAACTTTCATTTTTCAACACCTCCAAATTGATTATAACTTATGATTAAGACACTTTCCCCCGTAAGGGGACGGAAACTAAATAATTTTTAGCTATTTCTAATATATTCATAATCAGATTAAGACACTTTCCCCCGTAAGGGGACGGAAACTATTTACAAGCCGATATATAAAAACATGACTGTTACAAAGATTAAGACACTTTCCCCCGTAAGGGGACGGAAACTTGGTGTTGAGAATGTTCCAGTTGAAATACTTGCTGATTAAGACACTTTCCCCCGTAAGGGGACGGAAACCAGCTTTTGAAACCTCATCGTGAATCAATGTTATATGATTAAGACACTTTCCCCCGTAAGGGGACGGAAACTTTTGCAGCCATCTTACCGAACATTTTGTAAGATTAAGACACTTTCCCCCGTAAGGGGACGGAAACAAATACTGCGTCAACTTTTATAGCTTCAATTTGTTTAGATTAAGACACTTTCCCCCGTAAGGGGACGGAAACCATCTTGCCTGCTTTTATATAAACTGCATCACTGTCAGATTAAGACACTTTCCCCCGTAAGGGGACGGAAACATGTAAACACTTGCCGAAACCCTGTTATCAACCTTTGGATTAAGACACTTTCCCCCGTAAGGGGACGGAAACGATCTTTTACATTTTGATTTAGATTTTATAAAAAATATAGAGATTAAGACACTTTCCCCCGTAAGGGGACGGAAACTGTATTTGGTCGTATATTCTTTTTAGTTCATTTACGATTAAGACACTTTCCCCCGTAAGGGGACGGAAACTTACAATTGGCTTGAAAAAGAAAAACAATTAGACATTGATTAAGACACTTTCCCCCGTAAGGGGACGGAAACTATTATATTCTTGATCTAGCATCTCACTAAGATTTGATTAAGACACTTTCCCCCGTAAGGGGACGGAAACTATCAAAATTAGAATTTTGCCAACAATATTTTCTAAGATTAAGACACTTTCCCCCGTAAGGGGACGGAAACGTTGAAAACAATACAAACATAAACATGATTCTTTGGATTAAGACACTTTCCCCCGTAAGGGGACGGAAACCTGTTATGCTATTTTTTCTTGTGCTGTTATATATAAAGATTAAGACACTTTCCCCCGTAAGGGGACGGAAACTAATTTTTATTTCCACTTTCACAGGTTCAACTTTAAGATTAAGACACTTTCCCCCGTAAGGGGACGGAAACTTAAATACCGCTTACGGAATCAGTAAAAGCACTCTAAGATTAAGACACTTTCCCCCGTAAGGGGACGGAAACTTCTTCGAACCTGATTATTCCATTATCAATAATAAGATTAAGACACTTTCCCCCGTAAGGGGACGGAAACTTCGCTGACGGCTATCAATGAGATTATTCGTGATTTATTATGATTAAGACACTTTCCCCCGTAAGGGGACGGAAACGGGGTTTGAAACAATAAGAAGTGACGGCAAGGCAAAAACAAGATTAAGACACTTTCCCCCGTAAGGGGACGGAAACTTTGTTCTAAGGAGGTTGTAAACTTCCTTAACTGTATAGATTAAGACACTTTCCCCCGTAAGGGGACGGAAACTTTTTTCAAGTGTTAGTTATAACCGTTCAACGGTGTACCTGATTAAGACACTTTCCCCCGTAAGGGGACGGAAACCAAAGGTTATAAAATTGACGGTTGGTGAGAGTACGATTAAGACACTTTCCCCCGTAAGGGGACGGAAACATCCAGCGTGACCTTTGATTGTTCGAACTATCTATAAGATTAAGACACTTTCCCCCGTAAGGGGACGGAAACCTCTTTCAGTAGTAGTATTATTCATTTTATACCAGATTAAGACACTTTCCCCCGTAAGGGGACGGAAACAATCACAATAGCCAGAACCAAATCATTTACTAAAGATTAAGACACTTTCCCCCGTAAGGGGACGGAAACCTGATGCCTGCTATGTGGTTGAAACAAAATACATAAGATTAAGACACTTTCCCCCGTAAGGGGACGGAAACCATCTTCCCATAATATTAAATGCTGGTAATAACTAGTGATTAAGACACTTTCCCCCGTAAGGGGACGGAAACATTTTGTTCTCAACTTCTTTAACTTTTCCTTGTATTTGATTAAGACACTTTCCCCCCGTAAGGGGACGGAAACATTCCCGAATCTCGCATAAATGGGCTTGTATTTCTCACTGATTAAGACACTTTCCCCCGTAAGGGGACGGAAACTGGAGGCGACATTACATTAGTAGATCTAGATGAGATTAAGACACTTTCCCCCGTAAGGGGACGGAAACATGTTTGCAATAGTTTTTATATTATTCTTTTGCAAAAAAGATTAAGACACTTTCCCCCGTAAGGGGACGGAAACATACTCTCTTGCGACATTTAATGCGTTCTCATAACCCCTCGATTAAGACACTTTCCCCCGTAAGGGGACGGAAACCTGTTTTTGTGTATACTTCCCCATTTTCATAGATGAGATTAAAACACTTTCCCCCGTAAGGGGACGGAAACATTGTAATGGTGTTATCAGATAGGCTTTTCGGGAAGCATTTGGACAATAAAATTGCGGGATGGAGTATTATCAAGACATAATAATTGACATTAAAATGTTGGGATTATTTCTACTAAAGACTTTTGAAAAGCACAAATCTTTTTATTATCGAGAAAGGGGGAATATAAAAATGGGAATATTATACTTGACTTCAGAGGGGTCAAAGGTGCGTAAAAACGGCGGTAGAATTACAGTTTTTCTTGGGACTGAAAGCATAAAAGAAATACCTCTAGAGCAAGTGGATGCTGTTGTTGTTTTTTCTGGTGTACATTTAACAGAAGAATTAATGGTTGAGTTCCTTAGAAGGGGAACTGCTGTAACTTTTCTTTCATCAAGAGGTCAATATTATGGAAGACTTGAACCAGTTCAGAGCGTTGATGTTGTTAGGCAGATGAAACAAGCTCGTCTTACTAACAATGAAGAGTTTTGTGTTGGCATATCAAAACAATTCATATCTTCAAAGATTCATAACCAAATAACAGTTTTAAGATGGTTTTTTAAAAACAGACCTGACTTGGACGGTAGCGAAATGGACAGATTAAAAGTGCTTCAAAATAAGATTAAAGAGGCAGGTAGCATAAATGAAGTTATTGGATATGAAGGAAGTGCAGCAAAAATTTACTTTTCTTGTATATCAAAGTTATGCAATCCGGAATTCGGATTTTCTGAGAGAACAAGACAACCGCCAAAGGATGCGTTTAATTCAATGCTAAGTTATGGATACACTTTGCTCATGTATGAGATATATACTTTAATTGGAAAACATGGTTTATATCCGTATTTTGGCTTTATGCACAGAGCAAAAAGAGGTCACCCGGCGCTGGCTTCAGATTTAATGGAAGAATGGAGACCGATTATAGTTGATTCTTTTGTGTTGCATCTTGCCAATAAAGGAAGTTTTAAGAGCGTAGATTTTGAAACAGATTCCTCAAGTGGAGGTGTATTCTTATGCAAGGAACAATCGAAAGAATTTTTGAAAAGATATGAGAAAAGAGTGATAACACAAATAAAAAATGAAGAAAACCCTGAAGAGGTTTTTAACTATAGGTTACAACTTGATAAACAGGTAACTATGCTTGCTAAGGCAATTGATGAAGCAGACTATAATGTATACAAATCATACAGAATACGGTAAGATGCATCGCTTTTGCAAACTATATTAAGCTTTGAACCTGTTTTACTGTCAAATGATGTAATGCTTGACCTGATTTTTTGCGAAGGTCTTGCTAATTACGTCGTTTGATACTAAAACAACAGGCACACCTTCTAGTCCGAAGTCATATTCTCGACATACCTTAAAGAAAAGTGAAGTCTTTCCGGTTATACGCCAATCTGCTTTGAATTGCGACACTCATATGTTATAATGTTCAATAGTAGAAATACGCCGACTATAAGAATGATTTGCAAACGAAAATATATTGATCTTGGAGCGGAATAAATGGGAAATATAGAGGACACAACCAACAAAATTGAAAATCACAATCTGGAAATGGCCTTCAATTTTGTTCAATATACCAATAAGAATGTTTTTCTGACCGGAAAAGCCGGTACCGGGAAAACTACTTTTCTGCACAATTTAAAAAGGGTATCGCCAAAACGTATGGTGGTTGTGGCACCGACAGGAGTGGCCGCTATCAATGCCGGAGGAGTTACCATTCACTCGTTTTTTCAGCTGCCCTTCGGACCCTTTGTCCCTTCCGGGAATGATGAATACAATAATGAAAACAGGAACATACAGAAGTTTTCCCGAGAAAAGATTAATATCCTTCGAAGTATGGATCTGCTGGTAATTGATGAAATCAGTATGGTGCGTGCCGATATGCTTGATGCCATAGATGATGTATTAAGGAGATTCAAAAACAGGAATAAGCCCTTTGGTGGAGTTCAATTGCTTATGATAGGTGACATCCAACAGTTGGCACCGGTCATAAAAGATGACGAATGGGCTATTTTGAAGCAATGGTATCAGTCCATATATTTTTTTAACAGCAGGGCACTTATGATGACCCAGTATATAAGTATAGAATTAACCCATATATACAGGCAAAGTGATTCTGAGTTCATCGGTTTGCTCAACAAAGTCCGGGATAACAGAATTAATGCCGATGTATTAAGCCAACTCAATAAAAGATATAACCCCGATTTTGCAAAGAAAATACCCGATGGATATATCATGCTGACCACACACAACTATCAGGCAAAGTCGATAAATGAAAGAAAACTTGCACAGATTGATGCTACCCAACACCGTTTCAAAGCACTAACCAACGGTGATTTTCCTGAATACTCATTTCCTACCGATAATGAGCTTGTGTTGAAAGAAGGAGCTCAGGTAATGTTTGTAAAGAACGATACCTCCAGAGAAAAACTGTTTTATAACGGTAAAATAGGGGTTATCGAAAAAATAAGCAAGGACAGCATACGTGTAAAGTGCGGCGGGGATGAGGACAGCATTACTGTTGAACAAGTTGAATGGCAGAATATTAAATATTCCATCAATGAAACCACCGAAGAGATTCAGGAGGAAGTTGCCGGGACTTTTGTTCAGTACCCCTTGAAACTTGCGTGGGCAATTACCATTCATAAGAGCCAGGGACTGACTTTTGACAGAGCCATTATTGATGCAAGTGCCGCATTCGCTCATGGTCAGGTATATGTGGCGTTGAGCCGGTGCAAGACTCTTGAGGGTTTGGTGCTTGGTTCTGAATTGACGGCAAGGAGCATAGTCAGTGACGCAACAGTTCGGAATTTCTCAATGGAGGTATCAAAGAACCAGCCCGATAGAGTTGAACTGGATAAATTCAAATATGATTATCAGAAAGAACTTTTAATGGAGCTGTATGATTTTAGCTGGATTGCGCGGCAGTTGGGATATTGCCGGAAGTTGTACAATGAAAATGCAGGTAGTTTACATGAGGGTTTGATGCTTGCAATAGAGCAGATGATGGCAGTTGTTAATACTGATTTGCTAACCGTTTCGGAAAAATTTAAACCTCAACTCGACAAAATGTTGGAGCTTGCACCTGACGCAGAAAATAATCAACAGTTGCAGGAGCGTATGATGAAGGCGGCAGGTTATTATACGGAAAAGATAAGTAACGGAGTTTTAAATGTTCTTGAGGATATAACCGTTGAAAGTGATAATAAGAGCGTAAAAAAGAGTGTTGTCAAAGCACTGGAAAAAGTAAAAACAGAAATTTTAATAAAGCAGGCTTGTTTTGAACAGTGTAGGCAAGGATTTATAGTGAAGTCCTTTTTGGATGCAAGAGCGAAAGCATCAATAGAGAAGCCTCAACAAAAGAAGCAGGAAAAGAAGCAGAAGGATGCAGTAAATGAATTTGTATCCAAAGCGATAAGTCATCCTGAGCTGTTTGAGCTTCTTAAAAAGTGGAGAATGCGCAAGGCAGAGGAGTTTGATCAACCGGCATTTTTTGTTTTACACCAAAAGTGCTTAATTCAGATTGTTGAACAATTACCTTCGACTTTACAAAAATTACGGAAAATAAAAGGGATCGGAAAGAAGAAAGTGGAAAGCTTTGGGGATGAAATACTTGAAATTATAGATCGTTACTGTGAAGAAAATGGTATTAAAAGAGGTTAGGGGCAAAAACAGAGCGGATCGGTATACTAAAAAGTGTTGGAGGAATAGCCTTGGAAAGCAACATGAAAAGAGTAAATGATATTTTTGGTGATTATAAAGCAGAGGGTAATATAAGTACGGCAATGGTAGAAGCTGCTATCTTAAAGAAGAAAAGTAAGGTTCTAGAGATTAAACTCTGTTCTGATAAATATATTGATGTCAAGGAACTTGAAGGACTTAATACCTTTATAAAGAAAAGGTTTTGCATAAATGATACTGAAATTACTGTAGAATACACCGAAGGAACGGATAAAAAGCCCATAGAGAAAGAGATTAAAAATATTGTTACGGCTATGTCATGCAAACACCCTATTTTGAAAGCTGTCATAAAAGATACCGAATTTGAAGTGACAAACAATATAATAAACTTTAATTTTAAAATAGTTGCAGCCGATCTCTTAACTGCCATGGGGTATGATAAAAAAATCAGTGACACTATAAAAAAATTGTATGGCACAACATATAAAATTAATTTTGTTGACAAAGCCAGCAGTGAAGAATTAAAAAGGCTTACGGAAGAGACCCGTGAAAAGGGAATGCAGATTGTCAAGGAACAAGTCAAGGCGGCGCTTAGCAATAATGCACCCACTGTGCCTCAGGAGGCTCCACCGGTAAAACAGGAGAAAAGCGCGGAAAACGGTGAAAAGAAGGAAGTAACACCTTTGATACTGGGTAGGAATGCAAATATAAAGGAACCTGTAATTAAAATCACCGATATTGTACCCGATGAGGGAAGGGTGGCTATAACGGGTGAGATATTTAATATTGAATCAAAGGAATTAAAAAGCGGAAAAACTCTGGTTTCCTTTGCTTTATACGACGGCTCCGCCTCTATGACTTGTAAGGCTTTCATCAAGCCGGGTGGAGACGGAGAGGTTTTATCCAGGCTCAAGAAGGCCAAAGGGGTTAAACTTGCCGGAGAAGCCAGCAATAGCAAATTTTCCGGAGAAATTGAGTTTATAGCCAATACCATAGTTGAAACGGACGGCTTAAAGAAGACAAAGAGACAGGACAATTCAGAAGTTAAGAGAGTGGAACTGCACATGCATACCCAGATGAGCCAGATGGACGCTATGTCAAGTGCCACCGACTTAATAAAAAGGGCTATGAGTTGGGGAATGAAATCCATTGCCATTACGGATCATGGTGTGGTACAGGCTTTTCCCGAAGCTCACAAGCTTTTAGGGAGAAATAATCCCGACATGAAGGTTATATATGGAGTAGAGGCCTATCTGGCACCGGATAAAAAGCCCACCGTAACAAATCCAAAAGGACAGAGTATTGACACTACATACTGCGTACTGGACCTGGAGACTACGGGCTTTTCGCCGATAACGGAGAAAATTACCGAAATAGGTATCATGAAACTCAAGGATGGAAAGGTAACAGATCAATTCAGTTGCTTTGTAAATCCTGAAAAGCCCATTCCGGCAAGAGTTGTTGAGGTTACCGGTATTACCGATTATATGGTGCAGGATGCCGAAACTATAGAAAAGGTATTTCCAAAAATACTGGAGTTTATCGAAGGAAGCGTTCTGGTGGCTCATAATGCTGATTTTGATATAGGTTTCTTAAAGCATAATGCAGCGGTATTGGGCTACGATTTTGACTTTACGTATTTAGATACCTTAGCCTTGGCTAAGGATATCTTTCCTGATTATAAATCCTATAAACTGGGAAGGATTGCAAAAAACCTCGGGATAAAGGTTGAGGTTGCTCACAGAGCTTTAGATGATGTGGATACCACTGTCAAGGTGTTTAATATTATGCTTGAAAAGCTGAAGGACAGAGGTGCGGAAAAACTTGAGGATATAGACATATTTGGTTCTGATGAAAAAGCTAAGAAGGAAGAGTATAAAAAACTCAATACTTATCATGCCATAATACTGGCAAAGAATTATGTGGGATTAAAGAATCTGTACAAACTGGTTTCTTACTCGCATCTGGATTATTTCTACAAGAAGCCGCGTATATTAAAGAGCATATATAAGAAATACTCCGAAGGTCTGATTTTAGGAAGCGCATGTAGTGAAGGCGAGCTTTTTCAGGCAATTTTACGTGGAAAATCCGATCAAGAAATCGAGGCTATTGCAAAGGATTATGATTATCTGGAAATTCAGCCTCTGGGAAATAATAATTATTTAGTAAGAAAAGAGGAGGTTCCCGACAAGGAATATATAAAGGAGATCAACAGGAAAATCGTCGAGCTTGGAGAGACCCTAAACAAGCCTGTGGTGGCTACGGGAGATGTTCACTTCTTAGATCCGGAGGATGAGATATACAGGCGTATACTCGAAGCAGGGCAGGGCTATGATGATGCAGACATGCAGCCACCTTTATATCTAAGGACAACCAATGAAATGCTTGAGGAATTTTCCTATTTAGGAGATGAAAAGGCTTATGAAGTGGTGGTCACAAACACAAACCTTATAGCAGATATGTGTGAACAAATAAGCCCCATTTCGCCGGAAAAATGTCCTCCGCATATTGAAGGCTGCGAGCAGACCATTAAGGATATCACCTTTGGAAAGGCACATGAATTATATGGAGATCCTTTGCCGGAAATTGTTCAGGTAAGGCTTGACAGGGAACTTGATTCCATCATAAAGAATGGGTTCTCAGTAATGTACATAATTGCTCAGAAGTTGGTATGGAAATCAAATGAGGACGGATATCTTGTAGGTTCGAGGGGGTCTGTAGGCTCGTCAGTTGTGGCATATATGACCGGAATAACAGAAGTAAATGCCCTGCCACCTCATTACAGGTGCCCTGCCTGCAAATATTCAGATTTTACAGACTACGGCTATAATAACGGCTTTGACCTGCCGGATAAAGCTTGTCCTGTCTGTGGAGAAAAGCTTGCCAAGGATGGAATAGACATCCCGTTTGAAACCTTCTTAGGCTTTGATGGGGATAAGGAGCCGGATATAGACTTAAACTTTTCAGGAGAATATCAGGCAAAAGCGCATAAATATACAGAGGTCATTTTCGGAAAAGGTACAACCTTTAAGGCCGGTACTGTTGGTACAATTGCGGATAAAACGGCCTTCGGCTATGTGAAGAAGTATTTTGAGGAGAAAAATATCCATGTAAACAAGGCGGAAATTGAAAGAATTTCAAAAGGCTGTACAGGCATAAAGAGAACCACGGGACAACACCCCGGAGGTATAATTGTCGTGCCAAAGGGCAGGGAGATATTTGAATTCTGCCCGGTGCAGCATCCTGCCGATGACCCGGATTCAGACATTATAACAACGCATTTTGATTATCACTCAATAGATCAGAACCTTTTGAAGCTGGATATACTAGGGCATGATGATCCGACAATGATCAGAATGCTGCAGGATCTTACCGGAGTGGATCCTAAAACTATTCCAATGGATGACAAGAAGACCATGTCCTTGTTTTCATCAACAGAAGCTTTGGGCGTAACACCCCAGCAGATAAATTCCAAGGTTGGAACCTTTGGTGTTCCTGAATTTGGCACAAAGTTTGTAAGGGGAATGCTATTAGATACAATGCCCAAACAATTTGCAGACCTTATATGTATATCAGGTCTTTCTCACGGTACCGATGTATGGCTTGGAAATGCAAAGGATCTGATTGATGCCGGTACCGTTACTTTGAGTGAGGCAGTGTGTACAAGGGATGACATTATGGTGTATCTCATGAAAAAAGGACTTCCTCCCGGTGCTGCCTTTAAGATAATGGAGACTGTCCGTAAAGGAAAGGCACTAAAAGAGCCAAAGTGGCCTGAATATGAGGCGTTAATGAGAAAACATGAAGTGCCCGAATGGTATATAGATTCCTGTAAAAAAATTAAATACATGTTTCCTAAGGCTCATGCTTGCGCGTATATTATGATGGCCTTCAGAATAGCCTGGTTTAAGGTGCATATACCTTTGGCTTATTATGCAGCCTATTTTTCCATCAGGGCAAAGGCCTTTGATGCAGAATTTATGATAAATGGAAAAGAGGTTGTAAAGCAAAAGATGAAGGAAATTGAAATGCAGGGAAATCAAGCTGCTAATAAGGATAAGGATATGTATGACGATTTGGAATTGGTACTGGAAATGTACGAAAGGGGCTTTAAGTTCCTCCCAATCGACTTATATAAATCCCATGCCACAAACTTCCTTATTGAGGAGGATGGCTTAAGACCGCCACTAAATAGTATATCAGGTATGGGAAATGTTGCAGCGGAAGGTATTTACACGGCCTTCAAGGAGGGAGGACCTTTTAGTTCTATAGATGACTTGAAGACACGCGCTAAAATTGGTAATTCAACTTTGGATTCACTTGAGAAATTCGGTTGTTTAAGAGGTCTCCCGAAAAGCAACCAAATGAGCTTTTTTGATATGATGTAATCGGTGAGCTTCTCAGATAATTATATATTATTGCATGAAATAAACTTGCATATTTTGCCGATATGCTTTATGTATTATTTTGAAATTAATCTCTGGAGCTAAAGGAGAGATAAAAATGTCAAGATTAGCAATGAAGCTATTGGTAATAGCGAGCATTGGCATTATGATTCTGTTGAATGGATGTGCATCTTCGGGTCTGGCAGAAAAGCAGGATTCAGAAATATCAAAAGCAAGTCCAACGGAGACAATACCTGAAGAAAGTGTTGAAGAGTTGGAACCCTTAGTAACATCAGGATTAAGTGACCCACTTGAAGAACAAAGTCCAATGACTACAAACAGTGAAGTTGATACTTCCGAAACTAAAGGTGAATATACAGAAGCAATAAAAGGTACTCCTGTTATTGATGGGACAATGGATGCGATTTGGGAAAAAGCGAATATTGTAAATACAAAAACTGTAATAAATCCGGACTCTGCTACAGCAAAAATAAGAACGATGTGGGATACTGACTACTTATATGTGTATGCAGAAATTACAGATAGTGTACTTAGTGCTGTTAACATTAATGCATGGGAGCAAGATTGTTTTGAAGTTTTTATCGATCAGAATTATGGAAGGACTTTATATTATGAAGAGGATGATGCTCAATATCGTATCAACTTTGAAAATGTTTTATCCGGTGGTGGTAGAGTAGAGTTGACTTTATTTAAATCGGCTGTTACTGTTGTACAGGGTGGATACGTAGTAGAAGCAGCCATTCCATTTAGTATAGTCAAGGGGAATGCAAATAACTTAATTGGAGTTGATTTTCTAGTTAATGATGATAATGGTTCCGGTGTAAGAACGGGGCAGAGTCACTGGAATGATACTACAAATGCTGCGTGGCAATCAACTGATGTATATGGAACGATAAAACTGATAGATGAAAATTAAGTAATTGTATGAAATTACTCTATATAAAGTATTGGAATAATTCCTGCCAATATTTCAGGTTTTATGCATTAAACTGGCTAATATTGGTGGGAATTGTTAATCATCACTAGTTCACTGGAAGAATCCAATGTATCATATAACTTGCTTTTCTAACTTATTTGATGATTCACCTGATTTTATTACCTTTTCTTCTATGTCCTTAACTGTATCATTTATTCTGTATATTGTTTCGAGTTTTTTTGGGTTTTCTTAGAATATAAGAATGCTTAAGGAATCTAAACTGTCCTCCTAATCCAAAGAAGAATTTATGTAATTAATTCCATTAAAATTAGAGGATTTGGTAGAAATATGTAGAATATAAATATTACGCTCATCAAGTATGTGTTTGAAGTCTGTTTTGTCTTTCTGATTTAGGATAATAATTCAAAGCTATAAAATTATATTACATTTTCTGGCGCAATCTCCAACAGATAAACAATGTCCAGTGCTGTTACTTATGAGGTAACTTGCTAATAAGGTGTGCATATAAATTCTGACGGAAATAATGGAGGAGGATTTATTAATGAAAAAAGCAATCGCATTGTTGCTTGTTCTTACGCTGTGCAGCGCCGGATTTGCGGGCTGTAGCGGAGGCGAAGATAGTCCGACCGGAAAAAGAGAGATTTCCCCACCCGGAACATCTCAAGAAAAAAACCAGGACGATTTGCAGGATGAAAGTCAAGCTGAAGAAGATCCATCAACACTATCGGTTCTTCCTGAGGGCACGATCTCATCACTGGATGAAATAAAGCAGAATGCCATTTCTTCAGGATATAAAACTACTGAACTGGAAAAAATTCAAAAGGAAGAGATGGAAAAAGAAGGGGAAACCTTTGTTGGTGGTTTTAATATAATTATTGGCAGTACACACATTCCTGTGATGGAGTTTGCAACGCCGAACGATGCTCAGTTATTCGCAGATTTTGTAAACGAGGCGGGGTACAACGTTGCGATCGTAAATGGCCGGTTCTTAACTTCTGTGGATGCCACTAAGGGTATTATTAAAGACGAGCAGTTGCAAGCGGATTTGGAAAAAATAATGGATGCCAAAGCACAGGTTCAGGATCAATGGTCGGATACAGAAGATGTTGCGACCGATACTACCGACTATAAAAGTGCTTTCGCGCTTTTAGATAATATCAATAAGTTCATGAACACGTTGTTGCAACAATCATTGACAAAAAACAATAAGACACACCCTATGGGAGATCCTCAAAACACTGATGGCGTTATTCCGCTCATGTTTGGGTTACCTGCATTAGGCTTTACCGCCTATTTCGGCGAGGATGAATCATATTATGAAGGGATTGTGTCGGCAGCTGAGATATATGGAATAATGGAAGCTAAGGTGACACGTAACGCGACCAACGATTATACGTTATCCGGCAAGGAACCGGGCAAAAAATTGCCCTATGAGATTAATGGAATATACGACCCTGCCACCCGCAGCTTGCGTATGGTGGAAAAGACCGATGGGACGGTAACCGAGTTTTTGGAATTCGTACCTTTAGAGGGTGACCAATATGCTTTTCAAACAAGTAAGGAACGTGCAATTGTTATTTATAAAAACGGAAAACTTGAATCCTTTACGTATACTAAAATAAGCTATGGTGATACCGACTACAACAGCCAATCTGATAGCATCTACTATGACGGTATGGGTGCAACTGATGAATGGGTTGCTTCCAGGGGCGAAGATGGATACGAAGAATTTTACTCTTTTACTGGCAAGTCAATCAAACTAAATGTTAACACTTTCAGCGGAAGAGTGAAAGTCGAGATTCCTGTCTGAGAAGTCAGAAAATTGATGGGAGGCTAAAAGAATGATAAGTGATAATAAATTGGTGTATAAACAATTTTTGAAGCGGTTTGGGACAGTTATTATATGCCTGTTTTTAGTTATTGCTTCCGGTGGATGCGACAGGAAAAAGTCGGATGCTAATAAAATATCTGAAGCCTACATTAATGGTTTTGCGAAATTGTATGAGCAAGGAAATGAGTATACCGATCAAGGCCTGCAGATTCAGGCACAATACGCTTATGGTTGGTCGGCTGCTTCTGTTTCTGCAATGCGTTACTGTGTGGACTGCCTGATCTATTTGAGAGGTGAGGGCAACACGTTGGAAGAGGTTGTGGACGGACGTTTGGACAACTGGGATAAGATAGCCGCGATGAATTACGCTTCTCCATATCCCTATTATTTTGAAGGGTTGGTATATAATTCTCAGGCAAAGGATGAAGATGCATGCAAATGCTACGAAAAAGCGTTGGTAAATCCGGCTTTTTCACCTAAGAACGATGAAGCCTTAATGGTATTGATTACTATGAATGTAGTTGAATTGAAGTCCCTCAAAAAGAAGTTAGTTGCCTTGGAAGAAAAGATTTTTTCCGTATACAAGCCTGAAATATCAAATTATCTGCGCAGTGAGCTCAACTATAGCGATAAATATCTGCGCACCCTGGCCAGGGAAACTCTTGCAGCGGATAAATCCAATTATCGCGGGGCGCTTAGGCATTATGAGATGGCTCTTTCGGTCAATCCTTTTGAAGGTGATAATTTTGTGGGATGTGCGCTGATGCACCTTTATATGGACGAAATAGATAAAACGTACTTTTATGTCAATGAAGGATTGTATGTGGATCCTGACCATGAGGGCTTGAAAAGAATAGCCGGCATACTGAATGAGGAGGCGTCAAAATGATTAAAAAACTGTGCTGTCTGTTAACAGCGGTTGTAATACTCATATGTATTTACCCATCGAACGTTTTAGCTTCGTCTGTTATCGACCTGTCTCGGGTCAAGTTTAAATCCGGTAGTGAACCTCTCGTTCTTAAGTTTGGAGATATAAGTCTGGAAGGCGAAGTCCGCAATGACTTTCCTTTTACAGAGGAAGAAATCGATAAAATAGTAAAGGATACCTTGAAATCAATGGGATTGAGTGAACTCGATATTAAGGAAGACAATCAAATTGTTGAGAAAGCCAGACGTGCCTCTGAATTCACGAAGGAAGATATGCAGAGGGTGAAAGATAACTTTATAAAATCTATGAAGGTAGTCCCGAAAGCAGGTAAGGTTGCGGACATCCTGAGTGTGATAGATAAATATATGAATAGCAGCAGTTGGGATGATATTGGCACAGCTTCTGCCGACCTTTTGGAAAATTCCGCAAAAGACTGGGTGAAGGATACGGCCAGCGGCTTTGTGGACAAATCAGGGAAGTTGCGTATAAGTGTCGATAAAACAATGGAGACGGCGGAAAATCTGGTGTCAATCGTGGAGTTTTGCGATATGCTTGCGGATGAACATGCCAGAACGAAACAGAAGTGGAAGTCTATTGCTGATGGCGCCAATGCGAAACGGAGACTCAACGATTTTTACTCTAAGCTACAAAGTAGGATTGAATCATATAAATACAAAAGCGACAGGTCGGCTTGGATTATTGACTTCAGGGATGCTATGGACGGACGGAACTTTACGTTTTTCGGTGTGGACAGCAATTACCAGATATGGCGTCTAGATATGTATTTAAAGCAGACGCAAACAAACAGAAATGGAAGTGCAGCAGGCTACTATGAGGGCGAGTTTAATTTGACTGCCGAGCATGATATGAGCAGCTTTACGTCCAGAGCGCATGAGGCAGTTAGAAATATGGGTGAGCTTGGGACAGCAATCAAAAAAGTAGAGAAAACGCCTGGGTATATAGTAAAACTTACCACTACTTCCAGTGGTTCGGCAAGCATTTTGCGGACTATTAATGGGGATTGCGAAGCTAATATTGAGGAATCAGGTAATATCACATTTTCTATGAAAGTAGAGAACGATGACACAAGAGTAAGAATAAATGGCGTTGAGGTAGATATGAATTTCTCTTCAAAAGGCAGCAATAAAGCAAAGGGCGTCGGGCAAATGTCATTTCAAATTTCAGCCCAAGAGGAAGACATCATAGTTGGTGGCGGCTCCGGTAATTTAGGTCTCATTATGCCTAATGTCAAAAGTTCCTTCAGCTTTAACGGTTCCGGTACCATGAATGTCGGTTGGGACAATGGAATATGGAAACCCTGGGAGGGTACGGAAAAGACGCTGGAGCATGCAGGGAAATAACTATAGTTGATCATGTGATAATTCTATGTTCAGGAGTACACAAGAAGGCTGGTGCCCCGTATCAGAATTGTAAACGAGGCACAGTCAGAAGTAATGCATATTCAAATTTTTAAGACTGAAAATTTTATGTCAAATAATACGGGCAGATAATCTTCATAACTCCCTATGCAAGAGTTATTTTATACTCTGTTACCTGATATAAGTGTTTCCATCTAAAGGTATGAGCACTTGTAAAGGAGGCGTTCCTGCTGCTATGCCTATAGCGTAAATAGTGTAGAATCTTCCGGCTTCTAATCTGATGTTTGGAACATATAATATTCTTTGCCCGCTTCCAGCAACGTTAAGATTAAATGTATATATGCCTGGATTTACAGGTATATATTGAGTTATACCTTTATATGCAACATTACTGAATGCTACCACCCCGTTTTGCATTACCAGATCAACATTGGGTGCGTTGGGAGAAAGGTGTACAAACCTCAACATTAACTTGCCGGAAGGGATATTCATGCGAGGTTCTTCAACTGGAAGCAAGGTGATGTCTGGAGACAGACCGATAGCGGATACAGTAAATATTGACCCGCCGGGTATATTGATATTTGTACTTAAAACTGGATTTGTTGTCTGTCCTGATGGGAAAACAACTATGTTATAATTTCCTCCAGGTATAGCAAAATATTCGGTGAACTGTCTGTAACTAAGATTTCTTGCTATAGGGCTTCCATTTGCATAAATATCAACGGCCGGAGTATTTGGTGAAGCATGTAGCAGCCTGATGTATGAAGGTGCTGGTGGCTGTCTAGAATAAGGGTTATATTGAGAATTGAAATAATTATCATACATTTATTATTTACACCTCATTTTTATTTTTATTTTTACGATATTATATTCAAGAGGTATAAATAAAGTTCTTGTTCATAAGGTGATGGAAAAACGGAAAATAGTTTTGCGTACTGATGAAGAATCGGAAGATTTTTAGAGGAATTTTTGAATAAATTGTCGAATAATATACCAGACCATTTTTTCTTCTTTTATTGTAATATTGCAAAAGGTTTAAAGTGAGGGATGGTGCGGGATGCCTTTACCATATTTGTTTTCATTTGTTTTCATTATTGCTTGTGCAATATTTTTGTTTTATGGTTTGTTTATACTTTCTTTAAGCTCAAAATCAACTAAGCACCGTATTTTTTTTATTAGTTGCTTAAGCTTGTCATTGTGGGCGTTTTCTTTATCGATCTCAAATACTGCTCATGATTATGAGACGTGTTTGTTCTGGAGACGAGTTGGTGCATTTGGTTGGGGTTCTTTTTTCAGTTTTTTGTTGCATTTTATTATAATTCTGACTGAAAAAGGGGAGATCTTAAAGAGAAAGTGGTTATATATACCAATATACTTTCCTGCAGTTGTAAGTATTTTTGTTTTTGGACTTTACAGCAGGATAGCGGTAGGAACATATAAACTGGTAAATACCTATGCAGGGTGGGTGAATATATCTTATAATACATTTTGGGACTGGTTTTATAATTTATATTACATAAGCTTTTCATTAATCGGAATTGCAATGATTATAGATTGGGGAAGGCTGTCTAGTGAAAAAGAAAAAAAGAAACAGGTTTATTTGATAAGTATTTCGTTTTTTGTGGCGATTTTGGTTGGAACTATGACAGAGTTTGTCATTAATGCAACTTTTTACTTTAAATCCCCCCAATTAGCTCCCATAATCATTCTCATTCCTATATCTGTTATGTTTTATTGTATCAAAAGGTACGGCTTTATTGTAAAGGAACAAGACAATAGAACAGAGGATGTTGGAAATATACTTAGTGAAGATGGGCGGGTAAAGCTATATTTATATTTAAGCCTTGCCTATTTGTTAGGTGGTTTTGTTAATTTTATCGCACAGTATTTTTCTAAAAGGGAGTCATTAGAGGTTGCATTGACTTTCGGCATTATGATGGCACTTTTTGGATTGATTTTGTATCTTGTTCAAAAGACCAGAATCGATATGTATCATAAAGATATACTGTCAAATGTCATTACTACAATATCAATTCCTATTATGATTTTAAAGCATAGTAACTATTCGCCTTTTTATGCGGGCTTATTTCCAATAATTTTTATTATCTCGTCAATTGCATTCAATAAAAGGCTTATGCTTATTATGAATGGGTCATCTACTATATTGACACTGATCTGGATATGGATTAAATCGCCGACTGTAACGGTTACGTTTACAAGTACAGACCATATTGTAAGAATATGTACATTAGTTGCTATAATTGCCATGGCGTTTTATATCAACCACGTCTATACTCGGCGGCTTTTTGAAAATGAGGAGAAACTAAGCATTCAGAAGCTGCTGTCGCGTATATCTTCCATTTTTGTAAATACCAATGACAGCAATATAGATGACAGAATTAATGAGGTGCTAAGATTGTGCGGAGAGCATTACAAGACGGACCGCGTCTATGCATTGATTTTTTCCGATGGACAAAAAAATTTGAATCTTATTTATGAATGGCGCCTCGCCGGGATTGAACCGCGAAAGGACATTTTTAGTGAGATGGACGTTACAAAAATTACCGAGTGGATAAATGTGGATAGAATTCTTCGACAAGGAAATATCTGTATCTCTGATGTGGCTGCAACATCTGAAGATAGTATGGAAAAAGAATATATGAATGATAATAAAATAAAGTCGATGATTATAAGCCCATTATGGAACCAAGACTGTATTATAGGTTTAATGGGCTTTGAGAATGTCAGCCGCAAAATAAACGTCAAAGAGTACCAGAAGGAAACCTTGAAAGTGTTGGCACATTTGCTGTCGGATATAGTGCTCAAGGTTGAGGCTGAAAAAGAAATTAAGTATAGAGCCAATTATGATGCTTTAACAGGTTTGCCGAACAGGACTATGTTTATGAGTCAGCTCAGACGTGATATTAATATGGCAAAACGTGCAGAAAAGCTTGTTGGAGTTGTATTTGTAGATATTGATTCCTTTAAGTACCTGAATGATACTCTTGGACATGACGGTGGGGATTCGTTATTGTTGAAAATAGGAGAAAGAATATCGGGTTGTCTGAGAATATATGATATTGTTGCGCGATTTGGTGGAGATGAATTTGTTATAATAATTCCACAAGCTTCTTATGTTGAAGATATTTGTTCAGTCGCAGTAAAAATTACTGAAAGCTTCAAACAGCCATTGACAGTAAATAATCAGGAGTTTTTTGTAACTGTCAGCATGGGGGTATCGGTTTTTCCCTTGGATGGTACAGAAGCCGAAGAACTGGTAAAAAATGCTGATGCTGCAATGTGTGTTTCCAAAGAGAATGGAAAAAACAAGTATACTTTGTGCTCTGCTTTTTTGAAAGAAGAGATTGAAGTGAACGCACTCCTTTCAAACAGTTTGCATCTGGCATTGCAGAGAAAGGAGTTTTTGTTGTACTATCAACCTCAGGTAAATTCAATAACCGGGGAAATAGTTGGTGTAGAGGCTTTGATTCGCTGGAATCACCCTGATAAAGGAATGATATCGCCAGGGGTGTTTATTCCGCTAACTGAAAAAAATGGGTTGATTAATCATATAGGTCAATGGGTGCTGCATGAAGCATGCGTTCAAAACAAAATATGGCAAAGCATGGGGCTGCCGCCGATAAGAATGGCTGTTAACCTGTCTTTAGGACAGTTTTTGAATTCAAATCTGGTTGCTACTGTAGAAAGTATTCTCAAAAAAACAGAATTGGATCCATCCCTTCTTGAGTTGGAAGTTACGGAAAGTATCGCTACCTATGACCCGGAGTATATAATAAGCACATTGAACAAGTTAAAAGCTTTGGGAGTTATGATTTCTATTGATGACTTTGGTACTGAATATTCATCTCTGAGCAGGTTGAAAATCATGCCTGTTGATAAGATAAAAATAGATATGAGATTTATACAGGGCATTTGCACGGGATCTAAAGACGAAAGTATCGTTAAAGTAATGCTGCAATTGGGTAAAACCTTTGGACTTAAAGTTTTGGCTGAGGGAGTGGAAAATGAGCAGCAATTGGCATTTCTTAGAGAAAATTATTGTGATGAGATTCAGGGGTACTACTTTTATAAGCCAATGCGGGCAGAAGAACTTGAGCATATTCTGAAAAACATAAAGTCCCATTGATAAATCTGTACTTCGTGGTGTTTATATCCGTAAAATAAAATACGATAATTCTGATAGGAATTTTTATAAAAGCAATTGACAAATAATCAATAATTGTGTTGATATAAGCATCATAAAACATATGGAAATACATAGTAATGATATGTAATTTTATTATTGCAGTTTTCTATACCGGAAGCAGCAGTAAAGAGTGAAATCTGATTTAAAAAGCACAACAGGAGCTCCGTGACCTATGGAGTACCTGTTGTGCTTCTTGAACAAACAGAAATGGGATTACATATTTATATTTCTAATAGTACCTAATGCAGGGCTTATCGTGCCTGATAACTTATTTACTGTCTTGATATCAGGTATGGTGATTTGCTTTATCAGATAATGCAATTCACCTGTAGGAATCTGAATGCTTACATTTTCTTTTTCCTTTTTAAGCAGCAAAGACCTCCCCAACGGAGAAAGACAGGATGCACAGTCAATGCTCGTGTCGTGTTGATTTCTATAGGGCAAAACAATACGGTACTGGTAGTCTTCCATATCGTCTGAATCGTAGACATCGACAATACTGCCGATAATTACGAAAGGACAACTGTTTTTGCCTCCCGCACCAATGCTTACCGTATTCAAGTAGTCTTTGATATTGTTTAAGTACTCGTTGAAAAATTCTTCAAAATTCATACTTTCCAGTGTTTCATCAGCATAGAGTTTCTTAAATAGAAGCTCCTGCTCTTTTTCAATCTCGTCAACATGCCAGGTTAAATAATCATACACTTTTTTGGATAATAAGTTTTTACACATTTCCATCTCCCTCTTTTTTGTTAGTGTTATTAAATGGAAAATCCCTGAATAATAGAACAAGGCATCTCGCAAGGTTTGTTGCGAAACGCCTATATTATACATGATAACATAAATGTAAATGTGTGTCAAGGATGTTTTGATTTTACATTTAGTTGCTGGCTGGATATTAAATGGATGGCATGGAATTTTGTTGCAGAGAAATACCCTAGTTTTAAATCGGCGAAGCCGCCTTATTAATTTTTCTGTTTATATAGCTTTCCTAAGAGGTATATATTAACGATATTCTTAAAATAAGTTTGTTAAAAAGCAAATTTATTTTAAGATTTACTTCCTTTGTTTGTCGTAGCAGGCATTACTGCTTTGATTGCGGCTTCCGACGCTATATGCTGTCAGGAATAGACAATGATGTTGATATCATAGAATTTTTATGAAACAAAATTCAGGGTTCGCTATTTCTGCTTAGGTTTGTATATCTGTATGTAAAATTCTTTAAATATGAATAGGTATAACTATAATTAATTACTAATGAAGGAGGAAAAAGAAGTTGAAAACTGTAAAAACGATGGATGGCAATATGGCGGCGGCACATGTTGCTTATGCATTCACTGAGGTTGCCGCAATTTATCCAATTACACCGTCTTCCAATATGGCGGAAAACGTCGATACATGGAGTACCGGCGGAAGGAAAAATATTTTCGGACAAGAGGTTAAAGTTGTTGAAATGCAGTCTGAAGCCGGTGCTGCAGGAACTGTACACGGGTCTTTAGCAGCAGGGGCTTTAACAACAACATTTACAGCATCACAGGGATTATTGCTAATGATTCCGAACATGTATAAGATTTCCGGAGAGTTGCTGCCGGGGGTTTTCCATGTGAGTGCGCGTGCACTTGCTGCCCATGCACTGTCTATATTTGGTGATCAATCGGATGTGATGGCTTGCCGTCAGACCGGTTTTGCGCTTCTGGCTTCCGGAAATGCGCAGGAAGTCATGGATTTGGGCGCAATAGCACACCTGGCAGCAATAAAGGGACGTGTTCCTTTTCTACATTTCTTTGATGGGTTCAGAACATCCCATGAAATTCAGAAAATTGAAGTAATTGAGTATGAAAATCTTGCAAAACTTGTTGATTATGAAGCACTGAATGAGTTCAGAAAAAGGGCATTAAATCCTGAACATCCCGTTACAAAAGGAACTGCGCAAAACCCGGATATATACTTCCAGGCAAGGGAAGCATCAAATAAGTTTTATAATGCCATTCCAGAAATAGTAGAAAACTATATGGAGGAAATCAACAAGCTTACCGGAAGGAAGTATAATCTGTTTGACTACTATGGTGACCCTGATGCCGATCGTGTGATAATAGCAATGGGTTCGGTCTGTGACACCATTGAAGAAACAATTGATTACCTTGCAAAAAAAGGTGAAAAGGTTGGAGTTGTAAAAGTTCATCTTTACAGACCATTTTCTGTAAAGCATTTCTTAAACGCTATACCAAAAACTGCAAAAAAAATAGCTGTCCTTGACAGGACAAAGGAACCCGGTTCTTTGGGAGAGCCTTTATATGAAGATGTTCGTACCGCCTTCTATGATGAGAAGGTCAGACCTGTTATAGTTGGTGGCAGGTATGGCTTGGGTATGAAGGATACAACACCTGAACAAATCATTGCGGTATATGAAAACTTGAAAATGGACGAAATCAAAAACCATTTTACTATAGGAATTATCGATGATGTTACTTTTACTTCTTTGAACCTGGGAGAAGAAGTGGATATAGTGCCGGAAGGAACTGTAAGCTGTAAATTCTGGGGACTTGGATCTGACGGAACTGTAGGTGCAAATAAAAACTCCATTAAAATAATCGGAGATCATACGGATATGTATGTTCAGGGGTATTTTTACTATGATTCCAAAAAATCCGGAGGAGTAACAGTATCACACTTAAGATTCGGCGAGAAGCCGATAAGATCTTCTTACCTTATCAAAAAGGCTGATTTTGTTGCCTGCCACAATCCATCTTATATCGATAAATTTGAAATAGTAAACGATATAAAAGAAGGCGGCACGTTTTTATTGAACTGCAGTTGGAAAGATGATGAACTTGAAGAGAAGCTACCTGCAAAGGTAAAAGCGTATATTGCAAAAAATAATATAAAGTTATATACAATAGATGCTTTTGATATAGCAGGAAAAATTGGGCTTGGAGCCAGAATCAACCTCATTATGCAGGCTGCATTCTTTAAATTGACCAATATCATTCCTCTCGATGATGCAGTGAAATATATGAAGGAGGCTGCATTGAAGAGCTATGGAAGTAAAGGTGATAAAATTGTCAGTATGAATTATGAGGCGATAGATGCCGGAATTGAATCCCTCGTCAAGGTAGAAGTACCTTCAAACTGGGTTAATGATAGCAACGGTGAAGTTATCGATAACAGAGAGGTTCCTGAATTTATTAAAAATATTGTAGAACCCATTAACAGGATGGAGGGAGACAATCTTCCGGTCAGTGCCTTCAATGGGATAGAAGACGGTACTTTTATAATGGGAACCTCGGCCTATGAAAAGAGATGTATTGCTGTAAACGTTCCTGAGTGGAAGCCGGAAAATTGCATACAGTGCAACCAATGCGCATATGTCTGTCCGCATGCTGTAATAAGGCCTTTCTTACTGGATGAAGATGAACAAAAAAATGCTCCGGAAGGCTTTAATACGATAAAAACTGTTGGTAAGGAACTTGCAGGTTATAATTTCCGTATTCAGATAAGCCCTATGGATTGTACCGGCTGCGGAAACTGTGCCCAGGTTTGTCCCGCAAAGGTTAAGGCTCTTGAAATGAAGCCTGTTGAAACACAGTTGGATAAGGTTGAATTGTGGAATTATGCTATGACACTATCTCACAAACCTAATATGTTAAATCCCGAAACCGTAAAGGGAAGCCAATTTGAGCAGCCTTTACTGGAATTCTCAGGTGCCTGTGGCGGATGTGGAGAAACACCATATGCAAAACTAATTACGCAACTATTTGGTGACAGAATGATGATAGCAAATGCAACAGGTTGCTCCACAATATGGGGTGCGAGTGCTCCTTCAACGCCTTACACAGTGAATAAGGAAGGACGTGGACCGGCATGGGCAAACTCATTATTTGAGGATAATGCTGAGTTTGGGTACGGAATGTATCTTGGAGTTAACCAGATACGTGATAAAATAGCACAATTGGCGAAGGAAGCCATGGAATTGAATATACCGGACGAAATTAAAGACTTGCTTAAGGAGTGGCTTGATAGCAAAAGTAATGGCAAGGCCACAAGGAAGATAGCTGACAGGTTGCTGCCCCTTATTGAGAACTTTAGCTCAGAGGATGAAAAAGCAAATAAAATTATAAGTGAAATTTATGAGAAAAAGGACTTCCTGGTTAAGAAGTCTCAATGGATTTTCGGTGGTGACGGATGGGCATATGACATTGGATTCGGAGGGCTTGACCATGTAATTGCTTCCGGCGAAGATGTCAATATTATCGTATTTGATACCGAGGTTTATTCCAATACCGGTGGACAGTCTTCAAAGGCAACACCGACAGGAGCTGTTGCTCAATTTGCTGCAAGCGGCAAAGTTACCCGAAAGAAGGATTTGGGCTTAATTGCAATGACGTATGGATATGTTTATGTTGCACAGGTTGCAATGGGTGCAAATCAGAATCAGTTGATAAAAGCTGTCTGTGAAGCGGAAGCATACCCGGGGCCTTCTTTGATAATTGCCTATGCACCATGTATCAATCACGGCTTGAAACTTGGGATGGGATGTACACAGCTTGAATCCAAGAGAGCGGTTGAAGCAGGTTACTGGCATTTATACAGATACAACCCGCTTTTAAAAGAACAGGGCAAGAATCCTTTTACACTGGATTCTAAGGCACCAACTGCCTCCTTTAGAGACTTTTTGCTAGGTGAAGTCAGATATTCTTCTCTTTCCAAGCTTCATCCCGAGAAGGCTGAAGAACTCTTCGAAAAGGCAGAGAAAAATGCTAAAGACAGACTTGCAGTGTATGAGAACATGTCTAAAGAGTAAAGCGTATTCATTGCAATGTGATTAATTAATGAAACTTCTATGTAATCAAATGAGCCTGCCGGTTTTTCGGCAGGCATAATTTTTTGAAACAATCTTCAGGTAAGCGCTTCAGAGGTGGAACTACCATAGGGAGCGGCAATAAAAACGTTTCCATTTAGGTTATTCTTATTTATAAAAATCTCCATATTGATTATATCATCAAAGATTGGTTAGCATTTTATGCCAAGGTTTTTTAAGATTTCGTGATAGCGTTTTGTTGCCAACGCACTTGGTTCACCTTTTTTACAGAAAGACAATGTGGCCAGCTTCGGCACAATGCGCTCAACAACAATCTGACCATCCACCATTTTGGATTCCAGTGCTTTTAAGGCTTCAAGAAACCGCTTGTCCCTTTTGGCGCGGTCATAAAAGGATAACACATAGACGTAAACAAAAAGATTGTAGTTGCGAAAGGGATATTCTACCTGCATGAACAATGTGCCAATTCCGTAGTGACATGGGCCAATCGGTTTCCGGATTGTCCAATGTTCAAGCAAGAAATCCACAGCTCTGTCAAGCGCTGGTTCTTTGTTGAGATAGCCACTAAAGCGGAATGCGCTCAGAACAGTAAGTGTAGGGAATGGGTTTGAATATTGAGTTTCTGGACCTCGACCAAAGCTAAACTTATTGCAACGCCAGCCGCCATCAGTGTGTTGGGTGTCTAAAAGGTGTTGGAAAGTTTTTTGCAATCTTGTATCGTAAGCATACCCCATATGGCAAAGCACATCGGCAGCATGAGCGGTATGACATGGGTAAATAGTGCCTTGAGGATACAACTTAAAACTTCCGTTTTCTTTCCATGTACTAAATATCAAGTCGACACATTCTCTAAGTAAAGGCTCGGTGGGCTCAATACCCAATTCTAGCAGATAAAGTACGCTTTCGAGTGTGGAGAAAGGTGAACCTTTTATTAAGCGTTTGTCGGGGGTAGTCCAATAGTCTGCGCCATTATCATACCTGTGGGACAATATCACTTCAAAATCTGATAAATATTGCTTGTCTATAGACATCTCTTTTCACTCCATTTTGTATTGCATTTTTTACCATTCTTATTAACTCCAGAAATCCAATAGCACTCATTTGCTTCAATATCAATGTAGTTTGAATAAATACCGACTCTTTGTTGAAAAACTTTGTTATTAAAATAAAATATTTACACAATATTTTTTGGACCCTTATATCTTTTGTATAGTCGAGGACATGCATATTTTCCCTCAAAATAGACTGCGTTTACCGGGCAAAAATTATAGCACCTCATGCATGCGGTGCAGGTAGGTAGGAAACTAAATTCATCGTTTAATATTATGATACTCTTCGTGGGACATTTATTAATACATAACATACATTTCTTGCAACGTTCTTTATCGATGCTAAAGGAAAGATGGCAGTTAATCATTCCTTTTTTAGTGGCTTTTCTAATCAATATACCTGGCAAAAGATAAAAACCAATATTCCGAATATATTTCTTTCTGGTAATTAACTTATTAACAAGTTTCTCTATTTTAGCTTCACTTTGTTTCATTCTTTTTTTTAGATTTTCTTCAGATTGAATAGTAGCTCTATGCTTTGGTGTAGAAACATTATTACTAAGTATCAAGTTTACATAAGAAACCAATTTAAATCCAATTTTTTTAAGAGTTTTTCCTGCTAAAAACGGTCCGTATGCATCAATATACCCTGCAGTAGTGACAATAAATGCAGGTTTATCATGCAATTCCTTGGTAATATCCTTTAGCCTTTGATAAAATTTAATCATGAGATTAGGCATATTAGCACCATATATAGGAAAGGCAAAACCTATGACATCTGCTTTATCAATTATGTCTTCCAGATACAATATCTCATCTTCAAGTGAGTATCCTCTACATTCGTAACCCTTTTGTATTAAATTTGTTATTAATTTCTCTACTACCCATTCCGTATTTCCAGTTCCACTAAAATAAAAAACCACAAAGTTCATAATATTTACCTCATAAGTAAATCCTATTTAGTGACACTTAAGTCACTGACAAGACAGACAGGATATTACACAACGCGATATTTCTTTAGGAGTCATATTAGGATAATAATTTGTAAATCGATATCCATAATGTTCATTTATTAGAATATCAGGAACAATTCGTTCTAATCAATTTATTTCAGTCATTGACAAGCTTTTATTTGGTATAATCCATATTTTATCAGATTGTATGTATTTTCGTCTACTAATTTCCAAGATCTCTACTGAATAAGGAACTCATGCAAATGTTTGCCATTGCTTTAAAACATATTTTCTCCTGAATAGTAAAAGCTTGTCTTTTTAAAATAGTAATTCCTGCTATAAGTAAACTTGTACACCTACAAGGTATGGAAACGAGAGGTTGATATTTTTGATGAATCCGGGTATGCTAAAATTATTAAATCAGTTGCAGATAAACATAACTGGTTTAAAAATTCTATAGCTGTGGTATAACTGGATTAGACAATCAGTGTATTGTAAATTTTAACGCAAGAATATTACTTACCGGGGGTAACGAAATGAAAAAGTTTGCTTATGTATCGGATTTTGACGGAACACTTTCATCAAAGGATTTTTACCATATAATCATTGACAAATACATGGGACTTGAGGGTAAAGAGTTTTATCTTGAATGGAAGAAAACCAAAAAGATAAGTGTAGAGTTTTTAAATAAGATATTTGGCTCCGTCAATTTAAGCGAAAAGGAAATATTTGATGAGATAATAAAAATTCCTATAGACGCTCATGCCAAGGATTTTATTAGTAAAGTCCGGGAAAATGATGGAGATTTTTATATAGTCAGTGCAGGTACATCTTACTATATAAAGATTTTACTTGAACACATGGGAATAAAGGATGTTCAGGTAATCTCCATGGAAGGTGTTTATACAAACGGAGGCATAAAAATAATGCCGGATAAGAGCAGTCAGTATTATTCGGATATTTTTGGCCTCGATAAACGGAAGGTTGTTGAAAGTATAAATAAGGATTATGAGTATATATTTTTTTCCGGTGACAGTGAGCCTGACTTAGGAGCTGCGAAAGCTGCCGATATGGTTTATGCCAGAGGTGAACTGGTGGAATTGCTCAGAAAGGAAAATGTTAGTTTTATGGCGTTTTCTGACTTTAAACAAATAGAAAATGATTTGATTGAGAAGGGGTGGCTTAAATGAAGGCGCAAATACATAGGATTTCTATCCCCGGTATTATGGAGGTGGGAGCCGACAAACTTAAAGAAATGAACCGCTATATAGTAAAAGTCGGAATAAAAAAAATAACTGTGTTCCTTGGAGAGGGAATTAAAGATTTATTTGGGGATATTATTTTTAAGACTCTTAATGAAAACAGCGGACTTGAAGTTCTGGAATATAATGAATGCAATGAAAATACAATGGAGTATATCACCGGAAAAGCCTTTTCTATTCCATCCGGTACTGAGGCTATTGTAGGAATAGGAGGAGGAAAGGTACTTGATGTGGCGAAATACATAGCCTTTTTAAGTGACATACCTTTTATCAGCGTACCAACATCTACAGCCCACGACGGTTTTGCCAGCTCAGGTTGCTCTCTGTTTATAAATGAACGCAGAACTTCCGTTCATGCACGTATACCCTATGGGATTATTGTTGATACCGCTATAATGAAGGAATCGCCTGATAAGTTTATTTACTCGGGCATTGGGGACATTGTTTCAAAGGTAACAGCGATATTTGACTGGCAGTTTGAAGAAGAACAGGGTGTGACAAGAATTGATGATGTGGCTGCCATGATAGCTAAAAAGTCGGTTAACAGCATAGTAAGGATGCCCTACACAGATATTAAGGAAGACTTTTTTATAAAGGAGCTTGTTGATTCCCTGACAATGAGTGGGATTGCAATGGAGATAGCAGGCAGCAGTGCTCCGGCTAGTGGAAGCGAGCATCTTATATCTCATGCCCTTGACAAAATGACCCGGAAACCTCAATTACACGGGATACAAGTAGGCATTGCAACCTACATTATGAGTATCGTTCAGAACCACCGCCATGAAAGAATAAGAAAATTTCTTACGGACACGGGCTTTTTCAGTTTTGTTAAAACTCTTAAACTTAATGCTGAAGATTATGTAAATGCCATAGATATTGCACCTACCATTAAACCCAACAGGATGACCTATATACATGTTCAGGAAAATAGAGAGAAAGCAAAAAAAGTCATTTTTGAAGACAATATTCTAGTTGATGTATTCAATATATCTTAAGATTGCCTCGCTACAGATTTTTAGATAATTCCCGGATTATAGGAGTGATAAAAAACGGTTTATCTAAATCTTATATTAGTAAAGTCATAAGAATTCTTATGAAAGCCAAATAATAAACAAACCAAATAATAAACCAACTAAATTACGGTGTAGACCTGTTTTAGTGTCAAATGATGCAATTGCTTGGCCTGAGCATTAAAATCAGTGGCCGAAGGTTTGAGAATTTTGAAGTAAAAATGCCAAGGATGGCATTTTTAGCGTCTTGGGACAGGAGGTCCCATAGACGCGGCGAAAAATTATCAAACCAAGGACTACTGATTTTTTGCGAAGGTCTTGCAATGGAAACGTTTGACACTAAAACAACAGGCACCAACTATAAGAAACCATTAATACTTGAATAATTTTGTAAAAGCAGCTAAAATGTTAGCCTTGCAATGGAAACGTTTGACACTAAAACAACCGGCACCAACTATAAGAAACCATTAGTACTTGAATAATTTTGTAAAAACAGCTAGAATAATAGTATAAGCATAAGAAAATAAACAGAAATATGTAATAAAATTCGAAGGAATGCAATTGCAAGGCATTGTAGTAAGAAGGGTGTAAATGGGTTATTACGATAGGGTTATAATTGGTGCAGGTTTATATGGGCTTTACGGAGCGTTGATTTGCGGTAAAAAAGGTCAGAAGGTTGCTGTTCTTGAGTGTGAAAGCGAGCCCTTTTCACGTGCTACATATATCAACCAGGCTCGGGTACACAATGGTTATCATTATCCTCGTTCTTTTTCAACTGTCAGCAGTGTAACGGATTACTTTCAGAAGTTCAACAGGGAATTCGAATTCTGTATTAATTCTTCCTTTAAAAAAATTTATGCTACGTCTTCTAAATATTCATGGACGAATGCCGCACAGTTTAAAAAGTTTTGTAAAAATGCAAGGATCAAATGTACCGAAGTTGAACCTGGTGAATACTTTAATCCTCACATGTGTGATGGAGCTTTTGAAGTTGAAGAGTATACTTACGACTCAAAAATTCTTCAGGATTATTTCATGGAAGAGATTAGAAAACTTCCCAATGTTGAACTTAAATTTAATACCAGGGTACAAGGAATTAATAGAAGCGGAAGCGAATATTATATAAATGTAAACAGTAAGGAAAGCATATCTACAGGTTACATTCTAAACGCCACATATGCATCTACAAATCAGATTAACACAATTGCCGGCTTTGACCCCTTCAAAATAAAATATGAGCTTTGCGAAGTGATATTATGCCATCCGGGGGACTACCTTAAAGACATTGGAATAACCATAATGGACGGGCCGTTTTTTTCCATAATGCCTTTTGGCAAAACGCGCCTTCATTCGCTGACTTCGGTTACGTTTACACCACATCTCAGTTGCCATGAAAGCCTGCCTGTTTTCGAATGCCAGAAAAACAACCCACTATGCAGCAGCACCGGCCTCTATAATTGTAATGACTGTGATTTCAAACCCCAAAGCTCGTGGCCTTATATGTCCGGTATAGCTAAAAAATATTTACGTGACAGAATTGACTTCAGTTTTTATAAATCACTTTTTTCTATGAAGCCTGTTTTATTGTCATCGGAGATTGATGATTCACGACCAACAATAATCAGAAAGTATTCGGATAACCCTACATTTGTGAGTGTGTTATCCGGGAAGATAAGTACAGTATACGATTTAGATGAGGTATTATGATATGAAGCTAGCAATTAAGGAAAAAAAGGTTGTATCGGCTATAGTATACATAAGGAATCATGAAAGATATATAAATGAATTTATTGAGGGCGTCGCATCCGTCCTTTCTGAGAATTTTGAGAAATATGAAATCATTGCGGTAAATGACAGTTCAACGGATGGAAGTGTTGAGCTTTTAAAGAAAGCCGCTTCAAAGCTTGAGGTAATTTCCTTCACTGTGGTTAACTTAAGCTTTTATCATGGTACTGAAGCTGCTATTACAGCAGGTGTGGACCTGTCTATAGGAGATTTTATTTTTGAATTTGACAGCCCTGTTGCCGATTACGATTTTGGGGAAATTATTAATATATATAAACGTTCATTAGAGGGTTATGATATTGTATCAGCTGCTCCTGATATAAGGGAACGTGTTGATTCGAGAATTTTTTACTACCTGTTTAAAAGGTATTCGCAAAACCACTTGAGACTTTGGACGGAAAGATTCAGAATTCTATCTAGAAGGGCTGTAAACAGGATAAACAATTCCTGTACATCTATCCGCTACAGAAAAGCAGTCTATTATAATATTGGTCTGAAAACACATATTCACAAATATTGTCCCAACAAAAGTATAGCCCTTGAAGGGCAGGTGAAGACAAAAGGCAGGTTATCTCAGGCGTTGAATTACCTGATGATTTTTACTGATATAGTGCCTAAAATTTCAATATTTATGGCTCTGATGATGCTTTTGTTTTCCATAATTGTATGCTGTTACACTGTGTTTATCTATATTGCATATGACAGAGTGGTTGAAGGGTGGACAACCATTATGCTATTCTTGTCCATTTGTTTCACAGGTTTCTTCTCTCTGTTTGCAATTTTAATAAAATTTGTGTCCTTGATTCTGAATCTGCAAAATACCAAAGTGTCCTATACCTATGAATCGGTTGAAAAGGTCAGGTAGTTGGAACATATAAATTTCGGGGGGAACCTAATGGATAAAACTTTAGTCGGAAATACCGGCTTTGTGGGCTCAAATTTAGAGCTACAGACCCATTTTAATAGAAAATATAATTCATCCAATATAAGTGAAGCATTTGAAACTGAACATGACCTGGTGGTGTATGCCGGTGTTAGGGCTGAAAAGTTTCTCGCAAACTCAGCTCCCGAAATGGATTTTCTGCATGTGATGCAGGCTGTTGAAAATATAAAAAGGATGAAGTTCAAAAAGCTGGTGCTGATATCTACCGTTGATGTCTACAACAAAATCACAGGAGTCGATGAAAATACCCCAATAGATACCGAAGGTCTCCATCCCTATGGCAAAAACCGTTATAGCCTTGAGCAGTGGGTTGTCGAAAACCTAAAGGATTATCATATAATAAGGCTTCCCGGCCTCTTTGGCAGTGGGATAAAGAAAAACTTTGTTTATGATATGATAAACATTATTCCTTCAATGCTCAAAGAGGAAAAGCTTAATGAATTACAGAAGCTCTATCCGATGAATTTAAATGAATTTTATTCAAAACAGGAAAACGGATTTTACAGTTTAGTCACTCAGGATAAAAAAAGTAAGTTGCAATTAAAGGACTTTTTTGGCAATTGCGGATTTAACGCACTGTCCTTTACTGATTCCAGGAGTAAATTTCAATTTTACAACCTGAATTACCTCTGGAAGCATATCGAGAGGGCAATGGAAAATGGTATACGGTTACTTTGTCTTGCTACAGAGCCTGTTTCAGCCGGCGAATTGTATTACAGCATTTATGGCAGTGAATTCAAAAATGAGTTTCCAAAAACTCCTGTAAACTATGAAATCAGGACAATATATGCTAAACTGTTTGGTGGAGTAAGTGGCTATATTGCCGGTAAAAATTCCGTTATGGAAGAAATTCGTGAGTTTGTATCAGGACAGGAGATCAGCAAATGAAGCTTTCAATTTCAAATATAGCTTGGGACAGTTCTCGGGATATGGAAGTATATAAGCTTATGGGGAAATACGGTTTTACAGGGCTTGAAATAGCTCCTACAAGGTTTTTTTCACAAGACCCTTATGCTCACATGGAAGAAGCAGTAAAACTTACAAAGAGCCTCAAGGATACATATGGTTTTGAGGTTTGCAGCATGCAGTCAATACTATTTGGAAGAACCGAAAAAATATTTGAAAGTCAGGAGAACCAGCAAAAAATTTCTGACTACTTGATAAAAGCAATTGACTTTGCAGCAGCTATATCATGTGGGAATCTGGTTTTCGGTTCGCCAAAAAACAGAAGCATATCTTCTGAAGAGGATTATAATAGTGCCGTTAATTTCTTTACACTACTTGGAGATTATGCCTTGAAAAATGGTACAGTGATGTCAATTGAAGCTAATCTGTGTATATATGGTACCAACTTTATTAATTACACCCATGAGGCTGTAAAGTTGGTAAAGGAGGTTAACTCTGAAGGATTCAAAGTTAATCTGGACTTTGGTACTATTATTGAAAATGAAGAGAATATTGATGAAATTGTTGATGATTTAGAGTATATAAACCATATTCATATAAGTGAGCCCGGACTTTTGCCCATTTCCTTAAGGGAAGGGCACAAAAAGCTGTCACACATGCTTAAGGAAAGGCTATATGAAGGTTATGTATCAATTGAGATGAAGAAAAACGGGGATCAGTCCCTGTTACATATAGAAAATGCAATGAGCTATGTAGCTGAAGTGTTTGGAACTTAATTTAAAATTCCGGGGGAGAATTTGTAGTTATGTTGGAACAGATACCAGAGTTCGAAAAAGTTGAATTTGAGGAAAGAAAAAGCAAATACTGCCTGTGTATTCCTGTTATTAACGAGGGCGACAGGATTATAGAACAGCTTGAGAAACTGAATAAAAATCGTATTGGAACCCTTATGGACATTATAATATGCGATGGCGGTTCTAGTGATGGTTCTACTGAGCATGAGAGGTTAAAAAAGCTTAAGGTGAATTCCCTGCTCATAAAAAAGGGACCGGGCAAACTCAGCGCACAGCTCAGAATGGGCTATTGGTGGGCATTAAAACGCGGATATGACGGCATAGTTACTGTTGATGGCAATGGTAAGGACAGTGTAGAGTCAATTCCACTTTTTATAGAATATCTGGACAAAGGGTTTGACATGGTTCAGGGCTCACGATATATAAAAGGTGGAGCTGCTGTAAACACGCCGTTTATGAGGCATTTGGCTGTAAAACTTATTCATGCTCCCATTATTTCTCTGGCATCGGGTTTCAGGTACACCGACACCACAAATGGGTTCCGTGCCTATTCCGGAAGGTTTCTTACCCACCAACAGGTTCAGCCTTTCCGCAATGTGTTTGATACCTACGAACTTTTGGCATACTTGTCGATCAAAGCTCCGAGGATTGGGATGAAAACTGTTGAAATACCTGTCACAAGAAGCTATCCTAAAAATGGGAAGGTTCCTACGAAAATAAGTTTCCTTAAGGGAAACTTGGGACTTATCAAAATTCTTTTAGAAGCCGCATTTGGCAAATATGATGTTTGCGAAGAATAGCTGCACAAAAAATTTCAGTATAACGGATTTTTTTAAGACTAGAACAGAACTTATCTAAAAAGATAACAGAAATAATTACTTGAATGTGTGAGTTACAAATAGGGGGTAGTGCTTTTTAGCATTACAAGAGGCTATAAATTTGTTTTGTTAAAAAGTGTTGGATTGGGAAGGGAAGAGTTATGAGATCAAGTAATAGGGAAGTAGATTTAAATTTAAAGGCAGTGAGAAAGCCACTGGGATTAGGTACGATAATTTACATAATTGTAATTTTTTTAGGCGTTTTGTTCAGAGTAGGTTCTTACATACAGGACAGGACTTTGTGGTATGATGAAGCAATGCTTGCAAGTTCAATAATTCAGCGTGGTTTTGGCGGTTTATTTGAACCGCTTGATTATTCGCAAAGTGCACCTATTGGATTTTTAGCAATTATAAAAAGTCTGACAATTGTTCTTGGAAACTCCCAGCATGTGTTGAGGCTATATTCCTTATTAACGGGTATATTGTCTATAAGGCTTTTCTATCTTCTTCTAAGAGACTCGGGATTTAAAAGGCCTTTACTGGGTGCTGCTTTTTATGCAACTGTTTCTCCTCTTATTTACTATTCAACTGAATTAAAACCATATATGCAGGATGCTTTTTTTACAATAGCAGCTTTGTATCTGTACAGGCTTTATGTTGACAGAAAGCTTCCTGTCTGGGTTTATATGCTGTTCTGCTTTTCGGCAGTATGGATTTCATTTCCGGTGATTTTTGTTCTAGGAGCAATTACTTTTTTTAACTTTCTCTCCGGAATCGTGGGATTTTTAGTAAATCTGTTTGTCAGGAGTGAAGAGAAGCACAGGGAAAATGCGAGACGCTTTATTAGTGCGATAGCCTTTGGTGCAACTGCCCTGATTGGGTTTGGTGTATGTTACCTTGTTTATACCCAAAAGGTTACCGGAAATATTGATGGTATGTCTATGGAATATTGGAGACATTTGAATTTCCCTCTGTTTCCAAAAGATCAGTCGGATTGGGATCTGATTTATCTTATGCTTGATAACTATCTTAAATTTATTTTTTCTGATGTATATCCATTGGCAATTGTACTTTGGATAGGAGGAACTTTGCTGCTGATTGTAAGAAAAAATAGTCTTGCAGGCTATAGCCTTTTGGCAATTATATTTACATTGATTGCATCTTATATTGAACAATATCCAATTCAGGATCGCCTTTTGTTATTTTTGGTGCCTCTTGCGATTATTCCTATGCTTTTCTTTGTAGAAGTTCTGTTGGACCTTTTAAGTTGGAAACCTTTCGAGGTTGTTGTTTTTATACTGGTGGTTGCACTAAATTATAGTTCACTAAAATATATGGATGTTAAAAACATGTACAGGGAGGGGCAGGAAGCGGCCAACCTGATAAACTATCTTAACAATAAGATTGAGGAAGATGAAAAACTATATGTTTTTGCTAATGCTGTTCCGATATACGAATACTTTACCGGATATAAGCAGAAATATAAACATTTTCCCGAAAAAGTATCTGAATCAGGACAATTGATTTATGGCTGCAAGTATTGGAATCTTGAGTGTGAACCGTACATATACAAGACTACTTTGGATGAGGAACGCCTTAAACAAAATGTCGAGGCTATCGTTAAGCACCAAAGGGTCTACGTGTTGTTCTATCACTATGGTACTGACGTTGAATACTATCTGACAACTGAGTTGAGAAAGTACGGAACACTGCATTACTTTATGCAGGAAAACAACACCCCTTTGTACTACTTTGTAAGGTATGCACACCTTAACTGAGGCAGTTTTTTAATTGATGTATATTAAAACGAATGAGCTTGAAATGTGGTTGTTGTAATAGCGATAAAAAACCGCAGTGCAGCATCCCCCTTAGTTAGCATTTATAAACCGATAATTGACATTCTATAAGTTTCATTAGCAGTATCAGTGTCAGTAGAGGTAAAGCAAATGAAAAGTTAATATTCATGGGTTGGATTTGACTAACCCATGAATATTAACCTTACGCAGAATAGCAGTAATCCTTTGTTCTCTAGCTAAGTGAAAATCAATTGTCAAATGTGGCACTACCAAAAGATATTCTTCTCATTTTACAATTTGCATTGCCAAATGACCAAATGAGATCTGTTAAATTTCTGTTTTTGTAGGGATCAGAGTGCTGCGAGACGTAAATATTTTCATATCCTCCCCCCGACCCTGGAGGTGCAGATATTTTATAAGTCACGTAGACAGAGTGAGTATACTCTCCTTTTGATGATTTATAAAATTGCAATACATCCCCTAAATTTATACTATAAGGAGAAATATTAGTATACAAACCGTTGTTGTTATCTCCTGTACCATTTGGCCCTTTGGATTTTGACATTGTTGTATATGACCAAAAGCTTTCAACAGATTCCCAATAAGGAGTTCCGCCTCCTGAGCCAGCATACCAAGATGTATTTACATTTCCGGTGTTAACCATACGAACCTTATTGCTTACATTAGAACTTGTTTGTGTGTCATTTCCTTCAATGTAGCCACCATATGATGCCCAAACACACTGAGAAACGAAATTTGTGCAATCTGAGTTAGCAGTATAGAAAAATGATGTGTCCCCACTGGATTTTTTTGCAAATCTATAAGCGTAGCTTATTCCCCTTGGAACATTATAAGAAAATGTGGAAGCCCTGGTTGTGTACTGAGAAGAAACCGTTTTGAAATCTTTCTTATTCGCAATAAGATTGTTTTCTGGGCTAAACATAAAATCCATCTCTTTAGCTTTTATACTTTTTACTTCTCTTACAACTTGATAGTCGATGATATCTGTACTTATATCTAAAAGATATGTGTGCTGGGACAGTTTCTTTTCCTTTTGTTGTTTAAATGTTTCTTTATAATGGTCAAAGTCTTTCCGGGTGGTATTTATTTGATTAATAAGCCAATCGCCGTTTTTATAAGTAAGACCAATGTTATAATTTATATTATACATACCTGATTCCATACCAGGTGCATTAGAGTATTCATAATTGGCATCTAAAAGCAATGAGACTAAAGCACTATTCTTTTCAACAATGATATCATTATAAGATATGTTAAAATTATAATTAATATACCTTAAATTTGATAGCTTGTAAAGTTCTAGATGACTCTCTAGAATCATTTCATCAAATAAGACATTCGAGTTCTTGACTAGAATATTATCTGGAATGGATGACTCAAGAGTAACAAAAGACTTAAAGTATCCATCAAAATATGTATTAACAATATGCTTTATGCTACTTTCTACGTTTTCTGTTTTTGCAAAGCTAGTAACATAGCAATTAACAAAAACAAAAATTACGGAAACAAATAGAATTGCGTTTTTTCTCATTTTTATTCCTCCCTTGTATTATAATTGATTAGGCTAGTACAACATTTATAAAACAACTGTGTAAACAACATTTGAAGATGTGTACGTATTACATGGAAACAAAATGTATCTTTGCTTATAAAAAACGTTGTACTAATAAGATTAAATGAGCTTTTTGACTAGTACAAATATTACCTCCTTTCTTGGGAAATATAGTATAATACTATAATAGATGTGTTATGCATTTATGTCAATATATATTTTAATTGTAAATATTATATATTTTTGCTATGTATTTTTTAGTATGGATATGGTATAATTATTTTAACTAAAATTAGCTTTCATTAAGGAGGAGTAAAGATGTATAGTAAAGTAAGCAAGTTTATATTATATGTTATATTTATATTTTTGTTAACCGTAGTAATTGCAGGTTGTGCAAGGTCAGCTAGAATACAGAGTGATGATATAACTGAGCAAAAAAGTAATGAGATATCTGAGGAAAAAGGTCAAGAGCGGACGATAAATGAAGCAGATATTAATGAAGCAAAATCTGTAATAGAAAAATACTTTAAAGCATTAAGAGAAGGCAACTATGAAGAATTTAGAAGTACATTAGGAAGTTACCAGGACGATTACGTGCAACAAGACCGAGTGAAAAACATATTAAGTGTACCAAGGCAAATAGAATTGGTTGAAGTTTCTCAACCGGGTAAATATTTGAAGGACATTCCCCCGCAAAATTATATTAGTTATTTTAACAAGTCACCTTATAAAACTATAATATTTCATGTTATATACAATGGCAATATAGATACATCTACTTCAAATAATGGTAATCCGAATGATTATGACTTTGTATTAGTAAAAGATGATCCTGACAGTGAATGGAAAATACATAGTTGGGGAGTTTAGGTTGTGGAGCACTGAATTTGTCGGACAGAGGAATGCTATGGGTAAATATACCTGTCATAAAACATAAAATTACTTGATGACGATTTTTAAATGAAGGTACGTTGGAAAATATGGTATATGCTATAGAGCATCATTGAAACGGCTAAACTTGAAACAAGCAGGCCCAATAGAGCCTGCTTGTTTGTGGCGGAGAATCTGCTAATTCTTTTTGTAACGTAGGAGCTTATAATATTTATACAGCAGTTCGTCAAGCTCTATTTCAATGTCACGGGCTTGTTCTTTGTCTGAACTACTATTTTGGTTAAAGAAACTTAAAATCATGTTCTTTTTCACAATTTCTCTTTCCAGTTGTTGTGAAAAATCATCCATATAGATGGTACCTCCTTATTATTCTCCCTTAACCAATCAAAATTATTTTAGGATGGGTAGTTCCTGATGTGGAGTTGCAGAAGCCAATTGAAAGTGGCTATTGAATGTTGTTTTTAAAGAAGCAGTGAATGAATTGTCTTACATTTAATTATAAAGATGTTAAATGTTGTTGTATATAGTACATTAGTAGCTTTTGTTCTGGGTATGTACTAGTGTTTTTTAACATTACTAATTTCTAGGATATGAGGGGAAGGCATCTGTTTTCTCAGAGATAAATGAATTATATTTGACCCTAGAGGATAAAGGCAATATAATTGAACTAAAGAAGAATTTGTGAATAAAGAGAGTTTTTCTAGTAGCAAAGTTTTCAATAAATATACGAGCAGTTCAATTGCTATATTTGGGGGCGAAATATGAACTCAATCGTCTTTATTGATAGCGAGATTGAGCCCGATAGGGGGAAAACACTTGATATTGGATGTATAAAGGGAAATGGCGAAACATTTCACTCTAATTCTATTGCCCATTTTACAGAATTTCTCAAGGGTTCAGAGTATATATGCGGTCATAACATATTCAAGCATGATTTGAAATATATTCAGGGCGCGATTAATGCTGCTCACATCGATAATTTGAAGTATATAGATACTTTATATTTATCACCGCTTTTGTTTCCGGAAAGACCCTATCATGCTTTGCTAAAGGATGATAAGCTGCAAACAGAAGAGCTCAATAACCCGCTGAATGATTCAATAAAAGCCAGAGATCTTTTCTTTGATGAAGTTGCGGCTTTTCAGAATGCGGACGAGGCTCTGAAGAAAATTTATTACTACCTTTTAGGGGATAAAAAAGAGTTTCGCTCTTTCTTTCATTTCATGGGATATAAAGTGAATAATATAAATCCGGAAAAATGCATCGGTGAAAGATTCCATTCGCAAATATGTGAAAACGCTAAGCTTAATAGTATAATATCCAACCATCCCGTTGAACTGGCATATTGTCTGACTCTGATAAATACAAGAAGCCGCTACTCAATAACGCCACCATGGGTATTGAAGAATTTTCCAGGAGCTCACAAGGTCATGCTTTTGCTTAGAAACAAGCCGTGTTTAAGCGGTTGTGCTTATTGCAACGAAGTCCTGGATATTTATAAAGGTTTAAAACATTTTTTTGGCTTCGACTCCTACAGGAAATATGCAGGTGAGTCCTTACAGGAGAAAGCAGTCAGGGCTGCTGTGGATCAGAAATCACTATTAGCTGTATTTCCTACCGGCGGAGGAAAGTCAATTACCTTTCAAGTACCGGCACTGATGAGCGGAATTAACTCAAAGGGATTGACTATTGTTATATCACCGCTTCAGTCACTTATGAAGGATCAGGTGGATAACCTTGAAAAAGTGGGGATTACAGATGCTGTAACTATAAACGGTTTGCTTGACCCGATAGAGAGGGCAAAGTCTTTAGAAAGGGTGGAAAACGGTTCTGCCTCAATTCTTTATATTTCTCCGGAGGCTTTACGTTCAAAGACTATTGAACGGTTGATTTTAGGAAGGAATGTGGTCAGGTTTGTGATTGATGAAGCTCACTGTTTTTCTGCATGGGGACAGGATTTCAGGGTTGATTATCTGTATATAGGTGACTTTATAAAATCAATTCAGGAGAAGAAAAACCTTGAGGATGGCATTCCGGTTTCTTGTTTTACAGCTACAGCGAAACCGAAGGTTATTGAAGATATTCGGCAATACTTCCGTGATAAGCTTTCAATTGAAATGGAGCTTTTTACTTCCGGTGCATCAAGGAGCAATCTCCACTATAAGGTTTTTGAAAATGACAATGACGAGGAAAAATACAATACGGTAAGGGATTTGCTTCAGGAAAAGAATTGCCCCACTATCATTTATGTTACACGTACAAGAAAAGCCAGTTTGCTGGCACAGAGATTAACTCAGGACGGCTATGCTGCAAAGGCGTTTCATGGCAAAATGGATAAGCAGGAGAAAAGTGAAAATCAAGATTCGTTTATCAACGGTGAAGTCAGGATAATGGTTGCAACTTCTGCTTTTGGAATGGGCGTAGATAAAAAAGATGTTGGAATGGTCATTCACTATGAGATTTCCGATTCCCTTGAGAATTATGTTCAGGAAGCTGGGAGAGCTGGCAGGGATGAAAATATATCTGCCGACTGTTATGTCCTTTTTAATGATGAGGACTTAAGCAAGCATTTTATGCTTCTTAATCAGACAAAGCTGAATATTGAAGAGATTCAGCAGGTGTGGAAAGCGATTAAGGATATTACACGGTTTCGATCAAAAGTATCCCAATCGGCAATGGAAATTGCACGAAGAGCCGGGTGGGATGATAATATGTTTGGTATTGAAACAAGGGTTACGACAGCAATTGCAGCGCTTGAAGACGCGGGATATCTCAAACGCGGACAGAACATGCCGAGAATATTTGCCGATAGTATTCTGGCAAAAAATGCCCAGGAAGCTATTGAAAAAATAAATGCATCGCACAAATTTGAAGGAAAACAAAAGGAAAACGCTGTCCGTATCATAAAGAGTCTTATTTCAGGCAAAAGCAGAAAGAACGCCATGGGAGAAGAGCCGGAATCCAGAATTGATTATATTTCAGACCACTTGGGGCTTGAAAAGGAAGAAGTAATGCGAACTGTTAATTTACTTCGTGAAGCAAAGATTTTAGCTTTCACAAAAGACTTAGGAGCGTTCATAAAGAAAAAGGAAAATAAAAACCGTTCTCTGGGGATTCTGAAAACCTTTATGAAAATAGAAAAATTTCTGCTTACCGTTTTTGTCAATAAAGAAAGTGTGTTTCATATAAAGGAACTGAACGAGCAGGCAGAAAGCTATGGTTGCAAGGACATAAACCCTAGGAATATAAGAACGGTAATAAATTTGTGGGTCATTAAGAATTGGATAAAAAAGCAAAGCACAGGGCGATCATCAAACCATATTGCGGTAATGACACTCTATGACAGGGATATGCTTGATGAAAAGCTTACCAAAAGGCACGAGTTGGCACAGTTTATTGTTGAGTACCTTTATAATAAAAGCAATTCGGATATAAGGGAGGAACAGGCCGGTAAAGACGAGGTAATGGTAGAATTCTCAGTTTTTGAATTAAAAGAGGAATTCGAACGGCAACTCACGCTCTTTAGTACCAAAGCAGATGTGGAAGATGTTGAGGATGCACTGTTCTATTTGTCCAAAATCGATGCGCTGAAAATTGAGGGCGGATTTATGGTGCTTTATAATCCCATGGTAATTGAGCGTATTGAGGATAATAAAAGGCGTTACAAGGTAGAGGATTATCAAAAGCTTAAGGAGTTTTATGAAAACAAAATACAGCAGATCCACATTGTGGGTGAATATGCCCGGAAGATGCTCAGTGACTACAAGGATGCATTACAGTTTGTAAATGACTATTTTCAACTGAATTACACATCATTTTTAAACAAATATTTTAAAGGAGGCCGCCAAAACGAAATCAAAAGAAATATTACACCCGGCAAGTTCAAACAGCTTTTTGGAGAGCTGTCCCCGACACAATTAAAGATTATCACCGATAAAGAGGCAAAATACATTGTTGTGGCGGCAGGACCAGGCAGCGGCAAGACTAGAGTTTTGGTGCATAAACTTGCATCTTTACTCTTAATGGAAGACGTAAAGCATGAACAGATGCTGATGTTAACTTTTTCCCGGGCTGCTGCGACTGAGTTTAAAAAGCGGTTGCTAAATCTTATAGGTAATGCTGCAAATTATGTTGAGATAAAGACTTTCCACTCTTATTGCTTTGATTTGCTTGGAAAGATTGGAACATTGGAGAAATCAGATGATATAGTTAAAGAAACTACCCGGAGAATTAAAAATAATGAAGTTGAAGCCGGAATGATTACCAAAACGGTTTTGGTTGTGGATGAGGCTCAGGATATGGATGCCGACGAGTTTGAGTTTATCAATGCTTTGATAGAACATAATGAAGATATGCGAGTAATTGCAGTAGGTGATGATGATCAGAATATATACGGATTCAGGGGTGCAAGTTCTAAATACCTTGAGCAGATGATTAACGGGAAAAATGCGGTTATGTATGAATTGGTTGAGAATTATAGGAGTAAAAATAACCTTGTTGATTTTACCAATCAGTTTGTGAGAAAAATAACACATCGATTGAAAAGTACACCGATTTTTGCAGTACAAAGGGATAACGGTAGAATAAAACTGATAAAATACAGAAGCAAAAATTTGATTACTCCTCTTGTTAATGATATCTTGTCCGAAGGGATTGCAGGCTCTACCTGCGTTTTGACAAAAAGCAATAAGGAAGCCATGCAGATTGCAGGATTGCTTGTGAAGCATGGGATTTCGGCAAAGCTGATCCAGAGTAATGAGGGATTTAATCTCTATAACCTTTTGGAGGTAAGGTTTTTCTTAAGCCGGCTTAATTTGACTAAAGATACTTTTATGATTGGTGACGATATATGGGCAAATGCAAAACGGAAGTTGGTGGAGCAGTACGGCAGGAGCACAAACTTGGAGATTGTGTTGAATATCATTAAGGATTTTGAGACGACAAATCCAAAAAATAAATACAAATCGGATCTGGAAGTCTTTATCCGGGAGTCTAAACTGGAGGATTTTTTTGGAGAAAAAATAGAAACAATATTTGTTTCTACTATTCATAAGGCCAAAGGGCGCGAGTTTGACAACGTTTTTCTGATGCTTGACCAATTTGAGATCGGAACGGATGATGATATTAGGCAGGTATACGTTGCTATGACAAGGGCTAAACGCAACCTGGCCATTCACTACAATGGAAATTATCTGGATTTTATTAAAGCAGAGAATCTCATCCTGTTAAATGACAACAAGGAGTATTTTCCACCAAGACAGATAGCAATTCAGTTGAGTTTTAAGGATGTTTGGCTGGATTTCTTTCTACCATGTCAGAAATATATTTTGGATCTTACAAGCGGAGATGAAATTGTTGTTGACGGAGATATTTGCCGTGATTTTAAGGGCCAGCCGGTGGTAAGATTTTCAAAAGATTTTATTGGTAAGATTGAGCTTATGAAGCAAAGAAACTATATACCCAAAGGGGCAAAAATTGGATTTATTGTATATTGGCAGAAAGAAGACACGGAGTATGAAATAAGAATTGTTCTGCCTGAGATATATTTTGAAAGAATCGATGGGTAAAATATACTGGGAGGGATTTAAGATATGAATGCAATTGAAATTAGGAACCTTACAAAGAGTTATGGCAAGGCAAGAGGAATAGTTGATGTAAGCTTTAGTGTTGAGAAAGGAGAAATATTTGGATTTATAGGTCCCAACGGAGCGGGTAAGTCTACGACAATAAGGACATTATTGGCTCTGATTTATCCGAACTCTGGAAGTGCTGAGATTTTTGGAAAGGACTGCATTAAATTTGCCCCCGAAATTGCAAAAGATGTGGGATACTTACCTTCGGAAGTGTTTTATTATGACAAAATGAAAGTTATAGACCTGTTGAATTATTCAGCGAGCTTTTACAAAAAGGATTGCAGCAAAAGAATTAATGAGTTGGCTGAAATAATGGATTTAGACCTTAAGAAAAGAATTGACGACCTGTCCTTTGGAAACAAGAAAAAGGTTGGAATTGTTCAGGGCTTGCTTCACGAGCCAAAACTGATTATACTCGATGAACCTACAAGCGGACTTGACCCTCTTATGCAGCAAAAGTTCTTTGACTTGCTTGAGGAGGAAAACAAAAAAGGCGCAACTATTTTCCTGTCGTCCCATGTCCTAAGTGAGGTGCAACGGTTGTGCAGCCGTGTTGCCATAATTAAGGAAGGCAGAATTATCAAGCTGGAAAAACTGAGTAACTTAAATGAAAACAACTACAAGAGGTTCAAGATTGAAATAAAGTCTGAAATTGACAAAGACCATTTTAATATAGCCGGTGTGAGTAATCTCGAGATAAAGGAAGAAAGCATCAGCTTTTTATTTAAGGGTAATGTCAATCTGATAATGAAAAAAATCTCTGAGATCGAAATATCAAATGTGTGGATTGAGGAACCAAACCTTGAAGAAATTTTTATGCACTATTATGAAAAGGAGGCATGAGGGTTATGAATATTTTTCTTCATGAACTGAAGGCCTACCGAAAGTCAACAATTATCTGGTCGCTTTCCATGTATGGGCTGGCAATTATGTATATACTGATTTTTAAAGGTCTTGGAGAAGATATAGAGGCATTCCGAGTTTTCATCAGCAATCTGCCTGATATGGCAAAAAAGCTTTTTAATATATATTTAGACAGCATTTCTACACTTGAAGGCTTTTACTCCATTGTATTGCCCTTTGTTTTATTATGTGGAGCTATTCAGGCAATGAATCTGGGAATTTCTATATTGTCAAAGGAAGTGCGTGATAAAACTGCCGACTTCCTTATGACAAAACCTGTGAGCCGAGTGTTGGTACTTTCGGCTAAAATATTTGCAGCATTTTCTTTGCTATTGGTTACGAATATTATCTACCTTGTATTGACTGTTACTTCTACAACCGCTATAGTAGCAGAGTATAATGTGAAGCTGTTCCTCATGCTATCTTTAACATTGTTCTTTGTTCAATTGATATTTATGTTTCTTGGTATTATTATTTCAGTCATGGCAGGCAAAATCAAGTCGGTGATTTCCATATCCCTGAGCACAGTATTCGGGTTTTACATTATTGGGTCTCTTGGATCAGTTATTGGTGAAGATAAAGCAAGGTATATATCTCCTTTCAGGTATTTTGATGCTGGGTATATTATTCGAAATGCAGCATATGAAACTTCTTACATTATTGTGGGTTGTGTTTTTATTATTGCTGCCATTGCAGGAAGTTATCTGATATACAAGAAAAAAGACATTCATGCGGTTTAAGGAGGGAGATAAGTTATGAATATTTTTATAAGAGAACTGAGAGCGTATAGAAAATCTCTTATTATTTGGAGTGTAGCCTTATTCTTTACAATTGTGTCTTCAATGGCAAAGTATACTTCATATGTAGGGTCAGGAGAGTCTTTAAATCAAATTATGTCATCTGTTCCAAAAACAATAAGAGCTGTACTTGGTATGGGTAATTTTGACCTGACAAAAGCAAGTGGGTTTTATGGGATGTTATATTTATATATCCTGCTTATGGCTACAATTCATGCCTCCTTGCTTGGAGCAAACATAATATCTAAGGAAGAACGAGATAAAACGACTGAATTTTTGATGGTAAAGCCTGTCTCAAGGTCAAAAATCATAACAGCGAAACTTCTGGCAGCGTTTTTTAATATAATTGTTTTCAATATTGTTACCTTGGCGCTTTCGATAGCTATTGTTACAAAATACGCCAATGGTGAGCAGATAATAGGTGATATAGTTATATTAATGATCGGAATGTTTATTTTGCAGATGGTGTTTTTGTCGATTGGGACAGGTATAGCTGCATTAAGCAGGAATTCAAAAGCTGCTCCTACGAGTGCAACTGTAGTTTTGCTGGTTTCATTCGTTCTTTCTTCTGCAATCAGTATGAACAGCAGGCTTGAGGGGTTGAAGTATATTACGCCATTTAAATACTTTGAAGCTGAAAACGTGCTCAATGGAGGGATACAACCTGTTTTTGTAATTCTGTCGTCAGTAATTATTGTAGTAATGATTTATATAACTTATGTGTTTTATAGAAAGAGGGATTTAAATGTGTAAATTAAAAATATAGATTCTAAAAGACTTAAAAAAGCGAAAAGCCTTTAGGTAGACTTTTTTTGATGCCAGAAAGAAATGCACTTTCTTAGACATTAAAAAAATCTGGGGAAGGATATTTGGTTATCCTTCCCCAGATTTTTCAGAGATACTAATAATCTAATGATATCTTGTTAAAATGTTTTGCAACTATCATTATATCCTCCATGTTTAGTGCACCGTCTAAATTTATGTCCAGATGCTCCTGGTATAAAGGATTTCCGATTACGCTATTAAATCCTTTGCATATTTCAATAATATCCTCAAGATTTATTGCCCCGTCTTGTGAGCCGTTTATTTCAATGTCGCCTGCCCACATGAGTATTGGATCTGAAGAAGTGGATAATTCAATATTAGCTTCAATGGAGACATTTTCAATAAGCCTTGTAAGGTAATTGTTTTTAGTAATTCTGATATCATATTCTCCGGAAGGTACCTCGGCAAATTCAAAATACCCAGCTTTGTCCGTGATAGCATATAAATCTGTACCGATCAATTCTACTTTAAATCCGGCATTAGCATCTGATACTGTAGGGACTTGGAAGTCTGGCAGAATAAAACCGGCTGTAAAATATGGGGCAGGCAAATCGGAAATATTAACTATGCCTGAGCCTAATATTGCACTTACAGAATTTAAATCTTTATCTCCCAATTCTGCATCACTTAATTGAATAGGTGTTTCCTTTGAAGAACCTATTGCTCTAAAGTAAAGTTTTACAAGTATTCCATCTGGTAATACATAATTATCTTCTGTTGGTAGAGGTTCAATGTTTAATATTCTCAGCTTTCCGTCAGATTCATTGATAACGTTAAAGCATGTTGTATATGGAGCTGTGTTACCGCCTTCATAAATCAAATATTCCAACTGGGTTGGATCGTAAGTAACTTTCATATCAAACAGACTAATCCCCGTATCTGGTGTATCTAATAAAATAACTGGTACTTCTGCAATTGCACCGATATTTGTTTTTGTGGAACCTACATTGATCTTGAATTCAGGTTCTGATACCGGATATGTGGGGATTCTAACCAATCCTGGAGAAACTTTTGGTGTAATCCTTTTAAGATTAGCGTCTCCAAATGTTGTATCTAAAACGCGGATAGTAGTTGACGTGCTGGAAGCTTCTGTGATTTTGAAGTTGAGGTTAACAAATGTTCCATCGGAAATTATATGTTCATCTTTAGTTGTATAGTCAAGGAAGAGTAATTTTATTCCTCCTGCGTAAAACTCTGGATTTATAAAGAAGTTTACTGACGGATTATAAACAATTTCGCCAACTGTGTAGTCCACAAATTCTAACTGAGTAGTGTCATAGTCAACAGCAAAATCACATGTAAAAATACCTTTATCAGGAACATTTAGGAAGTTTACAGGAACAGTAACAATATCGCCTGCTTTTCCTCCGGTTGAACCAACTTGAACTTCAAAGTTTTGTGATGGATTTATACCTGTGATAACGACTGACCCCGGTACCTCTATTGGAGTGATTTTAACAGTATTGGTATCTGCGACAGTAATGCCGGTTGCTATGACAGGAGTTGATTTGTCGGAAGTTCCTGTAATTTTGAAATCAAGGTATACAAACGCGCCATCAGAAATTATATGTTCATCTTCAGTTGTATAGTCAAGGAAGAGGAATTTTATTGCTCTGTCAGAATACTGCGGATTTATATGGAAGTTAACTGACGGATTATAAACAATTTCACCGACAGTATAATCCACAAATTCTAACTGTTCAGGATCATAGTTAACAGCAAAGTCACATGCTAAAATACCTTTATCGGGAATATTTAGGAAGTATACGGGAACAGTAACAATATCGCCTGTGTTTCCTTCGGTTGAACCGACTTGAAGTTTGA
>CAZLZR010000019.1:62598-73493 GCA_964564015.1 uncultured Acetivibrio sp.
TCCTGTAATTTTGAAATCAAGGTAAACAAACGCGCCATCGGAAATTATATGTTCAGCTTCAGTTGTTTCGTCAAGGAAGAGAAATTTTATTCCTCCGTCAAAATACTGTGGATTTATATGGAAGTTAACTGACGGATTATAAACAATTTCACCAACTGTATAATCCACAAATTCTAATTGATCATGGTCATAGTTAACAGCAAAATCACATGCTAAAATACCTTTGTCGGGAACATTTAGAAAGTTTACAGGAACAGTAACAATATCGCCTGTGTTTCCTTCGGTTGAACCGACTTGAAGTTTGAAATCTTGTGATGGAATGGAACCTGTGATGTTGACTGATCCCGGTACTAATGTTGGTGTAATCCGGACAAAATTAGTATCTACAGCAGTAAAGCGGCTTGCCATAACAGGAGTTGATGTAATGGAAGTTCCTGTAATTTTGAAATCAAGGTAAACAAACGTGCCATCGGAAATTATATGTTCATCTTCAGTTGTTTCGTCAAGGAAGAGGAATTTAATAGCTCCGTCAGAATATTGTGGATTTATAGCAAAGTTTACTGACGGATTATAAACAATTTCACCAACTGTATAATCAACAAATTCTAGTTGTTCAGGGTCATAGTTAACAGCAAAATCACATGCTAAAATACCTTTGTCGGGAACATTTAGAAAGTTTACAGGAACAGTAACAATATCGCCTGTGTTTCCTTCGGTTGAACCGACTTGAATTTCAAGGTTTTGCGATGGAATGAAACCATTGATATTAACTGATCCCGATATTGTTAATGTGTTTATTCTTTTAATTCTAAGGTCGACAAAATTTGCATTTGAAATAATTATTGGAGTTGATATGCTAGAGGAACCAATAACTTTAAAATTAAGGTTTGCAAGCAATCCGTCTGATTTTATGTACTCATCTGCAAGTGTATAATCAAGGAAGAGAAGTCTTACTTCCCCATCTTTAGGTTTGTTTGAAGCAAAGTTTACAGATGGGTTGGAAACTATATCTCCTGATTCACATGCCAGATACTCCAGCTGGGACGGATCATACTTGATTGTCATATCACATCCAGCTAATCCTTCAACAGGTACATTTGTGATACTGATTGGAACAGATATCACTTCAGAAGTCGAAGCATCAACCGTCCCCATGGAAACCACAAAATCTGATGTGGCAAAGGCAGTTCCAAAGTTGATTGAGGTTGCAAAAATGGTAACAAACATTGTGATAACAATAAAAATGCTAAAAACCTTTTTCATTTAATCATTCCTCCCTTGGATTCTTTTTTATTTTATTCTATTTCAATGTAAAACTTAGGTGCTAAATTTTATATTGCATAATAACTAAATCAGGTTTTAAAGAGTAAGAGAGAGAATTCTATGATTAGCTCTATATAAAATGAAATCGATTTAATTTGGAATAATTGAAAAGAGTAGTGTAAATTAACAATAAACATTTTATTCTGTTAAAATAATTGTATAACTATATATTTTGATAGTCAATAAATTTCATATATTGTATATACTTTTAATTAATGAAAGAATTGATGTTTCAAAATGTGCTTAACCAGGAAGGTAAATAAGAAAAAGCAATGGTAAACATCAAACCATTGCTTTTAGCTTTTGGGTCTTATAATTTTTTTAATACCAACGCCGTACGGTTAGGAGAGTATATTGAAATTCCGGTAAAATCAGAGTTCATATTAAGCTTGTAAGTATCATAAATTACATCATGGGATATACGGCTATATCCACCGAACCTGGCTTCATCCGTATCCAGAACCACTTGGAACCGACCGTCCTGATGAATTGGAAGTTCAAAATTCGGATACGATTCGGTAGGGTGAAAATTAAATAAAAATATGAAATCCTTCTTTCTAAAAGCAATTAGCTTTCTGTCTTGGTCTATCCAGAGAGAATGAGGCGCACCGCACCCAACGAGACCTTCTTCAGACATAAAATGAATCATTGCTTTGTCAAATTGGTTGAGGTCGTAATATCTCAGGTAATCGCTGTCAGCCAAGGTCCATTGCCTTCTGCAGTGTTTAAAGCTCCAGCCGTTACCTTCTCTTGGAAAGTCAATCCACTCAGGATGTCCGAACTCGTTGCCCATAAAATTCAAATACCCTTCCGCACCAAGAGAAATTGTAATAAACCTTGCCATTTTGTGCAGCGCAATTGCGCGATCTATTGCAAGGTTTTGGCTTTCTTTATTCATATGCCAGTACATCTCTTTGTCTGCCATCCAGAAAATAAAAGTTTTGTCTCCAACCAAAGCCTGGTCATGGGATTCGACATAGCCTATGCGCTTTTCCATATAACGACTTGTGGATAGCTCATGATATAGTGCCTGCATGTTCCAGTCATCATCACGGAGCTTTATTGTATTTACCCAGAAGTCGGGCATTCCCATGGCCAACCTGTAATCAAAGCCTATTCCTCCATATTCAATAGGGAGGCACATTCCCGGCATGCCACTCATGTCTTCGGCAATAGAAATTGAATGAGGTTTTACTTCTTTGATCAACTCATTGGCATACTGAAGATAAGTCAAAGCCTCAACATTTGTGTTCATGCTGAAGTATCTGTTGTAGTTGTCAAAGGCTGTTCCTAAACCGTGGTCATGATAAATCATGGACGTGATACCATCGAAACGGAATCCGTCAAAATGGTATTCTTCCAGCCAGAATTTTATGTTTGATAAAAGAAAATGAATTACTTCATGCTTTCCGTAGTTGAACAGCTTGGAATCCCAAACGTGATGAGTGCCTTGAGCACCTGAATGGAAAAACTGGTAGTCGGTACCATCAAACTCATTTATTCCCTCTGCAAAATTCTTTGCAGCATGGGAGTGTACAATATCCATAAGGACAGCAATGCCCATTTCGTGGGCTTTATTAATAAGGGATTTGAGTTCCTCGGGAGTACCAAACCACGAGGAGGCGGCAAAGAAGTTGGTGACATGGTATCCGAAGGAGGCGTAATAAGGGTGCTCCATTATGGCCATAATTTGAATAGTATTGTACCCAAGATTTTTTACTTTCGGGAGCATGGTTTCCTCAAACTCTTTATAGGTTCCCATGTCGCATTTTTCCTGAGCCATTCCCACATGAGTTTCATATATTAACGGAGCTTTGGAGGTATCTACTTGAAATCCGGAATCCGTCCATACGAAAGGATTTTCAGGATCCCAGATTTGTCCGCTGAAGTTGTGGGTTTCAGGATCCTGTACAACTCTTCTTATATAAAGCGGAATACGATCATTTGCTCGTCCCTGACTTTTTATATGTACCTTGACAAGAGATTTATGGGTAAGTGCATTTTTCCCCGGGAGAAATATTTCCCAAACTCCATGTTCTTTTTTAGTCAGGGGGTGTGACTCACGATTCCAACTGTTAAAATCTCCAATGAGATATAAAGCGTCTGCGGCAGGAGCCCATTCACGGTAATACCAGCCTTCATCAGTCTGATGAAAGCCAAAATAAAGGTGTGCATTTGCAAATTCTTTGAAACTTTTGCAATCTCCAAGGAGAGCATTTTTAACACCATGGTATCTTTTCATTCTCTCTTCGAGGTCATACCTGTGAGGTTCAAGCCACGGATCAATTTCGAGTATTTTAAGTTTAGCTTCAGGGTTTGAACTATAGTTAGTCATAAGTATCTTCTCCTAATTTTTTTTAACTTGCATAATATATAAATATAGATAACCAATGTTTAAGTTATTATAGTAAAGTTGTTCATCTATATGATGCTTAAAATTCGCTTTAATTATTGCAGTATTTACCGGAGAATAATATGCCATGTAATGGAAAAGTGATATACTTTATAAAATTTTGTACTATCCGTACTAATTTTTGGTACAGTAAGAAAACTATATACGGTAACACTTGTTCTGTGTCACTTTAGCTTGCCATTGAATTCTTCGGTAATTTATCATACATAAGAATACAGAAATTCAATATACAGCAATATTCTTGTGAAATCGGAACTTGTATTAAATCAATAGACAAGATAAAGTGTGTTATCTTGTCTATTGATTAATATATGCCAGTTTTTACATCATGTCAAGGTGGCATACAGAATTTAGATAATGTAACAGTAAAATGAGTTTCGCGATCATTTAATTAAGGCTTATTTCCCTCATTGCCTGTTTTTTTGTGTGTCTTGTTTAGGAAAAGCATAATGAAGTATGTAATTAAGCCTGAACAAAGAATAGTGCAAAGATCAGCCGGGGCGAAGGGAAAACTGCCTATGGGTGTGAAAAAAAAGCTTAATCCAAACTTGAATAGTATTCCATTCATCAAAAGCAGTTCACCAATATACATGACGAGTGTTGTTGCTGATGCGCATATTGAAGGTATGAGCTTAGAGAGAAATCTGCTTCTTCCATAAAGTATAGAGCCAACATAAGTACCCACTGTTATACCGAATACTATGAAGAATAGTGACATTAGTGACGACGATAAAGGTGATATGTAAAGAGTGCCGTTTCTGTAAAAAGCGGTTAGACAGGCAAATATACAGAGCGCAATGAATATAACTACAGAGATGGTTTGGGCAATCAACGGACGCATTTTAGCAAAATTCTGTTCACGAAGCATCTTGGAAAAACCATATATCACATATAAAACTGCAAGGATTATGACGATGGAAATAATGTAAAAGTGTACTTTGAACGCCGGATTGTTGGCTGCGTATATGGGTTTTCCCATGGAGCGTAGAACTTCAGGAGTTGAGTAGCACAGGAAAAATTGCCAGGATTGAAGCTTAATATTTTCATAATTATCAATAACAGGAATCTGTTCAAATACCAATTCAAATGCAAAGAATATCAGTATTCCTAAAAACGAGACAACAGGGAGAGTATAGCGTTTGAAGAGCTTGAATAACAACGGCATAATTGCAGTCGAAGCAATCAATGCAATACTTATTGGAGTATAGGGTATTATGTATTCAGGGTAATCAGCCACATTTATGGAACCACTTTTTAAACAATTTATCATCATTACCGCACCCATGTATATGGGGTATGCAGATGCTGATAAAACTGCTACCAATGAAAATAAATAAAAATTCTTGTATTTCACAAATCACCACACCTTTCATAAATTAGACTATTGTAATAGTATAGATAAATATTATAACAAAAGCTTGTATATGTAAAGACTATTTCGATAGTCTGACAAAAACTAAAAAACCTTGGCCGATTTTAGTGGCCAAGGTTTTGGTTGTTATTAGTATTTAACCAGAAGCTATTTTGAATTTTGCCATGATCCGTGATTCTCAGTTGAACATATTGTTTGGGAGCCATCATTATTTATTATTTTTGATCCGATGGCATGCCTTTTGTGTGCGTATATACAGAAAGGATCTATTTCTGCATTTCCGGCAGGACTGTTGGTAACAGCTTTAATATCAGTTGGTGAAGATATAGTGTTGATATAAAGTTTATCGTCTCTTTTATTGTTTTTCATAGAATCATTCCTTTCATACTTCGATAAAATAAAGCCTATATTAAATATGTGTAATTATTATTTAAAAGATTCAATTTTACATAAGGCTTTAAAAGGTATTGCAGCCATTCAATCCTACTTAAGGAACCAATAAAATAAAACTTCCACTTTTTTTGAGTTTAGATGGACTTGGAGAAAATAGTGGTGAATGATTAAATCGGGATTTGAAGGGTATTACTAATATAAATATATATGATTGTTATACTTAAATTATTGTGGAAGTGTGGGATTTGTTATGAGTAATGAATTTGATGGATTAAAATTGGCTACTTTTGCGGGGGGATGTTTTTGGTGTATGGTTCCTCCGTTCAAAGAACTGAAAGGAGTACATGAAGTGCTTGCGGGTTATACTGGAGGAATTACCGGCAACCCATCATATGAAGAGGTTTGTGGTGGAAGTACAGGACATTATGAAGCCATACAGATAAAATATGACCCTGATACAATTTCCTATGAGGCTATTCTTGATGTTTTTTGGAGCCAGATTGACCCGACTGACCCGGAAGGACAGTTTTTTGATAAGGGTTCGCAGTACAAGACAGCTATATTTTACCATGATGAAGAACAGAGAGAACTGTCCGAGGCTTCAAAAAGAAATCTGGAAGCTGAAGGCCTGTATAACAAATCTGTTGCAACAAGGATAATAAAGGTCTCGGAGTTTTATCCGGCAGAGGAGTATCATCAGGATTACCATTTAAAAAATCCCGATCATTACAAGAGTTATAAGATGGGATCAGGGCGGGAGGCTTTTATTCAGAATACCTGCAGAATCAGAGAAGCCAGAAAAAAGCAGTTTACAAAACCCGATGACAGTACTCTTAAGAAGAAATTGACTGCTCTCCAATATCAGGTAACCCAGGAGAATGCTACAGAAAGACCTTTTGAAAATGAATACTGGGATAACAAAAAAGAAGGCATTTATGTAGATATTGTTTCAGGTGAGCCGCTGTTCAGTTCCCTTGACAAATTTGATTCAGGCTGTGGCTGGCCGAGTTTCGATAAGGCTCTTGCTAAGGAAAACATAAAAGAAAAGATAGATAAAAGCCATTTTATGATACGCACTGAAGTGAGGAGTAAATATGGAGATTCTCACTTGGGGCATGTGTTTGGTGATGGCCCCACTCCAACCGGTACAAGGTATTGTATAAACTCGGCAGCACTTCGATTTATACCTGTGGAAGAACTGGAAAAGGAAGGCTACGGGGAGTACCTAAGACTTTTTAATAGATAAATGTTTGAGAGTGATACAAACCTTTTTCTTTGGTTGTGGGATTGGCTTTAGAATGGCTTTTATAAAGAAGGATTCTCGTATTGTCATTGTAATAAATTTAACCGGCGCTTGAAATATTAAATCCATAATTACTTGAAAATTCAACATGTGGATGATAAAATTAGTTTTACAAGCGCTTTATTACGCAGATTGAGACGGGAATGCCTTTTAACCTGCCACATTTCTTAACGTACCTGCTTGAAAGTCTTTTGGGGTGGCGTACTGTAAGTGGCAGTAGATACAGGTGGTACAATGGATTTATCCGTCCTCTGTTACAATGCAGTTTGCATCTGCTTGAACGGAGGATGTATTTTTATATTTATCTCGCCTAAGTTTCAATGATTCTAATGGCAAAGAAAGGGTGTTTAAAATGGCAATTACTGATTTTCTTGAAAAAAATGCAAAGCTTTATCCATCTGAGGTCAGTCTAGTGGAAATTAATCCTACCAACCAGCCAGATCACACAGTAACATGGCGTGAATACAATTTGATTGAGACAAGCCCGGCTGAAAAATATCGTCGTGAAATGACATGGAAGGAATTTGATACCAAGGCGAATCGTTTTGCTAATCTTTTGCTCACTCGTGGTATTAAAAAGGGTGATAAAGTAGCTATCCTTCTTATGAACTGTCTCGAATGGCTTCCTATTTATTTTGGTACCTTAAAGACAGGAGCTTTAGCCGTTCCAATGAATTATCGTTACACTGCGGAGGAAATTAAATACTGCCTTGAGTTGTCAGAAGCCAATACACTAATATTCGGACCTGAATTCATCGGGCGTGTAGAGCAGGTATTTGATCATCTGCAGGGTGTAAAGACATTTTTCTATGTTGGTGAGAATCGACCTACTTTTGCTGACAGTTATGACAAACTCGTATCTTTTTGCTCATCTACAGCACCTGCTGTTGAATTGAAAGACGACGATGATGCAGCAATTTATTTCTCATCCGGTACAACCGGATTTCCGAAAGCAATTCTACACTCTCACAGCGCACTGGTTTCTTCATGTATGACAGAGCAGAACCACCATTCACAGACGCGTGAAGATGTTTTTTTGTGTATTCCTCCACTCTATCATACCGGCGCAAAAATGCATTGGTTTGGCAGTTTGTTGTCCGGAAGCAAGGCTGTTTTATTAAGAGGAGTTAAACCCGAGTGGGTTTTGCAGGCTGTTTCAGAAGAAAAAGCTACCATTGTCTGGCTGCTTGTTCCATGGGTGCAAGACATTCTGGATGCAATTGATCGCGGTGAAATTCGACTGGAAGATTACCGCCTTGAACAATGGAGGCTTATGCATGTTGGGGCACAACCTGTTCCGCCTAGTTTGATTCGTCGATGGAAGCAGGTATTTCCTGAACATGAGTACGATACAAACTACGGGCTGAGTGAATCAATCGGTCCAGGCTGTGTACACCTTGGTGTAGAAAACATTCACAAGGTTGGGTCTATCGGAAAAGCAGGATATCTCTGGGAAACAGCTATTGTTAAAGACAATGGTGAGCCTGTTGCAGTGGGCGAGGTAGGCGAATTGATTGTCAAAGGTCCCGGTGTTATGAAATGTTACTTCAACAACCCGAAAGCAACAGCTGAAATACTGAAAGATGGCTGGTTATATACCGGTGATGTTGCAAAAATGGACGAAGATGGTTTTATTTATCTTGTTGACCGTAAAAAGGATGTAATTATTACCGGTGGTGAGAATTTATATCCTGTACAGATCGAAGACTTTTTGAGAGCACACCAGGCAATAAAAGATGTAGCTGTCATAGGGATGCCTGATGAGAGACTTGGAGAAATCGCAGCGGCTATAATAGAACTGAAGGAAGGTGCTGTATGTACTGAAGATGACATAAATGAATTCTGTAAGGAATTGCCACGCTATAAAAGACCGCACAAAATTATTTTTGCTCAGGTTCCGAGAAATCCAACCGGAAAAATTGAGAAGCCTCGCCTCCGTGAAATATATTGCGGTAAGAGGCTGGTTGAAGCACAGACAACAAAATAGGCTTCCGGCATTTTTGCTTAAGCAGGAGTTGCAGACATTGAGCTGCAACTCTTTTTAATGATTTTCTTTTTAAAAATCGGATAAAATAGAAATATGCAAATTTAAGCTTTTTTAAGGAAGTTTTGATAAACTAAATAGCAGTTGATTTTAACAAAAAAATCTCTGGTCCTTAACAATACTGGAATTGTTAAATCAATGTTAAATCAACGTTAAATGATTGTTAGTGATGGTTGGATTTTCAGAAAGTATATTGTATATCGTGGTGAAATATGCTATTCTAAGAAAGGTCAAGAAGGTAAAAACGCATTTAGGTGAATATTTGTGAAAAACTAAAGGAAAGTTGATGAAAAATGACAGTAACGCTTAGCTCTTTTTTAAACGAATTAATTAGAAATCCGGCACTGATTGTAACCAGCCTTCTTACATTGTGGGGATTAATGGTAATTGTTTGGACAGCTTCTCCTAATGCTATTACTGTCTATAGTATTAGGTTTTTTTAAAGAATAATAATTTAATGAAAGAGGATTGGGAATTATGGCTCGCAAAAAAGATGAATACTATTATGATACTTTTGTAGAATTAGTTGATTATTCCTGTAAAGCAGCAGGTTTATTGAATCAAATCATGAATCACTTTAAGGCCGATGAATTGGTAAAGAGATTAGAAGAAATGCACAGTATTGAGCATGGCGGAGATGAAGCAAGACACGTAATGACAAAAAAGCTGGCTAAGGAATTTATTACACCCATTGAGAGAGAAGATATCATGGCATTGGCAAATTCGATAGATAACGTTACAGATGCAATTGAGGATGTTGTGCTCAGAATGTATATGTTTAATGTAACGAACATACGTCCGTATGCTTTAAAGATGACAGAAGTTATTGTTAAATGTTGTGATTCCTTAAAAGTAGCGCTGGGTGAGTTTCATAATTTCAGAAAATCCAAAACACTGCACGATTTGATTGTGGAAGTTAATCATCTTGAGGAAGATGGTGACAAGTATTATACTGAAGCAATGAGGGATTTATACGTAAATTGCAATGATTTTAAAGAGGTGGCAGCATGGGAATCTACATTCCATTTCCTGGAAAAGTGCTGCGATGCATGCGAGGATGTGGCAAATGCCATTGAAGACGTTATAATGAAAAACTCATAAAAGAAAAGTTTAATATAGAATTTATATCGATTTAAATAAAATTATATTGATTTAAATTACATATTATTGCCTAAATATGCCGATGGATTAATCGGCTTTTTTAGTTTGAAAATAGTTTGTAAAATAGTTCAGTCCATTTAAATGTGGTTGATATTGGAATGCCTATGATGTATAATCTTTAAGTCAATAGAGGGGGAGAACTACACCAAAGGATGGTAACGAAAAAACAACGTATGTGATTAACTGACCGATTATAATGAAGCCGTTGCTTAAAAACTATACTTTTGAAAGTAACGTTTATTATGAGTTTTGCCTGAAGGATTTGGATCAGAATTAGCATACAATGAGGAGAGGATTAAATAGTATGGAAATTATTAAAGCAATTATTTTGGGAATTATTGAAGGAATTACAGAATGGCTGCCAATAAGCAGTACAGGGCATATGATTTTAGCGGATGAATTTATAAAGCTGAATATGTCAGACAAATTCAAGGAGATGTTTTTTGTAGTTATTCAACTTGGCGCAATTTTAGCAGTAATATTGCTATATTGGAATAAGCTGTTTCCGATATCTTTAAAAAGAAATCTTCATGTACAGAAGGATAAAGTTAACTTGTGGGAGAAGATACTTCTGCATATTAAGAAGGATACGGTTGACTTATGGATGAAAGTAATAGTTGCAATTTTGCCTGCAGCATTAATAGGTATTCCCTTTGATGATAAGATAGATGAGTTGTTTTATAATTATAAAACAGTAACAGCTACATTAATTATATATGGTGTGTTATTTATTCTTTTGGAAAAACGAAACAAGACAAAGAAGTCTTTGATTAATAATTTTGATAAGTTGAGTTATAAGACAGCTGCAATAATAGGAGTATTTCAGGTACTGGCTCTGATTCCCGGAACCTCTCGTTCGGGTGCGACTATTTTAGGAGCAATATTA
>CAZLZR010000020.1:0-72203 GCA_964564015.1 uncultured Acetivibrio sp.
AGTGTTTATATGTGGTGTCGGTTTTTCTTAAACTCTCAACTGTCGAAAACGGGATTATACCAGTTGTCAAAACCTCTGTTTTTATCATTTTTCCTGCTTTGCTGTTACTTCCTTATAGAATTTCTTCAGATCATCTTTTATTTCTTCCGACAGGTTATGCCAGCGTATCCCCTGAATAGCCCCTTCTAATGCACATAAAGTATTGAAGCAGGTGTCTCCCTCAACTAAATAAAGTTTGATGAATGCCTCTTTACTTCCGGTTCCCTTTAGAGTTTCAACATCATTTATTCCGATTGAAGCAAGTCTTTTCTCACATGTTGCCCCTATATTGGGCAGTTTGCTCAGTTCTCCCATGACCACTCCTCCTTAAAAATCCTTTTGCCCTATTTCTTTCTCTAGCTTCTCCAAGTTAAAAATTGTGATTTAGACACAAAATCAATGCACAAAAATTTATACCTATTATATACCAAAATATATAATTGTTACAATGTCCATACACAAATAAAAGCATGTAATAAATGTGAAGAAAAATATGCATCCACCTAAAGTATTTGTAAATAGTGCCTTAAAATAAAATTTCTATTTAAACCGTGCACGGCACAAGCATAAAAACATTTACCTATAAAATAGAGGATGTTCACAAAATTCGTCGAATAACATAATAGTATAATAATAGTAAATTTAATAGAGGAGAAAAGCTTATGAATAAGAACTCAATTCTTGTGGATAACGAACTGGAAGCCAATAAGTTTTCTTCAATTGTTACACTATGTACAAATTTGATTATTCTGCTTGCTTTTTTTCTTAATCTAGCAGGCATTTTTGTAGTTCCCATGGGAACAGTAATAACCGCTACTCTTGCATCCATAATTTTACTTTCAGCACCAAGCATAATCGTGTTTGGGTTAAAAAAAAGAGGTTCGTGGGTTAAATATGCCACAACAACTTCAGTAGTGCTTATGGTAAGTATAATAACAGTAATTCTTAAGTTCCATGCAATAGTATTGTTTGCTTTTCCACTGGCAATATCAAGCTTATTTTTTTCAAAAAAACTAAGCTGGTATACATCCATAACATCTGTTGTATTTCTTTCTATTGCCCAGGCTCTATCCCTTTCATCCAAAGGTGTTATTGATAATAACTATCCGGATATGTATTCAATGATAGTGTTTGGCATTATTCCCAAAGCATTTCAATTAATTATGCTATCCTTTATATTTATAATGCTGTCAAAAAGAACTCGCCTTATGCTTGCCAACATGATGGGTGCAAAAGATCAGGAAGAAATGCTAAGTAAGATGATGGCAGTTACCGAAAAATCAACCGATGTATCCAACTCTCTTGCTCAATCGGTTAATAACCTGTCACTGATGACCGAACAAACCACAATATCAAATGAAGATATATCTTTAAGGACAACAAAACTTGCGGAAGGTTCAAAAAATTCAATAAAATGTATGGAAGAAGCTTCTTCTGAAGTTGAAAGCATGTCTGAAAACTTGCAAAAGATATCTGAGGAGAGCAAGAAGATAGGCATTATTTCAGAACAGGTCAAGCAAATGACGGAAAACAACGAGCAGGTTATAAGCAACGCTGTAGAGAAAATGAGCGCAATTGCCGTGGCAACTATGCAGAGCAAGGAGATAATTGCCAAACTTGAACAGAGATCCAGTGAAATATCCAACTTTGTTGAAGTAATCACCCAAATATCGGAGCAAACAAACTTGCTGGCAATCAACGCCTCCATTGAATCAGCACGAGCCGGAGAACAGGGTAAAGGCTTTTCCGTAGTCGCACAAGAAATCAGAAATCTGGCTGAGGAGGCCCAAAAGGCTGCCAAAGATATATCCACCTCGATAAACAAGATAATAGAAGATACTCAAGAAGCTGTCAGCTCAATGGATAATGGTTCTAAACTTGTTGAAACAGGACTTAAAATCATTGAGGAGGCTCGTAACTCTTTTACCAAGGTAGTAACAGCCAACAAAAACATCAATGATATGCTTTCTGTAGTAAACGGAGACACTTTAGAAACAGCAGCGCTTAGTAAAAAAATAGTCAATTTGGTTGCAGATGTAAAAAATACCAATACAAATGCACTTTATGATATTGAGCAGATCGCCATGGCAAGTGGGAATCTTGTAGCATCAATGCAGGAAGTTGACTTAGCAGTTGATGATATTGAGACAATGTCAAGGGAACTGCTTGAGGTGGTTCAGAAGTAGGGGTACAAAAACAAAGTGCATTTTAACACCAAAATCAAAGATTTGTGTTAAAATGCACTTCATAAAAAAATTATCCCTTATGTGAATCCACAATTCATTAATGGTTTCCGCAGGAACATCCACCTTCTACATGGGAGTGCCCGTGACCTGCACAGCCTGCATCATTAGATTTTAAGCTTCCCGCTAAATACGCCTTGATTACTTCATCAATGTTTCCGCTTGCCCCGGATATAATTCTAATACCGTTTGAAACAAGGCCTTGCCTTGCACCTTCACCCATACCTCCTGCTATGACCATATTAACATTATGTGTTACGAGGAATGCCGGAAGAAGTCCATGTTGATTTCCAATTGTACTTATTACTTTTTTGTTTTTAACTTCAGAGTTTTCTATCTCAACAATTGTAATATTTTCACACTTTCCAAAATGCTCGGATACATCGGATCCCTCGGTAGGAATTGCAATTTTCATAGAACCATCCTCTTTTTCATCCACAGCTAAACTATTCTCTATATATCGAACTGCATCGGACAAGTATTCATGGTTGACTTTGTCAATTTCACCATTGTCACATAATTCTGCGACTGCAGTATCAATCGGCATCTTTCCAAGCAGGTTTATACCAAGTTCTTCTGCAACCTTATCAATTTTACTGTCTCCAAAAAGCTTTATCTCTTTTCCACAATCCGGACATTTCAAATAGCTCATATTTTCAACAATGCCCAATATTGGAATGTTCATTGCTTTAGCCATATTATAGGCTTTCTTTACAATTAATGAAACCAAATCCTGCGGAGAAGTTACAATAACAATACCGTCCAATGGTATCGATTGATAAACCGTTAACGGGACATCCCCAGTTCCCGGCGGCATGTCCAGAAATAAATAGTCAACATCTCCCCAGATAACATCAGTCCAGAACTGTTTTACAACTCCGGCAATAACAGGGCCCCTCCAGATAACGGGTAAATCCTCTTGCTCCAGCATAAGATTTAGCGATATAACTTTTATATTATTATGGGACTTTTGAGGATAGATGCCAAGCTCACTGCCCTCTGCTTTATTCGTAATACCAAACATTTTTGGTATGGAAGGCCCGGTAATGTCCGCATCCAGGATACCAACCTTATACCCCTTTCTGCTCATCATCACTGCCAGTGTGGATGTCACAAGGGACTTTCCAACACCACCTTTTCCGCTGACCACAGCTATTACACGATTAATTCTGTTAAGCTCATGAGTTTTTTCTGTTAAATTCTTTGGCTTGCCACCACAACTTCCTGTTGAACATGTGCTGCCACAGCTTGTGCTATCGCACCCACAACTATTATTATTCATTCCTTGTCACCTCTAAATTCTCCCTAATATACTTTTTGATAACATTGTCGTATTCACTTTTAATTGAATTGAGTAATGCGTTGGAAGCAGACCCATAATAATGACTGTCTATACTGGCTACCGGCAACACTTTTATGGAAGTACCCGTAATAAATACTGCATCAATATTTGAAAGCTCAGTGACACTAAGTGGCATCTCAACTAATTCAATCCCTAATCTTCCACATACATCCACTACGTAATTTCTGGTTATTCCTTCTAATACTAGACTTCCTGGAGCTGTTAGCACTTTTTTACCCTGCACAAAAAAAGCATTTGATTTACTGCCTTCAAGAATTTGATTGTTTGAATTTACCAGAAGAAGCTCAAAGGCTTTTGTCTCACGCATTTTTTCAGCTACGGCAGCGACATAATTAGAGTTCAACTTTTTTACATTAGGATTGTCTCTTTCTATATTAAGAAGACTTACAAATACTCCACTTGCATATTCTTCATCAGAAGGGTAGTAAAATTTGCTGGCGTATGCTACAAGCATTTGCCTGGAATTCTGAACTGAGATAATAATTTTCACATTAAAATTCTCTGTTTGCTCCACAAAAGCCAGTTTTTTTATGCTATCCGTTATGTTTTTCAGTTCGAGAAAGCATTCAATTCCTATTAAATCCAAGGATCTCTTCAACCTGTTAAAGTGTTCTTCAAGGAAAAGAGGAACTCCACTTATAACCCTTACGACCTCGTAAACCATTTTATCAATATTAAGTAATTCAAGTTCATCAACCGGTTTAGATTCATTATCGATTATACAATAACTGCCTATATTATCAGTTATAACCACATCCAACATCTCCATATGTTACATATTTTTATTAAATAAGTATTGATAACAAACTCACAAGCAAAATCTAGTTAATTTGGCCTAAAACCTTATCAAGAATCTTTATTGCCTCATCAATTTCGGCACTGGATACATTTAAAGCCGGCATAAACCTGATAGAATAATCATTTGGTGCGTTAACCAGCAAGAAATTATTCATGCACTCGTCTTTTATCTGACTTGCAACTTCCTTATTCAATCCTATTGCAAGGAGCATTCCACATCCCCTTATTTCTTTTATTACAGAATACTTATCTTTCAACATTGTCAACTGACCAATAAAGTATTCTCCCATCTTCTTTGCATTATTGCACAAATCCGACTTAATAATTTCCTCAACTACTGCCTTACCTACTGCTGTAGCTAATGGTGTGGAACCATAGGTACCGCCCTGATCTCCGGCTTCAAAACAGCATACCTTTTCCTTTGCAAGCACTGCTGAAAGCGGGAAACCACCTCCAATCCCCTTGGCAAGAGTCATTATATCCGGCTCTATTCCATAAGCCTCATAGGCAAACATATACCCAAGTCTGCCAAGCCCTGTCTGTACCTCATCTATTATAAGTAGTATGTTATTTTCATTGCATAGTTCCCTTACCTGCCTGATATATTCCTTATCAGCCGGTACCACACCTGCTTCTCCCTGAACAAGTTCCAACATGATGGCACATGTATTTTTAGAAATGGTCTTTCTCAGTTCATCAATATCATTGTATGTTACTCTTGTAAAGCCTTCAGGTTTTGGCTCAAAAAGCTTTTCCCATTTCTTTTTACCTGAAGCTGCCATCATAGCAAGTGTTCTTCCATGAAAACCATTCCAAGTAGTAATAACTTCATATGCCCCATTTAAATATTTCTGTCCGTATTTCCTTGCCAGTTTCACCGCGCCCTCATTTGCCTCGGCACCTGAATTAATGAAAAACACTTTATCCAAACATGAAATTTCTGTAAGCAGGCTTGCAAATTCAATTGCAGGTTTATTGTAATATGCAGGACTAGGATTTATAAGTAATTTAGCTTGTTTGAGCATAGCATCAACCATTATTGGTGAGGAATGCCCCAAGCAACATACAGCCCAACCTTCAATAAAATCTAAGTATCTATTTCCATTATTGTCCCACAAGTATGATCCTTCCCCTCTTGTGAAGACAATTTCAGGCCTATTGGTAACATACATTATAGATTTTTCCGCTTTTTCTATCAATTCTTTAGTATCATTAGTAGCATCCATATTAACACTCCTTTAGCAATAATTTAAGAAACATTATATCATATATGATTTAAAAAATACTACTTTCAACATAAATTCAACTAAAATCACACCTTGACTTCTTATACTTCATATGATAGCTTAAATATGTAGCAAATATTATAATAATTATCAAAAGGATGGTTTTGATGTCGGTAAGCTCTGTAAAGGTTATTTTCAACTAAATAAGTTGAGAGGGCGCAAGATCAACAGGTGAATTCCTGTCTGTTTGTTGTGTCCTGAATAAGACATTACCTTACAGACTGCTTCAAAAAAACATTTCGATTGCATTTACTTAATATGTGAAGAAGAGACGTATGGCGCGACAAGGTATGTTTGTCGGGCTATTTTATTTTCACATAAATATAATTGCATTTGTTCAGCTAAACCCACAGAAGCACTCTGCCTTATAGGCAAGGTATGTCTTCTGTGGGTTTGTTTATTAGCAAAAACCTTAATCAAGCGGGTCTAAGTGCCCCCTGAAATTTCTATTCGGTCTAAGGAGGAACAACAAATATGATTAAAAAAATGTTTAACACATTAGAATTCAATAAAGTTCTTAACATCCTAGAAGAACATGCTTTGTCTGAGAATGCAAAAACAAAAATACGAAACCTTGAACCCTATCTCTCCGAAAGCGAAGTATCTAAACACATTCATGAAACAACTGACGCAAAGTTGATTATAGAGCACTACGGAACACCTCCTCTATCAGTCATGAACGATCTGGATAAATCACTGTCTTTACTGGGCAAAGGCGCACTACTTATGCCGGATCAGTTGGGAAACATTGCACAATTCCTCACTGCCTGCAGAAGATTAAAGGCTTACCTAAAGAAAGCTGAAAATAGCTTTTTATCCGTTGCTTCATATGGCAATTCCATTTTTGATTTATCCGAGGTGGAAGATGAAATAAACCGTACCGTACGCGGCGGTCAGCTTGATGACAAAGCTTCTCCTCTGCTGTCCGACATCCGGAGGAAAATCTCCAATGCTGGAATGCAGGTGAAATCAAAACTCGACTCATTGCTTCGGAATAATAAAAACTGGTTTTCCGAAGGCTTTGTTTCAATTCGCAACGGGCAATATACCCTTCCTGTGAAGAGAGAATATAAAAACCAGGTAAGCGGCACTGTTGTTGATGTTTCACAAAGCGGTGGTACGTATTTTATTGAACCCTCTGTTGCAAGAAAGCTACATGATGAAATGGCTCTGCTGCGTATAGAAGAAGAAAATGAAATCCGACGTATTTTATATACACTGACAGCCCTCGTAGAAGAACACCTTATGTCCATCAAAATAAATATTGAAGCAATGGAAATCCTGGATTTTATATTTGCAAAAGCGAAGCTGAGTATATCAATGAAAGCAGTTCCCTTGCCAGTAAACTGCGAGAGAAAAATTGAAATAAATGCCGGACGCCATCCCTTATTAAAATCAGATAAGGTAGTTCCCCTTGACTTCAAAATTGGTGGTGATACAAAAGGCGTAATTATCACTGGTCCAAATACAGGTGGAAAAACTGTTGCTTTAAAGACAATAGGTTTACTGTCGCTGATGGCACAAAGCGGGCTTCATGTCCCTGCACAAGATGGTTGTTTTACAATGAATAATTATGTTTTGTGTGATATAGGTGACGGACAAAGCATAACAGAAAATTTATCTACCTTTTCATCACACTTGACAAATATTATTCAAATACTTAAGCTTGCTGATGATCAATCACTTATTTTGCTTGATGAGTTGGGATCAGGAACTGATCCTGCCGAAGGAATGGGTTTGGCAACTGCAATCTTGGAAGAATTGTCATCCAAAAACTGCCTATTTGTAGCAACTACACATTATCCGGAAATAAAGGATTACGCAAAATTGACACCCGGCTTAATCAACGCAAGGATGGCCTTTGACCGACAAAGCCTCTTGCCTTTGTATCAATTGGTAATCGGTGAGGCTGGTGAAAGCTGCGCTTTATATATAGCCAAACGTTTGGGGCTTCCTGAAAGAATGATTCAAAGGGCCAGCTTGGCCGCATATGGCAGCAAAATCAATATTTCTGCCACTTTGCCCTCCCAACAGGAAGTGGACCAAAATGTACAGCCCTATCAAAGGATAAAAAAACGGGAAGCTGGCAAATCACCTGACACTCCGCGTAGCATGAAATTCAACATTGGTGACAGTGTAATGGTTTATCCTCAAAAAACCATTGGCATAGTATATCAGAAGGCTAATGAGAGAGGCGAAATCGGTGTTCAGATAAAAAATAAAAAGCTCCTGATTAACCACAAAAGGTTGAAGCTTCATGTGCCGGCAAGCGAGCTATATCCTGAGGACTATGACTTTTCCATAATCTTCGAAACAGCCGAGAATAGAAAGAAAAGTCATGATATGGAACGCAAACACGACCCAAATATTATTATTGAGAGGTAACAAAAAAACAACTTACTGACTAATTAAAACAGGGTGCTACAGATTGCAGCACCGTAGCACCCTTAATTACTTTACATGTTTTGAACTCTTTGGGCAACAGCACCCACAATACCAAGCTTATTTGACAATCGGCAGCTTCAAATGACTGTCCAGAATGTACTTCCATAACCATGCAAAATCAATTGAATTTACCGATCCGTCCAAGTTAAGATCAGAATTTCTGACGTTGATTTGATTCGCACTAATTTGCCCTAATAAATAAGCTTTTAGGTTTGCCACATCTATAGAATTTATTTTGTCATCATTATTTACATCGCCATATAGCGTTAATATGTTCAAATCAATATTATCCACATCACTGTTGACATACAATGTACAAATTTCTTGTTGATACAAAGCTACCGTTCCGGTTGGCGAATAGTACCCCTTTAAAATATAATTATTTTCTTGTGCACCATAGAGCACGCAGTATTCAGAATATTCGGGATAAACAGTGATTTCATAATTGGCATAGTTAGCTCCCTCGGGAATTAACACCCCATTTTCTATATAATTTTCGAATTTCGTGGGCCCTGCAATTGTTATATGGGTTGTATAGTATAAGGCAGACAAACTTACATAATAACCGCCTTCGTCGGCAACTTCACCATATGGCAGTCTAACTTTACCACTAATTATATTTCCTCTGTCTAAGTATAGCTCTAAATCGGTATCGCTAAGTATCTTTGTTCTATCGCCAAGTTTATATGACGTTGGGCATACACCTGAAATATATTCATTAGTATTATAATTAAAGTAGTATCCCGAAGAATATAAAGGGAGATCTACTTCAAAGCTCCCCCTGTCTTCGCCTTTTTTGATAACTGCATTGACTTTATCATAAAAATACAAATCTCTCCTTGGATCACCATCGCATATATCATAGGGATCACTTTGTGCTGTGACATTTACTGTAACCGTTGAGTCACTCTGAGCAGTCAGCCCATTAGGGAGCAATACAGTAGCTCTCACCTTTCTGCTCTCCACCAAAGTAATATTTACATTGGAGTAGTTTTCAAATTTGGTCAGTGTTTCAGCAAAATATTCAAAAGGCTCCTGGTTTTCTCCGGTGTAATAACTTACATTATAATACCCTTCAACAGGTTCCGCTAATTCACATCTGACCACGTATCCATTACCAAGGGACAAAATACTCAAACAATAGCCTGTGCTGGTTTTCCCCTCTTCAATAATATATTCATGGCTAGATACAGACTTTGATGATTCTGCAATCACTTTCAGCTTAATACCTCCTTCCGGTGCCACCTTTCCATCCGGCAAATATATGGTACCAAATATAGTTGGTGGAGGTGTCAAACCGTAGACATTGCAATATGAGACAGCAAATGTCAGAACCATAAAACAGATCATAAACATGCGTTTCACAATAATCAACTCCCCTTTTATAAATTAATAATTAATTTTATCATTAAAATATTTTAGTATGAAAATAACTGAATAGAATTAGAAATTGAATTTCAATATATCTTATACAGATATTTTATCATTACTAGAGATAATTTACCAGTAAAGCATGTATTTAGATATTTAAACTATTTTCCTTCAACATTATACTGTTGCAATGCAGATAATAATTGCGGGTTATATCTTCCATCATCAGTAATATTTTTATGGACAAATGCAACCATGATAATTAAAAATAATCTTTTCAAAAATATCCCCCCATTGATTATTACAAAATTATAACAGGCCAATACCATTGTCAGGAAGCTTCTGAAGCAATTTTTCATTGGCTTTGAGCATATTATCGTAATAATCATTGTATTCCGGACTTAACTTACGCATTGCAGGAATGAATACTTCATAGTATCCGCTTGTTTCCCCAAACGTTCGGAACAAATTCATAAATTTAGCCATAATAGAGTTCGGATATTCATTTGATTTCTTAAATTCAGAGTATTTTATGATGCTCTCCTTATTACTTTCCCAGTATGATTCAAAGTCTTTAAAAGCATCCTGCATATTCATACTCATCATTTCAAGTCTCTCATCATCCATACCTGAATCCACTTCTTCAAATAGAGGTTTTATCTCCTCGGGTATTTCGATGGATTCCATATTATCTAAAAAATCAATAATTATGTCATACATCCTTTTTTGTTCATCAGTTTTTATCGGTGCATTAAGAAATTGTCCAAAATGAAGACTTAAATAGCGTCCAATATACCCCGGAAATGCCATCAGCAATTTTTCCTTAATGGTTATTTGTTGTTCCAGTAAATCAAGCTTTCTCTGTATATCTTCCATACTTTTTCCCCGCACCAGCTGTTCAATCAAATCTGTCCTGGCCAGCGCTGCCTTCGCTTTTATTTGCATCTCCTGCTTAATCGTCATCAAAGCAGAATCTTTGTCTTTGCTTTCAACCACCTGTTTAATTTGATCAATATTTAAGCCAAGCTTTCTCAACATAGCAATGGTATTCAAATTGCAAAGATCAGCTTCAGTAAACTCCCTGTATCCATTTTCTTTTGTTACGGGAAAAACCAGTCCCTTAGCTTGATAGTATTCTATTGCTTTCTTGGTTAATCCTGTCTGTTTGCATACTTCATTGATTTGCATTACTTTGGCCACCTCCCTATCATAAAGTTTAAGCTATAACCCAAGGTGACAGTCAAGTACCTAATGAATAAAAGCAAAATGATTAATATGATTTTACACCATTATTTTACATAACACAATGGCATTCTTCTTAGCTTTTCCATGTGTATTCAAAAACAGAATGTGGTATTAATTGGGCTCAGGGTCTCCTTGATTTCCGATAATTGCCATATTTAAATTTCTGTTGAAAAATTCAATACGAAGGTGTATAATATTCAGATGTAATTGTAATGTAGAGCAAAACAACTGGAGTTGTTATTCTAGGTTGCAGTTTCTGTTGCGATATGATTATCAAAATGAAAGAGACGGTTTTTTGTTAGAAAACAAAGGAAACCGTCTTTAATTATAATTATAAGGAAATGGGGAATAATCATGGATTACAAAAAATTAGCCGATTTACTTTTTCCAAACATCACAAAATCTATAGAATATTATGAACAAACTGTTTTTCCAGATAGAAACTTAAGTGAAGGAGCAAAAGTCACCAGACTTGCACCAAGCCCAACAGGTTTTATCCATTTGGGCAATCTTTATGGAGCTTTCGTTGATGAACGCTTGGCTCATCAAAGCAACGGCATATTTATGCTCCGTATAGAAGACACTGATGAGAAAAGAAAAGTTGAAGGTGCAGTAGAACTCATTATTTCCTCCCTCGAGTATTTTGGTTTAAAATTTGATGAAGGTGCGGGAATTGACGGAGAAATAGGAAACTACGGGCCATACTACCAAAGCAACCGAGGAGAAATCTACCAGACGATTGCAAAACACCTGGTCGAAAACGGCAGAGCTTATCCTTGCTTCTGTTCCGAAGAAGAACTCGAGGAAATAAGGCAACAGCAAGAAGCCGAGAAGGTAAATACCGGTTACTACGGCAAGTGGGCTAAATACAGAGATTTACCCCTTGAAGATGTTCAAAAACATATGGAAAATGGCGAAAGCTTTGTTCTTCGCTTCAAATCAATGGGTAATCCTGATAAAAACTTTGAATTGGATGATGCCATAAGGGGACACCTTTCGATTCCCGAAAACAATCAGGACGTGGTTATTCTGAAGGCCAATGGAATACCTACATATCATTTTGCCCATGTTGTAGATGATCATCTTATGAAAGTTACCCATGTAATAAGAGGAGAAGAATGGCTTTCAACCTTGCCTATACACTACGAATTGTTTACAACCTTAGACTGGGAATTGCCGGTATACTGCCATACAGCGCATTTGATGAAGATTGATGAAGGAGTAAAGAGAAAGCTTTCAAAGAGAAAAGATCCTGAACTGGGATTGGAATATTACATGAAATTAGGATACCATCCTGCTACGGTCAGAGAATACCTTCTAACCATTTTGAACTCTAACTTCGAAGAGTGGAGAATTGAAAACCCCGACAGCAGTGTTTTTGATTTCAAATTCACTTTGGAGAAAATGAGCAATTCCGGTGCTCTGTTTGATTTGAACAAACTTAATGATATAAGCAAAAATGTACTGGTAAAAATTCCAGTGGAAGAAATCTATGATTTCCTGCTTAAATGGGCTACGGATTATAAAACAGAAATTGTTGACCTCTTAACAGAACAAAAAGATGATGTAATAAAATTGTTGTCAGTTGGCAGAAATACCGACAAACCACGTAAGGATCTGGTTTATTGTGAGCAGATATTTGAATTTATCAATTATTTCTTTGAAGATTACTTTAAAATTATTGATAAATATCCTGAGAACATAGATGATGCAGAGGCTAAAAAGATTCTAAAGGCTTATCTGGAGACCTATGATCACAGTGATGACCAGACACAATGGTTTGCTAAGGTAACAGAAATAGCAATATCAAACGGATATGCGGCAAAACCGAAGGAGTACAAGAAGAATCCTGAAATGTATAAAGGTCATGTTGGTGATGTGAGTACTGTCATAAGGATAGCCCTTGTTGGTCGCAGCACTTCACCGGACATCTGGGAACTTCAGCAGATTATGGGTGAAGAAAAAGTACGTGAAAGAATTAAGAATTTGGTATAGTGATTTTAATGGTGCATAAAATAATCTTTACCAGATTATAAGTCTTAAAAATTTTTATATTGCATTTCACTTAAAGATATGTTAAAATTCTTTTAATTATTTGTCGATGATGCACAATTAATTGAGCGAAGACGCTTTTGAGTTTACATAACTCGAAGGCGTTTTTTTATTGGTATGAAATGCGCATATCAATATTAAGGCAATGTGGCCTCCAAACCCTATCAGGTACCGATAGGGTTTGGAGGTTTTGCATTCTTCTCGCTTTTATAAAAAACTACATAATGAAAGGATAATGTTAAAATGAAAAACCTGGACAGTATTTTAACAAGCAGCAACATCTTATTTATGTTCTTAGGAGCTGTCATGATTTTTGCTATGCATGCCGGCTTTGCATTTCTGGAAGTGGGATCGGTTCGAAAGAAAAATCAGGCAAATGCTTTGGTTAAGATTATTACCGACTGGTCAATATCCACTCTGGCATATTTTGTTATTGGATTTCCTATAGCTTATGGTATTAGCTTTTTTAAGTCTGCAGATAAAATTGCAACTATGGGTTTTATCGATCAGACCTCTGTACCTGGATTTGACTTAATGCATTTTTTCTTTTTATTAACTTTCGCAGCAGCAATCCCGGCAATAATATCCGGTGGTATAGCCGAAAGGGCTAAGTTTTGGCCTCAGGTAATTGCAGGCGGTATTTTTGCCGGAATAATATATCCTATATTCGAATCTATGGTTTGGGGACAGAATGGATGGTTTCAAGATTTCATATCTTACCTTGGTAAAGCTCCACTTCACGATTACGCAGGTTCTATAGTAGTGCATTCAATTGGTGGCTGGCTTGCTTTACCTGCTATAATGATCCTCGGTCCCAGACTAGGCAGATACAATAAAAACAAGTCAGTTCCAATCCCTGTAAGCAATATTCCTGTGCTTGGACTAGGAAGTTGGATACTGGCTGTCGGTTGGTTTGGCTTTAATGTAATGAGTGCACAAAACTTTAGTAACATTTCATCACTGGTTGCAATCAACTCACTCTTTGCTATGGTTGGCGGTATACTATCTGCTCTTGTCCTGTCAAAAAATGATCCTACCGCAATATATAACGGTGCACTTGCAGGCTTGATTGCCGTATGTTCAGGGTCTGATTTATTCCACCCTTTATGTGCATTGGTAGTAGGCGGTATCGGATCTTTAATATTTATAAAGGTATTCCATTTTGAAACTGAAATATTGAAAATCGATGACGTACTTGGTGTCTGGCCCCTTCATGGTGTTGTAGGCTCTTGGGGAGGTATAGCAGCAGGCATTTTTGGCTCAAGTTTTTTTGGAGGTACAGGCGGTGTCAGTTTCGTGTCTCAATTTGCCGGTACATTGTCAGCAATATTATTTGCAGGTATAAGCGGCTTTATAGTCTACAAAGTACTTGATAAAACTCTAGGTATAAGGATATCAAAGGAAGAAGAGCTGATCGGGTGTGATGTTTCAATTCACAACACTAGCGCTTATCCGGAAGAGCAAAGTATCGAATTAGACAGCCGTAAGGAATTAGAATACATAGACTATAATTTGAGTGAATTAAATAAAAAAATTGTTTGATAAAAACCTCACAATAGCACTGAATTCTACAGGAATTCGTCTGTTGAATTACCAGCTGTGTATTATCTCTATGAAAATTCAACTTAAGGGGAATATTATTTTACTAATACTTCCCTTAAGTTTTCTGGTCTATATAAATCACGAAAATGATAATTCATTGGATAAATTTTATTTTCGTGATATTGTATTAAGGAAATTGAAGCGCGATGAAAATCTTTATCGCGTTCAATATAATTAACTATCGATTAAGATTACTTAAGCATTTGTTCAAGAAAAACTGTAATTATGCGTGTTTACTGTACAAATCGTAAAATGACAATTCATTGAGCATCAATGCTTTAACTACTGCATCAACCCTGGTACTTGCATTTAGCTTTTTAAATATAAGTTGATTGTGATATTTTATTGTAGGTAAAGACAGTTTTAATTCCTGAGATATTTGTTCATCTGAAAATCCTTGTGCTATCATTCCTAAAATCATATTTTGCTTTTCTGTCAGTTTTTGAAACAGGTTTAGCTCTTCACAACCGGAATTGCTAATTTGAGAGCTTTCACTATAAATATTAATTGCCAACAGTTCCATCAGACCTATCAGAGCGTTGATTATGGGATTCGCCAGACTTATTACTGATATATAACAATGAATTACTCCTTTATGAACAATAGGTATACAATACTCATGCAAATTTCTCAACTTATTGCTGTAATGAAAAGCAGGATATATGTATACAGGCCTTTTGAGTAGTTTAGCCAATGTAATAGCGTTTGTTCCAATACTTTCATCAGAGAAAGAAACTCCAGATTCAAAAAATCCACTATATTGTGACCAACATAAAACAGACCCAGGCTTTTTCCTTAAGCCTACCAGATAACCTTGTGAATTTACCAGAGTAAAACAGTATTCACCCTTTACGTTTTTTATGGTATCCAAATGTCTATGCATAAAATCATTAAATTTATTTAGATAATTGTTCTTTTTCACAACTGTTTTAAGTTCATCAGCAGAAAGTTTTTTCAATGGCTTTTCCAAATCTCTTGAAAGACCTTTCTCGCTGCATACTTCCCACGATCTCAATAAGCTTTGATATAGCTGTATGTCATTTGTCATCCTGTATCTCCCCCTGTGAGCTGCTGAGCCCATCAACTCAATATGAAAGTTTTTAGAAATCAACTTTTTTCCTGTCTATAAATTACCTTGATAGAAATTCTATCACAATATTTAAGTACTATGATTGCGTTATACTTGACCACTTCATGAGAAACAAATGCAGATTTTGTGCATAGTTGTTGATGCACCAGTCAAAACGTGATATTATAGTAAATAATTATACTGTTTTTTACAAAAACAGTCCCTTTTATAGCTTTTTTGTAAATAGCGTTAAAAATATGCATATATATCCAAGTTCTACTCATTTTAGGGGGAGTATTAGCTATGAGAAATAATGCTATAAATTTTGAAAACATCTTAAATATTATTTTTAAAACAACAACGAAAAGTGCTCAGTTTTTCGCTGATTGCTATTTAAAGAAAGATATATCAATTATTTCTAGATGGAAAAATAATATTGTTGTCCCAAAAATTGAAGATTTAAGAAAGATTGTCGAATTTGCTAAAAGTGAATCTACTGGCGTACAGCGTGTTGTAATAAAGGATGAAATCACTAAACTACTTAAAAGTTCTCCAATAAAAAAAGATATACTTGAAATCATACTGGAAAAGGAAAATTTTGAAGACTTCCTGATGGAAACCTTGAGTGCCTTATCAATTGATTATAAGGACATAATTAGTGAAAATAATGAAGATAATATTTGTGACCAAAAAACACAGCAGTGCAAAGATTTCAAATCAATTGATAAGGAGACTCACGAAAGTAATCATAATGAAGAGAAGGATGTTGTCGGCAATTACACTGGTGTAGTCCAATTTGATTTACTTATGTTAAGGAAAAAAGGAAAAAAACAAACAGAGTTTGCGGGTGAAATAAAAAAAGATATAGACCTCAGCCTTAGTGCAAAACAAGGTGATATAAATAAAATCGGTAAATATATACTTAACAGAATGACAATCGGTATAATTGTTTTAGTATCTATTTCAGGATTCTTAATAACTCAGGCAGCAGATAACGGTCATAACAAAGGTTCAAAAGATACCTATCCAAGCGAAGGAATAACCCCTGTAGTTACAGCTGCAGTTACAACCCCAGTTAAATCAACACCGATAGTTTCTAAAATCCATACCCCAAGTGAATCAGATGGAAACAAACTAAATAAGACTCCAATCCCAACACCTGAAACTTTACTTGATGATTACATTATTCAAACCCAAACACCCATACTTGTCCCAGCCCCTACTCCATCTTCATCCCAAGAAATCTATGTCTCTCCCGCTTCAAAAAAAGGACAAGACAAAAGCTCTACTACATATAATAAAGAAACAGATCATAATAATTCAAATACTAATTCGACCAATAATGGGGTAATAAATAACTTTAACATAACCTTTGAAGGAAATGATAATGATATAGCGGTTGGAAATTCAACAATTATTAAAGAATAACAACACTAAAGTTAAACCTATATTGCACCTAAACATTACCTAATTTAGATGAAATTGATTTAGCTGATGTAAAATTTTACCATAAAAATATAGATGAGAATAATAATTTATCTTTTTTGTTAATTTATCTCTGATATCGGGGGAGACGTGGTAAATTTGAAAAAAATAATAATACGTTTGTCTACTACCGTTTTTGTGTTGCAATTGTTTATGGGATTATTCCCGAATATTGCATTTGGTAAAGACATCAAAATTATAACTGACAAAATAGAGCCATTCACACTTCCAACGGAAATAATAGACAATGTTGCCTATGTCCCTGTACGCCCATTATTAGAGGCTCTTGGTTGGAAGCTTGTATGGAATCCTGTTGATTTGACCATAACATGTTCGTCAGGAAAAGATGAAAATATTTTCAGAATTAATAGTACAAATGCCTACATAAACAACGAACTAATAATTCTTGACGACCCACCGGTTATTATTAACGGAACAACTTACATACCAAGCAAAGTAGCAGTCAATCAGTTTGGAACAAGAATTCGCTGGAATAAAGAAGACAATTTGATCATAGTGTCAAATAATATCGTCTGTGATATCGCCATAAATGGTAATGGAAATATTGTTGTAGCAGGAAACGGTATCCTTGTAAACATTATTGAACCCTATGGAATTGACACCCTATATGACATGTTAGATTATGCGGACGGTCTTCTTGCATGCAACCTTTATGTTGATGCAATTGCAAAATACAAAGAAATCCTCAAAGATCTGTCTGAAGAAGAAAATCCTGATATTTATGCCCAAATAATGAACAATATTGGAAATGCGTACACTCTTTATGCTGAGAACAGAGATACTCTCAAAAATATCCTTTCTGCTATAGATTCGTATGAAAAAGCTCTAAAATATTATTTATCAAAGCTAAAAGATGATAAAACCAATATTGCCCGAAACAATCTTGGGAATGCCTATCAACTTTTATGGATGGTCACTGGAAATCGTAAAGACCTACAAACATCTATAAGATATTATCAAATAGCAGCAAGCAATAGCTGGCCTGAAACTCATCTGTTGGAATATGCATCATTACAATTTAATTTAGGCTCTGCGTACGCACAGTCAGGGCAAGAGGAATTGTCCATAGTGAGCTTTTGTAATGCTGAAGTAATATATAAAGACTATCTGAAAATTCACAGCCTCAATGATACTCCTTTACAATGGGCTGCTATACATCAAAAATTAGGAGATATATACAGAATTTTATGTTCCATATCCCCGACAAAAGAAAATTACTTAAACTCCATTGATGCCTACAAAAAGTGTCTGGATGTATGGTCAGTAGAAAGTTATCCCAGGGAATATGCAAGAGTTCAAAAGTGTCTTGGTGAAATTGAGCAGATAGCTTTCCTTACTGAAAACTCAGGTATAAAGATAGAGGATATAATTTCAAGGTTTACGGAAAGTTTGTCAGTTTATACACTGGAAAGACATCCTGTCGATTATGCAAAAACTAATTATGCACTTGGAAATGCTTACGCACACATGTCATGCAATAAAAAACAGTTAAAATATTTTTTTAAGGCATTAGACTCATATAACGAAGCACTGAAAGTCTTTACCAAAGAGGAGTACCCTGCCTATTACCGCAAGCTTATAATTCTGTTATTTATGTTAAAGAGCTTTACTAAATACATACTATAAATTTCATACCGCAGCGGAAGCTGCAAGCAAAACAGTATAAGGGGAGATAAATGTCATGAAAAAATTTATAATTTTGAACATCGTATTATTGGCAGTTTCACTCTGTTCAATAACAACTTGGGCTGATAAAGGAATAACCAACGTAAGTATAAACGGTTATCCCATCAGTTTTAACCCTACTCCGAGACAGATTGACAATAAATTTTACATACCTGCCAGAGAACTGTCAATTTTTCTCGGATTCCAGGTAAATTGGGATAACCTGTCGAAAACTGCTACTTTTACAAAAGGTACCAAAGAAATTTCTTGCAGAGCAGACAGTAAAAATATGTATGTAAATAAGAGTACAATTAATCTTGAAAGTCCAGCTATCATTATACAAGACAGACTATTTATACCTGAGGATGCTGTAGATATAGCCTTTGATATTAAGTCTAGTTGGGCTGACAAAGAAAATACTCTTTACCTTATTGCCGATACCAGTATAAATATTTCTTTTAACGGAGATGGAAATACTGTCGTCATAGGAGAAGCAAATATTGTATGTATAACGGAAAGATATGGACTCGATGAAATCAATGACAAAATTTGTGATGCAAGCAAGTTATCTGAAGCCAACAATTTCATCGGCGCTATTAACAGCTTTGAGAGAATTCTCGAAAGCATCTCAAGTGTGAAAAACCCCAAGGAATATGCCACGGTAAAAGTTAACCTTGGGAACATATATTCCAGAATGTCCAATATGCTTAATAAGGAGGAAAACCTCACAAAAGCACTGAAAGCTTATGAAGATGCCCTAAAAGTATGTTCACCTGACAAGTACGAGATTATTTATGCTTCAGCACAGAAAGGGTTGGCTTATGCCTACGTAAAAATATCAGAGATAAGAGATATTGAAAAAAATATATCCAAAGCCTTTTCAGCCTATGATAGTGCCTTAAAAATCTATTCAATTGATAAAACTCCATTGGAATACGCTGATATTCAAAAAAATCTTGGTGAAGCTTGCCTATCTCTTTCCAGTGTTGATTACTCGCAGTCCCAACTGGATAAAGGCCTAAAGTCTTGCAATGAAGCACTGAAGATTTATACCAAAAATGAGCATCCTGATAAATACGCATCAGTTCAAAATACTATAGGATGTATTTATACATCCTTGGGTATTATATCCGATGCAAAAAGTAACATATTAAAAGGCCTTGCTTCTTTCAACGAAGCTCTTAATGCCACTAACTCAATGAAAAATCCTTATAATTATAATATTATCCAGCTTAATCTGGGCATATGCTACGAAAAGTTATCCTCAGTTTCAGACCGTGAAAAGAACCTTCTAAAATCCATTCAATTACATAACGATTCTTTGGATTTTTTCCATTATACAAAGTATCCATATCACTATGCTGCAGTTAATTCCTTCCTTTGCACCTCCTACAGAAAGTTAGCAATGCTAAAGAATGCTGCTGATAATATCGCAAAATCAATCGGATACTGTCAGGATGCTTTAAAGGTCTATAGTATTGAAAATCTTCCACTTGATTATGCAAGTACTCAATTGAAATTAGGTCTCAACTATTGCGATTTATCAGATATTAAAGATAAGGGTGAAAACCTTCAAAAAGCCATTACTGCTTATGAAAATGTATTAAAAGTGTATACTTCAGATAAGTATCCATTAAATAATGCCGAAGTAAAGCACTATTTAGCAATATGTTACAGAAAAATGGCAGGTATCAGAAATTCGGAAGAAAATCTCCTAAAGGCCATCGAAATGTATTCAGACACATTAAAAGTGTACACATTTGAGAGCTATCCTTTAAAATTTAGTGAAATTAATGTCAGTCTTGGTCTTTCATATGAGAAACTTTTCCGAAACAGGGTTTATGAGGGGGACCTCCAAAAGTCTATTTATCATTATAATGAGGCATTAAAAGTCAGTACTTATGAGGAGCAACCCTATAGTTATGCACTTATTCAAAACAATCTTGGATTGGTTTATATGGATCTTGGAAATATCGCCTATGATGAAAATGCCCTCGAAATGGCCTTCCAATCTTTCGAACAAGCTCTTAGAGTATATACTTTGGAGGAATTCCCTTCAATGTATGCCATGGTACATTTTAACTTAGGTTCTACCTACTATACATTGGCAGAAATAAAAGCTGATAACAAAGAGTACTTATCAAAGTCAGTAAACTCCTATAAAGGGACTTTACAAGTTTACACTCTTGAGGATTATCCTTTAGACTATGCATATTCTCAATATGCATTAGGCGAACTCTATCTTTATATGTCAAATTTCGAAAATAGGGAGGAATCCTTGCTATTGGCTCTTAAATCCTGTGAAGAAGCGTTAAAGATTTATAACCTGTCGGAATATCCTTATGATTTCGCAAAGGTTCTGATAACTAAAGGAAATTGTCTCGCCAACCTGGCTGAGATAAAAAGTAACAAAGATATGTTTAGAGAATCTGAAAAAGTGTTTATAGAAGCTTTAACTGTTCTGACTGCAGAAGACTATCCCTTAGATTTTGCGACAACCCAGGCTAGTTTAGGACTTATGTTTTATAGGCTGTCCTTGATATCTGACAAAGAAAGTAACCTGTTGAAATCTATATCAGCATTTCAGAAAGCTGTGGAGATAGGGTTAGAAACCAAATTTCCTTCCCAATATGCGGAAGTTCAATACAATATTGGGGTTTCATATATGGAATTATTTAAGATAAATAACACAGATAAAAACCGTGAAAAAGCATTAGAAAGCTTTAATACAGCACTAAAGACCGGATTGACACCTGCACATAATGAACTAGCCACGGAATATATTGATAGCCTTAAAAATAAGGAATGAATAGTGATTTATACGTTTGGTAAGAAATAACGAAAAAACAACTAATTACTCAACCTTCCCACAGTATTTATGAGCTCTTTGCTGCTAAAGCAGCATTGCTCACTACGGTTAAAAAGTACACTTTTTGACCGTAGTGAGCAACCAGAGCCTCAAAATACTATAAGTGGGAAAGTTGAGTTATTATTTATTCTTCTGTAAGCATACTTTAGCCGAAAGTAAGTCTACAATTCTGTTAAGCACCAAATGTTCCTCACTCTTTATCAATACTATATCATCTATAAAATTCTCCATTACAGGCTTAATATATCCATAAGGCAGTGTCTGCATCGGATTAACATGTTCCGTACTATCTGCTTCACAGTCCAATTCAAAAGCCCTAAGTCGGATTGCATTTGCTCTGGATACTATCAGTGAGTATTCATTTATCAATGCTTCAAGCCCTTCATGGCCGTCGCATATTTTGGAGATATAATTAAGCCTGTCGATTATTCCCTTTTTGTGCTCATATAGCAGGTGAAAACAGTTATAGTAGACAGTAAAGTTCCAATTGAGCACATTTTTTATGTGCTGCACCAAGGCATCGTGATAATTAATACCAAACCTGACGGTATCGCACTTTCCCAAGTCTTCGACAGGTGTAAAATCATACACAATTTCACTATTGGCATCTGAACAGTTAAGATATTCTGCCAGTTGTTCCACAAAATACTCAGGGCTATAGCTATACTCTTGCTTTTTTTCTTTTGGTCTCAGTGTTTGTATTGCTCGTTCATTAACCCATGTTATATATTCATTGCAATTTTCTTTTCCCTTCTCATAGGCCTCCGCAAAATCGCTGTAATCAAACTCAATATCCGTAAATATACGTTCGCTGTCAAAACCCACTGCCATAACCTTTTCTTGCAGATTGTCATAACCATAAACAAGCTGCTGGTGTACAAAGTGCTCCTTCTGGTATCTGTTTTTCTGGGGCAGATAGTACTCATCAACATTAATGATGATATAGTGTCCTGAGTTTACTTTATCAATAATGAATTTGATAATATCTTTGACATCTTCCAGTTCTTTATATCCATAACAAATCTCATCAAAAATTTCAGAGTAGAAGTTCATTTTTTCAAGATACTCCAGCCTTAATATACCGTATGTATGAGTAGTTGAGAAAACCTGTATAAAATGCCTGTAAAACCAAGGGTAGTTTCTATCATCGCTTAAAACAGCACATAGTGGCAATGACCTATGAAGGTATGTTGTGACGTCAGTTTGCAGATTTATTGGCAATATCCTTATATCCCGGCATTTACTTCCGCATTTCTTTTCTGGATTGACTTCTAAAAGCTTAAAAAAATCAGTTTTACCTATTGCTTCATCTTTAAGCCTCTTTTCCGGGATTCGGATATTTTTAACGCTTTCAGCTATTCTTGAAATTGTCCTGAACTTAAATATATCGCTAACTTTTATGTTTATGCCCCATTTTGCTACCTCTGCTGTTATTTTTATAGCTTTTATGGAGTCTCCGCCCATCTCAAGAAATCTGCCTGTTGTACTTACTTTATCAATCCCAAGAACCTGCTGCCACACTTCAGCCAGCTTCCTTTCAGTATCATTGGCAGGAGCACAGAAATCATTATCTTCATTCATTCGCCTGTCCGGCTCCGGCAAAGCTTTTCTGTTTACCTTTCCGTTTATCGTAAGAGGGAGATTATCCATTTGTAGAAAATAAGAAGGTATCATATAATCCGGCAAGGTTTGGGCCAAATGTTCCATTAGCTGTACTGGTGCAAGTTTTTTGTCGCTTGAGAAATAAGCGCACAAGTATTTAGTTCCGTCTTCCGCTATCCTGTCTATTACCACAGCATCCTTTACCGCTTCATACGTCATAAGCTGATTTTCAATTTCTTCGAGTTCTATTCGAAAACCTCTTATTTTCACCTGATGATCAGCTCTTCCCAAAAACTCTATACTCCCATCAGGAAGCCATCTTGCAAGATCACCGGTTCTGTACATAACATCCGATGGAAAACCAGGGTTTAAATACGATAATTCTTTTGCGAACGGGTTTGGCACAAACTTCTCTTTTGTTAACTCCGGATTGTTCAAATACCCCCTTGCCAACCCCTGACCCAGAATACACAGTTCTCCGGGAACTCCTATCGGCTGTAAACGGTTATTTTTCCCCAGCACTAATACCTGAGTATTTGAAAGTGGCTTTCCTATCGGTATCGTCGCAGCATTTAAATCAATTTTATCTACAAAATGATATGTTGCATAAACTGTACTCTCGGTTGGACCATAGACATGAATTATCCTGCCTGGACCCATGTAATCTAAAGCTTTTCTCACATGTGGAACTGATACTCTTTCTCCACCAAACAATACTTTTCTTATATTCTTGAAGCAGCCTATATTTATATCCACCAAGGTATTAAATAATGCAGTCGTTAGAAAGAATACCGTTATCCCCTCATTTTTTATAAGCTTTGAAAGAGAAGGCATATCAAGAATGGTTTCCTTGTTTACAAGAACCAGTTTCGCACCGTTCAGCAAAGCCCCGTAAATATCAAATACCGAGCCATCGAAAGCAAAGTTTGAAAGCTGAAGCAAGGTATCCTTGCTGCTAATATCAATATAGTTAGTATTCTTTACCACTCTGCTGATATTGTAATGAGTAATAAGATTACCTTTTGGCTTTCCCGTTGATCCCGATGTATACATTACGTAGGCAAGGTCTGAAGACTTATTATGTATCGGGAGGTTTGAACCGTCACCATTGTATATCAGTTCATCTTTAATATTGATCACTTGAAGGTCCAAACTCTTCCAGTTTTCAAAAAGCTTCTCGTCTGTCAACAATAAGGCAGCTTTACTATCCCCAAGCATATGTCGTATCCTGTCCGTCGGGTGTCCGGGATCTATCGGCAAGTATGCTCCACCAGCCTTTAATATGCCCATTATACCTATAAGCATTTCCATGGAACGTTCCATCATAATCCCAATTACCGGATTTGTTTCAATGCCACCTATCTTTGACCTCAATAACCTTGCAAGCTGGTTTGACCTTGTATTGAGCTCCCTATAGGTCATAGCTTTATTGCCAAATATCATGGCAGTATTTTCAGGAACTTTTTCCGCCTGTTCCTCAAACAACTCGCATATCGTTTTGTCCCCTGGGAACTGTGTGTTTGTTTTATTAAAGTCCGTCAGGATAAGTTCTCTTTCCTCCTTCGTAATCAGCTCGATATCAGCAATTTTTATATTCATGTCATTTAGAACCTGACTCAATACATGGAAATACCTCTTGGATAATCTCTGTATTGTGTCCCCACTGTATACTTTTGAGTTATAGGCAATGTTCCCTGAAAGTTCTTTTCCTTTTCTTCTGAATGAAACAAAAACAGACTGTACAGCTTCCTCCTCACTGCAAAGTTTTTTTTCATGAATGTTCTCAAATATTAAAACTGTATTGGCAAATGAGTTCTTATTATCTGCTATGCCAAGTATCTCAATTATATCGGCAATGGGATAATATTGGTTTTCATATGCATCAGTTACTGTCTTTGCAACCCTGTTGATCAGTTCTCCAAAAGAAATTTTGTCTTCAACAGAGTCTCTTACAGGGATAACACGGTTAGTTTTACAATCCACACCAAACACAGGTGATGCAACAGTTATATCCTCCTGTCCTGTATACTTAAAAAGCAAAACTTTATATACTGATAACAGTAAAATGTATAATGCTAGTTCACTATCTCCGGCAACTTCCAAGAGTTTATCCTTAATGCTTCTGTCAAAGCTTATTTTACATTCAGCTTTTTCATATTCCTGTGGCCTTATAAAATCAAAAGGAAGGCTTGTACCGCAAAATTGGGCGGATAGTTTTTCAAGCCAGTATTTTTTTGCATCTTCAGGTCCTTTTTTCGATAAAACAATATTACTCTTTGCTTTTATACTCATCATTTCACATCCCGTTTAAAATTTAAACCTGCCGCATCTTAAGGCATGAAATATTACTTCAACTTTCTTATTCGGCTATTGGGTTTCAAATAAGCCTTAAGTAAAATAGTAGTGGAAGTCATCTGTAAGAGTGGTAATTTTCATTGTTATATATTACTGCTTCGCTATAGAACAGGGAATTGGTATCAAAAGTGTTTAAAAAGTTCACCAGTTCTTCCCCTGCCCCGTCACTGTTATAAACAACAAATAATGCATGCTTGCTATTGTTATATGGGTTTTTACATTTTACCATAGCAAAATAATCTCCTGTAAACTCGTTCTTCCTATATTTTATCTGATGTTTATCAAATTCAAGTCCTATGTCCCTCCATAGAGCATCAAATTCTGTATATGCCTTGTTTAAATCCACAACATATATGAAATTTCCCTGACTTAGCAAGTTCTTGTCAGCTTCACTTTCATAAACCGTATTATATCTGTAATTCAAATTCTTCTCCTTAAGCGGACTTTGCAAAATAGCTGGCAATTTCTTGGCTAAAGCATTTTTACTGTCCTTAAACATATCAGGTCTTACGATTGTACACTTTTTAAAGTAAATTTGCTTAAGACCCATTAGATTTTCATCTACACCGATATAATCATATTCCTTTGCAAAATTATCTTCCGAAAGCGTAATGGCTTCACACTTCAGTTTTCCATCCTCTCTTACGATAATATGCTTTGAAAATTTATCTATACAGAGCTTTAAATCCAGACCGTCTACATGCAATCGGATGTCTCTGCTAAGTCCCATGGCCTCCCTGTCTATCAGTATGCTAAAGGATCTTATGTTATCGGTTTTAATATCTATTGTGCTTTCATCCTTAATTCGTGCTTCTATAGAAGCTGTCCGGCTCAAGTCCTCCATATACTCAATCCTAGCCCAATATGCTTTGTTGTATATTGGCTCATAAGTCTTAAAACGTATGCTCTCAGGATAGCTGATTCTCTTTTCTTTGATTACCTCTTTCATAAGTTTTTCGGAACTGAGCAAGTCCTGATACTCATTGTGAGCCAAATTGTAAAAAATCCAGTTTTTATAATTCTTAAAAAACTTCAAGGAATTCAAAATTCTTGCACTATTGAATGTAAAGTCATCAACATTGCAGAATGAGTATAACATTGTATTATCAAGATTTTTGATATATTCATAATCAGGGTTCTTCAGTTCCAATCTGGCAGTGCCTCCAAAGGCCCCAACTGCTGAAAACAAATCAGGAAATCTCATAGCGAGGTTAATGCTCCGGATAGCTCCATTGCATATCCCCGTTACAAATATATTTTTCCTGTTGATATTAAACTTTTCAGCTACTTCACCTATGATTTTTACAAGGTTCACTTCGTGAATATAGTCATTATTCAGAGTACCCCTTGCACTAATACATAGTGCAATTGCATCTCTAAAATCACCCTGGTTTACAAATATGGGCGGATCATCATAGGTTGACCCCCCATAGCCGAACATCAGATATACCATCAGCGGATAATTTCTTTCGGAGGAATACCCCTTTGGTAAATAGATGCTGTATGGTATAAAAGTATCGTCAATGCCCAGGTTTTTAAACAGGACAGCACTTGAGTCAAATACATCAAATATTTGATTCTTCTGCTTACCCGAAGGTGAATAAAGAAACTTCTCAAATTCATAATACTTCTGTAATATCTGCTGGAACATTATATCGTTTATAAATTCAACATAGCCTTTAATCAAATTGGTATCGACGTCAGGGATTGCTCTCAAACCCTTTAAAGCAATTATTATGTCTTCACTCAGATCCTCTCTCTCCTCTGCAATCTTCACCAACCTGTCGGTTTCCTCCTCAAAGTTACCACAGTAGATGTAAATTAATGAGTTTTTACTATTATTATTTCCCTGAACCTTTACAAGCAAAGTACCTTTGATATCCCTATCCAAGCCCAAATTTATCCTTTTTGAAACTAAAGAATCACAGGACGCTACTACTTCACCTTTTGAATTGATTATACTCATACGTATTTCTTCTTCATTTCCTTCCTCGAAATACTTTGGCAATACCAAAAGGCTTATATCCTGTTTTTTATCAAATACTGTCCTATCAGGAACAATTCTGTAAGTATTGCAAATATCCCATAAAAACTTGTCATCCAAAAAACCGTTGTTAAACTCCTCATCTACTACAAGACTGTATGGTTTCAAATCTATCGCAAAAGTATCAAGTCCCATAGGAGGCATTTTATCTTTTGACCATGATAGTCTCTCTACAAGTATTGTGTTCTGGCCTTCTTTAAAACGATACATGAAGAAGGCTTTCTCTATAACATAATAAGGATTGCTCGAAAACACGAGATTTCCATTGATCCATATTCTTATTGGGGTTGGTTGCAATGTATGGAGATGTACAATGATATCAATATCTTTTGTGCAATAGACACTGTTCACAAAATACAGATACTTGTTTTTATCATTGGAAAACAGCTTGTTATGAGCATTATACTTGTAAAAAGCATACAACTCACCGGAAATATAATACCTCCAATTGTTCTCGGGTCTTTCCTTTGTACTTCCTCCGAATTCGTGAGGCATAAGCAAATCGCCTTCTGGAACCAAGTGCGGTTCTATGCCATTATCCGTAAAATCATCTGCCAATTCACTTTTTACAAGCCATCTATTTAGTACACAAGCTTTGTCTCCTAGAAACTCAACAGGTAAGACAGATCTTCCGGTTAAATCCCTTAAATAATCAAATAATTCATTCATTAAGCCCTCTCCTTTCACCAGTTCTTATAACAAATTATTAATCTCTTTATAATTCATAGTGTTATGAATATGCGCCTCTGTTCCAAGCACACACCATAAAAAATCACTTTATTCCTCCAGGCAACTGCGTACAAACTCCAATATCTCGTCTGCTCCCCTGACGTTCCCACCTGCCGCCCTGATGGAATCCCCTATTTTCTCACTATTTGCTTTAAAACTACTATCCGACATAACTTTTGCTACTGCCTGCTTTAGTATACCGGCATTAACTTTATCCTTCTCTACATTAATTCCTGCGCCAAGCTCCTCCACCCTTTGCGCAACTACAAACTGGTCTGCATACTGTGGAACCAGAATCATTGGAACATTATTGTAGAGTGCTTCATTTACGCTGTTTGGTCCCCCATGTGTTATAAAAATATCAGTCTGTTTCAGTACGTCAAGCTGAGGAACATAATTCAGTACGATAAAGTTATCAGGTATAGATTTGAAAGTACTTTTATCAATCCTGTTACCAATAGATAAGACAACCTTGGCATCCATGTCTTTAAAAGCTTCAAAGCAGGATTCATAAAACTCCACACCATCATTGAATATTGTCCCTAATGATATGTAAATGACTTTTTTATCTGCGATTTTTTCAAAAGGAAAAGATATTTTTTCTTTTCTATCTGACAACGACATTCCTATAAATTTGTAGCTGTCATCAATTCCTCTAACATCCGGGTGAAAATATCTGGAAGTATACACCAGATTAAGCATTCCTTCTGCTACAGGGTAACCGGAAATAATATCGGGAAATCTTATTCCATAAGTTTCTTCCATCTCCCTTATGCTGTTTATCACATGCTCGAATTCGCCCATAAAGTTCTCTAATCCCTCAGGATTAGATGGCGCTTCAAAGGCATTTACCAACGTAGTATGTGAACAAATCGTAGGTATATTTAAGGCTCTTCCAATTTCAGCACCTATTATAAACATTGAATCATAAATAACATAGTCATACTTCTCTTCACCGTCAAATACTGCCTCAAATACACTCGAGCAGGTTTTTACCACACGTTCGAGCATTTTTACTGCTTCTCTTACTTCAAAAGGCACACTACTTGCCGATGTTTTTGTATCTTCATCCTTATCATCAAGGTAAAACTTAAAGCTTTTAAATCTTGCTCCTGTTTTTTCAATTTTGTCTCTGAATTCTTCTCCTGTCAGGTAAGTAACTTCCTCACCCCTTTTAACTAATTCTTCAACCAGCCCTAACGTCGGATTAATATGTCCGTGGGCAGGCATATTCATAAAAAGTACTTTTGACATTTCATGTATCTCCCTTCATATTGCTTCATTATTGTTAAAATAAACTCTTGTGCTTTTTAACTTATTTTCAGTCTTGCATAATACTAAAAATGTACTTTATCTGTCCTAAGTCTCATATACAGGGAAACAATTCTGCCATGGGACATTATATTACTAAATCGAAATATTCCTTCAACACCCTGTTAAACTCGTTATCTCCCTCTATTATTGTACTTGTGCTTTCTCCATCACGCCTGATTTTTAATTCTTTACCGATCAGAGTTATTCGTCCGCTTTTTGTAGCTCTTGTACAGAATCTTTTTCTTGTAAAAATTGTATATGGAGATTTTGAGCAGAAATAGTTTGCCACCATATGATCTGACGGATAGCTTTCTTCAAGCGTAAAGGAATAGAGACCGTAGTAGTTTTCCTGACGCCTGTGCTGCAGTATATAACCATGAGTTTCGTCGGTAATCAATCTGAAGCATTCGCTAAACTGTTTTTCGACTACACCCTCTTCAAAAGGCAACGGAGATATAAGTCCGTTGCCCCCAAACCCAACATCAGCCAACCACTTTCTTCCATCGGCTTCTACGAGTAATAACTGATGAATCCTGGCATTTATCGTGTTATTATCGGTTATAGGCCTGCCCATAAGATGGCGCACCTTAAATCCAATACTTTTAAGCAGACATTCAAACAGAATATTTAATTCTGAACAGCAGCCTCCGCGCTTATTTAAAACGATTTTCTTAAATATGGAATCCGTATCAATTAGTATTTCCTTACCGCGGATAATATCCAGATTTTCAAAGGGTACGTTAATAGTATGGCAAATATGGAGCTTTTGAAGTGTATTGAATGAAACATCTGTGTTACCGCTATAATTTATCCTATCCAGATAGGCCTCCAGATTTAGCTTATTGCCACTCATACTATTTTTCCTTTAACCTTTCGTCTATTTTAATTCCTACATGGCGTCCACCGGGGCAAACATATGCCAACAACTCATCACCCGGCTTAAGTGTGGACGCATTGCGAGGCTCCCCATTTCCTCCGAGTATACGAATATGCCAATCATCCTGAACTATAACATTGATATTTACACCTTCAGCCTCAACTTCAATTTTTAAAAGAGGTCTGAGTTCTGTCTTTACCCTGCCTACAGACACCTCCCTGGTATTGCCTTCAGTATCAACACAAAGCAGCCTGCTTCCCGCTTTAAGCTCTGTAAGGTACGACGTCATACCATCCGGAGCCCATACATATGAATGTACTGCGCCTGCATTTACCCTGAAAGGTCGCAGTTCCATGTACGGAAGGAAATGTGTCTCGGAACTTACCAGAATACCCCCTTCAGATGTAGACCCTATCAACATGCCTTCATTTTCTTTCATAAGATTTGTTGTATCAATACAGGATCTATATCCCATTCCTATATGCTGAATATCTGTAACTTTGCCTTTGACCAGTTCAAGTCTACCTTTTTCTTCTCTTGACATATAGTTGTTTACCTCCAGAATTTGTTCGATATCCTCGCTTTTATACAGGACACCGTCGCTTCCAACCTCCATTACTCCAAAGGCTATCTCAGCTTCATTTACATTATTGACTGCTTTTAAAATGACTGTATCCGTTTGCTGTAGGCGTGCAATCAACAGTTCCAGAGGAATATTGGTGGCATCTTTAAACTCAACCACAAGGTAATCCTGGCAACTCCCATCTACCCATGCAGTATTCATATCCTCCCCGTCATTGATATTTTGGTACAGAGCTGTGGAATACCCTTTCGCCTTAGCTTCTCTAAGTAGATCTTTGTTTCTTGACAACACAACAACTTCCTTTGGAAGTTCATCAATCTCCGCCTCACTGCAAACCTCAACTATAAGTTTCATTTTATGAGGTGCCTTAATTCTCTCAAGCATACCATGCGTAACTAATAAATTCTCAAAACGAAGATTGTAAACCAATGGTAAAACTTTTTCTTCATCATTTAAGTTCCTGGCATCAAACCACACTAATTTTTTGCTCATTTTGATTCCTCCGAAATCTTAATAAATTTATAACCGATTCTACTTTTTTATTTTACTCGTGCCTCTTATCAGGTTAATTTCCAAAACTTGCGGGCTTAGAATATATGAAGTGCATTTTGCATTATGAAAGCTTCGGATTTATTATGCTAAAATGCATTAGTAGAGCAACAAAAAAGCATCTTATTATACCGATGCTCCTTTTTGTATATCTCTTTTAGCTTTTCTACCGCATATGTAAAACTTTCTTTCTTATAAACCGAAGAGTATATAAACTTTGCGGTCACCTTTCTTACTTCGCTCCACTCATCAAGGATTTCATCCAGTATCCTAATACCATCATAAGTTCCTCCGTATAACTTATCCAACCTAAATCTTTCAACTTGCTTAGTATTTATCACATTGTTAATACCACTGAAAATACTCTCTGCATTTGTTCTCAGTAATTCTTCGCTGCCAGTTATCTTTTCAAAGTCTTTATAGTAGTATTTCAGGCTTTCAAGACCTGAAAGAATATCTGCTTTCTTATCAATCATATTTGTCATAAAGATACGCTTATAGGTATTCAAATCAGCTGGACTTTCCAGTCGGTCAAAAGTATCGTCAACACAATAATACTCAGAGTATACAGGCATATCGGTCTTTTTTCCGTAAAAATCATTAACATACCCATTGCAGCAGTTTATTATGTCCTGATATGAAATAAGTTTCTTCTCATATGAAAGGTTATCCCTATGCCTGTGTTCTATCACATTGTAAACCCTTTTTGTATTATCATAGCCATATATAAGGATGCAATGTTCAAAGTGCCTCTTATTATATGCATCAACTCTGACCGGAGAGTAAAAGCAGTCAATCCATAGTACTACAGGTCTCCCCTTTGAAATAGCATTGTTTATCCTGTCACACAGATTGCTGGTATCTTTTGTTGAAAGTTTCTTAATCCCCATATTCTCAAGTATCTTTTCTATTGGCTCAACCGGCATGTATTGAATGATGCTTTGCATATCTCCATTTTTATACTGATATAAGGTAATGTCATTTACCAAAAAAGACAGTATCTCCTTATTGAAGTGACTAATTATCGGAATCAGTGAATTCAGGTAGCAGGATCTGTAAAACACATCGTTAAAAGGCTCAACATTGTCAAGTACTCTGCTATCCGTTGATGCAGTGTCACCCGGCTTTTGTATACTCACTCCGTTCTCATGCTTTCGGACAGAATTTGTTTCGAGCTCTTTGTCCATAACCCCAGTTTGTCGGTTTCCAATTCTTTCAGCAAGATTTCTTATGGTTTTTAGTTCATAGACATCTGAAGCTGTCAGCTCAATATCCCGCTTTTCCATTTCCACCTCGAACTTTATAGCCAGTATGGAATTGCCCCCCATATCATAAAAACTGTCATTCACATCTACCTGTTCCGCATCCAGTATTTCCTTCCATACCTCTACCATCAGCTTTTCAAGATCATTGACCGGTTCGTTATCAACATCATTGATGTTATTCTTTATACTTATATCCTGTAATGCCACTCTATCCACTTTCCCATTTTCAGTAAGAGGCATTTTATCTATCTGAACAAAAAATGAAGGTACCATATACTCCGGCAAGCACATCTTAAGATACTGTTTTATATCTGATAAAAGCACTTCAGTGCCTGTTACGATGTAGGCACAAAGATAATTATTCCCTTTATAATCCCGCTTTGCAATTACTGCCCCTTCCTTAACCGATGGGTGCTTTAACAGTTTGCTTTCTATTTCGCCTGTTTCCACCCTGTTTCCTCTGATCTTAACCTGAAAGTCTTTTCTTCCGGAATATTCAATACACCCGTCTATCAAAAGGCGTCCAACATCACCACTCCGATATGAACGTACTTCCGCATCGGTTATATCTTTTGAAAAAACACTATTGTTCTTTTCCTCCATATTCCAATAACCAGGCGTCAGGTACAGGCTTTTATACACAATCTCTCCTGTTTCGTTCACTCCGGCCTCTATTCCAGCTTCATTTACCATGGTTATATCTACGCCATCAACAGGATGGCCAACAGGTACAGAAGCGCTTTTTAACTCTGTGGTTTTGTTAAGTATATTTACTGTTGCAATAATAACCTCCGAAGAACCAAACAAGTTAACAAATATGCAATTGTCCGGAAAATACTTTTTGTATAGCTCCAGATCATTTGGGTACACTGCTTCACCCCCAACAACCACAGCTCTGATTGATGAAATTTGAACAGGATTGGTGACAGTTTCCATAAAGAGCCGGTATACCGTTGGAACTGAATGGAATATTGTAATACCTTCGTCATTTATCCATCCGGAAAGCCTTCCCATATTGCCTTCCTTTTTTATATCATAAGGATAAACGGCTGCACCGTTCAATAGCGCTGTAAATATGTCTATCGCTGCTACAGTATGGCTATAGGATGTGAATAGAGCAATTCTGTCTGACGGTGTGACATGCAGTTTTTTTGAATAACATTCTATAAAGTGTAAAATATTCTCATTGGTCTGCACTACACCCTTCGGGTTGCCGGTTGAACCTGAAGTATATAGAATATATACCTCAGAGGATAATGGTAATTCATCTCCTGTGTCTGGTGCCTCGGTTGTCTCAACCATTAATTCTATATTTACCACGCGAATGGAAGAACACACTTCACTAGCCAGCTTATATGCAAGCTCCGCATTTTTATTGTTAGTCAGAATCATCCCCGAGTTGGAATCTTTTAGCATATACAACAGCCTCTCAAAAGGATAAGATGGGTCAAGAGGAACATATATTTTTCCCGTCTTTAAAACTCCAATTAAACCGGCTATCATATCTGTGCCGTGTTCAAACAACATGGCCACTGTATTACTCAAAAGAGTGTACTCCACCTTATCTTCCCCACCCCTGGTGATGTGATGGGCTATTGTATTGGCTTTATTATTTAATTCATTGTAAGTCAGAGTTTTCATATCAGTTTTTACTGCTATTCTGTCACCATGTTTTTTAACCTGTGTTTCAAAGCATCTTACTATGGTCTTATTCATGTATCCCATCCTTCCGTATCCGAAACCTAAGCCTTAATGCCATTTCAAAAAATAATCCATTCAATATTTCTGGTACAATACTCATCAAATTAATCTTTAATCATGGTAATTAAGCAGTTATTTTTCAGAGATCACCTTATTAATCAAACTGCCTAAAGAATTCAAAGGTGCCGTTCTCAAGCACTTCAATACATTCCTCTACCCTGTCGAGTGGCATTGCTTTTCCCCTGTACAAACTTGTAACGTAGTTATTAATCAGCTTATTTGAATGGCTGATTATCTCCATGCCTAAGTCCTGAATATGCTTTTTATCTTCATTATCGGGGCAAAAATACTTAATCAAAGTATCTATCAGTAGTTCTTTCCCCCCCAACTGGGCATAGAGCCTGTCAATACAGCCGATGTCAAGATTGTTTCCTTTTTCCTTTACACTATTATAGACTGTGTAAACATCTTTGCCTGCCTTATTGCTTAGCATGAGATACTTAATAGTCTCTTTGAATTGATTATGCAATTTATCTGTCCCCAATGGCTCCTCATCGGACATCCTATCTAATGTGATAATAAAACTTTTATCCTTTTCCTGATTCAGGTAAATATTTTCAATAGTATCAAAGTTACAGTAAAACTGGCCGTAGTTAACTTCTTTAGATGTGTTGTATAATCTCAAGTGGTTGTGGTCAAAAATCGAATACAATTTCTTTTCACTGTTATATCCATTAATTACTGCAATATGGCCAGTGTGGGAATTAAGATAAAAAGGGGTATAGAACAGGTAGTATTCATCAAACCATACACCAACCGGTCTCCCCTTATCAATAACCTCTGCTACTGCAGAGTGTATATCCTTTTGCCTGTCTATTTCAGTAATTCTCAGTTTGCACCCTAGTTTCTCCAATACTTTGCTGTGAAAAATTTCCTCCATCCAGTCATCAGACTCTTCAAGACCAAATCCTTTCAAAGAGTATCCTCTTTTAGCACCAATGAAAAATTTAAAGTAATTTACAAGAATATCATCTTTACATCCTAAAAGAAGAGCGATGCTTCTGTCCCTGCAATTCATCTGCCTCCAGGACAAGGTGCTGACATACTTCACAGCATTGTTCTCATTACTTATATCATCAACGGTTCTAGAGTGTTTGGCTGTTGAATACCCGTCATATATGCCGCCAAATGGATTTGTTTTCTCTCTGACCGTTGACTTGTCATTGAACATTTCTTGCTTACCTTTACCATCGTATACGATTTTATAGTTTGTGATATCTGCAATAATATTTCCCTCTTCATCACAAAGTGTTATATCATAACTACTACCATCCAACACCCCTGCAGGGCTTACTTCCCTAATATGAACAAAGACTTTGCGAGATATGTCACCATACCAAACCAGGCTGTCATAGGCTACATTACTCCTATTCTTTTCCGCCATACATCCGATAGCCTCTCCAACCATGCAATCAATCACGTTTGGAGTCACTATGCATCCCCTCAGGGTTTCCACCACCCCTACGGGAATTTCAAATTCCAGTAATGCTTCTCCATCACCTTTATAGGTAAACAAGTTAATATTCCACAAATTATCTTGCCCGGATTGTTTTGTAAAGACTTTAATGCTTGAAGCCTTTTTACTTCCGGAGTACCTGTCTTTAAGCTCTATTGTCTCATTTACAGACGCTTTTGGTGTATTTACTTTATACATCAGCCCTTCGGCATGTCTAATCCATTTGAAATCCTCCTGACTATCAGTCTCAAGTGATTTACTGGAAATAATAAATTTCAGATGGTCAATTTCTTTTTTTACTAAAGTACGGATCTCGCCGGGGTTCTCACTATCCGAAGCGTAAGGAGTAAAAAAAGTCACATCTCTTAGTTCCATAAATCCATCCTGATAATACTTTATAAAAGCATCCTTTGCTATTTCCATATAAGTACTTGCAGGAATTCCGTCAAATCTGCAACTATTCTGTATACTTTCATGCCTTACAGCACTAAACTCACTTCTGAACGCATCCGCCCGGATTGCACTTCCGACCTCATTATCAACACATCTCATGTACTCCCCCCTATTCCTAAACCTTTATTTATTACTTTCCACTCTTTAAAATACTCTTATAGCTTTGCATATTCGCTGCGCAGGCCATATCAGGTGCTATCCCTATAGCAGATATATGCCTTTCTCAGTTCCTCTGACTTTTCCTCAGGTTCTGTAGGATTAACGTGTGCCCAGGCCCCGGTCTCCCCCGCAGCATTATATTTTTGGCTAAACTCCGACCTTACAGGAGAATAGAACTCCACATGAAAGTGATAGTTTTCTTCCGTACAGCCGCTGTTCACGGGCGCCTGGTGGACACACATCATATAGGGAAACCTGAAGCCATACAAAGCATCAAAAGCTCCTGTTACGTCCTTTAAAATCCTTGCGAAGTTCAACTTCTCATCTTTGTTAAACTCTATAAGACTCCTCCTGTGATTTTTGCTCACGATATATACTTCATAAGGACATTCACTGAAAGATGGAACAAAAGCAGAAAAATCCCTGTTTTCCGTAATTACCCTTCTTCCGGATGCAGTTTCAACTTCGAGCATATCGCAAATTAAGCAGGAATTATTCTTCCGCTGATAGTCACGGCATGATTCAATCTCTATTTCTATTCGTTTAGGTATATACGGGTAGGCATATATCTGACCATGTGGATGAGGAATTGTTGCCCCTACCATTTCACCCCTGTTTTCAAAGATATAAATGTATTTAATCTTTCTATCTTCCTTCAGGGAATTGAACCTTTCCACCCATAGGTTTACCAGTTTTTCTACCTGGTTTGTTGAAAGCTGCCATAAACTTTTGTTATGCTCACTTGAGTATAATACTACCTCGCATTTCCCATATGCGTTTTTACGTCTTGATACTTCACCTTCGGAAACAGTATCTATGTATGCCTCCTTAGAAAGGGAAGGAAAATCATTATCATAACTTATTACATCATATCTATCCGGGACTTTCCCCGTTCCAGGACAAAAGGGACACCAATCCTTTGGCATATCAGGCCTTCCCTGTCTTTTAGGCGCAATAATCACCCAATCTCTTATTAATGGATTCCAACGCAATTCTGACATAAAACCTACCTACCGTCCTCATAATTTTGCCCATATCAGGTTTTGCAAATTTCTTGATTTCAAAATCTCTTTTGTCTTTTCCAACGAAATGCATGCAGCTTTTGTTACCTGCTCGGCAGCCAGCTTGTTTTGGTTCTCCCTTCCCAGTGTTTCACCAAGCTTTATATAGAATTTGATCAGCAGGATATCTTTATCTCCCCAAAATTCACCCTTTTCCTGAGCAATCCTTAAAGCTTCCATAAAACCATCAGTGTCGACAGCTGCTTTCTGTTCATAGTAATGCTTGATTCTTGCTCGTGATACTGTTGGTTTACCCTGTGGTATCCTATACAGTGAAGGAATTCCAGGAGAATAAATGTATTCCCCTCCTCCGGCAGAATACCGTAACCATGCATGCTGATCCTCCGAGACTATCTGCGCCGGAAATGGATATCTATAAGCAACATCGGTTCTTACGGCCGTTGAAGAGGTCAGGTTTGTATAACCTTTTTCAGTTCCGATCTGTATCCAGGCATCCCTGCCCTGAGTAAGGTTTTCCCTGTGACCCTCAAGTATTTCCAGAATTGACTGGGTCAAATACTTCTCTTCAACCAGTTCATTATTTTCATCGATAACCTTGAAGGTAGAATAGACTACCGCTGCCTGAGAATTTTGCACAAACTCCCTTCTCACAACTTCAAGCCTTTCAGGATGGGATATATCATCGGAATCATTATAAAGTATAAATGGAGAACCATTTTCATAGGCCCACTTTATAGCTGTATTTCTGCATACCCCTGGTCCATCGTTTGTGTCCTTAAAAATCACTTGAATTTTCTCGGGACACCTTTCTCTTACTTTCTTCAAATACTCCCTGGCCTCAGCACATGGCGACATATCATCAACAATTACTATTTGCCAGTTTGTATCTGTCTGTTTAAATATCCCGTCTATTGCCTGTTCCAGATAAAACCTGCTTTTATCATTATCATTTCCCCAGTGAGCCATTACAAAAGTTGCAGTTCCCGTGGAAAAATCCATACTCATATTTTCACTCCCTATCCGCATTTTTTACTTCTTAATATTAAAATATATAGTTTTCAGCCACCCACATTGTAATAGCATAAATTATCGCAGTATGAATATTTTCAATCTGCTCCATATTGTCCGAAGCTACAATAACAGGTATGTCAGCCATCGTTGCCAGCTTTCCTCCTCCCATGCCCGTGAGCCCTATCACCTGCATACCGAGCCCCCGGGCAGCTAAAGCTCCTTCCAATACGTTGGGTGAATTTCCACTGCCACTTATGCAAATTAACAAATCTGAAGGTTGAGCCATATTTTCAATTTGTGAGCGGAATATTTGGTTATAGCCCTCATTTTCTGCAATTGAAGTAATTGTCGACATACTTGAGTTAAGACTAAACATACTTGAGCCTGAATTACTCCTTTTTACAGTTCTTGATAGTATATCGACAAAAAGATTTGCATTTGATCCGCTTCCTCCATTACCACAAACAAATACATGCCTGTTACCGGATATGGTGTCAAGTACAAGGCGGGCAGCACTTTCAACTTTCTGCACAGGTATAGCATTTATGCCTTTGCAAAAACAATCTATCATAGGTGCCAATGTCATTTTAATAACCTTCCTTAGCCCATTAATTTTTTATTTAACTGCATAAAAACTTCTTTGTTCCATGTCTTTCAAAGTTGAATTCAAACTCTTTGAGATTTCCCAATGCAAGTCGCACAGAATTGTGCAATTCCGGTCGACAAAAAACCAGAAGAAATCCTCCTCCCCCTGCTCCCGTAATCTTAGCTGCCGACGCACCGGCCTCAAAAGCCTTATCAATAGTTTGGTTTATCCAACTGTTGCTTATTTCGCCGGCAAGCTGCTTCTTCATAACCCAACCCTCGTGCATCAACTCTCCAAACTTCTTGATATCAGCTCTTGTTATAACATCGATGGCCTTTACAACCTGATTTTTCATATCCCTGAGTATGGGTCTTGTGTTATTTATAAGCTGGTTTTGTTCTTTAAGGATTCCTTCCGCTTTGCGTCCAACACCTGTATAAAATAACAACAGGTGCTCTTTCAGAGCTTGGTAAATATCGTATCCAGGATCAACAGCCTGAATCTCTACATCACCATCCGACTTGAACGTCAAAACACGCATTCCTCCAAATGCAGCTATATACTGATCCTGCTTTCCTATTGGCTTGCCAAGGATGTTGATTTCAATATTGCATGCAAGATGTGCCAGCGTATCTGCCTTCACTTCAATTCCTTTATAAGTATATAAAGCGTTTAAAAGACCTACTGTCAAACTGCTTGAAGATCCCAGACCGCTTCCCGTATGTGGAATATCTGAAAGGATTGTAATTTCAATACCTTTCTTAATTCCTGTTAGACGCAGTGCCTCTCTTATCAAATCATGATTGATTTCATCAACTGAATCGACATTTTCCTCTTCAAAACATTTTATATGTATCCGCCCATCATAGCTTTCCTTTAAAATAACGTATATATATTTGTTTATCGTACAGCTTAAAACACAGCCGTCCTCCATTGACCAGAACCTTTCCAAGTCAGTTCCGCCACCAAAGAAGCTAATTCTGAGCGGTGTTCTTGTTACAATCAAGATATCACCCCTAAATTCAGTTTACTTGAAACTTCACTGCCTCTGTATTCCTGACTTCATGATAGCTGTTTTATTTTTCATATCTCTCATTGCCGATGCAAAATAATCTTCAAGGTTTTGCGCTTTATTGAGATATTCAAGATAATCTGCAATCATGTTGCGCAGGTTTTTTTGAGGTTTCCATCCCAACGCCTCAAGTTTCGCAGGTGAAGATACTATATGACGCACATCCCCCACCCTGAATTCACCATTCATTACAGGCCTCAAACTGCTATTCATATATTCGGATATTTCTTTATAAAACTCCAATACTGTTGTACTAATACCGCTACCTACATTGAAAGACTGATAATCGGCATCAGAATTTTCAAGCACACACATATTAGCACTTACCACGTCATCAATATGAATATAATCCCTCTGCAGCATCCCATCTTCAAAAATTACCGGTGACCGTCCCAGTGTCAGTAGTGTTGCAAAGCTTCTCAATATCCCCGTATACATGTTATAAAATGACTGTCTTTTTCCAAGTGTAATTGAATACCTGAGGCATACCACAGGAACACCGTGCCTGCGGCCAAGATTGTGGCCAATCAGTTCCTGGGAATACTTTGATATGGCGTACTGAGTATTGGGATTGACAAGTTTCTCCTCAGCGTGAAGGTTTTTCAGAATTTCTCCGCAGATGGGACAGACATGTTCCCACTGTCCTTTTGCCAGTCGCTCAATTGTTCTTGACATCGGCTGGAATTCACCATGCTGTGGGCAAATATATTGACCTTCTCCATATATTGCCTGTGAAGAAGCTATTATAACCTTTTTAACATCCAGTTTTTTCTCCGCTATAACTTCAAAAAGCATTGAGGTTCCAACGCTGTTAACATCGAAAAATGTGCTGTAGTCGGGGAGATATCCCTGATGTGCTCCCTCGTGAAAAACAACATCAACACCCTTCAGTGCTTTCGACACTGCATCTTTGTCCCGAACATCACCAATAATTAATTCTGCATCCTCAGGTAAATAATCCGGCATTCTTCCCCCCGGATGCACCGGTTCAGTTAACGCATCAAGTATCCTTACCTTATATCCTTTAGCCAGCAATGCATCAACAATATGTGAACCAATAAACCCTGCACCACCTGTAACAAGTGCTAACATAAAAAACCTCCTATGATTCTCAAATTATCACTCAACTTTCCCACATATAGCATTTTGAGGCTCTGGTTGCTCGCATGTTAAGGGAAAAAAGTTTACTTTTTGACCGCAGCGAGCAATGCTACGTGAGCAGCAAAGAGCCCAAAATGCTGTAGGAAAGTTGAGTTATTATTTCAAGAAAATTCGTTTCACTCATGAACTCTAAAAAAGTGCCTGTTTTAAGGCACTTGTAAATAGACTATTAAACTACTCCACATTTATTTTATACTACACAGTAAAGATGATTGTTCTTCCATTCTTATAGGGTTTTGCCTGAAATTTTTACTTAATATCAAATCTACAGCTTCGGGCAGATCAAGAGCAAAATAGTCAGGGACAACATTACGGTTATCAGAAACCAGTTTGTTACCGGATAGCAAGATTGTTGTCAGCCCGCTTCTCTGTCCTGCCTCAATGTCAGTGTAGCTGTCTCCAATCATTACCCCATTCTTCCTATCTATTGGAAGTTCTTCAAAAGCTTGTACAATCATTCCATCTTTCGGTTTACGGCATTTACAGTTGTCAACCGGGGTATGGGGACAATAATAAAATTTGCTTATCATTGCACCCTTGCTGTATAAAGCACTGTCCATACGATTATGTATATCTTTAAGCTCATCAAGCCCAATAATTTTGTGCCCGACAGCAGCCTGATTTGTTACTACAACAACTGCATATCCCTTTTCATTGAGCTTTCGGATTGCTTCTTCAACACCAGGAAGGAATTCGAATTCTTCCCAGGTCTTAATATAGTCCGGTCTGTTTCTATTTATCACCCCATCTCTATCCAGAAAGACAACAGGCATCTTAAGTTCTCTCTTAAGTTGAACCGCCCAACTGTGACACAAAAATGTGTGCACCGAATCGGTTTGCTCCATTGTTTCTCCTTTTACATCATAGAGCACATGCGAATATTCTGTCAGACCTTGATGCGAGCCACCCGCTACAGATACAACTCGAAGCCCTTTTTTAAAACTGAATTTTGCACCTTCTACCAGGTTTTTGTGTGGTGTACCTGATGAAAATATTATTACAAGGTCGCCGGGCATGGCACAAGCCTTTAAATACTCAACATACACACTGTCCGTTGAAATATCATTCGAAACAGCTGTAAAAAAGGGCATATTATCAGAAAGTGCAATCACTTTGATTCCAAGCCCGAGCATATTGGAAATATTTTCACCGGAATTCTTCATAAGGTCGTTGGCAAAGTGTGAAACTGTTATACTACTTGCTCCATTCCCTACAACATATATTGTACGCCTTTGCTGGACAGCCCGTTTAATTTCGGACAGAATACTGTCATAGGGCAGCTGTTCAAGGGAAGAAACAAGCTTGATCACATTTTTTAAATAATTAGCAATTGTTGTCACATTAACCTCCCATGTCATTGAAAAGCAGTAATAATTTATTGCCTGCCCTCCTTAATAGAAATAGTGCTCATTAATTTCAACAAGATTTTTCTTCTATAAATTCCACCAGACTTTTTAGTGTTCTAAAATTTTTCATATCAATTATGTCGTCTTGAAACTCAATATTGAATTCTTTCTCAATCTCAACAACCAGTCTGATAAAGCTTATTGAATTAATATTGAGGATCGATAGGCTATCCTCAAGCCTTATCCCTGCCTCATAATCCACATCGAATTTTTCCTTCAGTATGGATATTAATCTAGAGCCTGCATCCCTCTGCATATACACCCTCCAATTCTTCAAGCATACTTAAGCACTGACCAAGCTTCAGCTTCCCATGGACCAGCTTGCTAATAAGACCTGTAATCAATCCGGGATTCTTGTACTGGAAAATGTTCCGTCCTATCGCAACGCCCGAAGCGCCTGCATTCAAAGCATCATCAATGGTATGCATCAATTTTTCAACGCTTTCCATCCGTGCTCCGCCTGCAATAACTATCGGTATTCCCACACCTCTTATCAGCTTTTCGGTATTTTCAATGGAACCCGGGTATCCGACCTTTACAATATCTGCACCAAGTTCCTCAGCTACGCGCGCAGAGTGCATAACGGCATTAATATCCTCAGGGTTTTTATGTGTATAAATCATTGCTAAAAGAGGCATTCCCCATTCCATACAATCTCTGGCGACCATCCCGAAGTCTTTGATCATTTCACCCTCTGACCAAACTCCAAGATTTATATGTACGGAAACTCCATCTGCTCCAAGTTTCACAGCCTCTTCCACCGAACCCGTCAATACCTTGTGATTGGAATCATTACTCAATGAAGTTGAAGCCGATAAATGCATAATATATCGGCCTTTTGAAAGTTGAGAGTGACTTGTAACTGATTTTAAAAGTCCCTTATGTAAAACGAGTGCATCTGCACCACCACTCACTACCTGTGTAATTGTGCCGGCGTAATCCCGGATTCCATCAATGGGTCCGAGTGTTACACCGTGATCCATAGGAACTATACAGGTTCTCCCAGTATCGACATTCATGATTCTTGATAATCTTAAGCTTTTACCATACACAAACTTCACTCCTTTACATTTCAAACAGGGTTTGAAAACCTGTTTCCTTAGATATCGTGGTAAATCTTTCATGTTGTTCTTCCATATCGGTACCTTTTGTTTTAAACACCGACTTGAGCATTTCTACTGCATCTTTGAGTTGCTCAGCTGAAGGCTCACAACCATCAGCTTCCAACTCCTCCTTCATTTTCTGAATCTTGCGGTACGGCTCAACCACACCCTTTGCATATTCCTTATCATCTGAGTTTGTGTTTTTAGTGCATACTGCAGTTGCAAGACACATCTTCACAAGCTTTAGTCCTTTTCCTGTGCTTTCCCCTTGCATCCTTTCCTTTTTTGAAAGTCTTCTCTCAAGCATGGGAATATCACCCTCGTCATCGAATGAAAATACCGGCATGTCCTTTACGTTCCTTTTCATGAGGTTTCTTAATACCGTCTGTGGTCCAAGCTCGATAGCCATATCAATACCTTTTAATTCAAGGTACTTCATAATCTCATACCAGCGAACAGGACTTACAATCTGTAGTATAAGATTGTCAATAACAGCATCCTTACCTCTGTATGGCAATGCTGTAACATTCGATAAAACATCCAGCTTTAGTTCATTGTAAGAATATTGGCCGAGTTCTTCCTTCAGTCTATATGCAGCCGGCTGCATCAAAGGGCTGTGAAACGGTGCACTCACCTTTAAAGGCACTACTCTTGCTCCGCATTTCTTCAGTCTTTCGCTTACAGCGTTTACTGAAGAGGCATACCCCGATATAACTATCTGATCCAGAGAATTATAGTTTGATACCACTACCGGTTGGTTTTCATTAGAAATCTTACTGCACTCTTCTTCTATAACTGATTTATCCAGGCCGCCTATTGCCGCCATAGATCCAATACCCTGTGGAACAGCCTCCTGCATAAATCTCCCGCGGCTCCTGACAATTCTTATTGCGTCCCTGAAGGCTATTGCCCCTGAGCAGGTCAATGCTGAAATTTCGCCCAAGCTGTGTCCCGCCAGAAACATCGGTTCAATTCCGTACTTCTCCATGCAGACCATGAATGCAGCCACACTGTGTGTCAATATTGCCGGCTGCGTGTTCTCCGTCTTTGTTAGTTCCTGCATATCACCATTAAAGCAAAGCTTCTTTAAATCAAATCCTAAAACATCATTAGCCTCATCAAAAACCTCCGCGGCCATCGTATAATTTTCATAGAGTTTCTTTCCCATACCAACATATTGTGATCCCTGTCCGGGAAATAAGAATGCTATTTTTTTCATTTATGTTCATCTCCAATCAGTAAAATACATCTGGTACCCATATGAATCAGTCTCGCTATTGTCCATACCGTCTTCACAATCTCCATTGATTATGGCAGCAATCTCCGAAATGGTAGGGCACGTGATAATCTCCTCTACTTTTGTTCTGCCAGGATAAAGCTTTTCCAGTTCTGAATGCATATTCACAAATATCAGCGAATCCCCACCTAACTCGAAAAAATTATCCTTTGTTCCTATAGGTTCAATTCCCAAAAGGTTTTGCCAGACTTCTGCAATGCGTTCCTCTGCCTCATTGCACGGTGCTTCGTATTCTGTAGACATATCAGGCCTGGTGTAAGCATTTTCCTGATTGCAAATAAAGTTATCACTTCCGTTTTTAATGTACTCTCCCATATCAAACTGCTCAACCCAATACCTTCTGCGCTCAAATGGATAGGTTGGGAGAGGCACCCTATGCCTTTTCTCACTACTGTGAAACTCCTCCCACCTTATCTTTGTTCCTTCCTCCCACAGCTTTCCCAATGTTTTAAGCACAGCTTCAAACTCCGTCCGGTGTTCTCCACCCTGAGAAAAGGACGAAAACACCTTCACGCCATCAATACCTGTCAAGGGGAAAGCTCTTCCCATTTGAAGGAATACCCCTGTGTTGTTCTTTACCAAAGTCTCTATAGCGCTACTGAACCTGTCCTGGTATGGTACTTTTGTCCAATATTCTCTGTCCCCAAGCTCGACATTGTCCGTCCAAGTTCCCGTTACAATTGAAACATAAGGTTTAATTGCAGGTTTAAACGTTACCCTGTTTAAATTATCGTTTAAGTTATTCTCATCTGAATAAGCCAGAAGTAATGCATCTTCCAGTGATAAAACACCACTCACCAAGGCCGCCGTATATTCTCCCACACCCTTCCCTATTGCTGTATAAGGCTTAATTCCCCATGACATCCATAGTTTTGCCATTGCATACTCTATAATCAGGTTTAGTGAACGTGATATTCTCACATCACCTAAATGCCTATCATATGAATAGCCGGTCTGATCTTCAGGATATAAAATCCCAATAGGATTTTCTCCTGAATATGATTCAAGAATTTTCGCTCCTCTATCAAGCTCTTCTTTGAACACATCGAAGTTGTTGTACAAATCAATGGCGATATTAGGTTCAAAGGATTCTCCTTCTGAAAAAACAAATGCAATTGATGGAGCAGTACCTGAATTCATATCAAAAATATAACTCTCTGTGTTTTTGTTAAGTAGGTCAGCAGCCTCTTTTGCATCTTTGCATACCAATGTTCTCCGGAATTCAAACTCCTTTCTGCCTACATGCAATGTATAAACAGCATCTGCAAAATTTAGTTCCGGTTTCTCCTTCAAAAATTCTCCCAGATTGTGTGCCATGCTGTCTAAAGCAGTCTTACTACGAGCAGATAATGTTATCAATTGAAAAGGTCTTGATACAGTTGAATTCTTAACCTCAGGAGCCTCTTCAAGAACGCTATGGACATTGGTACCACCGAATCCAAAAGAATTTACACCCGCAACCCTGGGTTTTCCATTGCTTACCCAGTCAGTCAGAGCAGTATTTATATAAAAAGCACTGTTATCAAAATCTATCTTTGGATTTGGTGACTTATAGTTAATAACAGGCGGTATCTGTTTGTTCTTTAAGGCAAGTGACGCTTTAATTATGGCAACCGCACCCGCGGCTGATGTTGTGTGTCCTATATTTCCCTTTACCGAACCTAATGCGCAAAAGTTTTTACGCTGAGTTTTCTGTCCGAATACCTGATCAAGTGCCGATACCTCTATTGGATCTCCAATAGAAGTTGAGGTCCCTTGGGCTTCAATATACCCGATGTCATCCGGATTTACTCCTGCAAGATTCTGAGCTGCTGCTATAACTTCAGCCTGTCCTTCCCTGCTTGGTGCTGTGAATCCTACCTTTGTAGAACCGTCATTATTGACAGCTATCCCTCTGATAACAGAATAAATGTTATCCCCATCAGCAATGGCATCTTCAAGTCTCTTTAACACAACAACACCTACAGCACTGGTAAAAATAGTCCCTTGAGCATCGGCATCGAAAGGTCTCGCATGTCCGTCAGGAGAAGCTATCATCCCTGGTTGATATAAATAACCGATCTTTTGCGGAAGTTTTAAAGCCGCACCACCGGCTAACGCCATGTCACAGTTATAATTCAGCAATCCTTCGCATGCCATTGCTATAGCAGTAACTGATGTTGAACAGGCTGTCTGGACATTAATACTTGGCCCCTTAAGGTTAAACTGGTAGGATACCCTTGTTGCAAGGTAATCCTTATCATTGCTTAAGAGCATACCAAAGTTGTCCTTAAGACCAACCTTTGCCATAAGATGGTATAAAAAATATGTACTCATATTGGATCCTGCGTATACACCTACCGGATATTCATACTCGTTTTTTGCGTAGCCTGCATTTTCCAAAGCTTCGAACGAGCATTCCAGGAACAGTCTATGCTGTGGGTCCATGTTTTCAGTTTCCCGGGGATTAAACCCAAAGAAAGACGCATCAAAATACTCTATATCTTCTAAAATACCCCCGGCCAAAACATAATCCGGATTGTCTACGTCTTTTTCACTGGCTCCGGCTTTTATTGCTTCCTCTTTCGAAAATGAGGTAATTGAATCCACCCCATCTTTTAAGTTTTCCCAGAACTCATCGATATTTTTAGCACCCGGAAAACGCCCCGACATTCCAATAATAGCTATTCGTCCTGAATATTCATCTATTGATGTTCCGCAACTGCTAATGTCCTTGGATTTACTCTGTCGGGCTCTTTTTTGCCTTTTAAGTCTATCTTCATTCCTTAGAAATGATGGTTGTTCCTGCTCCCCCTTTATGAATCTTGCAAGCGATCTGATTGTGGAATAAGTAAACATATCCACCAGCGGAAACTCTTTACCAAACTGCTTTTTTATACGACTGTGCACCCTTGTTAAAAGCAGCGAATGTCCCCCGACTTCAAAGAAATTATCATTTACTCCAACATTCTCCAATCCAAGTTCTTCTTTCCATATGTCAGCGAGTATTTCTTCAACTTCGCTTTGCGGAGCAATATACCCTGCGCTTTTGGAAAGCACTGGAGTCGGCAATGCTTTACGGTCTGCCTTTCCGTTTGATGACAGAGGAATTGTATCCAAAAATACAAATATCCTTGGAACCATGTATTCCGGCAGGCAGTTTCCCAAAAAGGCCTGAAGTTCGGCTGAATCTACCGGATTTTCCCTATCGCAAACTATATAACCTACAAGATGGACATTTCCAGGCTCCTTCTCCCATGCTGTCACAATACATTCCTTTACAGCCGGATGTAATTGCAGCGCTCCCTCAATTTCACCCAGTTCTATCCTTAAGCCACGTAATTTTACTTGAAAGTCCATTCTTCCAATGTATTCTATGTTTCCATCAGGCATCCACCTTGCGAGATCACCGGTTCGATATATTCTTCTTCCGGCCACTATGGAGTTATCTACAAATTTTTCAGCTGTTAGTTCCGGTTTGTTCAAGTACCCTCTGGCCAATCCAACACCAGCAATGCATAATTCTCCAGGAACTCCTATCGGTTGGGGTTGCATATTTTTATCCATGATGAGCAATTGCGTGTTGTCAATCGGTCTTCCTATTGGTATAATATCGGGAACTTCTTCCGTCGGACAATCGTAATATGACACGTCAATTGTTGCCTCAGTAGGACCGTATAGATTTGACAGTTTGGTACCGTTTTTGCCTAACAAACTATTAAAAAGCCTTACCTGCGCGGAAGTCAATGCTTCTCCACTGGAAAAAACTTGTTTCAATCCTGCTGCCCTGAATCCCTCCCCGGTTTCCTTCAGATACTCCAAAAAGGAACTTAGCATGGAAGGCACGAAATGCATTACAGTGATTCTATTCTTCTCAATTGCTTCCAATATCTTTGCCGGGTCTTTTTCTCCACCAGGCTCAAGGAAACACACTTTTGCCCCTTGTGCAGACCACCAGAACATTTCCCATACCGAAACATCAAACGTAAAGGGAGTTTTTTGAAGTATTGTATCGTTCGGCCCTATAGGATACATTCTCTGCATCCAGTTTAGCCTGTTTACCAGCGAGTGATGCTCAATAAGGGTACCTTTGGGCTTACCGGTAGACCCTGATGTATAAATCACATATGCCAGATTGCTTGGAGACACCACGTCAACCGGATTTTCACCTTTACCATGGTACAAAGATTTGTCCTCAAGTAAAATTCTATGAATCTTCCCGCTGATATTCATGTCATGGAATTTGCTGCTTGTAAGCAGCAGCGATACTCCACTGTCCTCCAGAATGTAATTTATTCTATCTTCCGGATAATTGGGCTCTATAGGCAGATAAGCTCCACCTGCCTTTTCAATTGCCATTATTCCTATAATCATCTCCAAGGAACGTTCCAGCATAATACCAACTATACTATCCGGCTTTATGCCTTTATTTGCAAGTACATGCGCAAGCTGGTTCGATTTTTCATTCAACTCTCTGTAGGTTAATTCTTTGCCCTCAAAAATCACCGCAGTACTTTCAGGGCTTTTTTCAACCTGCTCTTCAAATAGCTTGTGTATTACTTTATCCATAGGATAATGCATCCTGGTATTGTTAAATTCCAGTAATATTCTTTCCTCTTCGTCTTTTCGAATAAGCTTAAGTTCCGACACCTTTTTGTCAGGATTGGCACAAATTTCTTCAACTATGCTCTGTAAGTGCCCTGCTAAGCGTTTTATCGTATCGGCATCAAATAAAGCAGTACTGTAGTCAAATCCGCCTTTTATCACTTCTTCACCTTCTGTAAGCTGAAGTCTCAAATCAAAGGGTGCCAGACCACTATCTACTTCGATTGGCTCCATCTTCACACCAGGCATTTCAAGCTCAACCTTCCTGGTATTATGCAATATAAACATCACCTGAAATAACGGTGTTCTGCTAATATCACGCTCCAGCTTAAGCTCTTCAAGCATCTTGTCAAATGGCAGTTCCTGGTGAGTAAATGCATCAAGGCTCATTTCCTTAACCTTTTTAAGTACATCACGGAAACGAAGATCACCGGTAAAGTTAGTTCTGAGTACTAATGTGTTCATAAAAAATCCAACTACATTTTCAATTTCACTTCTATTGCGGTTTGCAACTACAGTACCCGTAAAAATGTCTTCCTGCCCTGAATACCTGTGTAGTAAAGTTTGAAAAGCAGCAAGAATAACCATAAAAAGAGTTGTGCCTTCACTGCTGCACAGACTCTTAAGATTTTGAACAAGCTCTTTGGAAAATACAACCGGCTCAAACCCGCCTTCATACGTCGGGTTCTTTGGTCTGACTCTGTCAGTGGGCAACTGAAGCGTAGTTGGTTTATCGAGTTGTTTCTTCCAATAGTCAAGAACTTTATTCATATAGTCTTCCTGAAGCCTTTTATGCTCCCACTGGGAATAATCAGCAAACTGAAACATAAGCTCCGGAAGTTCCTCTTCTTTTCCTTGCACAAACGACTCATAAAGTTTGAAAAATTCACCTACAAAAATAGCATTCGACCATGCATCCGATATAATGTGATGAATAACCATGGAAAGTGCATACTCGTTTTCCTTAAGTTGAATCAAACAAAATCTGAACAGAGGACCTTTCTCAAGATCAAATATATATCGTGCCTCTTCCTTTAACAGTCTTTTTAACTCGCTCTCAATTACATCATCTGAAAGATGTCTCAAATCTGTTTCAAAAAGCAGAATTTCTTCTGCTTTTTGAATAACCTGAACGGGGGTTCCATTTCTGCTACTAAATGTTGTTCTCATTGCCTCATGTCGTTTAACAAGCTCACTAAGAGACCTTACAATGCCGCCCTTATCAATATTTCCTTTTATCCTTACAGCATTGCATATATTAAATACCGGATTCCCACCTGTAAGCTGGTGATAAAACCACATTGATTTCTGGGAATAAGTAAGCGGTATTTCATCACCATCATTACGTGACACATGTATAATAGGATCTCTATTGGCACGAGCTTCAATATCAACTCTTTTGAGAAACTCTATTATTTCAGTTTTTCTTCTGGAAATCTCTTCTTTTAATTCCCATGACACGGCCCCTTTTGGTGCCTGATACTTAAGCAGTTCCCCCTCAACCCTAAGTTTGACACCGCAATTACGAAGTTTTAGTAGAAACTCCACTATTGACATATTTACCTCCCGGATCTTCTAAATTGTGCACTCTTCAAGTTCTTCCATATTAGCTTCCGCTTCATCCGTACCCTGATATGCCCACCGATAAGTCTCTATTAAGCTGGCGACACCCTCGGCTGTAGTTGTCTCCATAAGTTTCCGAAGCGGTATTTGCACATCGAGTGCCTTGCCCAGTTCACTGGCCACAGCTGCTGCAATCAAGGAGTGTCCCCCCAGTTCAAAGAAATCATCGTAAATACCTATTCTGTCAAAACCTAAAACATTCTGCCAGCATTCAACTATAATTTTCTCAATCTCATTGCGCGGCGGAGCATAAGCTGACTGCAAGTCCGGCCTTGGCCTTTTCTTAAGCTGTTCTGTAGCTCCGGCACCGACTTTGCCGTCAGTTTGATTAGCTATTAATCCCAGGGGCGATATTTCAACTATTTCATTAATATGCTCATTACTTTCACAGAATTTTTTCAGGTCATCTTTAAATTTAAGCATACTTTCAATCTGTTTCTTAACATTTTCATTTGAGTCCGATCCATTATTTCCGATACTTTGTTTTAAGGTTATGGTAATAACCCCCTCCTCAAATTTGGAGCTTGTAATAGTGTCAGAGATCTCATCATTTCCCGATATCATTACCTTTGGTTTGTTGTTTTCAGCATTGCGTTTTCCAGGTTCGATCCAATACCGTTGCCTTTCAAACGGATATGTAGGAAGTGGTATACGATGGCGTGTTTCGTAGTTGTAGAGTTTGTTCCAGTTTACCCTGTTCCCGGCAAGCCAGTATTGTCCCAGGTTGTATAATAAGAAGTACACTTCCTGCTGTTTATCATCCCTGCCTGGCAGCATACATAGTATTGTCTGCTTCACAGTCGGATTTTCAGTATTTTCCGTAGCTGAACTGCTGACAGCCATTTTATGCAACCCACTTCCAGGTCCGATTTCCATTATTATTTGATCAGGATCCTTCTGCACTTCCCTTATACCCTCTTCAAACTGATTCCCACTTCTCTGGTTTACCCAGTAGTTTCTGTCAGATGCCTCGTGCTCCCTAATCCATGTTCCTGTAACGCAGGAGATAAATGGTATTTTTACTGAATTGAAAGTAACATTGCTTAGTTTTTGCTGTAATTCTTCCTCATGAGCAGATACAAGTAGAAGTGCGTCCTCAAGTGATACCACACCGCCAATGCAGGCAGCAACGTATTCTCCTACACCTTTTCCTATCATGGACTGAGGTTGGATTTCCCATTCTATTAAGAGTTTTGCCAAGGCATATTCAACTACAAATCCTGCTATACGTGATATAACTTCTCCCTTAATTTTAGAAACTGCGTACTCAAGTTTCAGTTCATCAGGGTAAAGCACTTTGCGTATGTCCATGCCAATAAGCGTCTCAAGTATCCCAGCGCACCGGTCAACTGTACTTCTGAAAGCAGCTTCGGTCTCATAGAGCTCACGCCCCATGTTTACGTATTGACTTTCTTCTCCCGTGAACACAAATACAACAGGTTGTTCTCTCGGTTTTTGAAACCTTGAAAATACCTGTTCAGTATTCAAGGTCTCAAGCTTTGTAAGTAAATCCTCTGTATCCTTGCAAAGCAACATCCTACGGTGATTAAAATTGCGGCGCCCTACCTTTAAGGTAAATGCTATATCAGCCAGATTCAGATCAGGATTTTTTCTTATGTGTTGGGCAAGATCTGAAGTCATCTTTTCAAGGGCTGTAGCTGTTTTTGCTGAAAACGTTATCAATTGCCAAGGTTTACCAGATTCCCCCGAAACTTTGGCCTCCGGTGGTTCTTCAATAATTACGTGGGTATTTGTACCTCCTATACCAAAGGAACTGATACCAGCTCTGAGCGGATATCCTTTGGTTTCCCACTTAGAAAGTTGCGTATTAACATAAAAAGGGCTGTTTAAAAAGTCTATTTTCGGGTTTGCTTCTTCAAAGTTCAAACTTGGAGGTAATACTCTATGTTTCATGGCCAGTACTGTTTTTACCAGACTTGCAAGGCCTCCTGCAGTTACCAGGTGGCCTATATTGGTTTTTACCGAACCTATGGCACAAAACTGTTTTTTCTTTGTATATGAACGGAAAGCCTTCGTCAGCGCAGCAATTTCAATAGGATCCCCAAGATCGGTACCTGTACCGTGAGCGTCAATATATGTTATTGTCTCAGGATCAACTCCGGACATTTCAATGGCCTCAGCAATACATTCAGCCTGCCCGTCAACATTTGGGGCTGTGAAACTGTTTTTCTCCGAACCGTCATTATTAACCCCTATTCCTCTTATGATTGCATGAATATGGTCTCCATCCGCTATAGCATCTTCAAGCCTTTTCAGAACTAATACTGCAAGACCACTTCCACTGACTGTTCCGTTGGCTTTTGAGTCAAAAGCTCTGCAATGCCCGTCAGCGGAACCTATGCCCCCCTCTTGATAGAAGAAGGTTTCATTTCTGGATATCTGAAAACTAACACCACCTGCCAGTGCTATATCACAACCATAATTCTGAAGGTTTTGGCAAGCAAGCTGTAATGCAACTATAGATGAAGAACAGAGAGTATTAACATTAACGCTTGGGCCTGTTAAATTCATCTTATAGGATACACGCGTTGCAAGAAAATCCTGTGAATTGGCAATCATTATTTTGAATGATCCCAGATTCTCTACCAATTCCGGGTTGGAATAGAGGTTTCTGACCATATATCCGCTTAAGTTTGCTCCGGCATAAACGGCAATTCGCCCCTCATATAACTCCGAGTTATATCCTGCACTCTCTAATACTTCCCATGCACTTTCAAGAAACAAGCGATGCTGAGGATCCATGATTTCTGCTTCCCGGGCAGAGTAATCAAAAAAGGATGCATCAAACTTGTCCATATCGTCCAATATGGCATCAGCAGCCACAAACCTTGGGCTGTCAAGCAGATGTTTATCTATTCCCATCTTTAAAAGTTCTTCGCGGCTGAAAAATTTAACTGATTCCACACCGTTGTATAGATTATCCCAGAACTCATCCATATCTTTTGCCCCGGGGAAACGGCCGTTCATTCCTATTATAGCTATTGCTCCCTCGTAATTGCCGTCTTTGAATTTACTCAACTTTTACCACTCCTCTTTTTTGTATCATTTGCTGCCTTTTCTGTTTCATTGCCTCAAGCCGTCTGCTTGCTCTCTGGCTTACATCCTCAAACACAGGCTGTTCCTCCTCTTCATTTTTACAGCTTAAGTATTTTGCAAGAGAAGCTACCGTATTGTATTTGTACAGATCTACAACTGCTAAATCTGTTGTGAATTGCTTTTTAACCTCAGTATGAACCTGTATCAGCATTAAAGAATCTCCACCCAGATCAAAGAATTCATCATGAATTCCCACAGCTTCAATGCTCAGCGTTTTTTGCCAGATATCTGCAAGTTTTCGCTCTACTTCATTCTTGGGAGGAACATAATCGTTATTAAGTTCCGGCCTTGGATGTCTCGGTTTTAACCTCTCCTCAACCTCTTTTTTTGCAAAGGATTGGTCTGCGTAATCAGCCTGCTCTATTGCGGTATTCAGGTCACTTACCGATACAACCGTCTGAGCCTTGGAGAACCCCTTTATAATACGGTTGAAAACTTTCTTGCCCTCCACCACTGAGATACCTATGTTTAAAAATTCTGCATTCTCATTTGTAAACTCCTTATAAAAGTTATCATAATCAGACCCCTCCACACGCTGCATTCCTGATGTTCTTGCTCTGATGCCTGCAGCTGCATCATCACCAGTCAGCCTCATTGAGAAATTGCTTATTTCAACAATTTGCTCACCATTATCATCTATAATGTCAATATCGCAGGTTATTATCTCCTGCACCGCACTATAGCCGTTCTTAAACCTTATAAAGCCATATATTTTTCCTGGCAACCCTTTCTTTATAAGTAATTTCCCATATGAGAAAGGCAGGTAATTACCACCGGCTACCAGTCTTACCGAGCCTGTGGCCACGTCAAGCAGTGCCGGATGAATTCCATAGTCCTTTAAATCTCCTGTAAATTCAGGTGAAAGTTCTACTTCCACTAATCCCTCATTCACCCCGAGATTGAAGTCTATTAACGATTTCCACCTATCTCCGAAGCTGATAAAATCCCCTGTTTTATTTTCCTGGTCCAAATCTGTTTTTATTTTTCCAAAACACCTTGCCTTGAGGTCATTAATGTCAAACTGTTTTACAGTACTTTCCCCGTTTGCTTTGATTTTTCCGCATGCATGCTCATACCAGTTTGACTCTTCCCCTTCATTTCCCTGAAGCTTACTTGCTACCCTGAAATCATATCCGTCTCCCATTTTGGTCAGGATGGTAAACACATCCCTTGTTTCATATTCCTTTACAACCATCGGAGTCATAAAAACAACATCGTCTATTTGCATGGAATCCTGACCGGTTGCTTCATAACAAGCAGCCCTTGCCATTTCCAGATAGGTTGTACCAGCTATGGTAGGTGTGCCAAATACAAGATGCTCGGATAAAACCCAATCCTTCTTAGGACTTAATTCTCCAAGGTAAACTATCTTTTCCGTACTGTCTGTAACTTTCTTACCCAATAGTGGATGTAGAATTTTATCTTCACTATCCGTCCTATGTCTAATTTCACCAGCCATACCTATTCCAGGCCACCTATCCCAGTTAATTGACATAAACCTTGTTCCTCTAAAGGAATCGTGTGTTCTCGCAAAAGCGTCAAGGAAAGTATTTGCAGCACAATAGTCAACCTGCCCAAAACCCCCGGTTATAGCATTTAGTGAAGAACAGAAAACAAAGAAATCAGGCTTGACATTCTTGAAGGTCTCATAGAGTGCAATTGTGCCTTCAACCTTTGGTGCCAGAACATTTTCCGAAAACTCCCTGTTTTTCATTTGAATCATACCGCCTCCGGGATTTCCAGCTGCATGGATTATTCCATCAATCCTGCCAAACCTTTTCAGTACAGTTTCCCTAATAGCTTCAAGTTGCACTATATCTGAAACATCACACTGGCACACCATAATTTCAGCACCGTGTCTTTCAAAGCTTTGCAGTCTTCTTATTTTTTTTGATATACTATCATCTTTGCTGTGCTCTTTCTGCCAGTCTGACCATTTCTCAGTTCCCGGAAACACCGAACGGTTTAACAGAATTAATTTTGCCTGTGCTTCTTCAGCTAAGTATTCTGCAAGATTAAGCCCAATACCGCCAAGTCCTCCGGTTATCAGATATACACCGTTCTTCTTTACCATGGATTCCTGACTTTCTTCAACCAAGGTACTCTCAAAACTCTGAATCCACCGTTCCAAACCGCGGTAAGCAATAATATTTTCTATGCCTTTTTCGTAGGTTTCAGTCACAAGGCATTCTATTATATCCTGTTCATCCGAGCTTCCTGCCTGTTGCAATTCGAAGTCAACCATACTGCACCTGATGTTGGGATACTCTTTGGGTATAACCTTACAAGGCCCTACAGCGAGCGTTTTCCCATAATACAATTTCCGCTCATTGAATACCTTAAAGGCATTGTCAGTAAGTATCTTAAATTGTACCTGCGTATTTGTGCCATTCTTTCCAAATGATTGTGCCAGGTAAATCATGCTGTAGAAAAGCTGTTTGCCACAAATTATGCCATTTTCGTCCCCTCTGTCCGGTCTTTCACCAGTAACTCCAAGTAAATTCAAGACTATATCCGGCCTTTGGCAAACCTGTGATATTTCATTTAATAAATCCTCGTAGTCCTCTTTTTGATCAGGTCTAAACAGATAAGCCCTTTCTCCGGTCTTGACAAAGCTTGATCCTGCCTTAGCTACAAATAAGTTTTCGTTTGTAGCTCTAATTTGCTCAAGCAATTTGCTCGAAAAACTGTTTTCTGTTGTAAGAACTAGCACAACATCTTTCCTGTTTGCATATTTTGTTATCTTGCCCAAACCACTGTTTGCTGATTGTTTCCAGACCGGAGTATAAAACCATTCTGAAATATCGTTTGTTTTCTCATTTGCCTTTATCATCTTATCTTTCTTATCTTTCTTCACTTTATCCACCCAGTATGATCTACCTTCAAACGGGTATACAGGCAAAGGAATTCTTTTTCTTTGGACGTCTTCATATAGTGCAGTCCATTCAATTTGTGCGCCTGCCAGCCAGAGTTGTCCCAACTCTTTGAGGGAATACTCCTTCGGATTAACATCCCTGACCCTTGCAACCTCAGTCTGTCCATCAACGCTGTCAAAAACCCTTTGGGGAATAGAATCAATGTTTTCAAGCGCTTCAATAGCATCTTCCCTGGAAGTACAGACAAGGAATCTTCTATGTTCCATTTCCCTACGGCCTATTTGTAGCGTGTAAGCAACGTCAGCCATATTTATATCTCTGTTTTTCTTCAGGAAGTCTGAAAAGTCAGTAGTAATTTTATTTAGAGCCGACCGGGTTTTGGCAGAAAACACAAGCAAACTTTCACCACTTTTGCAAGGTTTATAATCTATATCAGGAGCTTCCTCAAGCACAGCATGTGCGTTTGTGCCTCCAATGCCGAAGGAACTGATGCCTGCCCTTAACGGACCAGAACTGCTGCTCCATTCCTTCAAACAGTTGTTAACATAAAAAGGACTATTGTCAATATCCAGCTTTGGATTTGGCTTCTTTAAATTTAAGCTAGGAGGTATCATTTTATTCTTCAATGCAAGAACGGTTTTTATCAATCCTGAAACTCCTGCTGCAGCATCAAGGTGTCCAATGTTTGTCTTTACTGAACCAATGGCGCAGAATCCTTTCTTTGCCGTACCTTTGTTGAACACCTGCCTTAGTGCTTCAATCTCAATCGGGTCTCCCAACGGTGTCCCTGTCCCATGGGCCTCAATATATGTGATAGATTCCGGGTCTATATCTGCTTTTAAATGTGCCTCTGAAATAGCTCCGGCCTGACCTTCTATTCCCGGTGCGGTGTACCCTACCTTCAAAGCCCCGTCATTATTTATAGCTGTAGCCTTAATAACTGCACTGATTGAATCCCCATCAGCAATCGCATCTTCCAACCTCTTGAGTACAACCACACCCGCACCGTTTCCACCAACAGTACCTTTTGCCTCTTCGTCAAAAGCCCTGCAATGTCCGTCGGGCGATAAAATCATACCTTCCTGGTATAAATATCCGCTTTTCTGTGGAAGCCTTATGCTCACACCACCTGCCATTGCCATATCACATTCTCCGTTAATAATACTCTGACATGCCAGGTGAACCGCAACCATGGAGGATGAACAGGCAGTCTGGACAGTAATTGCAGGACCTTTGAGGTTTAGTTTATAGGAAACGCGAGTTGCAATAAAATCCTTGTCATTACTGATCATAATCTGGTAGTCACCCGCCAAACCTTTTTCTCTATAGTTTTCCGACAGGTTTTGCGCATACGTGTTCATTCCTGCACTGGCATATACACCTATTTTTCCTGGAAATCTTCCCGGATCGTAACCGGCGTTTTCAAGTGCCCTCCAGCTCTCTTCAAGGAATACTCTCTGCTGAGGGTCAAGCACTTCCGCTTCCCTCGGGTTGTATCCAAAGAAACCTGCATCAAATATATCAACTCCATCCAACACCCCCCACGCCTTAACATACTCGGGCTTCTTTACTATTTCGGGTTCAACTCCCTCATGGATAATCTCATCATCAGTTAACCGTGTAATCGATTCAACGCCGTTGCATAAGTTATTCCAGAATTCTTCTATATTCTTAGCACCTGGAAACCTGCCACTTAAGCCTATGACAGCTATATCATGTTTCTCCCCAATACTTTTTTTGCCTGTTTTGCCTTTCCGGCTGGAATCCTGCTTTCCTTCAAGAAATCCAGACAAGGTATTTACCGTAGGGTATCTGAACAGATCCATCATTGTAATGTCTTTTCCAATCACCCCGGCAATTCTATTCCTCACCTGTGCAAGTAACAGTGAATGACCTCCCAAATCGAAAAAGTTATCATTTATTCCTATGCGGTCAAGTTTTAAAACTTCCTGCCAAATAGAGACAATACTTTTCTCAATCTCACTCTCCGGTGCTGTATAACCGTTTTTTAGCTGCGGCACGACGCTCTCCGGCATTGGTAGTGCCTTTCTGTCTATCTTGCCGTTTGGTGTCATTGGAAAGGAATCCGTTATTACAAAGGCTGACGGAACCATATAATCGGGAAGCATTTCCTTAAGGCTGCTCCTCAAATCCTCCGATGCCAACACCATATTTTCATTAGCCGGAATTATGTATGCCACAAGAGCTTTTTCTCCCGGGACTATTTCTTTTGCAATTACAATACTTTGCCGTACACCATCAGTCAGGTTCAGCCGATTTTCAATTTCTCCAAGCTCTATTCTAAACCCGCGAACTTTTACCTGATGGTCATTACGTCCTATAAACTCCAGATTTCCGTCAGAAAGGAACTTTACTGTGTCACCTGTTTTATAAAGTCGCGCACCTGTTTTCTTACTGAATGGGTTCTCAACAAATTTTTCTTCAGTCAACCGGGGCTGGTTTAAATAGCCCCGAGCCAGCCCATCTCCGCCTATATAGAGTTCTCCCGGTATCCCTATGGGTACAGGGTTCATATTCCCATCCAGAACATAAATCTGGGTATTTGCAATAGGTTTTCCAACCGTTATTGTATCTGTCCCATGTTCCAATTTTGCAATTGTCGACCAGATGGTTGTTTCTGTAGGTCCATATACGTTCAGAAGCATACCACACCGTTCGAGAAGTTGTTTTGCCAAAACTTCCGGCAGTGCCTCCCCTCCACATAGAACCTTAAGCCCTTTACTTTCCTTCCATCCATCTTCAATCATAAGTCTCCACGTGGCAGGTGTGGCCTGCATTATAGAAATGGAGTGCTTATTTAACAAATCAATCAGCCTGCTTCCGTCAATTACTTCATCTCTTCCGGCAAGTATAATTCTTGCCCCCGATGTAAGCGGCATGAATAGTTCCAATCCCGCAATATCAAAGGATAATGTGGTCACAGCCAGAAGAGCGTCACTTTCTTTAAGCTCTGTCTTTTCTGCCATTGATAATAGGAAATTTATAAGCGCATGCTGCTCGATCTGAACACCTTTCGGATTTCCGGTGGAACCCGAAGTATAGATGAGATATGCAAGACTTGACCCACTATTTTTTGTTTCGGGATTTTCTTCACTAAAGTATGAAATTGTCTTCCATTCGCTATCCAGGCAAATTACCTGTGATGCATTTTGCGGTAATGTTCCTTCAAGTCCGCTTTCTGATAAAACAAACTCAATCTTTGCGTCTTCCAGCATGTACATCAAGCGTTCCTTTGGGAAAATTGGATCTAAAGGCAGGTATGCTCCACCGGCCTTATGAATACCGAGCAGCGCAATGAGCATCTTTACCGTACGATCAAGATAAACACCTACTACCGTTTCAGATCCGACCCCCTTAGAAGCAAGATAGTGTGCCAGCCTGTTAGCAGAGCTGTTTAGCTCGCCATATGTCAGACTATATTCCCTATCTATAACAGCTAATGCCTGTGGGTTTCTTTTGACCTGTTCTTCAAAAAGCTTAGTCCAGCACGGAATATCTCCATAATCAATTTCCGTTCTGTTCCATTTCTTGACCATTGTATTTAGCTCGTCGATTGTCAGGATTTCAAGCATGCCAACTTCTTTTTCCGGGTTTTGTGCTATACTCTCCAATAGCTGCCTGTAATGGCCTGCCATTCTCTTTATGGTGTCCGCATTAAACAAATCGGTATTATATTCAAAATCAGCCGCAAGTCCGTCTCCAACCTCACGCATATCAAGAGCAAGATCAAACCTTGCAAAACCGTTGTCAGTATCTATGGTTGAAGCACTTATTTCAGAAAAACCTTCAAGGGATATGTTCGTATTCCGAAGGCTAAATAATACCTGAAACAGCGGGTTAAGGCTCATATCCCGTTTGACATGAAGTTCCTCAACTATTTTTTCAAAGGGTACATCCTGATTTGAATATGCTTCAAGAGTTGTAGATTTTACCTTTTGCAAAAGCTCTAAAAAGCTTGTCTTTTTTGTAAAGCAAGACCTCATAACCAGGTTGTTGGTAAAAAAGCCTATTACATCTTCAGTATCTTTTCTGTTTCTGTTAGCTACAGGAGAGCCTACAACTATATCTTCCTGTCCCGTATAACGGTGGAGCAGTACATTAAATACTGCAAGTAAAACCATAAACAGCGTGGAATTCTCTTTTCCAGCAAGCTTCTTAAGCTTTTTCACCAAACCCGGCGCTATAGAAGCAGTAAATTTAGCTCCGTTATAGGTCTGAACAGCAGGTCTTTGTCTGTCCAGGGGAAGGTTGAGTGCCGGAATATCTGCTGAAAGTTTATTTTTCCAGTATTTCAGCTGATTTTCCAGAAGTCCGTCATTTTGCTTTCTAGTTTGCCAATAAACAAAGTCAGAATACTGAACCTCCGGCTCACTTAAGCTCTGCCCTTTTCCTGTTCTGAACAGTTCGTAGTAATTGGTCAACTCCTTAAGAAAAATTCCGAATGACCAACCATCAAATACAATATGATGCACAACCATAACCAAAATGTGCTCCTCGTCGTTCAAACATAACAGCTTGGCTCTTATCAGAGGAGCCTTATCCAGTTGAAAAGTCTTGGCGGCCTCTTCACCAGCAAGTTCTACTGCTTTCCTTTCCCTTTCTGCTTCAGGGACTTCTCTTAAATCAACCAATGGTAATCCTAATTTTATTTCCTGGTTTAGTACTTGAATTGGCTGCCCGTTTTCTTCCTTAAAGGACATCTTAAGTATTTTATGCCTGTCTATTATTTTATTAAGGCTTTTTTCAAGGCATTCCCTATTGAGATTTCCCTGTAATCGTAGCGCTGTGTGAAGGTTGTATTGAGGACTTCCTTCATTCAAATGGTCAAGGAACCATAACCTCTTTTGCGAAAAGGAAAGGGGCAGCATATCTTTTTCAATGCCTGCCCACTTTATAGTATCCCAACCCTTTACACCTTTTTTGTCCTGCTTTTGAATTGCGGCAGCCAAACTTACAATGTCGGGATTTTCAAATATATCTGTCTGTTCCAGCTCAACATCAAAAACATCCTTAATTCTGGAAATCAGCTGCGTTACACGCAGTGAATCCCCTCCTAGTGTGAAAAAATTATCATGTGTTCCGACTTTTTGTGTTTCCAACAACTCCGACCATAGGGCAACAAGCTTCTCTTGCGTTTCATCCTCCGGTAAATCTATTTTCCTGTTGTTTAATTCATTATCCATGAGTACAGATAATTCACTTCTTATCCCGTCAAATTCTCCACTGGTATACCTATCCCTTAACTTATATCGCTGAACCTTTCCACTTGTAGTTTTAGGAATATTCTTAACAGGAATAACCTCTGATACTTCAATCCCAATCTCACGGTTAATTCTGCTTTTTAACTCTCTTACCAGGCTAACAAAATTCTCAGCCTTCTGCTTAAACAAAACAAAAAGCACCAGTTCATCACATTTCGTGTTCTGGTTGTAAACACCTGTAGCAACTACTTTTCCAAGTTCCATGCCCTCAACACTTTCAGCGACTCTCTCTATGTCATGTGAATAGTAATTCTGACCAGCCATAAATATTATATCTTTCGCACGACCTGTAATAATAAGCCGGCCATTTCTTAACAACCCGAGATCCCCTGTATTAAGCCACCCATCGGATGTAACAGCTTGCTTTGTAGCCACTTCATTATTATAATATCCTTTTGTTACATTCCCGCCCCGTATCTGTATATAGCCAATCCTGTTTTCTCCCAGATCCAAGTCATTCATGTCACATATGCGCATGTTGCAGTTATATATGGGATAGCCTACATCTACAAACGTTATACCTTTAGCGTCATCTTTGACTGTCTCCACAACTGTATCACCTGTACCAAGGTTATTACGGTTAAAACAAAATGATTTAATCTCCTCTCCCGGCTTTGGAAAGGTTACAGCAATGGTCCCTTCGGCAAGGCCATAAACCGGATACATGGTATTCCTTTTAAGTCCATACTGTTCCATCAAATCCAGAAACTCATTGCATAAATCCAGAGATATTGGCTCTGCACCGTTATAAATAAACCTTACATTCGACAGATCCCAATCTTTTTTTAAATCGGGATTAAAAAATTTCAGAAAATGCTTGTATCCAAAGTTAGGTGAGTACATTAAGGTAACCCTGTGCTCACTTGCTTTTTGCAGCCATAGGGTAGGGTGTCTTATAAACAACTGGGTTTGAATATTATACTGATTGATACATGCAAGCACCCCCTTAATATGTGTTCCTATCAATCCCATATCATGCGTAAGCGGCATCCAGTTCAAGCCTGAATCGTTTGAATCTATCTTTGTCCATTCAATAACGGAAGTAAGATTTATCAAAACATTCCGGTGAGTAATTATGACCCCTTTCGGTTCTCCTGTAGATCCCGATGAAAATTGTATGAACGCTGTATCATCAGGTTGCGAATCATGAATTTTACCGAAACATCCCATATCTAAACTATCATATATAAACTCCGTTCTGCTTTTTATAACTTCCATCTGGCCAGATAGGCCGTTTTTATCAGCATAGACTTCAAGTTTTCCGATAAAATCCTCTGTTGCTATTATTTTGGGGTTATTTAGAACTGACCATATTTTGAATAATTTAAGCTTGTGTTCATCATTTGTACCGGTTGTTACAGGAACCGGAATCATACCACCTAATATGCAAGCCCAGAAAGTACATACAAATTTATGGTTGTCGTCTATCTGAAAAATCACTTCATCCTTCGGCTTAAATCCCCTACACTGAAGCCTGTGTAAAAGGCTCAGTGCTGAAAAATACAGTTCCTTATATGATACAAAACACTCCTCCGTATCACCTAAAATAAAAGTAATTCCTTTTTTATCCTCATTCTCTCTAGAAACAATCATATTGGTTAGTGTTTTATAATCGCGCATCTGACCTATTCCCCTTTGCAAATGATCTATTTAAAAACTTTTATTTCCTCAAAAACCGGATTATCAGGTGATTCCCTTACACCCCTCGGACGAAAATACACCTCAAGCAAAAGGCTGTCCGGCTGAAACAAAACCATATACAGAGTCATCTTGTTGTATAAATCTGAAGTCTCAGATAGTGCATCAGGTTTACCCTGCTTATAAGAAATAACCTCTTTTATCCCTTGAGAACTTACTGTTGTCCCTTTTGATATAAGTTCATTCTTCATGTTCTTCCACCTACTTGTGTTATATCTGTTTGTTGTATGGTTATCGTAATTTCCATCTAAAACAAAAGAATTAACACTGCCTACAGCATCACTAATTCCCCATGTAACTCCCTTGTTAAGCTTTGAATCTGCACTTCTTAGTGCCCTTTGAACTCTTTGCCCATCTGCCCGGGTTCCACTGAAATTGTTTTCAAGAACCACACTTCCATCAGGGTCTGAAAATCCAATTATATGGTTAACTGCGTAGAGCTTTTTCGGATCTCTCATAAATTCAGCAATTTCATCCATAGTCTTGTAATTTTCCAATGCATAACGAAGGTCTAGAGTATATGATCTCCTGCCCTGAGAGCTATATGCCGTACCAACTATAGAATCAAGAATCCCTGCAAATACCTTGCTGTCATTAAATCCTGTCAATATTCCCATATAACCCAAGTATCCTATAGAACAAATTTTACTGTTTGTACGTTTGATAGTTATAACAGCCTGAATCCTCGGAAGTTGGTTTTTACTTCCGCCAAACCAGTCAAGATTGCGGCCGGTGATGGTTTTATGCGTTTCGGAACGTGATCCATATACCGACACAAAGCTGCACTGGGCCCCCCTCAGTACATCAGTGAACAGATTTAAAATGTAAAGCTCCCCATTGGATAGCTTGTTATCCTTTCTTATATTTTCACTGCCTCCGGAAAAGACCGATGCCATCCCCTCAATTTCTTCTACATATTCCTCATCCAATTGAGGTTTTATATCTTCTATTCTCGAAAAAACAAAAGGATACTCGTATTCAGGCAAACTTTCTGCAATATATGAGTCAATCAGTTTTTCATAGTCAGGAACTACTTCAAGGATGCCCCGCGCAAAAGCAGCCCCCATCTCTCTTGAAGTTAATCCGCTTGTGTAGTCCAATACGGCCTCAAAATAATTACCTTCATCTGTAATTGTGACTCCTTTCTCATAATAGCTGCTTGACCCTTTAAATACAGTTACTGCTCTGGTGCACCCAACCTGCAGAAGCAGCAAAAACACCATACAGCAGCACAAACTTCTCTTTATCATCCTGCATCCTCCCTTTTCTCCACGAATCTCCCCATCTCCATTTTGATAAGCCTGTCCGCTTCATTAAAATAGCGGTCATCATGTGTGATTGCTATAACAGTTTTCCCTCTGGCCTTTAACTCAGGTAGAAGTGTCTTATAAAAAAACTTTTTGAACTCCGGGTCCTGATCTGCAGCCCATTCATCAAAAAGGTACACCTGTCGCTCCTCAAGATAGCTTACTAACAATGCCAGCCTCTTTCTCTGACCGGTTGAAAGCTTTAGTGTACTAAAAGCTCCATCGTTAATTTGCACCTTGTCGCTAATACGAAGAGTTTCCAAATACTTGTTAATTTCCTCCTGCTTTTCCTCATGACGTATACCGTACAGCCTGTCGAAAAGATAAAAATCACTGTAAATGGTCGTGAAATAGCTTCCCAAAGTTTCTGCATCTATACTCTTTCCATTAACAGTAATTTCTCCTTTATCTGGCTTATACAAGCCTGTTATTAACTTTGCCAGCGTTGATTTTCCACTCCCATTTCCGCCGGAAATAAAAACGACCTCACCTGGTTTAAAACTATAATCAATAGGCCCAACTGAAAACTTTTCACCGTTTTCATTCTTATACTGATATGTTACTCCTTTGAGTTGGATAGTAGGGTTCTCTACAACTCCAGTTATTTCAACGGTGTCCTCTTCTATAGATTTGATTTCTTCTATAAATCCGTTTATTCTTTTCCAACTTACCAATACACGCACAAATTCAGGGATAAGGAATATTACCTGATTTACTATCCCACCCATATACAAATATACCATCACATAATTTCTTAAAGTACTTCCCTGTATATTTGGCAGAATCAGTGGAAAAGTAAAAACTACTATACCAATTACGCTGATGTACATAATCTCTCCTACGATAGAGGCACCTACAAATTTGTATTCACCCTCCACACGGGTGTCTCTATACACCTCGCACTTGTTTTGAATATCATTCCTGAACTCAAACCGCTTCTTTCTGTTTATACAAAGCTCTTTAAATCCCATTAACATATCGTTTATATACTTAAAGAATACATTTTGGATATCCCTGTTCCTTTCATACAGTTTTTCAGCCGATTGACTGATTTTAAGAAACATTCCCACTGCAAGAACAATTATTAATGCTGATAATATCATTCCATTCAGGTTTAGAGTACCTAAGTAAATAAAACACGTAACCATTGTGATTACACCGGAAAAGAAGCTTACAAACATATTGACAAAACCACTGACTGTTTCGGTATCGTTATTAAGAGCTGCATATGCCTTTCCGTTTTCAATCTCTTCAAATTTGTGATAGGGAGCTTTAAGAATACTATTGATTATTTCCATACGCTTTTCATATACAATGTTGCTGGTAATCTTAATCAGTCTCTTCCTAACTATCATTGCACACACAGTAAAAAGGAAAATCCCCAATATAAAATACACATACAGGCCGCTCTCTGTACCTGCATTCCTTGCTTCAGAGTCAAGATTTCTGTTTAATGCCTCATTAATTACAAACACAACGAGCGAATTTCCGATTCCACTCACTATACTCAAGACAATAATCATAAAAAAGGGCTTGTCATCAGGCTTTACAAAATAATTTGCAAGCATGAAATACAGAAAAAATATCGGTATTACAAAAGAGAAGGCCGACACTGCGTATATAAGAGCCGATGGACCAGCCTCTTCAATCATTTCCCATGAAACTCCGTTAAACAAAATGTATGGTGCATTGTAAAGACAAAAGGCTATCCCCCCCATCATGACAAGTGACATTAAAAAAGTAGAAAATCCTTTAACTCCATTTCCTTGAAAACTTCTTTCTCTTTTTATGATTTCCCATATTAAAACTCCAATAAAATAAAGGGTTACAAGAGTAACCGCTCCACAAGCAAACACAATTGTTAATGATAATCCACTATCAAACACAAAAACCACCCTTTCATATTCAAAACAACGTTGTAAAACTTCAGATGAGCTTGATTGCTCCCATAGAATTTGACAAATCAATTTAGATAGATATAGCTTCGCCCTTTCATCCCCGGCGAGCCGAAGCACTACATAATAAACCTATAATATGCTATCTTCGTTCCGCTAACGTGTCGCAACATCGATTAGCTTCCCTAGGATTTTATCTAATTAAAATCATACTACAACTTTTATTACTTTTTACTATACTTAAGTATGAGTGAAAATAGAAAACTTCAAAAATTTTTTCCGACATCCCAACCCTTCTCAAGCGCCCAATAATACCTTCACTATAATAACTGTCCTCTTTTAAATTCTTGTTACAAAAAAGCATATCTTCATTGTCTTATAACAGGTATCTATTTATCAAAAGTATAGTACAGTATGAAAAAAATTAATGATATCCTAAATTCACAAGACAGCACATCATTATTTCCTGCAAAATGCAGAACGAACCTGTCTTTAAGCTGTTATATGGATACATTCATGCAATTAAAAATAATATTTGCCATGCTATAAGGGGGGAGTTGGATGAGTTGGTATGCACTACATGTAAAAACCGGAGCTGAAGATGATGTTGAACAGTTTCTTCATTATCACTTTGACAAGAATGAATGTCATTCCATCGTTCCAAAAAGAAAGCTTACTGAAGTTAGAAAAGGTAAATGTTATGAAGTAATAAAAATATTTTTCCCGGGCTATGTACTTGTTAATTTGGATATGAATACTGATATATACTACATAATTCGGAAAATTCCCAATGTTTATACATTTTTAAAACAAGATGGTGAATATTACTCCAAAATATCCGATGAAGAGATATCCCCTATTCTGGAACTAATGAAGGATATCGACATTATAGATTTCTCAAAAATCTTTATAGAAGACTCAAAAGTATCAGTAAACTCCGGCCCACTTTTAGGTATGGAAGGGCTTATAAGAAAAGTAGACAAGAGAAGGGGACGAGCTAAGGTAGCCATAAACTTTATAGGTTCAGAAAAAACTGTTGACCTGGGTGTCAAAATACTAAACAACCAAAAAAAGTCAGATTGTTTATCCTGACTTTTACATATAACCATTATTACTAATTGTACTTTAAAAATTAATCTCATTTATTGCATTATCTGTTTTTCCATATCCATGGATAAGAAACAAAGGAGCAAAGTTTTTATTCTCTGCTCCTTCAAAATTTAAACTTGTGTCAATTGTTATGCGGTAACTATTTTGCTTGCTGCCTGCAGACCCAGTTTTTCAACGGCCTGCTCACGCATCTTATATTTCATAATCTTCCCTGCTGCATTCATTGGAAACTCAGTTACAAAATCAATGTAGCGTGGTGTTTTATGCTTTGCCATATGTGAACGTATATAATCCTTCAACTCATCCTCAGTAAGTGCTTCACCTTCTTTAAGTATTACACATGCCATGATCTCCTCACCGTATTGTTTGTCAGGCACACCAATAACCTGAACATCTTTAACCTTCGGATGTGTATATATAAAATCCTCAATCTCCTTAGGGTAAATATTCTCTCCACCCCGGATAATCATATCCTTTATACGTCCGGTAATCTTATAGTATCCATTCTCATCGCGTCTTGCCATATCACCGGTGTGAAGCCAACCATTTTCATCAATGGCAGCAGCTGTTGCCTCAGGCATCTTGTAATAGCCTTTCATAATATTATATCCACGGGCAACAAATTCACCATCCACATTATCTGGCAAATCCTTTCCTGTTTCAGGATCAACTATTTTACACTCAACACCGGGTAATTCACGACCCACTGTGCTAACACGCAGTTCGATGGAGTCGTGCACACGGCTCTGAGTACATCCCGGTGAAGACTCAGTCTGACCAAATACTATTGTAATCTGCGACATATTCATCTTGTCGACCACATCCTGCATAACCTTCACAGGGCAAGGACTTCCCGCCATGATTCCTGTTCTCATATGTGAAAAGTCAGTCTTCGCAAAATCCTCATGTTCCAACATTGCAATAAACATAGTCGGCACACCGTTAACGGCAGTTATTTTCTCCTGATTTATACAGGCAAGTGATAACTTCGGAGAAAAATACGGAATTGGGCTCATAGTAGCACCGTGAGTCATACAAGACGTCATCGAAAGCACCATACCAAAGCAATGGAACATAGGCACGTGAATCAACATATGGTCGGCAGTCGAAAGATCCATACAGTCTCCGATATTCTTTCCATTATTTATAACATTATAATGGGTAAGCATAACCCCCTTAGGGAAACCGGTAGTTCCCGATGTGTATTGCATATTACATACATCATGTCTGTTAATGGATATAGCACGGCGGTACACTTCCTCAATAGGAACCCTTTCAGCCAAAGCTGTGGCTTCATCCCAAGTCAGGCAACCCTTCTGCTTTGAATCTATAGTTATAATATTACGCAGGAAAGGCAATTTCTTTATATGCAACGGCTTCCCAGCCTCTGCAGTTTCAAGTTCCGGGCAAAGCTCCTTAATGATGCTTACGTAATCTGAATCCTTGTAGCCATCTATCATTACAAGAGTATGTGTATCCGACTGGCGCAACAGGTATTCAGCCTCATATATCTTATACGCAGTGTTTACTGTAACTAAAACAGCACCTATCTTTGTAGTTGCCCAGAATGTTATAAACCACTGCGGAACATTTGTTGCCCATATAGCAACATGATCGCCCGGTTTGACGCCTAACGCAATCAGCGATCGCGCGAAAGTATCCACATCGTCACGGAATTCTGAGTAAGTTCTTGTATAATCCATTGTGGTATACCTGAAAGCGTACTGATTTGGAAATTCATCTACCATACGGTCAAGCACCTGGGGAAAAGTCAAGTCAATTAATGTATCCTTCTCCCATACATATTTTCCGGTTTTTGTATTGTTATCGTACAGGTGACCCTTTGTTGCAGTTTTTTCCATATATCGTTCCATATAGTTTGCAAAGTTCGGAAATACAACTCCTGCATCATCAAGATCAGTTGCCCATCGCTTAACCCATTCCAGCGAAACATAGCCTTCATAATTAATAGACCGAAGAGCCATCATCATATCATCAATAGGAAGATCCCCTTCTCCCATCATACGATACTTTGGCACTCCATTTTCCATTATAGAATCCTTAATGTGAACATACTTAATGTATGCACCAAGATTATGGACTGTTTTCCCCGGTTTCTCCCCGGCAAATCTGTATGGATGATGCAAATCCCATAAAGCAGCAACCGCATCACTTGCAACATGATCAAGTAATGAGCATAAGCGTGCAGTATCAGAGTAAACACCGTTAGTTTCCACAAGTAATGTCACTCCCTTTTCTTCAGCAAGGGGAGCTAAACGCTGCAAAGCGGCAAGGACAACACTGTCATCTACTTCTCCGTTTGGATGCGGCTCAAGGTCTGCCAGTATACGGATATAGGGAGTGCCAAGTTTTGATGCGAGGTCGATATATTGAATTATTTCCTTATGATTTTCCTCTACATTTTCAGCAAACTTCAAGCAACAACCTGAAGAGAGGCATGGAATTTCGAGACGTAACTCAGAAAGCTTTTTTACAGTATGAGGCAACTGGGCTTCTGTGAAAGGCTGAGCATTAACAGCAAAAATTTCACTGCCAAGCCCTCGGATTTCAATACCGTCAAAACCGAAATCCTTAGCCATTGAATATATGTCGTTCCAGCTGAAGTCGGGACATCCTAGAGTTGAAAACGCAATTTTCATAATTTTTTCCTCCTATAAATTTCTGGGTCCGTCTATTTATCCGGCCCTACTTATTGTAAAATTGTGATGCAAAAGTTCTAGAGACTACCTCTCCTGAATTTAGAAAATGTATTGTTCAAATTATTTCAAAAAAAATGTCGGCTTCACCGATTTAAAACCAGGGTATTTCTTTGAAGTAAACAGCTTTCATTAGACTTTTTATGCCAGAAAGAAATGCGCATTCCTAGACACTAAAAAAGCCTCCGCCTCCAAGCATTTTTTGCTAGAGACGAAAGCATTATACTTCCGCGGTACCACTCTTGTTGGTATTTAATATACCCACTTTAAGCATCCAGTATACTATAGATAACATTCAGGTGCTATAAAAATTTACATTAGAGTTTGTTATCTGTATGAATGCTTCTCAATATAACGGTGAGAAACCGGATCAAACTTATTCATTCCGGTTGATAATACAACGGGAACTTTCAGCCGACTGCTCGAGGGTGAGTTCACATTCTGCCATGCACACTGTTTTTCAGCAACCAACAGCTCTCTATAGTGCATATAACGCAGCGTTTTATCCCTGTCAACGCATTTAAGTATTTTTTTGATATGTTATCAAATTTCTCATTAGTTGTCAATAATCAATTAATATTTTACACGGTAAACGCATGAAAATAAATTTAACACTAAACCCAATTTGAAGGGTTT
>CAZLZR010000021.1:0-71919 GCA_964564015.1 uncultured Acetivibrio sp.
GCTACAGCCGTTCCACCTTTCTTTGTAATTTCCCATTTGAAAGGTATATTTGTCAGTTCTCTGTCATAGCTTGATTTTATATTCACTCCTACCAATACCTTATCACCCTCTGCAACACTTGATACTGGCTCCTCAAGCTGAACACTTAAATCTTGGTTATTTATTGATTCAACTTTATACTCTTTCGCACCACACTCTCCCCTGCTTGCCCAGTATCCCTTTCCTCTCGTACATGACCTTTCATATTTTTTGAACCCTTCCTCAGTATCAGTTGATTCCTTTGTTTCTACCAGTTTCCATTCTCCCCACATATGATTATTGGGGTCGTAGGACTCTTCGGGGAATTGGTGGTATGTAATGCACGAACTTCCGCTTTCAACTTCATCACCATTGCTGTATATTATGTACTCATTCCATTCATCATGTGCTACATGTTGGCAAGTTCCTTCCCATAGTTTATAGAATCTATGTACAACAGCATAATCCTCATTCATTCTAATAATTTTTTGTGTTCCAATTGGATCTTTTATATACTTCTCTATTTCCCTATCAGATGTTATAATTATAATATTAGGGTCTTTTCTTTCAAATATTATAGGTTCATATGGTTCAATATCTTCTACATAGTCTGCATAAGATAGATGACAATAAAACCAAGAATATATATAACTGGACATAAGTAAAATTGTAAAAAACACCAATCTCCATCTTCTATTCATATCCAATTAATGCCCCCTCTCTATTCAATTAATAAGCTTCATTTCTATAAAAATGTTCACTTATTCCAACATATCCTCCCACATTATCAAAGTACCAATTACCATTCTCTTTTACAACCAATTCATAACCATAACTACGTGCTACTATACTATCTTGTATTATGTTATCGAACAAACCATACATCACTTTATAATGTTTATTGTCATAATCAGTAATAAAACACAAGACTATAAAGTCACTATCATTAATATATCCCGATCTTTCCTTTGCAAATTTTACAGCACTACTTATGAACATATAATTGGGCTTATTATATGGAAAAAGTTCACCTTCTTTATATAAAGGGAAAATAATATCTTCATAAATTTTTATGTTTTTCTTGGCTTTATACTCAGACGAAAGATAATTGAAAATATTCTTTTTATCTGCCTTCAAATCAAAATCATGCCACTCTCTAAATCTATCAGCTATAGCTTTTTTATCTGCCTCACTGAGACCCGTAGCTGGCTTTAGCGTGGGTTTTGGTGTAGCTTGAGGTTCTGGTGTGCTGACAACTTCAACCATATCGATATAAACCGTCCTAACTGCGCTGTCCCATCTTACAGTTGCTCCAAATGCTTCAGCCACGTATCTTGCCGGTACGAATGTTCTCCCCTCTTGCAAGAGAGCAGCGGTATCCATCTGCAAAGTCTTCCCGTCAAGTTCATACTCCTTTTTGCCTATGTAAAGGATCAACTTTTTGCTGCCCTTCACAAAAGCTGCTTTTTGTGCTGTTCCATCCCAGGTTACTGTTGCACCTAGCTCTTCACCTATGAACCTTGCCGGTGTTTGTGTTCTTCCATTTGAATCTATGAAGGGCTGTGCATCGGGAAAATACAATCTGTCCCCATTTACGACTATGCGAAGTGGCATCTCACCGGAAACATTAAATACCGAAAACAGTGCTATCATGACCAATACTACTGCTATAACCAATGTAATCTTTTTCATGATTTAAATTCCTCCTCCAAATTTTCCTGTTAATCTTTAATACCTATTATATATAGAAATTTTTACTTATATCCAATTTTGATATCGGCAATCATAATCATTAAAATTACATATTATTCCTAACTTATATTGATACTATTATATACACATATATTGTCACTATCAAATAAGACCTTGATTAAGAGTGTATCAAATAAAAGTTGTGAGAAATGCACACCCCTTGCAGAGGTCATACTATCAAAAAAATAAGAACCCACTTCAGTTTTTGAAGTAAATCCTTATTTTTATCATATCAAAATTCTTTAATTAATATCCTTTGATTTATTAATAAAGGGTTCTCTCTTATCCCCATAATTTAAATTGTCCATTGACCATGTGCTATGCACACCAGATACCACTGTCCGTTATACTCTTCAAAAACCAACCTGAGACTTGCCCAATCAAGTCCTTCATAATCCGGATTAAAACCGGAAAAATAAAAATCGAAAAATTTCCCTTCAGGGTAAACTTCTTTAATATTCACAATAGTATTTCCTTCTTGTTGTATCTTATTAAATCCTACCTTTTCTGCTTTCGCAAAATCCCTGTCGTATACAAACTTATCATAGTACTGTGCAAAGGTCAATTTTATAGGATCACCCGTTCCATCATATGCTCCCCAAGCATAAACGACTTCCGACTCAAGTAAGCTTGGCAACTGTTCCTTGGTAAACACAAGATCACTTCCGGTATCAATATGTGAGTAGGCTGAAAATCTTACTCCTTTAACCGGATGAACTATTTCAGCAAGCTTTTTCATATCTTTTTCCTTTATAGCCTGGATAGAATTCTTATTGTTCTCCTCAAGATTTTTCAAGCTCTCCTCTGTAATGTCTGTAGCATTTACATCCTGTGTCTTAATTATACCCTCATTTCTTCCAAAAGGTTCATCAAATACAGCATGTATATAAACCTCCTGTTTCTGACCCTCTATCATAAACTGAACCTTATTAATGTCCGGAAGCTCGGTAAGGGAATTAATTATTGAGTACAGTGTCATAGCTTCCCCTGCTGTGCCCCCAGGGCTATTATCCACAAATTCTTTAGACAGATCAAGTGTACATATGCCTCCATCGGTAACTACCGATATAAGCTTAGTTCCCGTTGGAATTGTTGAATGTAACCCATCAGTCTTTGGTGTTTTCTGCAATTCTTCAAATATCACCCTTTCTATTTGTGACTCCTTTCCAACTTCAACCTCTCTCTTCTCTGCAACTACTCCGTCGGCATTGGAATTTCCATAATAAACTGTAATAGTTTTCTTCTCAACTGGTTGTTGAGTTTCTGAATCTGTGGCATCAGGTGTAGCCAAACCTGCATTGGTATTCTGAGGACTAATGCCAGGGCTTGAAATCACACCACCCACGCTGCCATTGTTACTGACAAGCCCTCTTAAGTTATCATAATTTGTTGCAACGGAAAACACCAGAACAAACACTGCCGCAGCTGCCAACACCGGTTTAATTACCGGCATGGCCCTATTAAGCCGTCCTCCTAAAAATTTCTTTTCCTTACTATATCTACTCACATCAATCGCCTCCATAATATTTTTCTTAACACTCTCACTTACCGGAATGCTCTCTTTCGCATAACTTTCTGTAAAGTTAAGCACTCCATATTGTCTTCTGCATTTCTCACAAGATTGTAAATGTTCTCTGATTCTTTTGTTATCCTCATCAGACAGCTGATTCTCTGTATATTTAATTATATCTTCAAGACTTAAATTGCACTTCATTTTACTTTCCCCCTTTCTTGAAGTTCTTCATACTTTCTTATTACTGTTTGCTTTGCCCTTTGAATTTTCATTTTTGCAGCTTCAGGCGAAATTCCAAGTATATCACCAATCTCAGAAAACGAGAAATCCTGCATACAACGCAAAAGCAATGCTGTCTTCTGGTCTTCTTTGAGTTGGTCAATAATCTTTATGATTTCCACCCTCTTTTCCTTAATTTCATAAGCAATATCGGGGTAGTCACTAAAGCTTGCGGGCAATTCAGGTATACTCGCATAGTAGTCTATATCCTTTGCCTTTTTTACCTTTCTGTATTCGCTCCGGAGCGTATTTACAGCTATACGGTAAATCCAGGTGGAAAAACTCCACTTGCTGTTATACTTATATAGATTATTATATACCTTTATAAAGACTTCCTGAGTGATTTCCTCGGCATCTTCCCGTGCTGCTGTCATCTTTGAGAGAAAATTGAGTATTCTGCCCTGATAGGATGACACCAACTCTTCGAAAGCATTCACATCGCCTTTTAAGGTATTTTCAACCAATATATTATCTCTGACTTTGTTCATATTATACACACCAATCTATATGATGTTTTGCTATACTTTTATATAATTATACTCATTAATTTACCTTTAGTAACGGTCAAAAAATAATTTTTATAAATTACCGAACAATCTTCTGTTTGAAAAGAAAAGGGGTTTCAAAAGGGGTTCCGTATATCCGGAGGTCAGAGGGCTGTATTAGAAGATAATACAGTTGTTGAAAAGGGGCACTGGTTATTAAGATAACAAATTCCGAAGGTGAAATAATCAGCATCATTTCGGATAGGGGTATTGATACAAAACAAGCCAGGATTAACATCCTGGCTTGTTTACATCAAAACTCAACTCACCTTTGAAACTTCAAACTGGCTGTAGTAGAGGTTTGCATAGAATCCGCCCTTAGCAAGCAATTCCGTATGATTACCCTGCTCCACAATATCACCATGATCCATAACCAGTATCAGATCCGCATCACGTATTGTTGACAGACGATGAGCAATAACAAAGCTTGTGCGGTCTTTCATCAGATTTAGCATCGCTTTCTGAATCTGAACTTCTGTACGTGTATCAACGGAACTTGTAGCCTCATCCAGAATAAGTATTCTAGGATCGGACAGTATTGCTCTCGCAATGGTTATCAACTGCTTTTGCCCTTGTGATACATTTGAAGCTTCTTCATTAAGTTCCATATTATAACCGTTTGGCAGAGTATGAACAAAGCTGTCAACATGAGCTGCTTTTGCTGCTGCAATAACTTCGCTGTCTGTTGCATCCAAGCGTCCATAACGGATATTATCCATTATGGTTCCATTATAGAGCCATGTATCCTGCAGAACCATACCAAACATTGAGCGTAAATCTTCCCGGGTAAAATCTCTTATATCCTGACCGTCAATTAGGATTGAGCCTTGATTTATATCGTAGAATCTCATTAAAAGTTTAACCATTGTGGTCTTCCCTGCGCCAGTCGGGCCAACAATAGCAACTTTCTGTCCGGGTTTAACAATTGCTGAAAAATTGTTGATAATAGTCGTGTCCTCTTTATAACCAAAGTTCACATTTCTAAACTCAACAACTCCATCAACTCTGTTAAGCTTGACAGGCTTTGGAGTTTCAGGAATTTCTTCCTCTTCATCCAGGAATTCAAATACACGTTCTGCCGAAGCAGCAGTCTGTTGAAGAATATTAGATATATTGGCAAGCTGCGAAATAGGCTGTGTAAACTGACGTACATATTGTATAAACGCCTGGATATCTCCAACCTCTATTACATTTTTTATGGCATAATAGCCTCCTAGAATGCTGATTGCCACATAACCCAAATTTCCTACAAAACCCATTAGAGGCATCATAATACTTGTCAGAAACTGAGACTTCCATGCGGAGCCATAGAGTTTCCTATTAGATATATCAAATTTTTCAATACTGTTCTTTTCTCCATTAAAAGCTTTAACTACTATGTGTCCACCGTACATTTCTTCAATATGGCCATTCAAGTTTCCAAGGTATTCCTGTTGTTGCTTAAAATATTTCTGAGATTGCTTTACAATAATCATAACAAGTACCAAAGACAATGGTATTACCCCTATAGCAACCAAAGCCATCTGCCAGCTTATAGTAAACATCATAATAAGCACTCCGATAACGGTTGTAACTGATGTTATAATCTGCCCGATACTCTGATTTAGTGTCTGACTGAGAGTATCCACGTCATTGGTAACACGGGAAAGCACCTCACCATGATTAGTACCATCAAAATATTTAAGAGGCATACGGTTTATCTTTTCCGAAATATCTTTTCTGAACTTGTAGCTGACCTTCATTGATACGCTCGACATCAACCAGCCTTGGACATATCCAAAAATTGCACTTAACAAATACAGACCCACAAGCAGAATCAGTATCCAACCAATATAATTCATATCAATGCTTCCAGTTCCAGAAAACTTTGCAATAACGCCCTCAAACAATTTAGTGGTGGCTTTACCCATTATTTTAGGTCCCACTATGGAAAAAGCAGCGCTTCCTATTGCAAATACAAGCGAAATAATTATGGCAATTTTATATACACTTAAGTGCCCAATCAACTTTTTCATTGTGCCTTTAAAATTCTTTGCCTTTTCTCCCGGCATCATGGCACCCGGACCATGCCCCATTCCACCGCGACGTTGGGGTTTTTTTATGTCCTCATGTTTGTTATGTTTTTCGCTCATGCCAATTCCTCCTTTGACAGCTGTGATAAAGCAATTTCCTGATAAGCTGTGCAATTTTCCATCAATTCCTTATGTGTTCCTTTACCTACAATTCTTCCTTCATCAAGCACTATAATCTGTTCTGCATTCATAATGGTAGAAATACGCTGTGCAACGATAAGTAGGGTACTTGATTTTATGTTATCCTTCAAAGCCTTCCTCAGTGTAGAATCTGTCTTAAAATCGAGAGCTGAAAAGCTGTCATCAAAAACATATATTTCAGGCTTTTTCATAAGTGCACGAGCAATAGACAATCTCTGTTTCTGGCCTCCGGAAACATTACTTCCACCCTGTGAAATAGCCGATTTTGTACCTTCCGGCTTCTCATTTACAAAGTCTATGGCCTGAGCAATCTCCAAAGCTTTATTTACGTCGTTTTCAGATGCGCCCTCATTTGCATACTTCATATTAGATTCGATAGTACCACTAAATAGTGAGCTTTTTTGAGGCACATACCCTATTTTTTCCCTGAGATCATGCTGCGAAACTTCCCTTACATCTATTCCATCTACCAAAACCTGACCTTCGGTGACATCATAGAAACGTGGAATCAAGTTGACAAGAGTTGTTTTACCTGAACCGGTTGAGCCTATAAAAGCTGTAGTCTGTCCCGGTAAAGCTTTAAAGCTGATATTTTTAAGCATATTTTCCTCTGCACCATGATACATAAAGGATACGTTCCGGAATTCAACCACACCCTTTTCATTTGTACTGAAGGATTTTGGTTTTTCAGGATCTTTGATTGTGGGATCAGTCTCCAGAACTTCCGCTATACGCTGTGCAGCAACGGATGCTCTTGGTATCATAATAAACATAAAGGACATCATCAGGAAGGCAAACATTATCTGCATGGCATACTGCATAAATGCCATCATATCCCCAACCTGCATACTCGAGGTCGATACCTGATTTGCACCAACCCATATTATCAATAGCGTAATTATGTTCATTACCAGTGTCATAGTAGGAAACATTACAACCATAACCCTGTTTACAAAAAGGTTTATACTGGTAAGTTCCTGATTTGCATTATCAAATCTCTCTTCTTCAAACTTCTGAGTATTGAACGCTCTTATTACCATCATACCCGAAAGATTTTCACGGGTAACAAGATTCAGCCTATCAACAAGCTTTTGTATCAACTTGAACTTCGGCAGTGCAATTGCAAATACACAAAGAATCAGTCCTAAAATTGCCAACACAGCAACGGCAATAATCCAGGTCATGGATTGACTTTTCCCGATGGCTTTGATAACTCCACCAACCGCCATAATAAGTGCATAGAATACCATCCTTATCATCATCATTACAAGCATCTGAACATGGTTTATATCGTTGGTGGTTCTTGTAATCAGCGACGATGTGGAAAATTTATCCAGCTCCTCGTTTGAAAAACTTGAAACCTTTGTGAAAACATCTCTTCTCAAATTGGATGCCAAACCGGCTCCTGTTCGTGAAGAAATAAAACCGACAACAATAACACAGGCTGCACTTAAAAGCGATAGCAACAGCATCATAATCCCAATCCTAATAATATAATTGATCCGAAGGCCATCCACATCCATGCCCAAAGCCTCATACTCAGCTCTAACGCTACTGGCTGCTGCCTGTACAATCATCTTATCATCCATTGCAGCAAACTTTTCATTCATTTCCTTTAATTGATTAGCACTCTCTTCCGCCGGATGTACACCTCCAGCTTTAGACAAATCAACATCTGTCATCGCTTTTTCAGCTTGCAGAGCTTTTGCTTCTTCCTGCATCTTTTCCATCTGTGATATGGCTATAAAAGCTTTTCCCAGTATGGGATTAAGCTTATCAATCTGCGAATCGTCTATTTCTTTCAAGACGTACACAGGTTCATTGGCAAGGGCAGGATATTTCTTAACGTAGGTATCATAATCCGCACTTGCCTTATCAATGAGTTCATAACTTCCGGAAACCTCCGCCCGGTCGTCTTCACTCATAAACATTGGAAGTTTTTCAAACCTGCTTGCCCTTATTGCTTCGGGAACAGCATTTTCAATACCTCCCTGTTGGATACCCGTATTAACTATTTTAGACATATAGTCCGGCAGTGAAAGATCTGCCATTGCCTGACCAAATAGAAATACTATAGCTATAAGTATTAATCCGGTATAAGGCTTCAGATATTTAGCTAATTTATACATTGAAAGATCTACTCCTATTCATAAAATTTAAATGCGACTAATAAAAAGTATTTTCATGTCGATTGATGTCTTGAGGAATATATCCTAAACCGATTTTTCAATCAATTTTTTTAGTATTTCCAGACCATCGAATACACTCTTAACTTCCTCATCGGTTGCTTTATTCATTACAGCTCCCAATCTTTTTTCAATAATTTCAAATTTAATTTTTGCTTCGGCTCTATATTCTGAGGTTACATTAACCCGAACCACTCTCCTGTCTTCCTTGCTTCGTAATCTTTCTACAATACCCTGTTTTTCCAATCTGTCAACAATTCCGGATACAGTGCTGTTGGATATCCCCATTCTATCGCTTAAATCACTGATTTTCATCGCTCCATAATGGGCTAAAATACCTACAAGCATTCCCTGTGGTCCGGTAAGATTCATTTCTCTGCACTGGTGATGAATATCTTGTTTAATTAGCAATATAATATTTTTTAGCTGCGTAACCACAGCGATGCCTCTGCTGATATCCTCCATGAATTCCCTCCTTTCAAAATTTTGCTTCGTATAAAAATATTTCGCATGCTAAATATATTACACTTATTATATTAGTTTAGTCAAGGATTATTCATAAAAAATATAGTAATTTCGTTACATTACGAATAAAAAACTATATTATCATTATAGAAACAGCTACAAAGCTTATAAAAATCTCTATAAATTCAAAAAAGGCAGAAACTTTTTGCCTTGAGTTTTAAGAGTTGCTCTTAATTTGTACAGGAATTATCTTAAGAAAGCGAAAAAGAAAGGTCGAGAACTACACTTTGAAAAATTGCCGGAGCATTTCCACTTAAGCTATAATGAAAATAATACTTCTCTATGGTACTTTGTAGAATATGGGAATGGTAAAAAAGGAGTAATGCACCTTGGCTTAGCACAAGGTGATTGATAAATAATGTGTTTATATTCATTGAAATATTACTTCCACCCTTTGACATTATGAAAGGCCAGGAAATCAGTAATGTCAAAAGCAGTAGTAGTAGAAGTAATATTTCAACCTAATTGGAATTAACCTTCTCACTTCATATAATTACCTTAAATTCTACCGTTCATCTAGTTTCAAATATCCACGTCTTTTTGATACGCTCTTATACGCCGGCCTGATTATTTTTCCGGCATTTACGATTTCTTCGATGCGGTGTGCGCTCCAACCTGCTATTCTTGAAATAGCAAAAATCGGTGTAAACATCTCGCTTGGAAGTCCAAGCATACTGTACACAAAACCGGAATAAAAATCAACATTTGCACTGACGCCTTTATACATTTTACGTACATCTGCTATAACCTTTGGTGCCAAATTCTCAACTTTTGAATAGAGATTAAACTCTGCCTCAAGCCCTTTCTCCTTTGCAAGTTTTTCAGCATATTCTTTTAATATCACACACCTTGGATCTGATATGGAATAAACGGCGTGCCCGATACCATATATAAGTCCGGAGCGATCAAACGCTTCCTTCTTGAGTAGCTTCATCAGATACTCTTCAATCTCGTTGTCATTATTCCAATCTTTAAGAACATTCTTCATATCCTCGAACATTTGCACAACCTTTATATTTGCTCCTCCATGCCTTGGCCCCTTTAAAGATCCAAGTGCAGCTGCCATAACTGAGTAGGTGTCGGTTCCGGAAGATGTAACAACATGGGTTACAAAGGAGGAATTATTACCTCCACCATGTTCGGCATGCAGTACAAGTGCAATATCTAAAAGTGTTGCCTCCAACTTGGTGTATTTGCTGTCAGGTCTGAGCATGTGCAGTATATTCTCCGCAGTACTTAATCCGGGTTTGGGACTGTGGATAAACAAACTTTTGTTTCCATGATAATGTGAATATGCCTGATAGCCATAAACTGCAATAGCTGGAAAACATGCAATCAGCCTGAGGCACTGTTCCAACACATTTGTAATTGATGTATCATCCGCCCGGTCATCAAGGCTATAAAACGCCAGGACACCTCTTGCAAGTACATTCATCATATCCTTACTTGGCGACTTGAGTATCATATCCCTTACAAAATCGTCAGGAAGTTGCCTGTAATCAGAGATAAGCTGTTCAAAATCCTTTAACTGATTTTTGTCGGGAAGGTTCCCGAACAAAAGCAAGTAGCAGGTTTCTTCAAAGCCATGTCTGTCATCACTAATAAACCCTTCAACAATCTCATTAATATCTATACCTCTGTACATCAATCTTCCGGGAACAGGGATCATTTCATTTTCATCGATAATGTAGGAATGAACTTCACCGATTTCTGTCAATCCAACAAGCACACCTTTACCGTCAAGGTCACGAAGTCCACGTTTCACCTGATATTTAACAAACAATTCAGGATCAATCAAACTGCTTTTTTGTGCCAAACCACTCAATACCTCAATTTTGTCTTTGTGTTGTATAAACTTGGATTTTGCCATACTATCTTACCTCCTTGATTGGAATATTGCCAATTATTCATCAAAACACAGTAAAATTATAGCCTAAAAAACTGAATAAAAAGATTAGAAAAAAATGTATCTAAACACACTTACATTTATTTTACATAAATTACTAAGGTTAAGCAATAGATATATCAGCATTGGGAAATATTCACTTCTTGATCAAATCAGGCTTTGTTGACTTTTCAAGTGTTTCAAGGTACGAGTATGCATAAGAGCTGTCTTCACCGCACATCTCAATACACGGCTTCAGACTTGAACATACAACCGGCCGATCAGGGCTTCCAAAAATTTTGCACTTGTTATCTTCCGTCAATTGAATACACCTGACACCTGCCGGCTTTCCTTCAGGCATTCCCGGTATCGGTGATGAGATTGATATAATAATGCAGCACGCAGCACAACCTATTCTACATTCCATCACGTTAAATCCTCTCACGTTTTTTAAACCATATTTTTACTATCTTGCTTTACAATCCCTTTGATACAGTATATCACTTCTCGTAACAATATTTCTATTAATTATCACCATTATTTACATATTGTTTGTTTTTACTTAAGTATGTGTTTGTATCATTTGCCGGATAGGCATTTGCAAATTTCAACAAGAAGTGACCTTTCAATATTAAAGTAAAATCTAATTTACTAAAGAATTTGGCATTAATAAAGACGCAAATACCAGACATTGTCCTTACTGGTTCTATCACAAAGTATTTGAACTTTTTTGAATATTGTCTTTATTGAACAATAATTTTAAAATAATCAGGTATGCATGTTTTAGAATGGAGTGAAAAGAGAATGATAAATGAATACATAAGTGACCTGAAGCAGGAGTTCAAAGGATACAACGCCCAAAAGCTCAAGCAGGATCTCCTCGCAGGTCTGACAGTTACTGCAGTTGCTCTGCCCCTTGCTCTTGCCTTTGGTGTAGGATGTGGTGCAACAGCAGCGGCAGGTCTTATAACCGCAATTATCTCAGGTCTGATAATTGCCTCGCTTTCGGGAGCATCCTTCCAAGTCTCAGGTCCTACAGGTGCAATGACAGCAATCCTTATTCTCCTATTTCAAAAATATGGTCTCAAAGGAGTATGGCTGGCTGGCGCAATGTCCGGTCTAATACTTGTAATTGCCGGTCTTTTAAAGTTTGGTAAGATTGTGTCTTACATACCATCACCCGTAGTTACCGGATTTACCTCCGGAATAGCCCTGATTATTGCCATAGGTCAAATAGACAACTTTTTCGGCATAAAGTCAGCGGAAGCAGAATCCACAGCTATAAAATTTCTACACTATTTTCAGACAGGAATAAACCCTAATTGGTATGCCGTGCTTCTTGGTGGCATAGTAATTGCTACAATGCTTTTATGGCCAAAGAAATGGAATACTATAGTTCCCTCTTCTCTTGTGGGTCTTATAATAGCTCTTGTAGTAAATCTAATATTTAAATTCCCTGTTGCAGTTATTGGTGAAATACCAAAAACCCTTCTTCCCGAGAGCAGATTGAATCTTTTTTCTATTAATTTTACAGAACTTAAGGGAATGATAATACCAGCATTTAGTATCGCAGCATTAGGAATGATTGAAAGTCTTCTTTGCGGTGAAGTAGGCAGCAAGATGAAGGGTGAAAAACTCAATGCAAACCGTGAGCTCGTTGCTCAGGGAATAGGAAACATCATAATACCGTTTTTTGGTGGAGTACCGGCAACAGCAGCCATTGCAAGATCAAGTGTAGCTATAAAATCAGGCAGCCAGACAAGGCTTGTAAGTATTTTTCATGCAATCGGACTTTTAATATCCATGTTTGTTCTTGGGTCTGTCATGTCTCAAATACCACTTGCAGCTCTTGCCGGAGTTCTGATGGTAACTGCCTGGCGTATGAATGAATGGGAAAACATCAAGTATATATTCTCAAAACGTTTCACAAGTGCAATATTAAAATACATTATTACAATGCTTGCAACTATTGTTTTTGACCTTACACAGGCTATCTTAATCGGAGTAGTGTTTGCCAGCTTCATGTTTTTGGTCAGAATTTCTAATATGGGAATCAGTATTCATGAAGTTGATGAAAAAAGATTTAGCGAAAAAAATGGTTTATCTATTACAAAACCTTTAAAAGATGTACGTGTAGTTTATTTCACAGGCCCAATCTTTTTCGCTACTGTAAAGCAATTGAATGCACAGCTTGCTGATATCCAAAAAACCAGCGTGTTAATTTTATCCATGCGTGGAGTTCCGCTTATTGATACTTCGGGTGTACAAGCTCTAGATGAACTTTATCACCATTTGAAACAAAAAAATTGCCAGTTAATGCTTTGTGGTCTTCAACCAAAGGTAAAGGAAATGTTAAAGAAGAGCAATCTTGCAGAAAACATTGGCGAAGAGATGGTTTTCTGGAGTGCAGATCAGGCAATTATTGCCGCTCAGGATATGATTGTAGCATAAGATTTTCAAATAGTACTTTAAACTATCGTCATGTTCATTTATAATGATTAGGATGGTGTTTAATAATAACTAGCGCCTCTGTTTCCCAATATACGGAAACTTGAAGAGGCGGTTATTATGTTCAAGCATATATACGCAAATTAATTAAAAACAGGGGTGATTTGTTCGTGGGGGGACTTTTTGGGGTTGTGTCAAAAAATGATTGTGTAACGGATCTATTTTTCGGTACCGATTACCATTCACATTTGGGGACAAGCCGTGGAGGCTTGACTGTCTGGAATGGAACCGGATTTACAAGATCTATTCATAATATAGAAAACACTCAATTCAGAACCAAGTTTGAGAGTGAGCTTCCCGGTATGTCAGGTAATCTGGGAGTTGGGTGTATCAGTGATAATGAGGCACAGCCATTATCAATATACTCACATCATGGTAATTATGCAATTACAACAGTCGGTCGGGTTAATAATGTCCAGGAACTGGCAAAAAAGGTGTTTGAAAAGCATTACCTTCACTTTTCAGAAATGAGTAAGGGTGAAATTAACCCTACAGAGATTGTGGCAGCCTTGATAGACCAGGAAAATACTATCAAGGAAGGTATCCGGAAATCACAGGAAGCTATTGACGGTTCATGCTCAATGCTTATACTCACTTCCAAGGGTATTTATGCAGCTAGAGATCTTTACGGAAGAACACCATTAATAGTAGGTGAAAAAGAGGGTTCTTTCTGCGTAGCGTCTGAGTCATGCGCTTTTCCTAATTTAGGTTACAAAACAAAATTTGAACTTGGTCCAGGGGAAATTGTATTCTTAACGCCGGAGGGCATTGAGAAACTAACACCTCCCGGAAACAAAATGAGGGTTTGCTCATTTTTATGGGTATACTACGGCTATCCGTCTTCTTCCTATGAAGGAATGAATGTTGAAATTATGCGTTATCGTAACGGTGCTGCTCTTGCCCGAAATGATAACGTTGATGTTGACCTTGTTGCAGGGGTTCCTGATTCAGGAGTAGCACACGCCATCGGTTATTCCAATGAATCCAGGATTCCGTTTGGAAGACCTTTTATCAAATATACACCCACTTGGGCAAGAAGTTTTATGCCACAGGATCAGGAAATCCGTAACCTTGTTGCCAGGATGAAACTTATTCCTATTCCTGAACTGGTACAGGAAAAACGCGTACTGTTCTGTGATGATTCAATTGTACGCGGTACACAGCTTCGTGAAACAGCTGAATTGTTATACAACTGTAACGCAAAAGAAGTACATATGCGTTCGGCTTGTCCTCCACTTCTCTACGGCTGTAAATACCTGAACTTCTCAAGATCCCGTTCTGAGATGGATCTGGCAACCCGTCAGGCTATCGTGGAATTGGAAGGCTCTCAACCAGCTATAATAGATGAATACTGTGACTCATCTACCGAAAAGCACAGCTGTATGGTAGACTGCATCCGTAAGCGTTTAAACCTCACAACATTAAAATACCAGACACTGGAAGATATGATCACCGCAATAGGGTTACCGGAAGATAAAGTTTGCACTTATTGTTGGAGTGGAAGGGAATAATTATTAATTGGTATTTCCTAAATACAGAAGAGACAAGGTTTTATTATCTTGTCTCTTCTTATTAACCCTTTTTATAGTCCATAAAGGCCACTTAGGGAAACTGAAATATTCCTTCCAGTATTTTTCTTAAAGGCTTATATTTGAAGCTAACAACCACATAGAAAAAGCTTATGTAATATTTCATCTTAGTATATGTGGAAGTTTACTACTTTATTATCCTTAACCAAATTCTCATATATTTTTGCTATTTTTTTACTAACCTCAAGAATAATAATACTCTCCAAAATAGTTAGAACACTTGCATATCCAATAAATAAATCATCCTGAAAAAGAGCAATAATTTCTCCATCCGATAGCTTTCTAAAGTCTGATTTAGGAACACATATCAACATACAAACTCCTCCTTTTGTTTTACTTTAAATAGAGGTACATTTATCCTACTAATATTATTCCCTAAAAAGCTTGGAAAATAACTTCTTGCATAAGTTAAAATAATTAGGGTTACCCAATTCAACTTCCATGCTCAATGATGTATTGAATTCTCTCTGCCATATCCTCAACATCAAGCTCCTCATCAGAAAGTCCCGCCTCGAAAACACACCTTGGCATTCCGTATATTACACAGTTTTTTTCACTTTGTGTGATGCAATAACAAAAGCATTTTTCTTTCAATTCCCTCACACCTTCAAGACCATCACATCCCATCCCTGTTAGTATTAAAGCTAATATCCTTGCTCCTTGATATTCCTGTGCTACTGACTTAAAAAGTACATCTGCTGCCGGCCTGACTCCATTTACATATTCTGATTTTGACAATACAACTTTTTTCAAAGCCCCATCTGTTATTACCATCATATGCATACCACCAGGTGCTACAATACCATGACCTGGTTTAATAATATCCCCTTCTTGTGCTTCCTCAAAAAATATATTTGTCTTTTTATCAAGAGATTTAGCTAACACGTTTGTGAATTTAGGTGGCATATGCTGTACTATAAGTAAAGGTACACTGATATTTTCGCTAAAGCTGACAAACAGCTTTTCAAGTGCACTCGGCCCACCGGTTGATGAAGCTACCAATAACAGATCTACTCCAGTTAACCGCTTACTCAAGTCTTTTGAGTTTAAATCATTTTTTATTTTAGTATCCAATTCTTTTCTGTAGTTTAGTTTAAAGCTTCTACCACGACCCGTTTCCCGCTTTGAAAATGCATTGTCCAAAACAAAATCTTTCAATGCGGTATCCTTTGAAACATCATACTTTGATACTTTATCCTTTGGTACAACATGATTACTACTTCTTTTCATATTTATCTTCTGAAACATAAGTAACAGATTACTCTTTAAAATATCAATATTTCTGCTAAACTTATCTTCCAAAGGTTTTATAACGAAATCCTCTACAGCGTTTATAGAAAATTCCGATGTAATTTTTATTTTTTCGCTTCCCGAGGCACTTACCATAATAACTGAAAGTTCAGGCCAATTGGCTTTTATTCTTTTAAGAGTTTCCCACCCATCTATCTCAGGCATGTTGACATCTAAAAGCACAACGTCATATTTCCCATGTTGTAGTCTTTCCAAAGCCAGATAACCACTGGATGCACTATGTTTAACCTCAGCAATGTTAGTAGCTGCTACTGCTTCGGATATTATTCTTCTATAAATTACAGAGTCATCAACTACTAAAACTTTTAGTTTTTCCACTATATCATCCCCTCTGCAATGCTGTTTAACATGACTGTATGCTTCCGGTGCTTAGTGGCCCAGTCTTGCCTGATAAAAATGTCTCATTAGTTCGTCCGATTCTTGAATTATTTAAGATAGGTTTTCTATAGGAATTCTTCCTAAACACCATGTATTTCAATGTAAAGAATTTTGTCCGCACGCATAAATATATAGCACTATTCTTTCTTAATGCCTGAAAAATCCGTATAACAAACCCTTTATACACAAATCACCGTCTAAAGAAAAATATCACTATACATTTTAACTTTTGTACAATTATGGAATATTCTACTATTGCTGAAAACTTTAAGTGATAACTATGAGAATTAATAAAGAAATTTTCATATATTAATATATATATTCGCCATTTTCTAATAAAAACCTTTTTGTATTTATTTTTTCATATATAAATTCAATCTAAACATAAGTACCAAAAGTAATGTACATAAAAAAACAAGGCTTTTAAATACCTTGGGGTGCATGTAATAAATGTGAAGAAAAATATTCCAGAAACTTAAGTTTCGCAGTTTAGAGCCTGTAAATACTCCTCGGGGTCGAGCAAAACTCGCTTCGCTCAAACAATGCTCTCCCTTTCCTCGTCGTATTAACAGGCTCAACAACTTGCTTCACAATGTTTCTTCCATATTTTTCTTCACCTAAATAATATGCACCCAATACCTTGTCTTTTTGAAAAATGAATTGAATTTATAGGTTACAGTCTTAACATTATATCTTAACCAATATTCCCGTGATATTCCTGCAGTGATTTGATAGGTGTAACTATATTTTTACTTTCTTTAAATGCAGATATACCTTTCACACTGGCATTGGCAGCAGCCATTGTTGTTATATACGAAATTTTGTACTTGATAGCAGTCTTACGGATATACGAATCATCATCCTGACTTTTTTTGCCTATCGGAGTATTGATTATCAACTGAATTTCTTTGTTCATTATGCTGTCAACAATATTTGGCCTTCCTTCATGTATCTTATTTACCAGCTCAGACACAACATTATTATCTGACAGGTACTTATGGGTACCAGCCGTAGCTTTGATTTTGAATCCAAGTTTGATAAATTCCTTTGCAACTTCAAGTGCTTGCGCTTTATCTCTATCCGTTACGCTAATCAAAACTGTTCCCGATTCAGGCAATGATACCTGGGTAGCCTCCTGAGCTTTGTAGAAAGCGAGGCCAAATGAATCCGATAAACCTAATACTTCACCGGTTGAACGCATTTCCGGTCCAAGAACAGGGTCTACTTCCTGGAACATATTGAATGGGAAAACAGCTTCCTTTACACCGTAATGAGGTATATTAAGAAGTTTGAAATTGTATTCTGAAAACTTCTTTCCGCCTGTCATATTTGAAACCATTAGTTCTGTTGCAATATGTGCCATTTTTATATTGCATACTTTTGAAACAAGTGGAACCGTCCTTGATGCACGTGGATTTGCTTCAAGCACATATACCTTGTCATCTGCAATAGCATACTGCATATTCATCAGACCTATTACATTAAGTTCTCTGGCAATCTGTTCAGTATATTTGCGGATGGTAGCAAGGTGCTTTTCCGGTATACTGATGGTCGGAATAACACATGCCGAGTCTCCTGAGTGAATTCCTGCAAGTTCTATATGCTCCATTACAGCAGGTACAAATACATCTTTACCATCGGAAATTGCATCTGCTTCCGCCTCAACCGCATTATTGAGGAACCTGTCAATAAGTATCGGACGTTCCGGGGTCACATCAACAGCTGCTTCAACGTATTGCCTGAGCATATCTTCATCATATATGACTTCCATACCCCTTCCGCCTAAAACATAGGATGGGCGCACCATTAATGGATATCCGATACGATTAGCTATTTTTATGGCCTGATCCATATCACTTGCCATACCTGATTCAGGCATTGGTATATCAAGTTTTTCCATCATTATACGGAAGCGGTCTCTGTCTTCAGCAAGGTCTATGGCATCTGTAGTTGTTCCCAATATCCTTACACCTGCTTTTGCAAGTTCAGAAGCGATGTTAAGAGGTGTTTGCCCTCCGAACTGTACTATTATACCCAGTGGCTTTTCTTTTTCATAGATACTCAAAACATCTTCTACCGTAAGAGGCTCAAAATATAATTTATCGGACGTATCATAGTCTGTTGATACTGTTTCAGGGTTACAATTCACCATAATGGTTTCGTATCCCATCTCACGTATTGCAAAAGCTGCATGGACACAACAGTAATCAAACTCTATGCCCTGACCTATTCTGTTAGGTCCGCCGCCAAGGATCATAATCTTTTTATTATTGCTTACCGGCGCTTTATCAGGAGCATTGTATGTGGAGTAATAATAGGCAGCATTATCCACACCGCTTACCGGTACGGATTCCCATCCTTCTACGACCCCAAGTGCTGTACGGCTGTTTCTGATCTGTGTCTCATCAACACCAAGAAGCTTAGAAATATACTTGTCTGAAAATCCATCTTTCTTTGCACGTTCAAGTAAGTCATCCGGAAGAATTCCGCCCTTACACTTCAATATTTCTTCTTCCAGCATAACCAGTTCTTTCATCTGCTCAATAAAATACTTTTTGATATTTGTAAGCTTATTCAGCTCGTCTACATCGGCACCTTTTCTCAATGCCTCATACATGATAAACTGTCTTTCACTGGTTGGCTCCGCAAGCATTTCCATCAACTGTGCAAGTGTCTTTTTGTTAAAATCCTTTGCAAATCCCATTCCGTGGCGTCCTATTTCAAGTGAACGTATTGCCTTATGCAAAGCTTCTTTATAGGTTTTGCCTATGCTCATTACTTCTCCGACTGCTCTCATCTGTGTTCCGAGTTTGTCCTTTGCTCCCTTGAACTTTTCAAATGCCCAACGGGCAAACTTGATAACGATATAATCTCCGGAAGGCACATATTTATCAAGAGTTCCACTTTTCCAGTACGGAATTTCATCAAGTGTCATACCTGCTGCTAGAAGCGCAGAAATTAATGCAATCGGGAAACCTGTAGCCTTTGAAGCAAGAGCAGATGATCGTGAAGTTCTAGGGTTTATCTCTATGATAACAACTCTGTCAGTTTTAGGATCATGTGCAAATTGAACATTTGTACCTCCTATTACCTCAATCGCTTCAACGATAGAGTAGGCATATTTTTGCAATCTTTGTTGAAGTTCAGTGCTGATAGTCAGCATAGGTGCAGAACAGAAGGAATCTCCCGTGTGAACTCCCATAGGATCAATATTCTCAATAAAACAAACTGTTATCATTTTATTTTTTGAGTCACGCACCACTTCCAACTCAAGTTCTTCCCATCCGAGAACAGATTCTTCAACAAGCACCTGTCCGACCATACTTGCAGATATTCCTCTGCCTGCGACGAGTTCCAGCTCTTCCATGTTGTACACCAGACCACCGCCTGTACCGCCCATTGTATAGGCAGGACGAATTACAACAGGAAAACCAAGCCTTTGTGCTATTTGTTTTGCTTCTTCTACAGTATATGCAGGTTCACTTTTAGGCATTTCAATGCCCAACTTTGTCATGGTTTCCTTAAAAGCAATACGGTCTTCTCCACGTTCAATAGCATCAAGCTGAACACCTATTACTTTTACGTTATACTTATCGAGCACACCTGCTTTTGCTAATTCCTGGCACAAATTCAAGCCTGATTGACCTCCGAGATTTGGAAGAACCGCATCAGGACGTTCCTTTTCAATTATTTCAGTTAACCTTGGTACATTTAAAGGCTCGATATACGTTGCATCTGCCATACCGGGATCAGTCATTATAGTTGCAGGATTTGAATTTACCAGTATAACCTGGTAACCTAATTTACGAAGCGCTTTGCAGGCTTGGGTACCCGAATAGTCAAATTCACATGCTTGTCCTATAATAATCGGTCCTGAACCGATTATCAATATTTTGTTAATATCAGATCTTTTTGGCATACTATCTTCTCCTCACCATTGAGCTTGCTCATTCATTGAGCTCTGTGAAATATTATATAACAAAACTTGCAAAAATCATAACATTTTTATAATTTAATTATAGTTATTTTTTATAAATGTTGATTTGGGTTTTTTTAGACCTTAAAAGGTAATAGAAATGCCAAAGTATTTTTTGAAAGTGAAGAATTAAATTTTGAGGCTGATCTTTTCAAATCAGCCTCAAAATCTATCTTTATTTGTATTAGTAATCACTATTTATGGAAAATTGCTTGGTTAAGCATACATACTCTTTCTCATAGCTGCAAGTTCCTCATTTTCCAAGTACTCATCATAGGTTACAGGTCTGTCTATCAAGCCTTTAGGAGTTATTTCAATTATTCTGTTGGCGACAGTCTGAACAAATTGATGGTCATGAGATACAAACAACACCGTTCCCTTATAATTTATCAGACCATTGTTTAGTGCGGTAATAGATTCAAGGTCAAGATGGTTCGTCGGCTCGTCCAATATAAGGACATTTGCACCTGAAAGCATCATCTTTGCCAGCATACAACGGACTTTTTCTCCTCCCGAGAGTACAGATGCCTTTTTCAATGCTTCCTCCCCTGAAAAAAGCATTCTTCCAAGCCAACCCCTGAGGAAGGTCTCGGTCTGATCCTTTGAATACTGCCTTAACCAATCCACCAGATTCAAATCCACGCCATCAAAATATTCTGAATTATCCTTTGGGAAATATGCCTGTGAAGTGGTTATACCCCACTTGAAATCCCCACTATCGGGTTTTAATTCCTCCATCAGTATTTTGAAAAGAGTTGTCTTGGCAAGTCCGTTCGGACCTACAAAAGCTATTTTATCGCCTTTGTTAACGGTAAAACTTACATCGTCAAGCAACAGCTCACCATCTAAAGATTTGCTGATGCCATTAACCATAAGCAAATCATTGCCGGCTTCCCTGTCAGGCTTAAAGTCAACAAAGGGATATTTTCTCGAGGATGGCTTGATATCCTCAAGAGTAAGCTTTTCCAACAGCTTTTTCCTTGATGTGGCCTGCTTGGATTTTGAAGCATTAGCACTAAAACGCTGGATAAATTCCTGAAGTTCTTTAATCTTTGCCTCTGTCTTTCTGTTTAAATCCCTTGCCTGCTGTAGTGCCAACTGGCTCGATTCATACCAGAAATCATAGTTTCCGACATAGAGCTGTATTTTGCCATAGTCAATGTCAGCTATATGAGTACAAACTTTGTTTAAAAAGTGTCTGTCATGGGATACAACTATAACAGTATTTTCAAAATTGTAAAGAAAGTTTTCCAGCCACGTTATGGACTCAATGTCCAAATGGTTTGTCGGCTCGTCGAGAAGTAGTATGTGAGGGTTTCCAAACAGGGCTTGCGCTAAAAGAACCCTTACTTTCAAGTTTGCATCCATGTCCTTCATTTTTTTATCGTGAAACTCTTCACCAATGCCCAGTCCATTTAAAAGTGTCGCTGCTTCCGATTCAGCTTCCCATCCGTTCAACTCGGCAAACTCACCCTCAAGTTCCGATATTCTTATACCGTCTTCTTCAGAAAAATCAGCCTTGGAATACAGCTTTTCCTTCTCATCTATAATTTCGCATAATCTCTTGTGTCCCAAAATAACCGTCTTTATTACGTCATATTCGTCAAATTCATAATGGTTTTGCTTTAAAACCGCCAACCTCTCTCCGGGGGTAATAATTATTTCTCCTTTATTCGCTTCTACTTCTCCTGAAAGGATTTTCAAAAAAGTCGACTTTCCCGATCCATTTGCGCCTATCAGACCATAACAATTGCCGGGAGTAAATTTTATATCCACATTTTCAAATAGTGCACGTCCACCATACCTAAGGGATATTCCACTTGCATGAATCATAATTTCTACAACCATCCTTTTTTAATGTTTACCGCATATTATAACACATAGATCATGATTCGTCCATTCATGGAAAATCCCTGGTGCATATTATTTAAGTAAAGAAAAATATGAAAGAAACATTGTGAAGCAAGTTGTAGAGCCTGTTAATACGACGAGGAAAGGGAGAGCATTGTTTGAGCGAAGCGAGTTTTGCTCGACCCCGAGGAGTATTTACAGGCTCTAAACCAGGTTGCATGGCCGAGCAGTGCAGCGCAGTGGAACGACCAGGCTGCGAAACTTAAGTTTCTGGGATATTTTTCTTTACATTTATTACATGCACCCTATATTCATTTGTTATTTGACAAAGTTACTTTCACACAAAAAAGACCTTACACTGGCTAAGCATAAGATCTTTTAATTAACAATAAAGTTTTAATTCTTCACTTTAGGAAAGTTCCGGATGTACTTATATTGGTAACTACGGATTTGGGAAAGTTACAGAACATTTTTGACCTGTGGCATCCGTATAGGTAAGGTTTAATCCATTGTCAAGAGTCTGCAGGCATCCATCGAATTTAACGTCTTCCTGACCGGCCAATTTGTACTCCAGATAAGCCTTATCCTTATTTAAACCAACAACCGTGCCATTTAACAATATTTCAGCGGTAGCAGATGATTTAAAGGCCAACTCTACCTTACAATAGATAGTCTCCTTGCTCACTTTAAGAAAGTAATTCTGGGGCTGACCGGATTTAACATATGTAGGGTCGTTTTCAATCTTATCGACAGGTGTTGCATTAACCGGCATTACAAATTTGTCTAAGGCATTTTCAATAGCATGTGGTACATACCCTTTGTCTTTTGGAGAAAGTGTAATTTTCTTGGTAGCATTGTCCCAGATAACATCAAGATTCATTTGCTCTGCTACAAATCTTATAGGAAGCATTGTTCTGCTATTCTTAATAACCGGAGCCTGTTCAATTGTTACATCTTTCAATTCCACCCTTTCTCCGATTCTATAATCACTGCATACAGTGGCAATATTACTTCCTATTTGCAATTTTGTATACTTGTATGTATTTAACGACCTGTAGTTTTCAACCAATTCACCTGTTGTCTCATCTTTAAAAGAATAATCATATACATTCATTCCTGATTTATTCAATATCTGAATGGTTCTATCTGTTCCATTCCATATAACTATGTATCCCAGTGACTCGGATATAAACCTTAATGGCACCAAAGTTCTATTACTTGAAGGGTCAACATAGGGTGCAACATCTAAAGTCATGCTTTTGCCGTCAATTGTAGCTGTCGTGCTGTTCACCTGAAGTACAACTGTTTTTCCGGTTCCTTCTGCTAAAGAAATATTCGATGTACCAAGAAGTGCCATGGAAGTCACCACAAAGGATAATAAAACACTCAACAACTTTTTCCTCTTCATTAGAGTACCTCCTCAAATAATATAAAATCTTTTAATTTTAATAATTATCCTTAATTGTCTCTGTAACTCCAATGCTTTGTGCTATTTGACGTGCAAATCAACCTCATTCGTACAAAATTATAAGCATATAATAATTATACCACAAACTTTTTATGTTTCCAAAATACTAATAGTAGAATATTTCTATTTATTGTTCAAATTGCAAGATATATATGCTGAATTGCCCCGGATAACCCATTCTCTTTTAATATATGTCCGTTTTATAAATCTCTCCATCGAGATTGTTTCAAGAACCAATTAAACAAAAAAGGGAGTTAAAATTTGCATTTTTGTATCTTATATCAAACCGTCGTCTTCTGCTTTACATATAACCTTCAATACTCCCTCATCAACGTTTGACGGAGCCTCAAAACGAGCTCTGGCTCTTACATCTGCCGGAGCATTCTTCATAGCATAACTATAATATGCGGCTTCCATCATGGGTACATCATTAAAATAATCGCCAAAAACCATTGTATCCTCATAGCTTATCTGGAGCATATTCTGTAATTTTTTTATTGCAACACCTTTGTCCACATCCAGCCTTCCAAAGTCCATCCAATGCTTTCCTGAGACAATGACATTTACTTCTTGTCCCCATTTATTATTAAACATCCGGAATGAATTCTCCTGAGAACTTATATAATCATATAGTGCAACCTTAAGGATATCATCTTTGACACTAAGCAAATCATCTACATGCTCACAATTTATATAGTATTTTCTCACTTCAGCTTCAAATTCGGGATTAGATGTTTCAACATACGCACTTTTTTTACCGCAAAGTACGATGTCACGGTCTCCAGCGGCTCTTATATCTTTGATTATTCCCTCAACTTTTTGTCTTTCCAAGGCACGAAAAAAAAGCTCGTTTCCATGGTGCATAACAAGTGCCCCATTCTCTGCTATAAAAACAAGCTTATCCTTCAAATAAGAAAAATCATCAACTAATTTATGATACTGGCGCCCGCTTGCTATGGCAAAATAGACACCTTTGCTTTCAAGCCTCATAATCAATTCTTTAAATCCAACCGGAACTTCTGCATCACCATTTAATAGTGTTCCGTCTATATCAGTAGCTATTAGTTTTATCATACTCCGACACCTTTTCAAAATACTCTTGTAAATTTTACTTCTTTCTTTTGCCTGAACACTCCAGACACTATTGAGTAATTATACTACTCACTTGTTTCATAAAGCATTTTAACATCAGCTACATGCTTTTTACAAGTCAAACTCATACCACAGGATTTGTTACAAGGGAAATAACTACTGCAACAATAAAAAATGTAAGAAAAACTGCTGCAAATAACGAAATTCTGTTATAGCTTAATACATTCAGTACCCTGGTCTTTACAATATTCCTGCCGAAAGCTGCAGAAAGGAATACTTTTTGTCCGGAACTCATATTTACAAGTGCCTGCGCATATTTCTTTTTCTCCTCGGCCCGAAGCGTTCCGATAGCCTTCAAATCACACGAAAGCTCCATATCGTTTAGAAAAAGATTTAGAAACATCCAAACAAAAGGATTAAACCAATGGAGGCATGCAGTAAATATTGCAAGCAATCGGATAAAATTATCATGCCTTTTCATATGAACCTGTTCATGCAATAATATGAATTTTAACTCGGGCGATTCTTCCTTAATAAAGGAAGGAATAACCACCCTCTGTTTGAAAATACCGAAAACTATCGGAGAATCCACCTTGCTGCTGACATAAATGTTGTCCCGAAGCCTCCACGCTCCGGCAAGCTCAACCCTTGATATAATATACAGAATAAACGCTACCAGAATAGCTACTCCTACGCCTGCAATCCATATAAAAGACGATACTTCAAAAACTGCTTTAAGGTTATCATTTCCATAGGTTATTGGAAAATATTCTTCTGCAATTCCTATATAATTTGACATTGATATCCGTAATTTATCCTGCCCAAACACAGGTACTCTTACCATTTTCCTTATCAAACGTCCAAGAACATTCAGAGCACTGGCTTTGCTTGAAACTGCAAAAGGGAAAACAAGACGTATAAACACAAGACTCCACAAAAAATAAATTACATTCCTGGGAATCTTTTTTATACGGCGAAGCAATATCAATATCATTCCTACAATTGCAGCAACTATGCTCATATTTAATACAAAGTAGAATGCTGTGCCAATCACATCACTCACCACTTTTCTCAATAATTCTCTTGAGTTCTTCAATTTCGCTGGCACTTAACTTATCTCTGCCGACAAAGGCTGCAAAAAACGCCTTTTTTGAACCATTAAACAACTTATTTATAAGATTGTCCGTTTCTGCCTGTTGAACCTGCTCCTTACTTACGATAGGATAACATATAAAATTAGGTTCTTCTCTCCTGATTGCTCCCTTATCAACAAGTTTTTTTAACACAGTATAAGTTGTATTCTTATTCCAACCAATTTCTTTATCTGCAATAACTGCCAGCTCTTTTGCAGTTATTGGGGCATTACTCCACACATGCTCCATCAGCTTCAGCTCGCTGTCAAATAATTTTATATACTCCATACCAATCCACTCCAGATAATTGAGTTAATATAAATTCTTCCTTCTATAATTTATTTTACATTAGATGCTCCCCTTTGTAAAACTAATTAAAAAACATCAACACTATAAACGCAATAGCTTCCCTTGCATCAAAAAATGGAGCCGGTAATTATTCTCCTGCTCCATTTTATTAGTCTCAGTCATGCTTTACTGAAAACTCTGACCTAAGACAGACTTTTATATAGCTTTCCTTTTTTCACCTGCATCACTTATTGAGCAGATAAAATACTTCTTTTCATTTATTATCATTCTGTGATTTCTTTTGTTTATTCCAGACACATCTAATGTCTTGATTTTTCTGTCAGAAACATCATATACTTCTAATTTCGATCCGGCTTCTACGACCTTGTTAAAAAACATATCCGGCTTTTCGCTCTTAAAGCAGCGCTTTCCAATCAATACATTTCTTACAGGAGTTACTCTTAAAACATACATTAACTATCACCCTTTCAGCCAACTCTGAATTTTTTGCTATATCTGTTTGCATAGCTACTTGCAACAAAGGAATCAGGTTTGATCTTTGCATCAATACCAATACCTTCAAAATACCCGACCATTTCCCTGATTAATTTTCTTGTTTCTCCTTTTGTACCTACGTCAATATGTGCTTCAAGCTTACAATCAAAGTTTTTATATTTTGAGGTAAAGTCATACAGAGCATCCATCAACTGATCATTGAGCATATATACCATTTCATAGGTCATCAAAGTTTCTTTTGAAATCTTTTCCTTAAGGTTCCTATATCTTTTATTCTCAATTATTTTACTCACACAGCACCAGGCGCCCTGTCCTAATCTGTGCACATGAATCCCTGTCGCAAAGCATGTGTATCTTCCCTTTACCTGTGAATCGGTTCCGACTGCTATCCTGTATTGGCAATCAGGATTTGCTTTAATAAAATACCGTATACTTGCAACAACATCTGCAAAACTCATATTCTTTTGCATGGAATTAAAAAATCTCATTCTTTCTCACCAACTTTTACTTTTTTTGTGTTCATCACTTTTGGTTCTTTCAATTTACTATAATTAGAAAAATAAAAAGTGGTTAAATCCACTAATTGGACTTAACCACCCTATTTTTGTAAATGCGTTTTAATATAAACTCCTCATGAAATATTGTCCGGATATAACATTTCACCACATTTATAAAACAGAGGATTAATCCAATGTATGCATTCAAAATTCATACTTTGTTTCTCTGACAATTTTACTGAAATATTTAATTTTCTTAGCTCGCAATGTTCAAAACGATACATAGTAATCCTCCTTTCACATGATCATTATAATATTAATTTTGATAATCACTTGTTAACAACTCAGCACCACTTTTCTGAGCATAACAGTTATATGATAACACATAAATAATAATCACGTCAACAAAAAATGGAAATGTAATATTTTTGTAACATATACTGTCCCGAAGCATTTATAAATGGTTATTTCCTAACTTAGGAATAACGAAAAAATAACATCCTATTCTCATATTTTGAAAACATTATCAAATAAAGTTTTTTCGTTATCCAGAGTATGAATTTATATTTTAGTCATATCTTAGTACTTGCCAAAATCCATAGCGTCCAAAGAGATGTTCTTTTTATTATTCACTGGCTTCTTTTTCAAATTTGGTTTGCTTTTTTTATCAGCCTCTTCCAAATATCCTATAATATTATTATCCAACAGTTCATATCCTGATTTTGCTTTACTGTTCTTCCTGACTTTAAACCTGCCTACCATGTAATTGAGAGTGTCCGCCTGACTTGACAATTCCTGACTTGACGCTGCACTTTGCTGTGATGTTGCAGAGTTTGTCTGGACAACCTGTGAAATCTGCATTACTCCCATATTAACCTGTGCAATGCCAGTGGCCTGCTCGTTTGACGATTCAGATATTTCACCAACTAAAAACGCAGCTTTGCTGACACCATCCACTATTTTATTCAGTGCCTCTGCAGTTTCTTTGGCTATGTTCATGCCCTTTTCTGTCTTTTGGACTGTTCCCTCTATCAAAGATGTAGTTTCTTTAGCTGCCTGGGAACTCCTTCCTGCCAAGCTTCTTACTTCATCTGCCACAACTGCAAATCCTTTTCCGTGCTGTCCTGCTCTGGCAGCTTCAACGGCAGCATTCAAGGCAAGTATATTAGTCTGGAATGCTATATCATCTATAACTTTTATGATTTTTGAAATATTTGCCGATGCTGACGCTATTTCATCCATTGATTTCAGCATATCTTTCATATGATTATTCCCGTTTACAGCATCATCTTTTACCAGCATGGCAAGTTCATTTGCTTCTTTTGCATTTACTGCGTTCTTTTTGGTTTTTTCCGATATCGTTTCCATTATTGAGGATAGCTCTTCTACTGAACTTGCCTGCTCAGTTGTACTCTGTGAAAGCATTTGGGACGAATCGGCAATTTGTTTCGAACCTGCCGATACCTGATACGCTGCATCACCCATTTTAATAAGTACATCATTAAACGCATCAAGTATATTGTCTAGTGAATTCTTTATTTCTACAAAATCACCTTTAAATTCATTGCTTATTGTGATATCCATGTTGCCCTCTGACATCTGGTACAATACCTGTGTAATTTCACCGATATAGCCCTTTAAATTACTGACTGTTTTATTCAGAGCGTCTTTTATTATTGCATGCTCTCCTTTATAGTTTCCATTCATACTAACCTTTAGATTTCCTTTTTCTAATTCTGCAAGAACACTGGAAGCTTCTTTTATAGGATCTATTACTGCGTCCAGGGTCTTATTTATTCCCTGAATTATTTCCCTATACAGTCCACTAAAGTTTTCAGCCCTCCCGCGAGTCTGGAGTTTGCCGTCTATTGCTGCACCGGTTAAGCTATTAGCTTCGTATACAAGACCCTTTATAGATTCTACCGTTTTCATAATGGCAGGCGACAACTCATCCTCACTGTCCTTAATGTTCAATTCAAAATCAAAATCACCGACAGCTATCTTGTTAATTGGTAAAACAACATATTTTTGAATATCATCGGCATAATGATCCATGGTATCTGCAAGTTGTCCTATTTCGTCTTTTCTATTGAGATTAAGCCTGTTTTTCAAATGCCCTTTTTCTATTTCCTTGATCATTGCTACTACTGATGTAAGTGGTCTTGAAATGTCTTTGACTACTAAATAGCCAAATATAAATATCAAAACTAGTAGAACAAATAAACCAATAATAATATTCATTATGATATTGCTTCTTTGCTTTTCATATACTATTTTTCTCTCTTTTGTTGCCGTTTCCACTATTCCCCCAATTTCATCCAATTCTCCACGTGCTGTCTGGAACGAACCTTCCCATTCTTCCTCCATACTTTTATTTTCAATTACTTTATTTGAATTTACAACCCAATAATCTATATCAGATTCGAATTTTTTAATAAGTTCAAATACTGTCAGTTTACTTTCATTCCCCTTATATTCTTTCCATTCCTTATTACTGTTTTCCAATATTGATTTTGATTCTGCAACTCTTTCTTTTGCAGTCTTAACATTTTCATCAAAAAAAGACTTTAGTTTCAAAGTGTCTTCCGGAGAATTATCTGCAAAAACCAGTACCTGTACAGCTGTATATGCCTGATACAAATCTCTGTCGGCATTTAATATTGCGGTTCCTGCAGATCTGGCAGATTCCTCCAGGTTTAGTTGACTATTTTGAATCGCGCCACTTGATGCAACTGCTACTAATCCAAATATAGCAACAGAGATTACAACAGTACCTAAAATCAGATAAATTTTTCTCCTTATAGACAAATTCGAAAGCCATTTCATCATACAAATTCGCTCCTTTTATAGTATTAAGAAAGCCATGACTTGGAAATTTAATATCTATTACTAATGTGTACTTTCAAAGAAAGGATAAAATGAACTGCTATATATATTTCGGCAAGACTAAAAAAACAATTCACTGTTTTTCGCAGTGAATTACTTTAGAAATTTATTACTTTAATTGTATTGAAAATTCTATTTACTTAATCTAAACCACAATAAACCAATTCCTTATGACAACCCAAATCTCATATCCTGCTTTTTAAATACTTCCTTTCTAAAAAGAGGGTTATACATCATGTATACCATAAGCCTGAACCAGGATCTCATATTTGTCTTTGGATCAAACGCTCTTGTAAAAATAGAGCTCACACTGTTGAATGCCTTACGAGCCTCAAAGCATGCCAAGGTCAACTCATCGGGAGTCATATTGGTCGGAATGAAAGCTGCATGGTTAAATCTGTACTCATGGTGCAACCACCATTTTCCGTCATACAAAAGTCTATTCTCCTGCCTGAACTTTTCATACAAAGGCGTTCCAGGATAAGGCATCAGAATGTTATATGCGGCAAATGTAAATTTATTCTGGAGTGCAAATTCCAGAGTTCGTTTTATAGAATCCTTTGTATCAAAATCATGCCCGAGTGTAAAAGCAGCCCAGGTCTGAAGTCCATATTCTCGCAGGATTTTAATCTGCTCACGGTAACCGTCATGCTGACTTATATTGGGTGTCTTTTTCATCGCAGCAAGATTATTTGGATCAATGGATTCAAAACCTACCACGTGACCTAAACATCCACTCTTAACCATAAGCTCCATAAGTTCTTTGTCGCGAGTCATATCAATACTTGCCTGGCTAACCCAATGCAACTTTAGCGGTATCAGCTCTCTAAAGAGCTTCTTTGCCATTTCAGTATTAGCTACAATATTATCATCTACAAAGAACAGAAATTTCCGCTTCTGAGCTTCAATCTCATTAATTACTTCTTTAATGTCTCTGAACGTATGTGTCTTGTTAAAGTATACGCTGGTAGCGCAAAAAGAGCAGTCAAATCGGCAGCCTCTGCTGAATTGAAGCAACGTCAGAGGAAGGTAACCTTTCCCTTTGAATATATCCCTTCTTGTTATGACTCCCGGCTGCGGTTTGCAGGTACCAGCACTGTATACAGGCTTTAGCTCACCACGCCTTGCATCCTCAATCACTTCCTTCCAGAAGTATTCTCCATCTCCTATATATATGGAATCGGCATGTAAGGATGCCTCATCGGGAATCAATTTGACATGCATTCCTCCCATTATCACTCGTACCCCGCGCCTCTTGTATTCATCACTTATTTCATAGGCTCTTCTTGCCGTAAATGTTTCTACTGTAATGGCTACTAGATCGGTTTTTTCATCATATGGAATCTGTTCCATTCTGTCATCATACATTACAACTTCTACATCAGACGGAGTTAACGCAGCCAGAACTCCAAGCTGAAGCGGTTCCATCCTCGCTTCATCAACATACAGGCTGTGCTCCATTCTTCCTATATTCGGCTTTATTAATGTCAATTTCATAAACTAACCTCCGGATACATTTTTAAGGAATTATTCCCTTCCCAATCGTAACCCCTGCTTTTTCTTGATCTCCCGCCTTGATACCAGATTGGCAAGAGTATATATACCCAGGTTTCCAGGGTTTGCACAATTCGCTTTAAAATCCATGGCTCTTTTTAGCATAGATGAATACTTATTAAAGTCCATACGAGCATTTTTGCAGCCGTCTGTAAGCTCCTCTGCCGTCATTCCATGGGGTTTGAACATGGCATCTCCGTACCTGAATCCCGGATTAATCCACCAACGGTCATAAAGGAGTTTCCCTTCTGATTTAAGCCTGGAGTATAAACGCGTTCCCGGCATAGGCATAAGGGGATTAAAATTTGCAAGTAGCAGTTTATTTTCCAATGCAAATTCCAAGCTGATTTTAAAAGAGTCCTTTGTGTCATAATCATAACCGAAAACAAAGGTTCCGTAGATCATAATACCCTTATCCTTTATTCTCCTAATAGCCATGGAGTATTCATGGTTCTTCATATTTACACGTTTGCCCATTTGCTCAAGATTTTTTGCGTTAAGAGACTCAAACCCTATAAGTACACCCATACAACCGCTTTTATTCATCAATTCAAGAAGTTCCGGATCATTGGCAATATCTATGCTTACCTGAGTTGACCAACGTACTTTCAAAGGAATCAATGCTTTTAAAAACTGCTTTGTCTTCTCCTTATTTATATAAAAGTTGTCATCTACTATAAATAAATATTTCTCCCCAAGCTCCTCAATTTCAGCTACTACCTCTTCTATAGGCCTTTGCCGGAGATTGTTTCCATAGAAGGCATTGATGGAGCAAAAATCACAAGAAAATTTACAACCCCTTCCAAATTGAACAGGGTAAATTATAGCATAATTTTTATCCTTGAAAAGATTTCTTCTATACTTTACTCCCCCAAGCTCATGGGAATTATCACTCCTATAGACCTTATTACAGTCCCCTTTCAGATAATCGGCTATAACCTGTCCCCATATTCCTTCGGCTTCGCCGATAATAACCGTATCAGCGTATTGTAATGCCTCCTCAGGTAAAAAAGTAGGGTGATAACCTCCCATAATAACATATACCCCTCTTTTCCTGAACTCTGATGCGATTGAATATGCCCGCCTTGCAGTAAAAGTCTCCACTGAAATTGCCACAATATCCGTCTCCAAATCACGAGGTACCTGTTCAATTCTGTCATCGTAAAATTCAGTTTCCAAACCTTCGGGTGTCAGGCCATCCAACACTGCTATTGCCAGCGGTTGCATTGCATCCGATGATTTATAATTGCCCAAATTGGGTCTGATAAAAGTAATCTTCATTTTATATCTCCCATCAAACTATCAGCTTTTACATCCTGATATCTTTGTAAGGTGCCACCCCTGAATAACCGTTATTTTTATATGAAAAAAGCACAAAAACAGCAGTCGGTACTGTCAAAGCAAGTATATTGAATAAAATAACCGAAAGTAATGCCAAATTTCCGCTCATTGCTTCAAAAAAGGCAAATTGTCCAACTCTTACTCCAATACCATAGATCAGTCCAAAAACCCCAAAATACACCGGGGCATAATCCATAGCAATGGCTTCCGGCCCTTTTCCTTCAAAATACTGTTTGTTATAGACCGTCATAAACCCCGACTTAATTGCAAATATATCATAGAGCCAGTTCCAAAAAGCTAATACTGAAGCCATTATAAACCCTGACCTAAGAATTTCAAACACACCAAACTCTCCCGGAACCCTATCAACACACAAATAGGCAATAAGGCTTGTGGCTGTTCCAAACACAAAACCATGCTGTGGTCTGAATTTTCCCAGCCTGATCCTTGTGTTAAATTCCCACAGCTTTGTAATATTGGTGCCAAGTGCCGGTATGATATAGGAAGTAATAATAGGCATTGACAATACATACAAGACAAATCTGTGATTGTTTCCAAAGCTTTTGAACCATATATAATAGGCTATAGGAAATAATACCAACGGTGTTATATATTGATAAACATTAAAGAATCTCCTCACTTATACCTCACCCTCTTATACTGTAATCTGCTCAAGTCAAAATCTACAAATGCACTTCCTCTTTTTGTCCGCTTTCCATACTCTTAACTGCATACTCCTTGCTTTCTATGAATTACATGTCCTGAATTTCTTTTTTTCCTTGTGGCATATCATTTGGATTGCATTTCTTCCAGACAATACGGCAAAAGGAATTCCCCCGCTTATTTCAACCCAATGCCCTGCCATATAGAAATTTAAGAGGCCCTTAAGAGAGCGTTCAAAACTTGTATCTACCGTTTTAGAGTCCACATACCATCCCTCAGCCGCACCTTTTCTATTTCCTGAAAACCGTTCAAAAGTTTTAGGTGTGGCTATATCATATACTTCTATTTTTTCACTGATACCAGGAAATCTCTTGCATAATTCTGACAGTATTCTGTCTTTTATTCTTTCCTTTTCACTAACATAGTACTTGTAATCACTGTATATATTATTCCAATAATCATAGTCACAGGCAAAGGTAACAACGAGGGATGTTTTTCCCAGGGGAGCAAATGAAGCATCAAAACAATAATGCCTTATACGTATATCCTTTATTTGCTGGTTACCCACAACTAGAGGTTCACCAAGCTTATGAACTATAAACCTGGGTTCCTGGGACAAGTCACATGAGACACCGAAAGATACCTGCATATAACTGTGAAATATGGGCAAAGTCTTGTACTGCCTTTCGAGCTTTTTGGATATATATTTACCCTCCAACATCTTAAAAATAGTATTATATCCATCAGCAGCCGAAACAACAAAATCTGCGGCGTGTTCTTTTCCATCGGCAAGTTTTACTCCAACAGCCTTGTTATCCTTCACTACAATACTTTCAACCTTTGAATTGTAATTTATTTTTCCACCCAGTTTCAAATACCTCTTCTCCATCGCTTTTGCTACTCCTATTGAGCCTCCCGACGGATAATTTGCATTTCCTGTGTGCATATGTCCGAATATCATCAATACATAAAGGGCAGGGTATCTTGGAAGGAAACTCATAAGCCCTACAATTGCCTCTCTTAGAAACTGGCTTTTAAACAATGTGACAAACTTTTCAACAGGCATATTTTTGTATTTCAGGATAATATCCAAAAACGGAAGGTTTTGACCCAAAAATTTTGCGGAATCAATGATATTAAAAAGCTCCACAGGCTTGTTAATATATACATTAAAGCGGGATATCCTTTTAGCTTCCCTACTCATCCTATCAATAACATCTCTATCCTCGGGAGCAAATTTCTTCATTTCTTCCGTCAACTTGTCCATATCTGCAAAAACTCTGAACTTTCTCCCATCAGGCCATTCCAATCTTATAAACTCATCATGACCGATAAATTTGCAGCCAGTCGCCACCCCAAGCTCTTTCCACAAAGCATTCAGGCTATTTTCAGGGTTTGTACCAAAAAGCCAGTAAATACACGACTCAAAAAGGTATTCTCCTCTTTTCCATGAAGTACAAAGCCCTCCCGGACCTCCATTCGCCTCGAAAATATATGTCTCGTAACCGTTCATCTGTCCGTAGCAGCCTGCCGCAAGTCCTGCAGCACCTGCACCGATTATAATTATCTTTTTTTTCATTTTCCACACCTTTTAATGGAATATCAAACAAATATATATTAAATCATTTCTATACAAAACCCATATGCAAATTTTGTGCATCAGGCATGTTTAAATTTACTTTTCCTTAATATAACCATACAGCTTATATATTGTATCTAAAATAACCTCAATCGGCAAAAACTTGTCTGCGAAATTTATCACTTTGTTTAAAATCCCAGGAATGTATACCCTTCGCTTTTTTTCATACTTTTTTAACGTATTTCGAACAACTTTATCCGGCGACATCAACACCGGCAAATTGAAAAGTTTTTTCCTAATCCTGTCATACTGTTCTTTTGGGAGAAAATTTGTTTCCGTAGGCCCGGGACAAACCGCCATAATTCTTACTCCAAACTTCTCTGCCTCCTTTGACACCGACAGGGTATAACTCAACACAAATGACTTTGTGGCAGCATACATCCCAAAGTTCGGCATGGGAATATATGAAGAAATAGACGCCACGTTAATAATCCCCCCTGCCTTTCTCTCTATCATAATAAGTAAAAACTTCTTTGTCAGGTAGTACAAGGCATTTACGTTCAAATCAATCATTTCCTGCTCTTTTTCATAACTTATCTCTGTAACATCACCGATAACCCCAAACCCGGCAGAATTTATGACAAGGTCACACTCCGAATACCTGCTGACTATATCCCTGACCACCTCTCTTTTGGTCAGGTCTCCCACATATATTTCGGCATGACTGCCATTATTTTTTTCAATATGAGTCTGCACCAACTTCAAACCATGTTCATCTATTGAACAAAGCACAAGCTGATGTCCTTTAACCGCCAACTGATACGCAAATTCCCTTCCAAATCCCGATGAAGCCCCAAGTATGAGTACTTTCATAGTTTTCTCCAATGCCTTTTTATAAAATTAATCATAAAATTATTTTCCACACCTTACTCATCCCTTTATTCTGGCATAAACCTTCAATCCCAGATTTGTAAATAATGCAAGGAGCACATTGTCATTCTGTAAAAATCTAAATCCAATATTCGCAACAAGTGTCAATACTTTGTTCCCCTTCATGGAAAAGCTCCTCTTAAAAATTCTCCTGTAGCTGTACGCTTCCTTTTTTATCTTATGGTAAAGCTCCTGCAACTCTTCATGACTCATGTTCTTTGGTTTAAACACTACATTTTCAGTGTCATAAAGAGCCATATCGTCAGTAATTATACGGCCTTCCTCTTTCATTTTTTCATAAAGCCTTGTACCGGGAAAAGGTGTCAGGATAGTAAATCTTGGAAGGTCTATACCCATATCGTCAATAATATCAAGCATTTCCTCTATACTTTCTTTTGTATCTGCGTCAAAACCAATTATGAAGTGGCCCAAAATACGCACTTTATTTTTGTGAAAAATCTCTATAACCTCTTTGTACTTTTTAACATCATTTAATTTCTTTTGAGACTCAACATTATTTGTCTGAGTAAAGGATTCAAGGCCAATAAGCACACCGTCACATCCGCTTCTGACCATCAAATCGAAGAGTTCACGGTCATAGACAACATCCATGGTTGAAAGTCCCATCCATTTGACCTTCAGCGGAATCAAGGCTTCATAGAACTTTTTGGCATATTCCTTGTCCGAATTGGGGCTTGGATCTAAAAAAAGGAGTTTTTTACTTTTAAGTTGCTTTATTTCACTTACTACTTCCTCTATTGGCCTGGAAAGGCTTTTTGAACCATAAATATGGTTTATTGTACAAAATGAACAATTATTCCGGCATCCCCTATTTGCAATAATTGTGGGTATGGGCATATATAGTCCCTTTGGTTGTATATCCCTTCTTGGGACAGGCATGGAAAGCATACATGTATCCGACTTTGTGTGATGGTAAAGCTTTTTGGGCTCTCCGTTTTTATAATCTGACAAAAGCTGAGGCCAGATAAGTTCTCCGGGGCCCACAATAACAGAATCGGCATGCTGAGCCGCTTCCTCCGGTACAAGGGTTGGATGGGATCCACCAAGCACAACAAAAGTACCCTGTTTCCTGAAATAATCCGCCAACTGATATGCCCTTGGGGATGAGGAGGCGGTGCAGGTTATTCCCACCAGATCATAGTGCTTTTTATGGTAACAAGGTTTTTGAACGCCCTCATCCACAATATCAATGTCAGCATTTAACTCCTTCGGAACAAGGGCAGCAAGAGTAGTAAGAGTTAATGGCGCATATCCTATATTGTTTTTAAGCAAACCTCTATAATGGTATATTCTGTCTTTCGGCAATATTAAAAGAATCTTCATTTTACCCCGTCCGGTTAGTATATTTTATTATAATTGAAACTTCAGACTTACTCTTAACAAGTACTTTTATAGAACGTAAAAACAGCTATGCTTTATTACAGCTTATAATTACTAGATTATTATAACTCAATCAATATTACAAATCAAACATACCTGTGGGGCGGGTGCGTGTAATAAATGTAAAGAAAAAAACATGCACCCCTGTGGGGCAGAAATTCCCTTGCCGTTTATATGCTCCTGTTCTTTAAAAAACAGTTTGTATCTGCTATAATTAAGTCACTTGTTTTATTGCAATACTTACCGCATATCCAAGTAAAGCGAGGTCATCTATGAACAAAACCTGTATATTTTTCAGCATTCCGTTGTTCGGGCATGTCAACAGCAGTCTTCCTCTGTTGAAGCAATTAATTTCAGAAGGCTTTACCCTATATTACCTTTCTGATGAAAAGTTCAGGCCAATGGCAGAAAATATTGGAGCTATATTTATACCTTATTCCATAGATTTGAAAATTTATCTTACAGCTGATGTTGCAGAGAGTTACCTTAGAATATACTCAACAAAATTGGAAATGGACAGCATAATGTATCAGGAAGCACTTTCGGCAATTGCTTCTCTCTCGCCGGATTTCATTATACATGACTCGATGGCCGGTTTTGCCAAATACGCAGCCATCACAATGAAAACAAAAGCAATTTGCATAATCACAAGCCTGGCAGTAAATCCTGCGGTTTTTATTACAACTCTTCCCGTACTTTTTCCGGTTACACTACTGATGCTTACACATCCCTTTCAGACCTGGAAATTGGTGTCAGAAGGAATGAAAGGCAAAAAAATATATAAATATAAGCAATTTCAGCTAACAGATCCCTTTGTAAACGAAGAAGATCTGAATATTCTGTTTTCACCTCGCTGCTTCCAACCCTGTAGTCGCTTTTTCAGCAAAAAATATATCTTTGCACGACCAACCATTGACGAAAGAATAGTCCTGAATTACACAGACTCACACATAGACTTCAAAGATCCTTCTATTCCATTGATATATGTGTCCTTAGGTACAATTGCTGAAAATAGCAGTGTAAGGTCAGAAAAATTCAAAGAAATACTAAATGTGTTAGCGCATCAAAAAGCCAATATACTAATCTCGATGGGAAGTCTTGATAATATTGAGATCCAGAATTCTGATAATATAAAGGTAGTGAAGTTTGTAAACCAGCTTGAAATTCTGAAAAGGGCAAATTTGTTTATAAACCACGGCGGATTGAACAGCATTTATGAGGCAATCTGGTTTAAAGTGCCTCAAATTTGTATTCCAAATCAGGCTGAACAGCTCACTGCTTCAAAAATAATTGAAAAGAAGCACTGCGGAATATGTATCAAGAAATTCAGTGGCAAGAAACTAAAAAAGGCCATAACCCTTTTGTTAGACAGGTCAGGTAATTATAGTAAGAAGGTAGAATATAATCTGGACAAACTGTCCGAAAGTTTTAAAAACTCCCCCACTTTAGATGAGGTATTATCAATAATTACCGATTATCTGAAAAAACCTTGAGTAAGACTTTAGAAAGATATGGTGATAAAGCAAATGAAGGAATTATTTATAGGTGTTGATGTGGGAGCTGCCACAATTAAAATAGTTGTACAAGACGGTAACGGCTCCACTATTTTTGATATATATAAAAGACATTTACTTGAGATAAGAAACACTGTTTATACCCTGTTAAATGGAATTGTATCAGCTCATAAGGATTCAGAATTCCACTTGATGTTTACCGGTTCAGGCAGCATCGATATAGCTCAAATAATGTCTGTGGACTTCATTCAAGAGTTATTTGCATGCAAGAAAGCAATGGAAAAAAACGCCCCCAACACTGACGTAGTAATCGATATAGGCGGTGAAGACTCTAAAATAATTTATCTGAGTGGAATAACCGATTATAGAATGAATGGAGCCTGCGCCGGGGGGACCGGGATATTTATCGATCAGATGGCTGCCATCCTTAGCACAGACGCCGCAGGCTTAAACGAATTATCTAAAAACTCCCGGGTAAAGCATACTATTGCAGCACGTTGCGGGGTCTTTGCCAAAACAGATATAAACAATTTATTGAGCGAAGGTGCCAGAAAGGAAGATATTGCAGCAGCAGTTTTTCAAGCAGTTGCTCATCAAACTGTGGGTGCCCTGGCATGTGGGAGGAAAATACGAGGGAACATCGCTTTTGTCGGAGGGCCTTTCCAATACCTTTCCGAATTAAAAAAAGCCTTTATCCAACACCCAAGTCTTCAAATCAATAAAATTACCGATATGGAGGATGCACACCTCATCAACGCCAAGGGTGCTGCATTAGCTTCCAAATCAAGCCCTTTAATGTCCTTCAAAGAAATACCCGGCAGACTGGAATTACTGAAGGAATCGGAAAGCAAAAACAATTACTCTCTGCCCCGTCTATTTGCAAGCGAAAAACAGTTGTTGGAATTCAGAAAAAGACATGCTTTAAGTACAATACCCCAAGCCAAATTTAATATAGATTCAGGAGAATACATATTAGGTATTGATGCGGGTTCAACTACCAGCAAACTTGTTTTAATCAATTTAGAAGGCAAAATGGTGTATTCCTTATACGAAAACAATGTGGGCAACAGCCTTGAAACAGTAATCCGTCTTATAAAAAAACTGTATACGAATATGCCTCAAAACTCAGTTATTGTGAAATCTTCCATCACCGGTTATGGTGAAGCACTCATAAAAAAGGCATTAACAATTGATCTCAGTGATGTTGAAACCATTGCTCACTATAGAGCCGCACGCCAATTTGCAGAAGATGTTGAAACCATTATAGATATTGGCGGCCAGGACATGAAATATATTAAAATAAAAGGCAACAGAATAGATAAAATAATGCTCAATGAAGCATGCTCGTCGGGATGCGGGAGCTTTTTGGAAACCTTCGCAGGAACACTCGGCTTAAAGCTTGATGAATTTTGTCAATTGGCCATTGAAAGCGAAAATCCCGTAGACCTTGGAACTCGTTGTACAATATTTATGAATTCCAAAATAAAGCAAGCCCAAAAGGAAGGCAGCTCCAAACCGGATATCATTGCAGGCTTGTGTTACTCTGTGGTTAGGAATGCCCTCGATAAAGTCTTCAAAATAAAAGATGGTCTCAAATCGGGAGGCAAAATTGTTCTGCAAGGCGGAATGTTTTACAACGAAGCCGTCTTAAGAGCGTTTGAAAACTCCATTGGCAGGGAATGCTTGCGTCCTGACCACGCCGGACTTATGGGTGCATATGGAATTGCACTGATTGCTCTGGATCAATATAAAGCTGAAGTATCAAATACTCACAGCAAAGCTCCGAAAGGTCTTTCCTCCAAGAACATGCCCAGTGGCATTCTTTCAAAAAGCGAAATAGACTCACTGAAACTATCCTTTTTTACAAGGAGATGCCAAAAATGTGAAAACAGCTGCCTGCTGACCATAACGAAATTCAATTCCGACAGGGAATATATATCGGGTAATAAATGTGAACAAGGTCTCACAATTCACTCTGATTTAAAGGAGGAGCAGTTACCCAATCTTTATAGCTTCAAATACAATAGAGTATTCAACTATCAACCCTTGGACAATCAATCTGCAAGCAGAGGAATAATCGGGATTCCCAGAGTTCTGAACATGTACGAGAATTATCCTTTCTGGTTCACTTTCTTTACAAGTCTGGGATTCAGAGTAGAACTATCCGACAAAACTTCAAAACAGATGTATGAGTCAGGTCTGGATTCAGTTCCATCAGAATCGGTTTGTTGCCCTGCAAAAACTGTACACGGCCACATTGAAAACCTTATTAGTAAGGGAATTAAAACAATCTTTCATCCTTGCCTGCCTTTCGAAAGGAAAGAAGACAACAACTCTGAGAATTGCTTTAATTGTCCCATTGTCTCAGCATATCCTGTAACTATAAATAATAATGTTGAAAACCTGTCTCTCTATGGAGTAAACCTTATAAACCCTTATTTATCAATCTGGAAAGGTAAATTTGTCGACAAATTCCTTCAAATTGACGGGTTTAAAAAATATAAGCTTGAAAAATGGGAGGTAAACAAAGCTTACAATAAGGCAAAAACCGAGTATTTAAAATATAAACAGGAAGTGCGGGATAAGGGTGAGGCTGTTCTCAATGAATTAAAGGATAGAAATCTCAAAGGAATAGTGCTTGCCGGCAGACCATACCATATAGATCCCGGCCTAAACCATGGAATAGATAAGCTGATAAATGGTCTTGGGTTTGCAGTACTGTCAGAGGATTCAATTTCCCATCTGGGGAATTTGCAGCGTCCTATAAGGGTTTACGACCAATGGACTTACCCCACAAGAATATATTCCGCTGCCTCCGTTGTCTGCCATTATAATAGTCTTGAATTGGTTCAACTAAGTTCTTTTGGCTGTGGTCTTGATGCCATCACAACCGAGCAGGTTGAAGAAATATTATCCTCTGCGGATAAGATCCACACTGTTTTGAAAATAGACGAGGTATCAAACTTAGGTGCTGTCAAAATAAGAATCCGCTCACTTATCAGGAGCTTGGAAAACAGAGAAACTCAAACCACGGGACCTAAGACACTGTATACAGATGAAGCAGTGGACTTTTCCAAAGCAATGTCCAAAGAATATACCATGTTGGCACCACATATTGACTATACTCAGGCTTGTTTTTTAAAGGCCGCCTTTGAATCTGAGGGTCATAAAATAGAGATATTAAGGGAAATAACCTCTAAAACTGTTGAAACCGGCCTCAAATATGTCAATAACGACGCCTGCTATCCGGCTGTTTTGGTAATTGGACAGTTAATTGAGGCGCTTAAGTCAAATTCCTACGATAATAGTCGCATAGCTCTGGCCATATCACAAAGTGGAACAGGTTGCCGTGATAACAACTATATAGCCTTATTGCGCAGAGGACTTAAAAAGGCTGGCTATCCGGAAGTTCCCGTTGTGTCATTGAATCTGGCAGGCTTGGATAAATCACCGGGTTTTAAATTCACAGTAAAACTCATGAATAAACTGGTAATCGGAACCATTTATAGTGACCTGCTCCTAAAGCTGATACTTAGAATAAGACCCTATGAACTAATTCCGGGCTCAACCGAAGAGCTACATAATAAGTGGTTTGAAAAGTGCAGAGCCTCAGTTGAAAAACCGCACTTTAGAGAATTCAATAATAATATCATCAATATGCTTTGTGAGTTTGACGCCATCCCTATTCATGAAATCAGGAAACCTGTGGTGGGAATAGTTGGAGAGCTATTTTTAAAATACAACACCCAAGGCAATAATGAGCTTGTAAAACTCTTGGAAAAAGAAGGCGCAGAAGCTGTTATGCCAACCGTAGTGAGCTTTTCACAATATATGATATCAAATCCCATAACAAGCAACAGCTTATACGTCCATGCACCTATAAATTCCAGAGTAAACCAAGTGCTCCTAAAGCTCTTGGATATTTATCTTAAACCTATGAAAAATGAATTTAAAAAATATACCAAATTTCATAGTTCCTGTGATATTTTTTATCTCGCTGACAAAGTAAAAAGTATTGTATCTGTGGGAAATCAAACTGGCGAAGGCTGGTATTTGCCGGCTAAAATGCTTGATTATCTTGAAAATGGAATTGAAAACATCCTTTGTATCCAGCCTTTTGCCTGCCTGTCAAATCATATTACCGGCAAAGGCGTGATAAAGGCTGTTAAACAAATATATCCAAATGCCAATATTGCGACTATTGATTATGATTCGGGAATCAGCCAGTCAAATCAAATTAACCGGATAAAACTCTTTTTGGAAATAGCCAAAAACAGATAATTGCATCATTCATATTTATTTTTAATCTGCAAACAATAATATTATTATATAAGGTGTTTCAAAAAAATTCATTAGTCAATATATATATTACCAACCCAATAGAATCAGCTTTTTTGAAACACCCCATTGACCAGTTATTTTTTTGGAATTACCTAAATAACAAACACTAAAGTTAAATCTTTATTTTGTACCTAAATAAAGGAGGAATAACCAATGAAGGAAAAAATGAGGGATAAAAAATTAGTTGAAGAACCAATAGGTGATCCGGCTTTCTACAACGACCAGATAGACGCAAATAAAGAGCCTGTTAAAGCAACCATGGAGAAGAAAAAAGGTAAAAAATGCAAAAACGGACTGTAACTTACATTTTGAAAGGCTGGCGGATTATTTTCCGTCAGCCAGGTGCATGTAATAGATGTTAAGAAAGATATGCACCCACCAGCCTTTTGATATATGCCTGAGTAATCTCTCTTTCACTTGTTACTTCAACCTTTCTTCCCAGTCATCCTTGTTAAAGCCTACCAATACAATTTCACCGCTTATAATTATAGGACGTTTAACAAGCATACCATCAGTTGAAAGCAACTCTAATTGCTCACTTTCACTCATAGCAGGCAGTTTTTCCTTTAATCCCAATTCTTTATACATCAACCCACTGGTATTGAAAAACTTTCTAAGGGGCAAACCGCTTTTGTGATGCCAGTCCTTTAATTCTTCAAGGGTAGGGTTCTGTTCTTTAATATCCCTTAATTCATATTGTATTTCCCTTTCATCCAGCCATTTTTTAGCCTTTTGACATGTGGTACATTTTGGATAGCAAACAAATAACATATCTTACCTCCTGTTTCATATATTTGTCAGCACCATTATACCATATCATTGTGGCAATCAGCTTAAAAACAGCCAATTATAAAAATTTGACGAAAAATAGTTAAAAATTTATCAAATTCCGATGACAAGTTCAAAATACCTCGCTATAATATATATGTGATTATTAAAATTACTATCAGATATTTTGAATATAAATTTACAAATGTATTTTGAGGTGAAAAGATGAAAACATTAGCAAATCATAACCGTATTAAAGTAACGGTTAACGGACGAGAAATCGAAGTATATGACAATCTTACCATTCTTCAGGCATTACTTCAGGAGGATATACACATTCCTCACCTGTGTTATGATATTAGGCTTGAAAGGTCAAATGGAAATTGCGGTTTGTGTGTAGTTTCAATTGGACCAAACGGTGAAAAAGACGTCAAAGCTTGTCAAACACCTATAAAAGAAGGAATGGTAATATGCACAAACAGCCCTAAACTGGAGAGCTATCGCAAAGTACGCCTTGAACAGCTGCTTTCAGACCACAATGGCGATTGTGTAGCACCCTGCGTCATGACCTGCCCTGCAAACGTTGATATCCAGACTTATCTGCGTCATGTAGGCAATGGTAATTATGAATCTGCTTTAAGAACCATAAAGGAAAGAAATCCTTTCCCTATAGTTTGCGGTCGTGTATGTCCTCATCCATGCGAAGCACAATGCCGACGTAATCTCGTAGATTCACCGGTAGCCATCAATTATGTAAAACGTTTTGCTGCCGACTGGGACATGTCACAACCAAAACCATGGGTTCCAATCAAGAGTCCTTCCACCGGGAAAAAGATAGCTATAGTTGGTGCCGGGCCATCGGGTCTTTCTGCGGCCTACTACAGTGCTATAAAAGGTCACGATGTAACCGTATTTGAACGCCAACCTCATGCGGGTGGAATGATGAGGTATGGCATACCTGAATATCGTCTTCCAAAGGCAACTCTTGACAAGGAAATTGATATAATCAGTAGCCTTGGTGTAAAGATTATGACAGGAAAATCTTTAGGAACTCATATCCGACTCGAAGATCTCCATAAAGATTTTGATGCCGTTTACCTTGCTATCGGTTCATGGAATGCAACACCTATGCATATTGAAGGTGAAAAGCTGGATGGTGTCTGGCTGGGAATACAATTCCTTGAACAGGTGACAAAGAACGCAGAAATAAAAATGGGCGAAAATGTTATAGTAATAGGCGGCGGAAACACTGCTATTGACTGTGCTCGCACAGCCCTTCGAAAAGGAGCAAAATCAGTCAAGCTTGTATACCGTCGAACTCAGGATGAAATGCCTGCCGAACCTTATGAAGTTGAAGAAGCTATACACGAAGGTGTTGAAATGCTGTTCCTGATGGCACCTACAAAAATAATCTCCGAAGGCGGCAAAAAGAAGCTTGGTTGTATAAAGATGACTCTCGGTGAACCTGACCGTTCAGGTCGTCGTCGTCCTGTGCCTGTTGAAGGCAGTGACATTGAAATTGAAGCAGATACCATTATCGGAGCTATAGGCCAAAGTACCAATACACAATTCCTCTACAACGACCTCCCTGTAAAACTTAACAAGTGGGGAGATATTGATATTAATGGGAAGACACTACAAACTTCTGAAATCAATATATTTGCCGGAGGTGACTGTGTAACCGGACCTGCAACCGTAATTCAGGCTGTTGCAGCAGGCCGTCACGCTTCTGACGCTATGGACAGCTTCTTAATGAAAGGCTATATAAAAGAAGAAAATGTTGACTACAGTTGTAGCCGTGGTTCTATGGAAGATCTTCCTAAATGGGAATTTAGAGAAATTCCTAAAGTTCAACGTGCTAAAATGCCGTCAATATCAATTACTGAACGTAAAAACAATTTTAATGAAGTTGAATTGGGCTTGATGGAAGAAACTGCCCGAAAAGAGGCTCGCAGGTGCTTAAAGTGCGGTTGCCGCGAACGTTACACCTGTGATTTAAGAAATGAAGCAACCTCCCACGGTATAGAGTTTGAAAATCCAGTACATGAACGCCCATATATACCCATTGTTGATGATCATCCGTTTATCATTCGCGACCACAACAAGTGTATCTCCTGCGGACGTTGTATATCCGCATGTTCTGAAATTGAGGGTCCCGATGTACTCACTTTCTATATGAAAAACGGCCGACAGTTAGTTGGTACCAAGAGTGGCCTGCCCCTTCAGGAGACAGATTGCGTAAGCTGCGGTCAGTGTGTTACTGCATGCCCTTGTGGTGCTTTAGACTACCGTCGCGAAAAAGGAAGAGTTATGAGGGCCATCAACAATCACGAAAAAACTGTTGTAGCCTTTGTTGCACCTGCAGTGAGAAGCCTTATCTCCAAAACCTTCAATGTTCCATTTGAAGATGCTTCTCCATTTATGGCAGGGCTTCTCAAAAAACTCGGTTTTGACAAAGTATTTGACTTTACGTTTGCTGCCGACCTGACCATTGTGGAAGAAACAACAGAGTTTTTGACAAGGGTTTCAAATAAAGGAGTAATGCCACAGTTTACCTCTTGCTGTCCAGGTTGGGTAAACTTTGTTGAAAAGCGTTATCCAGAAATAATCCCTCATCTATCAAGCTGCAAATCACCACAGATGATGATGGGTGCGACGGTTAAAAATCATTATGCAAAGCTTGCCGGTTTGGATAAAAATGACCTCTTTGTGGTTTCTATCGTTCCATGTCTTGCAAAGAAACACGAAGCAGCACGTCCGGAGTTTGCACCGGAAGGTATTCGTGATGTGGATGCTGTACTTACAACAACAGAGATGCTTGAAATGGTCAAATTGGAAAACATCGAAATTTCCGAAATTGTTCCTCAGGAATTTGACGAGCCATACAGACAGGTTTCCGGTGCCGGTATACTCTTTGGTGCCTCCGGTGGGGTTGCTGAAGCTGCGCTTCGTATGGCAGTTGAAAAATTGACAGGGAAAGTCCTCACCGACCATCTTGACTTTGAGGAAATCCGTGGCTTTGAAGGTGTCAAAGAGGCTACTATAGACGTTGATAATACTAAAGTACGTGTAGCCGTTGTAAGTGGTTTGCATAACGCCGAACCAATAGTGGAAAAAATCATCCAAGGTGTGGATGTAGGATATGATCTCATAGAAGTTATGGCATGTCCTGGCGGATGTATTTGTGGCGCAGGGCATCCTGTTCCCGAAAAGATAGATGCCATGGATAAACGCCAGCAAATACTTGTAAATATTGATAAGGTTTCAAAGTATCGTAAGTCACAAGAAAATCCTGACATTTTAAGGCTTTATGATGAGTTTTACGGTGAAGCAAATTCTCATCTGGCTCATGAGCTCTTGCACACTCACTATACACCGAAGAGAGGAGATAGTGCCTGCAACACTGTACGCAAAAAGGATAATTCTGCCTTCGTCGTACAGGAGTTCACAATTTGTATGTGTGAATCCTGTCTGGCAAAAGGTGCTAAAGAGCTTTATCAAAACCTTACAGATACAATGAGGCACTACAAAATGGAGCCCTTCTCCAAGGTCAAAACAATCCGTCTTAAGGAAAACCATGGCGGCAAAGGTGTTTATGTTGCACTTAACGGTCAGCAGATTGAAGAGCCGTTGCTAAGCACTATTGATAAAGATAACAAATAGTTTATATAAGCAAAAAGCCGCTAAATGCGGCTTTTTGTTTAAAAAATTTTTGTTGCTGGGCACTACTGTACCTCATTCTTTATCGACGGGGAATTTATCAATTTGTCCCAGTAAATATTTTCTCATGAATGCATAGTCCAAAGAATTTACTTTAGAATTCCCATCCACATCCGCCGCATATTTCCCTATCTCTGAAAGTAATCCCGATTTATAACCTAATAAAAGCAGCCTTACCTGTGCATAGTCGAGGGAGTTCATTTTGCCATCGCCATTTGCGTCACCAAACTTATACACATTAACTCTCTGAGGTTTTGACACCTCATTTCCGGCAGCATCAACAGCAGTCCAGATTACTATTGTCTCTCCAATGGGAAAGCTTTCCGGCGCATTATTTGTTATAGAAACCTCTAGTAGATCTCTTGCAGTTGCAGCACCAAGGTTGACTGGCTTGCTGTCCGAACGTGTTCCAATAATAATATCAGGTGGAACAATTAATTCGGGTGGATCATCATCTATAACCAGAGTGACTTTCTGATTTGCATAGGTTATATTCCCCGCTTCATCTTTTGCACTCCAAAGAACATCCGTTGTGCCTATAGGAAATGCTTCCGGTGCATTATTTGAAACTTCCACAGGGGAATTCCCAATAGCGTCTGCTCTTCCAATATCAACACGGGTTAACTGTTCTGTGGTTGCCATTGTTATATCTTCCGGCGGTTCAAGAATTGGTGGTAGCATTTCGTGGTCAATATTGATGATTTGCACCCGATCCCTTGCAGTTTTCCCCACATCGGGTACAGCAACGGGAAAGGAGGAAAATCCATTTATTGATCCGCCACCCACAGTAATAATATTATCTTTATAGGCAGTAACACCAAAATTTGCTATGTCAGTAATCGGCTCTTCAAGTTCCCTTGAAATATTGCTTACAGGGTCGTATTCGCAAACTCTTATAGAAGATTTAACTACATCTCTCCAAAAACCATAAAATTTACCATTTAGAACAGTAATACCATAGCCGCCATAAAAATCAATTTTGTCCCCAATCTCCCAACTTTTGCTTACCGTATCATAAATTCTCAGTCTATTGTCACTTATATAAGGATTCGATTCAAAGGTCCAAGGGATACTTGGATCAAATCTACCGCAATCAAATATGTATATTTTCCCATCCATAAAACCTATGCTGCCTGGCAACAAACCCTTTTCTAAATAGGTTTCCTGAGTTAACATATTGGAAACAGGGTCATATTCCTCTATGCTATAGGTTGCTTCACCTTCTTCGATTTCGTCATTTGTTCCAATTATGTATATCTTACCATTTGTTTGCCCGACATGCACTCTCTCCCAATAATTTACATCCCTTTTATATATCCATTTATCAGAATCACTATCATATTCTTCAATAACACTTTGGTCTGAGGATAGTTTTTTTATTGCATATACTTTGTTATTAACATAAACAGCTCTAATTTGTCCGGATAGTTCACCTGTCAGATCCTTCTTTTTTATCCAGGTATCTTTTTCAGGTTCATATATTTCAAAACTATTCATATACCTCCCCTCATAATTTCCTCCAATAACATAAATACTGTCATCTACAGTAACAACAGCTGGATTAGAACGCTGTGTTGGCATTTTGGAAGAATTTAGCTTTATTCCTTTTAGTTCTGTCAACTCTTTCTTAAAACCAATTGGTCCGATTGTAAAAATAGAATTATCAAAACTTGCCGGAAGTGTAACATTACAATAGTAAGTCTGTCCACTAATGTTGTCTATAATTTTGGCATCTTTTAATATACACGGATTTCCTTCAAGACTGTCCAAAAAGGAAATATACAGATTTCCTTTGACACTGTCAAATCTGTCGTATAATTCGCTAATATCAAATACAAAAGTTGCATCACATGCTTCATTCGTACCATTAAAACTGCTCTTAACAGTTGATGGGAAATTTATATTGTAAGGGTCAAAGTATGAAACCGGACTATTCTCATCATAATTTGAGTAGCCAAAAAGTGCTATAAGCTCATATTTATTTGCATGGTTAACGGTATACTCAACCATAAGTTTTGGAGTAGATGCTTCCTTTGGGGAAATCCAATATAAACTATTATTAAAACTAATGGAATTTTTACGCTCAGTTTCAGGGCACTGAGGAACAGCTGATACAGTGTTCAAAGTGTCATAGGAAAGCCATATAAAGCCATCATTTGAATACCAAACGAATTTATCATCATCTGCTTCCAAATCCTCCTTTGTGCCCCAGGAGTTAGCTATTTTGAAGGCTCCTTTCTCACCCTGATCAACCATTCCATTTTTATTAATATCAACCCATATATTATCGTTGTATCCTACCAATGTCATAACATGTCCGTCTACTGCCAACTTAGGGCTATCTGTTATATGAACAATATCCTCATTCACATAATCATCATCTTCCTCAGTAGCCGGATCATCATTTATTTTGGAAAATCTCCATCTTGAAATGCTTGTTGCAAATGTAAGAACATGTCCATTATTCAATAATTGCTTTACCTTCTCAAGATTTGGATCCTTCGGAGTTTTGACCGGAGTATCGGTATTATCCCAGATCTCAACATATCCGTAGTTATCTATCCTGTAATTTAGAGCATTTCTCCACACAGCAACATCTGTCGGCCACTCACTTATATTTTTGAAACTTGTATCATAACCATCATATTGGAACTCATTCCACAAAGCCGCACCGCTTTTTGTAAAAAGCGCGAAAGTAGAGTCCATTCCCATAACACCATTTTCACCGGTATTTGTTAAATTAAATGTCCACTTTGGAGAAAACTTTCTTTTGTTTTCAGGATCATTTTTTGCATCCCAGCCTAAAGCCATACCAAACATATGTGTCATTTGATAATAAGTAGTTGCAAAGGCCACGCATGAGCCTAATAGTCCCTGTTCGCTTATAGGTGGAAAAGAAGGAAGTTGACTGTTATCTACAGAAGAAGGCAAAATATCGATTGAAATTTCTTCATAGTCTGAATCAAGAGACCTTATATTTTTATTTAATGTTGTTTCATCATTATCTTCTTTTACTATTTCATTTCCAAAGTCGCATACTTTAGTTCTTAATTCATACAAACCCTTTTTTCTTCTATATTCATTAATACGTTCAAGACCCAATTGATTAGTAAAAACCTTTTCCGCCTTTTCCATAGCACCTTCATATTCATCGGTCTCGTCAAAGTTCAGAAGCTTTGGAATTGTTTCAATTTCCGGGTTGTTGCTTTTATGTGGCAAATATGGACTTTTCCCTGCATATGCCGTGGCACTTTGAAGTGGAGTTATCAAAAGAAATACAAAGATTATGACACACCTTAATAGAATAGAATTTAAAACCTTGTTACCCATTCCATCAATCCCCTTTAAAAATAATCGATTCCCTCTTATATGTTTTTATTTTTAACATATCATATTTTGGTACGTATATCAATCATACCATAGACTCAAGTCAATAATTAATGTGCAGAAAAACATACAAATTTATAAAAAAAGTATAATTAAATGAAATCAAACGGTGAGAATTTATAAAAAAAGATATATAATAGTTATAGTAAGGGTTATGTTTCCAGGTTTAGCCTTATTTGACTTGAGAGGGGGATTATAATGAAAAGATTCAATGCACGACCTTTATGTTTAACTTTTGTAGTTGCCTTCCTATTAAGCACATTGATGCTTAGCCCTGTATCGGCAATTGGAATTGCCATGCCTGAAGGAAAAGGAGATATAAGCGGAGATGGCATAGCCAATTATTATGATTGGATTATTGCCAAAAATGCTCTGCTTGGAATGATCATGCTTGACAGTACCGCGGCAGAACAAGCTGATGCGAACGATGATGGACGCTTTAACAATACCGACTTAGATTACTTTTTATCACTTGCACCAGTAAAATCTATTTGGGGTGATATAAACAGCGATGGACAATTCACTGCTATTGATTTAGCTTACTTCAAATCATATCTTCTCGGAATAAAGATACCATATGGGCCTATTTATCGTAGGGAATATTTATGGGATGTCAATTGTGATGGCAAAATTGACGTCATAGACTTTGCATATCTAAGGGGATATATTTTAGGAATAATAACTAAACTACCGGTAGAAGATTATGTAGTAATCTCAGCAAACCCAGGAGATCCAGTATTTGATTAAGCATAATATTTTTTGATAAAAGGCTAAACCTGGATACACAAAATTGAAGTAAATATCTTACCAAGCGTATAATTCAAACCATTGCTATCTATCTCTGTATCCCTTCAATTTAACTAATACAACTATAAGCTACATTAAAGGTAACACTATGGTAAATATTGCTCCTGATTTTGAATTATGTGCAGCAATTTTCCCATGGTGTTTTTCTATTATATTTTTACTTATAGCCAAACCAAGGCCCACATTACCTTTTTTGCCTTTATAAAATCTTTCGAAGATGTTTGGTAGCTCATTTGTATCAATTCCGGGGCCATCGTCACGTATGGTAATTTGAATCAGATTGTGGGATTGTTTATGAAAATTGATTTCGACAGTACTTTCTGCATAGCGTATGCAATTGATTATTATATTTGCAAAGGCTCTATAAAGCTTATCTTCATCAGCATAAATTGAAATATTATCAGGAAAAGAACCTATGGAAAGATTTATGTTGCTTTTTGCAGCTATTCCACTCATCCGCTCCTTACATAAATTGATAAATTCGTTAAAATAAAGAGTGCTAAAGCGGTAGTTTTCTTCAATTGAATCGAGACGTGACAAATATAATAACTCCTCTACAAGATGAGTCATTCTTTTGGTCTCGTCAATTATTATATCAGCCGCGCTGTTTTTTTCTACTACGTCATACTTAATACCTTCGGCATAACTTTGAATGGACATAAGAGGTGTTCTAAACTCATGTGAGGCATTTTGAAGAAAAGTTTTCTGCGCTTTATCATAGGATTCAAGCTTCTCGGACATAATGTTTATATTGGTTACAAATTCCTGCAATTCATCGTCAACAGGCATTTCAATTTTAGTGCCAAAATTCCTCTCGGCAATTTTTCCAATATGTTTGCTGAGAGAAGAAAAGGGAGCTGATATCTTTTTTGCAGCCATGGAAGAGAAAAATACAGCAATCAATGCAGCTATAATGAGGATTACAAGTAATATTAAGTTGATACCCAATTTAAGTTGATTGACTTTTTTGAGGCTCGAATAAATCACCAGCCAACCTAAGCCAAAGGAATTCTTACCTGATAAAGGTTTAATAATTGAAGTATAATCAGTTCCGTCAATTGTAAAATTGATGTATTTTTGTCTATTCGAACCTTTTATTTTTGCTATTTCTCTTTTAACTTCTTCAACTACATCCTCTGGAAGATCAAAGAAGTCGTCCTTTTGGGAGGCAATTACCTCTATATTGTTATCTAGCAGTATGTAGTTGGCATTCAAAATTGAAAGGGGCTCTCGCAATGAGCGGTCTAAAATGAAATGAAATCTGAGAAGATCGTTATCTATCTGTACGCGATCATTCGGAGTATTCAGCATAGGTGGCAGCATTAATTTGTCTTTAGGCATAAAAAAGTCAGGCCCCCTATGTAGTGCCGCATCCTCAATCTGTTGGGCTATGGTACTCATTTGCTTTTTTATATCCCCTTCTATATAAATACGAATTGCAATATTAAATACAATTGTTGTCAATGCTATTAATCCAACAATAACCCCAATATTGTATTTAAATATTCGCCATTTAATGGTGGTTTTCTTCATTTAATCATTCCTTCTCCTCAACTTTAAAACCATATCCCCACACTGTTTCGATTTTTAGAGTTGAACCCACATCTGCAAGTTTTCTTCGGATTCTTTTTATCATGTCATCAGTAGCACGTGTTTCAACTTCAGTTTCAAATCCCCATACTTTATCGAGAAGTTCGCTACGGCTTACAGCTTTGTTTATATTTTGGACAAGGTAACACAGAAGTGAAAACTCCATTCCCGTCAACCCTATATTCTTACCATTCATTTCGACTTGCTTTTTATCGTAGTTTATAAAAATATCGGCTAGCTTTAATTTCTGGGCATTTTCACTTTCCTCTTTATCCATTGCAATTCTTCGAAATATGCCCTTAATCCTTGCTATAAGTTCTATGGGACTAAACGGCTTTGTAAGATAATCGTCACTACCTAAAGTCAATCCTGCTATTTTGTCAATCTCAGTATCTTTAGCAGACACAATTATTATGGGTACGCTGCTATTCTCCCTTATTGCCGAACACAGAGAAAAACCATCCAATTCCGGCATCATAATATCTATAACAAGCATATCTGCCGGCCTCTTGTTGAATGCTTCAAGTATTGAGCGCCCATCATTAAAAGTTTCCACTTCATAGCATTCTTTAACAAGAAAGGATTTTATAATATTGCAAATATTAACTTCATCATCTGCTATATAAATCAGCTTCTTATCCGGCATAATAATTCTCTCCCTGCAAGTTATTTTGAGAGCAGTTCTGCATCTTTAATTCATCATCTTGGAATCATTAATATTTATTTAGTGTTTTGCTGATAACAGAAGAAATCCTTATAAGCGTAACATATAAATACATTTTACCACGTAAAAAATAAAAATAAATATTTTTGAACCATATGCTTTAGTTTTGCCACAATTCTGCGGAGATTTACAACTGCAATGTTGTTAGAATAAGTATAGATTTATCATTCAATTAATTAAACTTTAGGTAGAGTATAGTAAAGGAGGTGAAATAATGCAAAAACTGAAATACCGCCATGAATTTAAACACTATATAAACACCAGTGATTGTATAATATTGCAAAATAAGCTTAAGCATATTATGAAGCCTGACTCCAATGCCGGAAAAGATGGAACCTACTTTATAAGAAGCTTGTATTTTGACACTCCTGATAACAAAGCGCTTTTGGAAAAAATTTCAGGTGTGGATAACCGGGAAAAATTCCGCATTCGCCTATACAATCATAATGATTCTTATATCAGACTTGAAAAGAAAATAAAAGTTAATGGACTTACCGCCAAGTTAAGTACAAACCTTACTAAAAACCAGTGCAATGATATATTGGTTGGAAATGTTGAGTGGATGAAAGAATCAGATAACCCAGTATTGCATGAAGTATACCATAATATGAGGCATCAGAGGTTGGCACCTCGCACTATTGTTGATTACATAAGGGAAGCATATGTTTATAACGTCGGTAATGTAAGGGTCACAATTGACAAATCCATAAGGTCAGGAATTAACAGTACTGAGATATTTAACAAAGACCTTCCTACAATAGAAACTCTTGATGGAAGGATGGCAGTGCTGGAAGTTAAGTATGATGAGTTTTTGCCGGAAATAATAAATGACCTGATCCAACTCGGTGATCGCCACAAACTTTCAGTTTCAAAATATGCACTTTGTCGTATGTACGGATAATGGCGATAAATTCCTTACCTATTCCTAATATTAGGGATATTAAAGATATTTTCCAGGAGCAAAATGAAAAGAATATAATCTAGGAGGAAAGAAATGGGTAACCAACTTAATTTTAACGATATTTTTAAATCAAATTTTATAGAGAAGGTTTCAAGTGTTTCTCTACTTGACGCAACGATAGCTTTAGGACTGGCATTTGCGTTAGGACTATTTATATATTTTGTATACAAGAAAACCTTTAAGGGTGTTATGTACTCAAAAAGTTTTAGCATTTCATTAGTAGCACTAACCATGATAACTACTTTGATGATATTGGCAGTGACCTCTAATGTGGTTCTATCCCTTGGTATGGTAGGTGCGTTATCAATCATACGCTTCCGTTCAGCTATCAAAGACCCTATGGATATAGCATATCTATTCTGGTCAATAGCAACAGGTATTGTTTTAGGTGCTGGATTAATAGCCTTGGCTGTTTTTGGTGCACTTTTCATTGGAATAATACTTGTACTATTTGTTAATAAGAGCAATACAGACAATCCATACGTTTTAGTAATCAACTATGAGGACGAAAAAACTGAAGAAAATATAATGCAAATTGTACAGAGAAGTGTGAAAAAATATGTTATCAAATCCAAGACAGTAACCGGTGGTAGAGGTACAGAAATCACACTTGAAATACGACTTAAGAGCATGGAAACAGCCTTTGTAAATGAAATAAGCAAACAAGCCGGAGTGGCAAGTGCAGTAATGGTAAGCTATAATGGGGATTATATGAGTTAGTGGTTTTCCTTCTATGACTTTAAGCTTTTTAGACAACTATTGATTGAAAACAGTAAGTTCAACTTATTAAGGAAGGAGGAAGAACATTATGGGTGAAAAGCCACAAATAACAGCAGTTAAAATAATAGCTACCCTATTGTCCATAGCTCTGATAATTACTATTATGGCGTTTATTCCAAAACTTGCCCCAGAGTTGGCACAGGCCTCTGCACAACCTGCGTATTTAGAGAAAGTATTTGATAGAGACAGGGTAAACGATATTAGTATTGATATGGAAGAAACAGACTTTGAATGGCTTATGGAAAATGCAATTAAGGAGGAATTCAAAAGCTGTAATATAACCATAAATGGAGAAAAATTCTATAATGTAGGAATAAGACCAAAGGGAAACTCCAGCTTGTCGCAAATTGCAATGGGAGGCGGGACAAAGCGTTTTAGCTTTAAGATAGATTTTGATCAATATATTGATGGACAAACATATCATGGTGCCAAGAGTCTGGTATTAAATAATATAATGTCAGACAAATCCTATATGAAGGAATACCTTTCCTTTGAATTATTTGATTTTATGGATATACCAACGTCTTCCTTTGCCTTCTCCAACATTAAGATAAATAGTAAGGACTGGGGATTATACCTTGCTGTGGAGCTTATAGACGAAAGCTTCATTAAAAGGCATTTTGGAAGTGTGGAGGGCAATTTATATAAGCCTGAGGGCATGGAAATGGGCGGACGTGGCAATCAAAACGGCGCTATATTCCCTGGATTTGAAGATTTTAATGGTGGTGGGATGCCTTTCCCTGGAGGCAACGGTGGAGCACAAGATGCCAAAACATTAGCACCGGATGGGGTGAATCCCTCAAATAATACTCAGGACAACCAAGGTGAGTCTGTGAATATGAGAATGCAGGATAGAGGTATGAGAAATGGTGGCGGCTTTGGCGGAATGTCAAGAGGGGGTACAAATCTCAAATATACGGATGACTCCCCTGAAAGCTATTCAGCTATAAGAGATGGTGCAGTATTTAAAACTACTACCGATGCAGACTTTAAAAAAGTAATTGAGATGATCAAAAACCTCAATAATGGTACGGATCTTGAAAAATATCTTGATATTGATGAAATACTTAGATTCTGGGCAGTAAACACCTTCCTGGTCAATCTGGACAGCTATGCAGGTGGGATGTATCATAACTACTATCTATATGAGGAAAATGGATTCTTTACACTGTTGCCCTGGGATTTTAACATGTCTTTCGCTGGCTTTGGTATAAACAATGCCTCCAATGTAATTAATTTCCCAATTGACAAACCTGTCACAGGCAATTTGGAGGATGCACCCCTTATTGGAAAGCTTTTGGAGGTAGATGAGTATAAGGCTCGTTATCACGGCTACTTGAAGAAAATAGTTGTAGAATATGTTGGCAATGGAATATATGAGAACTCAATCAATAGGGTAAATGCACTTATAAGCGATTATGTCAAAAACGATGCCACTGCATTTTATACCTTTGAGGAATACAAAAAAGCAGTACCCGCAATGAAAACCTTTGGTAAGGACAGGGCTGCAAGTATTGCAGCACAGCTTGATGGAACCCAACCTTCAACTACTTATGGCACTATATCCACAACACTTAACCTTAATGATTTAGGTATCATGGGGGGAGGTTTTGGAGGCTTTGGAAGAAATGATAACACAAAAGCAAATCCACAGCAAAGCAATTCACCTGGACAGCAAAATATGCAGCCTTCAGGAAGCAATATGCAGTTTCCAAATGGTATGCAGCTTCCGGATGGCATGCAACCTTCAGATGGTATGCAGCTTCCAGACGGCATACAACCTCCAAATGGCATGCAACCACGTGGAGATATGGAAGCGCCACGCGGTCAGCAAAGAAATAGAGGTAATATTAAGAACCCTGGCGGCATGCTAAGAGATAATATACCACAACTTGAAAATATGCAGGAAGTAATGAAGATAATTAATGAAGCAAATGGGAAAGAATTGACGGATGATCAGAAAAAACGTCTTGAATCATTAGGTGTTGATGAAAATATGCTTAAACAGTTTCAAAACATGCCTCAGCGTATGGGATTCCCTGGTAACGTCAATTTTCGGAATCCATCAGGAATAACGATTTCTGAAATAATTATTTTAGCGGTTATGATTGTAACCTTGTCGTTAGGCATGATTTTTGTGGCCAAATTCAGAAGAAAAAAGTATGTCATATGCAAATAAGAATATCTACGATACTATACCTTTCAACTTGGCAACAGAAATGAAGCGTCGTTTTGTTAGTATTAGAAATCAAATCTGATATAGAGCCTGTAAATACTCCTCGGGGTCGAGCAAAACTCGCTTCCCGAAGGAGGATGCTCTCTCTTTCCTCGTATTAACAGGCTCTATAACTTGCTTCACAATGTTTCTTCCATATTTTTCTTTACTTAAATAGTATGTACCCGTCTAGATTCTTTTGTTGTCACCCTATGATAATGCTTTTCGCAAAACATATAGTATAGTTCATTGTAGTTTATCATTCCAATCAAAATAGTGTCATCTGTTCCTGCTTCACCTTATAAAAAGCCGATTCCAAGCCATCCTGGGATTTAACAAGCTTTGACTGTATTACACTCATATTCATTCCAGTCAGTTGCCTGTGTATGAGACTATAAACCACGTCAAACTGCATATAGATATCCACCTGCATATGACCGGTCAGGCATATCATCTGAGTATCTGTGGCCTTGGCCAGGTCAAATATATAGGATAGAAGATAATCTGCATTTGCCTGTCCGAAAGGATTATCAATCCATATGACCTTTTTAGATCCCGGAAAATTGGTCTTTTTATATCGCAAGTAGGAAATAATCGAAATAAACATGGCAAAGAATCCCGCTAGTTTTTCTCCACCCGACCATTTTATAACCACTTCCCATGGAATATACCGTGAGGCTCCAAAAGAATCCGGCTTAAACACTTTAATTGAATACTCATTGAGGTTTGTAACTGCATCCAGCAGCCTTACCGGAGACATAATCCTTGCTATCTCGCCGTCAATCCTTGCCGGGTCGTATTTTCCCTCAGCTTTCATCTTTTCAATGTCACTTATGGATACTTCTATGTAGCGGGTCATCAAAGCTTTGCCTTCCTCCAAATGAAGCTGAGGCATCTCAATAACCACCGTTTTTTTGCTCACTCCGTCTATTTTTATTCTGGAAAAGGTGTCTACACTTTTAAGTTCCTCATATACCGCTTCTGCCTTGCTATAGCAACGTTCAACAATCTCCGTCTTATCCCGGAGTGATTCTTCCAGTTGGAACTGTGCTGCCTTTTTCATGCTATCAACGCTATCTATTATATCCTTAAACAAATCCTTAACATATCTATAATTATACAGATCATTATTAATGATTTTTTCAATAATCATCCTTATTGTTACGTTTTCAGCCCAATCAGCTTGATTATACAGCTCATCATAGCTTTCCCTTATTGTAACTTCCGTTTCTTCCAGTCTCTTTTTAAGTTCCCTGTATCGGCTTCTGCTCTCATTGGAGATTACTGCTAGATTTTCCACAGGCAGTTGCAACATATCCCACATTGAAATGGTCTCACCCTTATGGACGAGACTGTCCATATTCTCCCTTGACTGGCTTGGTATAGTTATTTCGTTTTCATTTATATAGTCTTCAAGCTTTGATCCGTATTCAGAAAGCTTACGTCCTCTTTTTTCAGTTTCTTCAAGCTTTTTTTTGTTTTTCTGACGTTTTCTGTTATAGGCGTCTATCTGGGCGTTAAACGAAGCCTCCTCCATACTCTCTATGGATTCAAACTCGAAAGGTTCTTGCTTATAGGTTTTTTTAATATTTTCTTTTAATTGAATTATCATACCACTTAGCTTTTCCACACCTGTCAGAAGTTTGCGTTCTAAATTACTCAATTGCGTCTCCTCCGTAACAAGTGATGTATGCTTTCTTCTCTCTTCGTCAAGTTTGTCTTCTCTATCGTCAGTGATATGTGTTTCAAAATCGTGCTGGTCAAAGCCTTTGTTACGAATCTCCTTTAGCCTGTTTTGCTCCTCTCTTCTTAATCGTTCAATAAATCCCCTGATTTGCTCAGCCTGACTATTCCCAATCCTTGACTCAAGACCTTTTGCTTTTGATAATATTTCTTCAAGGGTTCCGGTTATCTCTTGAGTAGGATTATCTATATTCAGTCTTAGTGAAATATCTTCAAGAGTTTTGTTTTTGTCCCTGCAATCACGCTGGTGTCCGTCGAGACCTAGCTTTATGCCTTCAACCTCATTTGAAATGGCGTCTATTCTCTCCTTCAATATTTTTTTCTCTTCTTCAATTTCATTTCTCTTTGTATCTGCTTCCCGGTATAGCTTTTCATTTAACTTTATCCTGTCTGTAATTTCTATATACCGGCTGAGTTTTTCCATATCCACATCCTTCTCAGAAATATTATCATCAATATCCTGGATACTCTTCCGATTTTCACTTATCTTTATAAGAAGGGATTCCCTGTTTTGTTTCAATTGATTCAAAGCATCTTTCTTGCTTTCAATTTCTTTATTAAGCCTTTCAATATCTCCCTGCATTTCCTTAAGCCAATCCTTCGGATAGGATTCAACAAACTCCATGCATCTTTCAATAAGACCTGTTATCTTTTCCTGATCATTTTTTATTACTTTATACTCATCCTCAGTTCTTGCAATATTTTGATCCATGCCGGTCAAATAATCGTTAAACAGCCTTTGATCCAATGCAAAGGAATTGTTTTTGGAAAATACCATATAGGCTTCCATTGTGCCTAATCTGTCAATACCGCAAGAACTCTCAACTTCCTTGGGTATAGACAACCCTTCCTCCGAATCAACTATAAAAGTAACGGGATAACTTTCAACAATCTCAAGTATTTGTTCGGATACAGAATTTCCATCCTTACCTGAGCGGATTTTATCCAGTTCGCTCTTTTCCAATACAATGGAATGACAAAGAAGTGGATTTTTGTGAAGAAAGTCTTCCCTAAAATCTTCCCTTTGGTTTTTGAGCCATAACGAACCGGGGATAAATCTTATCCCGTTGTTTTTTAACAGTTCATACACTTTCTTAAGCTCCAGATCCGGAACATAGTAATCGCTTCCATCAAAAAGGTGTTTTCTTTTCAGCAGTTCATGGTATCGTCCGGAGAGTTCGCTCAAGGAATTGTCCACTCTTGCCCTGACAGCTTTTAACGAATCAAGTGTACTTTTGTCATATACATCACCACTGATTTCGTACATGGATATTTCCCTGTGTAGTCTTGATATACGGATAGCATAGTCTTCTACCTCCGCCTCTTTGTTTTGCTGTTGCTGATTCATGGCAGCAACTTCTTCTCTTGTCCTTGTCTCATTAATATTAATATCTTCAATTAAATTGTCAGCCTTTTCTATCTCCCTGTTAAGATTGTTGCTCTTTTCCAACAGCTCTTCCCTATCTTTTCCAAGGTTTTGAAGTCCCGATACCGGATCTATAAGAAGTGTCATGTCTTTGACAAAATAACCTGTAATCTGGGATTGCATGTCCTTGTCATCCTTAAGTCTGGTATCTATGGAAGAAATTTTGTCCCTTATTATATCCCTTTCTTTATCCTTTTCCTTCAAGGCTTTTTTAGAATCCTCCAGTACCTTTAAGCTTGAATCATACTGATTTTTTAAATCCTTTATAATCTTTTCAATTCTTTCAATTTCTTCACGAAGAAGAATCCTTGCAAAGAAAATACAATTCTGATACTCCTTGTCAATCTCGTCTTTTTCCCTGGAAAGGCTTTCAAGTTGCGCCTTATACATTGCCATCTCGTTCCTTGCGTTTACCACTTCTTCGTACAGGGACGCAGCCTCCATATATCTTATTTTCTTATCAGTCTCTTCAATTTTCTTCTTGATTTGATCCAATTCACTAACTGTCTGCTTATGCTCTTTATCCTTAGACTCAAATTCTAAAACCTTATTCTGATAATCAAAACTCTCCCTTTTATATTTGAGTTCTTCAATTTTCGCAATATACTCCCTGTCGCTTGCTTCAAGCAACTCGACTTCATTGAACAATTTGTCCTTTGCTAGATTGATAAGATTATTTAAAGCCAGTATATCCCTGCTTACACTTTCTATATCTGCCACTGTCGTTCCATAGCCTTCAAGCTTGTCAAGAAGGCTTGAGGCCTTAAGGCAAAAGGCTTCATACGTCTTAATCCGATGCTGGTAAAGAGGAATGTTTTTTAAGTTCTCAAGGTGCTTTTTAAAGGTCTCGGCAAGTATTCCGGATGTTTCTCCCTCAGCCTGAGGGATATTGGGTATTATGAGTTTCTCAATTACATTCCTTGACTTGCGGGCATTTTCAAAAAACTTGTCAATGCCACCTTCCGACTGGTTTATAATCTTAATGGCGTCAAACTCCTCACGAAACAGGTTGAAAGTATGAAGCTTGTCCCTGTATTCCTTCTGGCGATCCCTTGAATATATATTTATATTTTGACGCATTTCTGTTGCAAGTCTTTTTAAGTAATTGTGATATTCGGAAAACCCAACAACTTGCTTATCCCTGTTTGCCGCTTCCAGACCTTTTATATCAAGATCGTGGGGCAAAGTATAGGTGTGGGTATAAGTAAAGAACCTTAATCCGTCCGCATTTTTTGAAATACAAATCCCGGTAAGCAAATAATCAGCCCTTGTCCCGTCAAGCTTCCATTCAATCATGACATGGGCAGGTGAGGAACCGACTTTGAAGTAATCGGAAAAGTTCCTGCTCCCCATACTTGTATTGGGTAATACCACTTGAAGAGCCAATTGAAGTATTATACTCTTTCCCCCACCGTTTTCCAGGTTTATAAGAGCACTTTTGCCATCAAATTCATAAATCTCGTTTGCAATATATTTTTTATCATCATCATATCGAAAATTTACAATTCTGAATCTATTTATAAGGGGCATAAAATCATATCCTTTCAGATCTCGTTAAATAGTTGCATATAGCTAAAATATAAGTTTCAACTCCTGATAACGATAAACTTGATTTAATAGTGTTTTAGAACATTGGAATAGCAAATTATTTTATCGTTATCCATAAGTACTTATTAATCTAAAGGCTATATACCCTCTAAAAAAGCAAGAATCTCCTTCTTTCTAGTGCTTTCGGGATAATAGCTTATAATCAGGGTATCAAACTTTTCGGTAGTATATATTTCACTATCATTGTCTATGTTTGCAAGTCCCTGTTCCTGCATAAACTTTAGTGTCCTGTATATAAAACTTATCCTTGTCCCTTTTGATTGTCCAAAGTTTTTTATTTTCTCATCATAAGTCGGAAGATCAAGCCAAAGTTTCGAGACACTTCCAAAGTTGAAATTCAATGCCTCGTCGGTTTCTTCGGAGTTTTCCATGGAATTGTAGGATTCAAGCTTAGCGGTTATAAAGCTTTCAAGTTCTTCCACCTTGAGCATGGACCGGACTTTATTATTGTAATTCTCACCGTTAAAAAACTTAATTATTATAGAAAGTATGACTATATATCCCACATATAGTTCGGTATTATTGGAAAAACCCATTTTGTCTCGCAGTTCTTCATTGGTAAAGCCTAAGAACTTGTTGTCGGTTCTGGGTGTAAAATAAAGCGCATCTCCCGTTCTAAGTATCATAACTCCCGATTCCTCTTCAAAAATTCTGGTTATGTAAGATATTTCAGGATCATCAAAATCCGCAAAAACTTCCGGATTGTCCTTTTTAGTAATTTTCGACTTCTCAATAAGACTCATATATAGTATAAATGCTTTTCTAACCGAATCCGGTGAGAGGTTTTCCATTATTTTGCCCCCTTTATCACAAAATCAGTAACTTCATTGCCGTTATCAAAACGGAGCTTTTTTCCGGTGGATATAAGTATCATGGTCTTCAGTTTTTTCAGTTCAGGATTTTTTGCAAATATCCTGTCAAAAAGATAGTATATATTAATATTATAGGCTGAGGTCTCACGCACCATCTTGCTCAAAATCTCCTCAAGCTCCTTAAAGTCTATCAACTTGTGCTGGTGCAGTATTACAACAAGGCTATAAAAGTCAAAGTCATAAGAAGTGGATTTATAGAGTTCTTCATCTAGCCTCTTAATTGCACTGCCAAGATAGGAATCACCCACCTCATAGGCTTCCTGCAATATGGCTTCAAGATATGCCATAATCTTTAAATCTCTGTTCTCACGCCTCTCCCTGTCTTCCTTTTCCTTTATTTCTATCAGCTGCTCTATATCTATCTTTTCCCGTTCTTCCTCAGTCTCACTTTTAATCCTTTGGGGTTCAATTGCCTTAAAGGGGTTGAATTCCTTGTTTTGTTCCAGGTTTACAAAAAGCGGGGATAAAACACTTTTTAGGTGAGTAAATTTTGCATTCTTTGAAATTATCACATCAAAAATACTCTTTTCAAAATCTATATATTCACTAACGCCCTGTCGCAATCTTAATTCGAGGGTTTTCATATATTCACCTACAATATCAAGCTTCTCATTGAAAAGACGGTCATGCTCAAAAGTTGTTATATTAAGTCTCTCGGTCAGTATTTTTATCTGTTCAAGGCTCTTTAGCTCCTTATCCCCCAAATCATTGTAATTCAGTTTTTCAATAGTATCTCTCTGTTCCTTAAGTATCCTTTTAATATTGTGAAACTCTCGTCTTTCGGACTCAAACTGCTCCTTGATCCTCAAAAAGAGCAGTTTCAACTCTTCAAAATCGATGCCAAGCACATTCTGGCGTATATTCAGCAAGAGATTTTCCAATCTTTCACGAAGCTGCCTTACCTGCAAATTGAGTTCGTTTACAGTCTGAAGGGCACCGGAGAAAACACCCTTTTCAATCTGCTGCTTTAGGTACATCTGGGTTATATTTATTCTGAATTCGGAGTATATTTCACGTGTCTTGAAAAGAAGTTCCATCCCTTGATCGGTAAGCTTGTACCTTGCACTCTTTTTTATCTCATAATAGGATGTATCGATTAGCTTTATGGGAATTGCTTCATCCCTGTTGGTTTCAAGGTTTTTGTATCTGAATTCCAGGACTTCTCCACCACTTCCGGCAATGGAATCCCTTATGTAAAACGCCATTTCCTTGGATTCTTCCTGTGTTATATTTATGCCATAGGAACGCAGTAATATAGTCTGAAGAAAACCTGCAATATCCTCTATGCTGCATTCTTCCCTGCCAATTAACATATTCTCCAATATAAACAGCAGGACGGAAAACCCTACTGAAATCATATCCACCTCAGTATACTTCTGAAATCCCGAAAGCTTCCTCGATAGATGAATAAAAGGCGCAAGGCTCTGCATTCTGCCCCTGAAATCCTTAAGGCAATCGACAGCTGCACCACTATAAATATTCTTTTCGTCCAAAACTTACACCCTCCTGTGGAATATATTTACCATTATACAATATTTCCGATATTTTTGCCTTACTTTCCTCATCGAAATATGTCAAAAACAGGTCTAAACATATATTCCTTTGGTTTGTCCTCAAAAAAGGAGGATTATTTGTGGATATAAGCAGTTCTTTATAGAGGTTTACATGAGGCACAATCAAATACTTTCCGTATTTTGAAGCCACAGAATTGAAAATCCCTATGCCCTCAAAATCCAGATCCCCATAGTAGTAAACCTTATCTATGGGCATACCCATTGCCACCTCATTTATAAAGCTGAAGCTGTTAATAATCTTCTTTCCCTCGCCATAAATGAGCATATCTATATATATACCAAATAGTTCCTTCTCAGACTTTCTGTCAAGATATTTAAGCGCAGAGTAAAAAGTATCCTTGTTTTCAATAATCAGTATATTTAACTTTTCCTTTGGCTGAAAGAGTATGTAGAAAAATGCTTCCAGAGTCTTGTAGCAGTTCAGATCATTAAGAGAAAGCCCCAAGCGTTTAAGCAAAGTTCGACCTTTTGATTCTAAAAACTTCTCGTTGTTGAATATTTCAAAGGATCTCTCATTCATTGTACACCTGTATATTAGAGATTTACTTTTAGTACTGTCACCCAAGTATTGGGAAAGCATCAGCACATAATCCCTGTCTTCTCTAAATGACTGTGGATTTCTATAATAATAGCCCTTGTCCAGCCGGGGATGTAAAGACTGAATTTCATGCTGCAATTCATCCTCGGGCTTCTTTTTATCCTTACATAGAATTCGGTATTTGTTATACAGTTGAGGATTTCGACCATTAGTGCCCGAAGATTTTACAGGTAATAGATCTCCCTTTTCGCAGAGAAAAACAATAATACTTGCAAAAGCCTTGTATCCACCTTTGACTTCAAACGCCTCTCCTCCTACTTTTCTTTCAACAAAACAAAGGATGTCCGCTGAATCAATAGTCTTTTTCGATTGACCCTCTATCGCTTTATTTATGTAATTTTCCATTATATCACCCCATCAATAATGGCTTCTCATTCAACTGGATCCATATGAATGACCATATCAATCCCCAGTTCCTCTTTCACTTTCAACTCAATTTTATCTATTTCCGAATGAATATCCACAATATTTGCATTGTCCGAAACCTCTGCATGTATTGATGCTGTTATCCTCCCCGGACCGTAGTCATGGATTTTCAAGTCATGAGTCCCTTTTATATTTTTATTGTCCAGCACCAGTTGATTGATCCTCTCAATTAATTCAGGATCCGGTGAAGCACCTAAAAGCAAATGAACAGAGTCCTTTGCAGTTTTAAAACCCGTATAAATAATTAATCCTGAAATAATAAGTCCCATTACCCCGTCAACCGGAAGGCTTACAAATCCCCCAATAACAGTTCCCAATATAACACCACCGGTTGCATAAACATCATTCAGGCTATCATAGGCAGTTGCCCTCATAACACATGAATTTATTGTTTTCCCCATATAACTGTTGTATAAAAACATCCATACCTTAACTAAAATTGAGCCCGACAGAATTAATATTAAAGTCAGATTAAATACTACTTTTTCAGGCTTGACAATTTTATCAAAGGAATTACGCAATAGTTCTATACCCACAGCAAAAATAACAAAGGATACTATCAAGGATGCGATATATTCGTATCTTCCATGTCCATGGGGATGTTCGTCGTCAGGAGGCCTGTTGCTGAGCTTTGCTCCTAATATTGTAATAACCGAAGTCCCCATATCGCTTAAATTATTAAAAGCATCCGAAATTACTGCTATACTATTTATAATCAAGCCAACAGCAAGTTTTAATCCAAATAGAAACAAGTTGCAAATAATACCCAATATTCCGGATAGTACACCATAAGATTCCCTTACTTCTTTATCATCTACACTCTTATAATTCCTTATAAATTTTCTGATAATAAATTTTATCACAATATAAGCCCTCCAGTCATTTATTATTATGACAAAAATTCAGATGCAATATTAAGAGCCATGAAACATAAGACCACCATAACCCCTAAATATTAAAAAAACACATTTGTGGAATTACTGTCCCACAGATGTGTACATTTTCATCTGCTGCCGTTTACGGCCCAGCCTCATAAACCGGAATCACAGTTTATAGCCTGATCAGTTTGTACTGTATTCATAATCCAGTGCAAAGAGATATTCAAAATCAAATTGTAGAATTATTATATATTCTTATTCTCAATTTGTCAAAACCAGTTAATTTTTTCACCAACTTCATAAGCAAACCTTTTTCAGGTCCTTTTTGAAGCGGCTATACTCTAAGAAAATCTCGCTTTTATTATATAATAGTACTTATAGTGGATTTTGTGCATATCCTAGTTTAATTCTCCGGCATTGGGCTTATTTAAAAGCAGTGCCTGTTATTTTTGTGTCAAAGGATTCCATTGCAAGACCTTCGCAAAAAATCACTAGTCCTTGGATTGATAATTTTTCGCCGCGTCTATGGGACCTCCTGTCCCAAGACGCTAAAAATGCCATCCTTGGCATTTTTACTTCAAAATCAGCAACCCTTCGGCCACTGATTTTAATGCTCAGGTCAAGCAATTGCATCATATGACACAAAAATTGGTTTGCTGCCTAATTAGGTTATTATTTTGTGAGCATTTATTATTCTTTCGGTACACTTTGTTGATGCCATAAAGTAATACAATTCTATGCATTTATAGAATCGCATAGGAAGCGGTCAAATAGAGATTTATATTTAATAAATGTGCAGGATTTTTAAACTTAATGAAGAAATATTTTAAAGAGGAGAAATAAGAGATACTAAGTTAGCAATTGACATGGATGTAATTCTAATAAAGTATAAGGAGGCTTACAATGGCGCTATTATGGACAAAAAACTTGGAGGTTGGCGTAGATTTAATCGATTCTCAGCACAAGAAATGGTTTGAGAAGGCTGACCAGCTTTTTGAAGCCGGAAGAAGCGGTAAATCAAAGGAATATATTATTCAAATGTTTGATTTCCTTGACGACTACACTAAGACACACTTTAAAGATGAAGAGAAATATATGGCAAGCATAAATTATCCTGAATTAGCGCAACAAAAGCAAATGCATGAAGCTTTCATTAAAAAGTTATCAGAGTTAAGAAAAGAATACGAAACAGCAGGTGCTAACTTATCAGTAATTCTAAGCGCCAACCAGTTTATTGTAAACTGGTTAACAACACACATATCGAATGCAGATAGAAAAATAGGTGAATTTACAAGAAAACAAAATTAAAAACTGGGAACTGTGGGGACGGACCTTAAAAGGTCAGTCCCCACAATTTAATTATAGAAATATTGTATCTGCATGAAGAGATTATGTTGTGGTTTGAAATATAAACCAGCCATCCTTGGCAGAAAACTGAAATACACCGCCATGCTTTTCCACTATGTGGGCCATGCTTTTTGTCCCAAATCCATGCCCCTTCTCTTTTGATACAGGGAGACCCTGATGGATAATTGGTTCTGTCTGATAGCGATTGCGAATATCAATGCATAGCTTGTTGTTCTTAGAAAATACTCTCAACTGTATTTTACGTTTGTCGCTGTCAGTTATTTGTTCCGAGGCTTGTATGGCGTTTTCCAACGCGTTTGATAAAAGGGAACAAAGCTCGGTGTCACTGAAGGGATAAGAGCCAGGCAGCTTTGCATCTATGTTCAACAGAATTTTCGACTGTTTTGCTTTGGCAGCGAAAGAAGACAAAATCAGATTGACGGTTTCGTTTTCGCAAAAGCGTATTGGCGTGATGGCGTCTAAGTCAGACTGGACAGTGTGTAGATATTCTTTTACCTCTTCAATATTCCCCATGGATGCCATACTCTGTAGGAGAGCAAAATGATGACGCATATCATGCCGATAGGACGCTGTAATTTGCTGCATCTGTTGTAACGATGCAAATTCTTTTTGTGCTTGCTTAAACTGGGTATCCAACATATCCCTTTCTCGTTGGATGTTTGCCTGTTTTTGTGTTTCGGCATAGTACAGTAGAACGAACACAAAATAGAATGCCGATGTTATAAAAGGCATGAACTGTACAGCTACCCGTGACCCGCTGTACATAAAGTCGGTGTAAACAGTGGTGGAATGTTCGAACAGATAGTAGAAAGCCGGCATGGCACCAAAAAGCAGGCAGGAACTAACAGAGCGTTCCACCATATGACGAACAGACTTCACGGCATATTTTTGCAAGAAGTAGTATATCAGAAACGAAGCCGTAATATAACCGATATGATTCATGGAAACACTGCCAAAAACTTCGCCTAAAGCAGTACCAATCCAGCGGGGGGACTGATAGCACATAAAGGACGCAAATACACTGGTCAGTGAAATCAGCCATGGACGCTTTAAATATACAACTATAAAAACAGCAATCGGTATATGAGAAAGCAGCGGATATAATTTTAATGTCGCAACCATCCCCCATGTTTGCAAGCTGACGATCTGTATAATAAACAGAACTATAGTTAAGCATCCAACTGCAATATAGTTTTTCCGTGTACGTGCCATTCCGGCAAAACTAACCGCTATCGCTGCACCGAACAACAATGCAAAAAAATAGCGAGAGAATGCAATGGTAGTTTCTATCATTTGACTATAACCCCTCCATTTGATAATTCAGATACTGCTGCTTAATCTCCTTCGCTTTCCCTTGGGCAATAGGAACAGAATTAAGTGTCTGTAAGGTCACTTGATGATTTTCTATGGTATCTATATACTGCATATTCACAAGATAGGATCGATGGGTTTTAAGAAAGCACCCATATTTCAGGAGATTATTGCAGACAGTAGAAAAGGACTCTGTGCATTCTATTACCTTTCCCGACACTAAGTGATACAACACATTTCTTCCAATGACCTCTGCAAAAACTATATTTGAGATCAATATTTTTTGAATGCCATCATTGTTCCTTACGATAATCGTATCCTCATCTTTTTTTACTTCTATCTGCTCCAGCAGATCGTCAAAGGTGAAGAATAATTTCTCCCTCGAAATTGGCTTTAGCACATAGTTGATGGCTTTCACGGAATAGCTTTCCAAGGCAAATTCAGGCGATGAGGTAAAAAATAAAATCGGCGCGGTTTTGTCAAAGCCACGGATTTCCTTTGCCACATCAATGCCCGTAAAGCCAGGCATCATAATATCCAGACAATATATGTCAAATCGCTTTCCTTTCTCTAAAACTGAAATAAGTTCAAATCCATTTGAAAAAGTTGTATATTCACAATTCAAACACTTTGATGACCTATATTCGTTTAAGAGTTGTACCATAGTGGATAGCTCATCTATATTGTCATCACAAAGCACAATCTGAAGCATAAGTGTTCCTCCATTTCCTCATCTTCATTTTATCACAGAAATTGGATTTCCTACACTATTTCATGTCGAAAAAACTATGATTCATGCCTAAGCCGTTTTTTTAGAAAAATAATTGATATACTTAATTCATTAAGGATTTTTTCTTATACAATTTAACATATAGCATTTCAGTAATAAGTCAAGGTGGTTTTTGAAAAAAAATAAAAAAATTCAGTATACTGAACCTTGAGAGAAAAAACTAATCTTACAGCTATACGAGCAGTTATCACAAGCGTACACTTGTGTTTGTGGGTTTTAGCTTCTTCGACTTTATGAGCATAGGCTGTCGGTCCGCAATATCTTTTAATGGTAAATACATCAAGCCAGTTATTTTTAACCAACTTCCATAGAGACTTTTTTAAAGCCTTAACAATTTTAGCATTAAAGCCAATAATTTTGCTGCGCTATGCTTTGCAAAATGCACGGCCTTTGTGTTTCATAGATAAAATGATGTTTAATTTGCTATGTTTATTATGAAATGAATTTTCCAGTTAAATACTGGTTATTAAAATACTTATCACGTGAACACTGATGTGTTGCGTATGAGACTAGTATACGAGGAGGATTGATTATGCTGTCAACTATCATCGCCATTATTGCAATACTTGCCTTAATAATACTATGGATCAGGTCTTATGCACTTGATGTAATTTGATACCAAAAATTTTCTAAGAAAATGT
>CAZLZR010000022.1:0-69990 GCA_964564015.1 uncultured Acetivibrio sp.
ATCAGGATAAAACTCTTTAAAAAAGTTAGTATTCATTAAAAACCCCCTGTACTATTATATCATACTATTCATTAACCGCCAAATATGCGGAAGAACCTATTTCCATTAACAATCCTCCTGATAGTATTTTGGTTTGTTTTTACTGTTTTATACTTTGAATGGGAGGACTATTATTTCAGAAGCGATGTGCAGCTGTTTTCTAAACTCTGATAATGTTGTATTGTTTGATTTTAAACTTGTCTATTACATTTTCCAGAAGGGAATTCCGCACTGATATGTACATAGTATAGTCTCTACTCAATAATTGTGACAGCAATTGAAAGAAACCCTTTTCTTCCAGTTCAAGTGGTCCTATTTCATCAACAAATATAGGGGAGATGTTGTCAGAAATTATATCCTTAACCGTTTCAGAAGCGAATTCAAAGCCTTTATGTGAAAAACTGTAGACATCAAGACAATATTGCTCATCCCAATAGGCGGGAATATAGTCTTTTTTATAGGATAAGGGTATGCCTATCCCGGTGGACAACCTAACAATTTGTTGGCCGGCATAATTACCTTCAATAAATACTTTGGGAAGAATAAATCCGTCCCCGGCTTTTAATTCATTATATAACGATAAAAGCTTTGTAGTTTTACCGCTGTTTATGCTTCCTGTTATTATGTGAATCATATTTCACCTTACCAATAAACGATTAGAATAGTTTTGTGCGTGGACATAATCTTCGGGGGTATCTATATCCATTAGAATCCCTGGACAATCAACTTCCAGAGTGGCAAATCCTTGCTCAGATATGAATTCTCTCAAATTACTGATACATGTTTCAGCAAGTAGTAGGTTTATCATTTTTCTATTCATGAAAACAGGATGTCCTTTTGTACCTTCATAAGTTGGTATGACTATATTTGCATTTATCCTAAGAAGACTTTTATATACATCATAACTGACCAGAGGATAATCGCCAGGAATCATGAAGACCTTGTCACCTTCAGTGTACTTAAATCCCTTAATGACAGAGCTGAACATGCCTAATTGATAGTTTTCGTTATACACTAATTTGACTTTGGAGTACTTGTCCAAAACTGGAGCAAGCCTTTTAATGTTATAGCCGCCAACAACTATAATTTTTGAGCATGCATCATACATTCCTTTAATACATCGTTCTATAACGGTTTTACCGTTTAGATTCAATGTTAGTTTATATGCACCTGCTCTTGATGAAAATCCGGCAGCTAGAATAATACCTTCTACAATCATGTAATTACAACACCCATTGAATAATTAATGCAACAGCCAATAGACTTAGGGAAATCACAGGCTTATAGCACATTTCTTTTACTAGTTTTGATTGTATTATTTTGTCTGTAAGCTGTTTAAAGTATGTATTACTTTTGTTGTTTATTTCGTTTGTTTTCTTTGCAAGTATCACTGTTCCATAGATAAGTAAACTATTTATAAGCCCTTCATATAAGAGCAACTTGAGTATAGAGGATATACTTTTGTAAGGATAAGAGGCCATTATCCATGTGGGAATAAGGAGTAGGCCGAGTAGAAATAAAACTCTCCATAGTAGGCTTACAGACACAATTTCAATCAATTTGTTTTTGTGTAGGAGCTTCTTCCAGTCCATTATTTTTAGAATAGCAAATAATGAAATGCTTTCTAAAATAATTGATAGGGCAGGGCAAATAATTATTACTAAATTGGTTGTCATGGAGAGGTCAACAAGCTTTATTGCAGCCGCAATTATAGAAGTGAAAAGTATTGAATTCAGCTTGCCAGTTTGCTTATAGACCATGCTCATAAAGAAATACGCTAAAGGGAACCAGAGAAACCATCCTATATTTAACGTGGTGATATGTAACAAATGTCCAAGCGTTGCTTCTTCTAGTCCCCATAAAGCGCCCCAAAAGATTATGGCGCTAACACATTTTTTCATTAAATTTAGTCAACTCCTTTTAAAATTTGAACCAAAAATATCCTATGAATATTTATACAGGATTATTCCTTATAAACTGATGGCATACTAAAATTATTCAATTTTGATTATTTTTAATAGGAAATGGGATATGAATATGGACGAAAAACAAGTGTTTGATAAGATTAATGAACTTCTTGAGGATACCGATTATCCTGTAAAAATCACCAGCGTTGCAGATATCGACGATTTTCTTCTAGATGACGACAATCGAAGATTTGAGCAATATGAAGTAATAGGCAGGATGTATGATGATCTGAGGGAAAAACCAGAAATTGATAGGTACTCTGACGTATCTATTGAAAAAGAGGAAGAACAGCATCGGGGCTATTAATTCTACTTAATAGACAGAGGCATTTCACTTTGCTATTGTAGCAAAGAAATGCCTCAAGGCTAAGGCATTCTAAGTATAGCGTGTATTGCATTTCTAATCTCTTCATAGCTTGTGCATCTACAAATATTAGATTGAAGCCATTCTTCCATTACATATTCTTCAGCATCAGGGTGAATGTTTGCCAAGGAGTGGCATACCATTAAAAAGCCAGAGGTGCAGTAGCCACACTGGAACCCCCAGTTTTCTACAAAGGCTTTCTGAATAGGTGCATTCTGTAATCCTTCAACTGTAATAATCTTATGGCCAATTGCTTCAACTGCCAACATTAGGCAGGATTTTGCAGGCCAGCCATCTACTGTAATTGTACACGCACCGCAGTCACCGTTTTCACATCCGGGTTTTGCCCCGGTCAATCCTAATTGCTCTCTAAGCACATATAACAGGATATCTGAAGGATTAACCATGACATCTTTCTTTTCACCATTAATATCAAGTTCAATGATGCTTTTACCTTCTATTTTTAGCATTACTGCATCCCCTCCAGTGTTTCCAAGGTGTTGATCAATGTATTCTTGAGTACGAATTTTCTATAGTTGTCTGTACCTGAGGCATCATTCAAAACAGGTGCAGGCAAAGAATTAAGTGCATTATCTACTCTTGTTTCCCAGGGAACACTTTTGTCATTTAGGTACTTCTCTATCTGAGAGGAACGGAATGGGAAAGGGCAGACACCGCTCATTGCCAGCTTGATTCGATTATCTTTTTTCAGTGCAGCGACAGATATCAAAGGGTAATCTATTTTCTCGTTTTTAGTCTTTTTCACATGGACGAAAGGGAAAGTAGTATATTCTTTTCCAATAAGAAACTGGACTATAAACTCACCTTTTGGAAGCTGCAGTCTTTCATTGAAAATCTCATTTATGGAAACTTGTTTGAGCTTATCACCAGATGCAACTACCACATAGCTATCAGACAAAAGCAGCGGTAATACTGCTTCCCTGTATATGATTGTTCCTCCGAGATTTCCACCGAGTGTTATTCTGCACTGCATTGTATGGTCGGCTATCCTGCAACTTGCTTTTCCGAGCAAAGGGAATAACTTTGATTCGGATATACGGGAAAGAGTAACAGAAGACCCTATAACCAGCATGTCTCCTTGGAATTCAAACATATTGCACTCTGGGATGGCCTTAAGGTCAATGACTGCTTTGGTGTGGATATTATGTACCCTTGCCATACTGATAATTTCAGAGCCGCCACCATAGTAAAGAGGTTCTTTGCCCTGAGACTCCAATTCCTTATATATTTGAACAGCTTCGTCAATTGTGTCCGGTTTATAGTAATCAAAATTAAATGGAATCATACAGTACCCCCTTTAGTCTTCCAGATATACTCCGGTGTGATAGGTGTCTGATTCAAATCAATCTGAGCTGCAGAGGATAGGGCATTTGCCAGTGCTGCCGGAATACCAATAATTCCATGCTCGGCGATACCTCTTGCACCATAAGGGGCATCTATCTGAGGAGTTTCTAAAAAATCAACAATATATTCAGGCTCTTCGCCTATGTGCATCACTTTATAAGTACGTAAGCTTGTGGTCAGCACCTTACCTTCAGGATCATATGAAAAAGCTTCACGGCTTCCTAGGCCGAGTCCCATACACATTCCGCCCGTAATAAGTCCTCTGGCTGTTTTAGGGTTTAAGACTTTGCCGGCATCAATAACTGTGGCAGCTTTTATAAATCTATAGGTAAAGTCTTTTGTATCAAATTCCACTTCTACAGCCTGAGCACCCACAGCCCAAGCGGGACCTGGCTTTCCTCTACCGCTCTCTTTGTCAAGATCGGAGATGTGACTCATAATAAAGCTTCCACGGCCTAAAATCTGCCCTTCTACAGCATTGCCATTGGGATATTTATAGCCGTGCACAAGGTCTTTGAAGGATATATAAATGTTTGGGTCCTGCTGTAAATATACTTTTTCATTTGCTACAACCAAGTCCTCAGGGGGACATCTCATAGCGACAGCTGCCAGACTCTTGAGCTGCTTGATTAAATCTTCAGCGGCTCTTAAGACAGCCCTGCCGGCCATGTAAGTAGTCATGCTGGCAACTGTCTTCCAATGCTCGGGACTGACCTGTGTGTCTACCTCCAGCTTGATATGAATTCTATTGATATCCATTTTCATTTTTTCGGCAAGTATCTGAGCTAATGTTGTTTTCATTCCCGGTCCAATTTCAACAACCCCGCTGATCAGATTAATACTTCCATCAGTATTGAATGATAAAAATATACCTGAAACAGCGTCGGTTGGAGAATCGGATGTTTTCCAGAAGCAGCTGATTCCTTTTGCCCTGATTTTGTTGTTTCCCAAGTCTATCCTCATACCCTCATCCCAGTTTACAGAATCTTTCAGCTTCTCAAGGCATGCTGTAAGGTTCCCGATGTTGCTTATAGTTGTCTTAACCTGAGTTGGGGTTGTTTTATCAGGAGTTATTGCATTTTTTATTCTTAATTCCAATGGGTTCATTCCAAGTGTGAAAGCAAGCTTATCCAGTGTCCGTTCTATACAAAATGTAAAGGAAGCATGCCCAAAACCACGGAAGGAGGTGGAATAAGGGTGGTTGGTATATACGCACAACGAATCACACCAAACGTTTTCAATATTATAGGGACCGGTACAGCTAATAGCGATTGACTTTGCCAAGCGAGGGCCGATATCGGCATAAGCTCCGGTATCGACGAGATATGTCATCTCAGCAGCTTTTAAAACTCCATCCTTTGAAGCTCCCAGTTTTATTTTAGCTTCCAGGCCCAAACGGCATGGTGAGGTTACAATATCTTCTTCTCTTGCATTAGCTATCTTAACAAGCTTACCTCCGACTGATTTAGATGCCATATAAGCAAGAATTTCGAGCTGTATAGGAGCCTTTCCTCCAAACCCTCCACCTACAAGTGGTGTTTTGACAGTAATTTTTCCTAATTCCAGATTGAAATATTGACTGATCATATTCCTTACAGAAAAAGGGGCCTGCGTGGTGGAATTAATCACAACCTGTCCGTCCGCATGTATTTCTGCCCTGGCATTTCTTGTTTCCATAGCTATATGGTCAGACTTTGGAAGTTTAAACTCAGTCTCAATGACAAATTCACTTTCTACCCAGCCTTTTGCCATATCACCTTTTCTAATTTTGATATGTTCAGCAATATTGGTATTTGGTTCAGGAGTAACATCTTTTACTGCATGCTTATATTGACCTAAATTCTCATGGATAATGGGAGCATCGCTCTTTAAAGCGTCACAAGGAGAATTTACTGTTGTTAGCAGCTCGTATTCCACTTTTACCATTTTAACTGCATGCATAGCCTCTCGTTCGCTATTGGCTACGACTAATGCAACAGGTTCTCCAAAGTATCGGACTTTATCTATTGCAAGCGGAGGACGGTCTTCAATTACGACTCCACAAAGTATAGGGAAACTGCTACCGGTAATTACAGATTGAACACCGGAAGCTTTTATTGCTTCAGAAGTATCTATTGATTTGATTTTTGCATGTGCAAATGGGCTTGTGACCAGCTTGGCATGTAAAATCCCTGGTACAATATAATCATCGGTGTATTTGGCAACACCAGTTACTTTGTCCCATGCCTCTTTTCGCTGAATACTCTTGCCAATTGATACTGGTGTATCCAAATGCGTTTCCTCCTATATATAAACAAATAATTTTCATAATCGATATTGATTAAAAAACTTAGTCCACTTACGTATATTTTCCGAAATGCTAAAATTTATACTGTTGAAATCATTATTTTATAATAAAATTATTCATATTTAGCAATATATAAAGGGATACATTTTGCTTTGAGGTAAAACAATATTAATGTCCGAAAGGATAATTTATTTCAGAGAGGTCGATGCTTTATGGCACGCAATAAAAAATTAGTACCTGAAGCAGCAGACGCACTTGATAAACTGAAATATGAGGTTGCCGCCGAGGAAGGAATAGAGCTGAAAGACGGTTATAACGGTGATATAACTGCTAAAGATGCGGGGAAAATCGGGGGCAACATGGTTAAAAAGATGGTTGAGTATGCTGAGAAGCATATGAAGGATTCAAGGTAAGGCCCGCAAGGGCCTTACTTACTACTGTCTAAGGTTAATTGAGGGAGTTCATTGAGTATTTTACTTACATGATAATTATATATAATATTTTCGCCATTTTTTGAGAACTCTACGGCTTTAATATCACATAGATTCAGAAGTCTTAGCTTTTCTATGTTATCAGAACTCAGATTACATCTGGGACCAAGTTCTTCAATGGTTCTTAAGTGTGACAGAATACTTCTAAGAGCTTCCAGTTCTACGGTTATCTTAGAAAATTCAGTACCTACATCAATTTTCGGATTGAATTCGATTTTATAAGCTTCAAGAAACTTTATTGAATCGATGACTTCAATTCTCAAGCTGGTTAAATCTACATTTTTTCCTAAGCACACAAAATCAACAATTACTGTTGAAATTTTCTTAGAAATATCGTTAAGACTCTTACGCATTTGAGTCAGGTTATTTGGCGGGAAGATTAAATAGTTTACTGCTACAGCAATGACTATTCCTACAAAGGTGTCTAGCACTCTGCTGAAACTGTATTGTAAAGGATTTTTATTGTTCAAACTCAGCATGATTGCCGCAAACATAACACCTGCAATTGGAACGGCACGATCCCATTTGAAAGTATTGCATATAAATATTAATAAAATGGTGCCTATTGCCATTAATAAAGCGTTGCCTGGCTGAATATAAATAAAGATAACTCCGACAAAAGCACCTACCAGTGTACCTATTAATCTGTATAATCCAGCTTTGTATGTGCTGGCTATTGAGTTTTCCATAGAAAATATTGCAGCAATTACAGTGAAGAAAGGATACTCAAGTTTGAGCACTTTTGAGATTAGAACGCTTAAAAACACAGCAATAGCAGTTTTAATGTTTCTCTTACCGATTTTCAGACTCTTATATACTCCTCCTTGTACAAAAGCATGCTAATCATTTTTATAATAAGCATTACATACGAAATTATTCATGGGAGTAAAAATCTGAGATTCAAAATAATCATTATAGGAAGTTGATTATTTCAATTTATAGAATGTTCATATTTCTCTAGAAGGCACCTGAATACCAATATAAACCTTGGTAGATAATAAATATATAGTAATCAATGCAAAGTGACCTGGACAATTTACAATGTGCACCATTTAGCAGTAATCATACTTTTTAGCAGAAACCCTATACAATTTAGCGGAAATCAAACATTTTAGCGGAATTCAATTAATGCTAAATTGTATCAAAATTATAGTTATTAGACACAATTTGTCCGAAACCCTTTGAATTTCAAGGGTTTTCGGCATTTTATAAGAGAAAAATAGCAGGAGAAAACATGAATAAAGTGGCTGGCTGTATATAAATGAACAAGTCTTAACCTAGATAAATCTCAGTTAAGACCTGTTCATTAATTATTCAATTTGTCCCATAAATTGTGTAATTAAATAAATATGTTCAACAAGTTTAACTTTTCTCAAATTTTCCACCTTCTCAGGTCCACCCAATCCAAGTAATGGTACATAACCAAAGCACTCATTAAATTCTGGTTGTCCATACTTTTTAATTGCCTCCGGGTATGGATTCCAATCTAAGTTTTCTTCTAAAAATGACTTATCTTCCAAATCAGAGAAAAAATATTTAAAGCCTGATGATATTCCTTTCATTTTACCTTTTCTGAAATTTAATAAGATTAAATACTTATTATCTTCCCAAACAATAATATCTCCCATTGAAGTTGTAAATAATGCAATAGAATCTTGATTTCTTACATAAACATCTTTTAAAATAGGTTGAAACTCATCAGGATTAATAAACTTCAGATAGCCACCTAAAATACTACCAAAACCATATTGCTTCCATATTTCTAAAATTGCTTCGGGGATTTTTCCTGTGTAGTTTGCTATAACATCTTCTGGTACTTTTTCTTTTAATAAAAAATCTTCAAAAATTTTGTTAGGCATAATCTTCACCTCATGCTCAGTGTTTTAATTTGGCATTTAATCGAGTTGTTTTTTTCTCTGCATCTGACATCTTTGATGCAGAAACTCTAATCTGTTTATCCATTTCACCTATCTTGTTTTTCCATTGTGAGCCAATAGAGGAATTAATTCTTTTATCTCCCGTTCCGGTAATATGAAGTGGATCGCCACCAGCAATCTGATCTGGTTCATGTAATGCAGCTTGATCGTTGAGCCATTCGGAAGCTTGATTTTCTGCATCTTTTCTAGATAATCCATTTTCCTCAACTCATCAATTTTATCTAGATATGCTTTTTCTCTAGCAGCTTGTTGTGCTGCATTTCCTTCGGTTGATCTTCCTTCTTTCAAGTATCTATCCCTGTTATTAATAAATTCGTCAACAGTTAAAGAATTTAGACCTTCTTCTTGTGCTTTTAATTGCCGTTCAAATTCGGCTGCATCATGATTTGGATTTCTATTAAATTGAACCTCAATTTCAGAAATTCTTGGAATATCATCTGTACCATTACCATTATCCATCATTTCCTTCGTTTTGCAATCCTATCAGTAATGTTCATATCAGATTTACTTGCGGATACTTTTTCTGCTACAGGACTTTGTTCTTTAGCTACTTCGATTTCTTCCTTAACTTCTATTATTAGTAAAGAGGTTTGTTTCATGGATTTAAATATTCCGTAATTTGACATTTATGATATAATATTGTCGAACGATAATATACCTTGTATGAAGGAGGGTGGTTCAATGTCAAAGGGTAAAGAGCCATATAAGACTGGCCAAAAAGCATCATCAGGTCAATCTGAAATAGTTGGCCCTCGTGTTGGCCGTACAGGAGAAGAAAGAACTGCTTCAAAAGGAGAGACACTGCCACCGACACCTTAACCAGGACAAGGGTACATTAAAGTAGATGACACGAAGAATAAATTGAGGAAGGGGTGGCACCACCCCGTCTCTTGTATTTTGAAGTAATTAAATACTTTAGGATGTGATGGAACGTGGGAAGCATATGTCGCAATGATCCTTGACCCTGTGAAAGTGGGGTAAAATACAAAAAATGCTGCATGAACAAAGATGTTGATAAATTAGCTTTATGGAGAAGATATGCAGAAGACATTTTATCTTGTGAAACACAGAAAGATGACATCATCAGTGTGTTCTTTGAATTCAGGTTTTAATCGAGATGTTCATGCACAAATGATTAAAAGTATTCCATTCAAATGATGGAAAATTCACAACGTATCTTGATAAAGACAAAGTACGATATCTTGATCCGGAACTGTTTGACTTATTTAAAGAAGGTAGCTGTATGCGAAAATAAGTCGGTATCTATGATTGATCATTTCCTTAGCAATTACAGACGTTAAGTCTTATGCTCCGTAAAGGAAAAAGAAGGCTGGCATGAGTACTTTTGAAACAAATATAGCAAAAAATAAAACGGGTACTGAAGACGAAGAATTATTAGGATAATTTATAAGGCATTTTTGCAGAATTAATGGTGTTGAACGTCTTACCACATTTTATACGAAAAATTTGACACCGGAACAGCGAAAAGAAATCATTGACCGTGAGATGGAAATTTTCCGCATAGTGGATAAAAAAGATACAGAGATACGAGAACAGGAAATGGAAACTACTCGTATGGCTGATAAAAAAGACTCAGAAAAGAAAGAATTTAATTGGAAGATGCTTGGTGCAGCAAGTTTTGTTGTACTCACAGTTGTTGGAATAGGTACAGCCGCTTTAGGTGGTAAATTTGATATTAAACTGCCGAAGAAATTGTAATGATATATTATAAGGTAGGAAAACAGTTAGCCTTTAATACTAATTGAAACAATTCGAAAGTGTGGATTTACGGGGGGATAAAAGTGATTGATAAAATGCATCGTTTTTTTCAGTGCTTTCCTGGCACACCACCTATTGGTGTGAAAGGAGATTATAGATGTTCAGTTCACTATAAAAACACATACAGATTAGATAAAGCAAGAGAGCAAGCATCTTTTTCACCAGTAGATGTTAATGTTATCACTGCCTATGTCAATGATTTTTTTAGGGCTATTGGAATGAATACAGTGGAATCCCCTGTAATACATAATCCTCTACAAATAGATTATGAAAAGATAAAAAAAGATAATGCATTAGGTGAACTGGGAGATATTGTTTGGATGAAGTTTACCAAAGACGGGTATTTAGGAGTCGTGGCAACTAGTAATGATATAAACTTTGATATACCGCAAAACACATCAGAATATGATAAAAAGGAATGGAGATATAATACCTTTTTAAAACAAAAAGAATGGGTCTGGAAGCATACTTCAGCAGGAATATTAGTTCATCAATTAGGTAAAGTATGGGATACCTCTTTTGTGTCAGTGTTTCCGTTACCCAATATTCCTAATGGATATACAAGAGGTGACATCGAAAGAGCAATTGGAAACTATTTAATTGATAGAAAGGTACCAATTATTGATTTTTACTCACACAATTATTAATCTTTTAAAAAATTTACGTTGTAGAGTTGAGGAAACTTTCGGCTTGATGGTGGATATGTTTCCGCATACATAAGGAATGGTAGTGGATATGTTACCACTAACGAGAGGTCGGATATGACGTACTTCCTGTCGTCTAGAGCCAACCGATGTGGAGAAACATATTTAAAACAGGATTTCTTTTTTGTGGGACTTTTTCCTGCACCCCCTATACAATTTGCACCCCCCTCGGAGAAACAACAACCTAGGAAAAATAAATTGTATCAACGACGCTCATTTTAGACAAATTAAAACTCAAATTTTGATACAATGTAAAGTCACTGATTTCAGTGGCTTTTGTTGCTGTTCGCCCAGCATGGGCGTAATCTAATGGGTGAAAGTCCCTAGTGTAGCTTAGTAGTAGCAAACACATAGCTGAACACCAAGGGTGTCCATCGTGAGGTGGAATCTGAAGGAAGGTGTAGGTAAATCTCTGATCTGACGAACAGAAATCACATATAAGGCATGATATGTTGGATAAGGCTGCAACACAAGCTAAAGTCCAATACTACTCGAAAACATATTATGTAGATGTGGCAGATGGATGGAGTGAAAGATTACGTTCTTAACTGGGGAGGTCTGTACGGTATGCTCTGCATAGCAAGCATTTTCGCTACTTAGTAAGCTTTGTTGAAACAAAGTTATACGTACAGAAGTCAGCTCAAGCCGTAGTATCGTGGAAACTATTGAAAGATAGTGGAGAAAAAGGCTTGACGGTTATAAAAAGACAGACGTTACTTACTTGAACTATAAGGATAGCAGTTGCCCGTGAGGGGTTGCTCATTTGAAAATAGGTTGGAAACCGAAGACAAATAATGAAAACGCTTAGTAAGGATATATAAGTAATGCAAGGCACAGGCACATCTTGTTTATAACTGAACCGCTGTGTACCGAACGGTACGCACGGTGGTGTGAGAGGACGGCGGCTAGTCACCGCCTCCTTCTCGATTTGCATTTATTAGGTTTAGGTTCCATTAAAATGTAAGATTGCAAACTTTTTGTCTGTAACATAGTCTAATCCTCGAATATAATTATAAATGTAATAAGGCTACAGCATTTTCTTCCTTCTAAAAAACTTATTTGGAGATGGTATTAGAAATGCGATTACCTTTTACAATAGGCTAAGGGGTTTCTTCCTTCTATAATCATTTGGTGAAATAGAAACCCCGCTATCCTTTAAAATGGAGGGAATATATGAACAGAATTTATTTAAGAAGAAAAAATAAAATAAAAATCAATACTGGACTGGCATCAACTCCAAACATAAGGGAAGTTGCTACAATTCTAAAGAATATTGAAAGTCTTGGATATACTTTTTCTCAAGATATAATAAATATACTTAATACATATACAGTTGAGCAATTGAAGAATTTCTATAAAGGAATAGTTAAGAACATTAAGAGGCTGGTTGGGGCTGATGTTGTGTACAATCCAATGTACCCAAATTTTCCAGCTCAGGTCATGAAGGCTTCCGAATGCGAGTTGTAATACAAAAACCAGTGGATAAGGCTTGGTGAAAGGCTACACCCATCTGAGTACAAGATGTTTGAAAAATCGCAAAGGGCATTTGGAAAATTGAGAAATAACGAAAGAATAGATACTTTCAACAGCAAAGTGAATCTAGCCTTTTATTGTGGAGAAACAAAAGAGATAGTGAAGCTTTTAAAACAAAAACCTGGTGAATTCGCAAGAAAGCTAGATTATCTATTAAGGACATGTGATGACACAGATATGGCATTGAGTGAATTTTATAAAATTGCAGGTGAAGTATCCACTTCAGTACTATTGCAGGTACTTGAGCATTTTAAAACCAGAAATGAAAAAAATGAGCTTCGCGTATTTTTCCCAAAAGGAAGTATTGCAAAGGTTTATGGGCGTTTAAATGATTTACCTGATTTGGATGCTGAGCTTTGCCAGAAGGTTGTAGATATTTGTAAAGCAAGGCTTAAAGAATTATATGGTTCCAGGGAAAAGCTTGGCAAGGTGTATATAGATGAAAAGCTTAAGGATTATTTTGTTCCATTTTCCCAAAGATCAGCTAGTAAAGCATTAAAAACCATAGTAAGGGGCTCAAAGGTAGATATTCCTTCTGATGCCACTACAATAAGAACATTCGTTTACTGGAAGGAAACACAAGGTAATAGAACAGATATTGACCTTTCCGCAGTAATGTATGATTCTAACTGGAATTATATGGAGCACATTTCATATACAAACTTAAGGTCTGCCAAATACAAAGCTGCCCATAGCGGTGATATAACTTCTGCACCAAAAGGAGCTTCGGAGTTTATTGATTTGGATTTGGAGTCTGTTAGAAAATATGGGGGAAGATATGTTGTGTTCACTGTTATGTCCTTTACAGGCCAGAATTTTGTGGATCTTCCGGAGTGTTTTATGGGATGGATGGCTAGAAAGGATGTCAATTCTGGGGAAATATATGAAGCGAAAACCGTTAAAAACAAAATAGACATAGCTTCACAAAGCTTAATATGCATTCCAATGGTTCTTGATCTATATGAAAACAAAGTGATTTGGGCGGATATTTCACTAAAATCCCAGCCAAGATGGAACAATGTTGAAAACAATATGTCAGGTATGATTTTGATGGGTAAGGCTTTGACAACCATGAAAAAGCCAACTCTCTACGATTTGTTAATGCTTAATGCAGAGGCAAGAGGTGAATTGTGTGAATCAATAGAAGATGCAGATACGGTTTTTTCTATTGGCAATGGGATAACTCCATATGATACGGACATTATCGTATCACAGTATTTATAAATTTACATTATGTGGCTATGTACTTTCTTCCTTCTTAATCCAGGACCTGGGGAGTAACGGTTCGAGTCCGTTCATGATTACCCTTAAAAGGGGTTCGTGTAGCTTAATGGCAGAGCACCAGGATTTCTAGAAATTACAATCTCCACAAAAAACATCTCCTTTGAAGTGTGTTTACATACTCAAAGGGGATGTTGTATTACTTATTTTGAGAAAAAAGTGGATTAATGAAGGTTTCAAATGGAAGTGGAATGATAAAAATGAAAAACCGGACGGATGGAACGAAGAAATGACTAAACGCCAATTACAGAATATTATTATATATATTTGAGTGTTGATTTTATAAGGTGCTGTCTCAAATATGATAAATATTTGGGACAGCACCTTTTGTTCCTTCAAGCAATTCCATCATGCAGGATTTTTGTCAATTATGCCTTTTACATCTTTATTTACCGTTTGTGATGTTTATTGAGCTAATCCCGTATAGGCAACGCCTGGCTGAATTACCGCCTGACCTGCTGCTGCATCCCAGTACACATTAAACTGGGATGCTGTGCCGGAGAGTTTTTGTGCAAACTCACGCAGTTGCAGGTAGTTGGTATCACCGTCAATAAGCCGCGCGTCCTCGAAGCTAAAAACTTCGCCGTTTAGCTTGAACTTTGTGTTGCTTTTGCGAATATTTGTTGTTGTTTGGAGTGTTGTTTTAGTTACTTCGCCGCTGTAAGGCTTGCCGGGTTCAATCACGGCGTACTGACCGTCCCAGCCCACGTCAAACTGTGCCACGGTTCCGTTTAACAACGCAGCAATTGCTCGAAGCTGCAAGTAGTTTGTGCTGTTAATGGTGTATGCTGCTGTTACCGATACAGGCTTACCGTTCATTACAAAATTCGTTTGGCTCGGTACGGCAGTGACGTTGTCAGAGACCACAGGTATAGGCGCCGAAGTGGGGGAAGGTGTAATGGGCTTATCGGGAGCACTTGTGGGGATAAAACGAAACTCCGCATGGTTGGGAGCATCTAATTTTGAATTAGTCCACAGAATTATCGGAGTCCCGTTCGTATTTTTCTTTCCGGAGGCATTAAGCATCATTCTTACATCGTTATTGGAACGAAGGCTGTAAATATCGTTGTTGTTTTCAGTATAGGAGTTCCAAAGATACGGGCTGTCCACAGCCTGTACCCTTACGCCGTCAGATAAGTTGCCGGCTATTCCCAGATACCTTCCGTCAGGCAATTTCAAGGTTATTTGGTTTTTGCCATGGTTCTCCACATAATAAACCTGATTTCCGTTGATGGCGGAGTTGTTGCGCAGCTCTGCGTTCCCTGAGGTGTCTATGTTAAGATAGTTGTTCATGGCACGAATGTAATACCAACCGTCGTCAGGTGCTTTCGTACCTGTTAGAGGAAGCGCTCCTGGGTAGTTGAAGGTCACTTCACCGTCTACGGTGGGAGAGCTTATTGGGTCATAAGGAGCGTATGCGGTGATTCCGCTTTTGAGCTTCAATGTAAAATATCCTAATTCCTCATTGAAATCAATGCTTACGGCATCGCTTTCTTTATCTGTCACAAAAACCTGTGCCCAACCGCTATCTACAAATCCTACGCCCAGTTGGCGAAGATGCTCTCTTAAAATATTGGCTCTGTGCCCCGGTGAATCCATCCAAGCCTCGACAACCTCCTGAGCCGATCCTTGACCTAAGGCAATGTTTTCTGCAAATGCGGTATATGAATTGATTTTCACATAGCCTAGCTCGTCAAGTGCCGTATTAGCTTCTGAGCCGTTGGGACGGGTATGTTCGAACAACAAACCCAACTCTTCGGCACGAACTTTGGCTGCTTTTTGTACAAGGTCAAAGGTCAAAAGCAGAGGAAGCCCCTCTTTTGCTCGTTCGATATTTGTAAAGCGCAGCACATCCCACTCTTCTTGGGATATATCGAGTTCCTTCGGCGGTTTGCCAAAGTCTTTAGACTTTTCCGCACCAAAGGCGGAAAAGCCGAAAGCAAGAACAAGAGAGAGTGCCAGCGTAAGGGATAGAATTTTCTTGTTCATTCTATTCATTTTGTTGTTCATTCCTTTCGTTATTATTTAGGTGCACGGGTGGGATAAAATTTAAACTGAGCATTGCTGACTTCAGCTTTGTCTTTATTAGGTAATTGACTTTTTGTCAGCGCAATTCTGCTTCCATCATCCCAAGTACTCCCATTCGAGCTATAATGAGCACCCTCAGCTACGATGGCCACATAATTGGTGTCAGTGGCTGGGCGAATTCCTCCCGAATCAAAGGTTATATACCACTTATATGGTTTGATAACCTTCTTAACCACAGTACCTGCTTTTATATCATCGCTTATGCCCACATATTTTCCATCCCTTGTTTTTATGGTTATTTGACTCTTGCCCAGGTTTTCTATATAGAAGACTTGGGACATATCGTTCTTGTTTATTATTAGTTCACCCTTGGAGTTAAAAGCTACAGGATTATTTACGATTTTAAGCACATACCAGCCATCCTTGAAGATTTTTATAGGATTTTTAGCAGTCTCTGACGGTTCAGCGTTCTTGTTTGGCAAGGTACCGGAGTCTGGAAGCACGATACGGAAACCGATTGAATTTTTGCGTGTCGAGGGATCGGAGCTGAAACGGACAGAGGAAGTAACCTGACTGGCGGCACTTATGTATGAGCCGCCCCTCAATATGCGGTTTCCTTTATCGGTGGGTTCAGACCAACACCACTCGGTTACATTACCGTGCATATCATACAGACCAAAGGCGTTGGGTGCGAGCAGCCCAACTTCATGTGTTTTTTGAACACCATCGCGATATTGGCTGGTTTCGGCGTACCATGCTGTGTTATCTGATTTTATAGCAGCAACACCATATTTATTCTTATCGGTTTCAAGCTTGTCTTTTCCATTATTATACTTGGTTGTCGTACCTGCCCTACATGCATACTCCCATTGCAGTTCTGTGGGTAGCCGGTAGCCGTTGGAGCCGGAGACTATTTCTACAGCCTCCCATTTTTCATCCTTTTTGGTGGGCACGATTCCCCATTTTGAAGGGTTAGTGCTGCCGTTTATGCGGTACGCAGGGCTTAAGCCTTCTTCCATACTCAGCAAGTTGCAGAATTTTATAGCATCGTACCAGCTTACTTTCTCTACCGGACGGCTGTTGTAGTATTCTCCTTTTGTAATATTAATCCCGTTCTTAAATTCACTTGGCCATGCATTCATTACATCTGCATACTGTTTCTGTGTTACCTCGTATGTACCCATGTAAAAACCTTCAATTTTTTTTCCACCCAAGGTGCCACCGGGTATATACTGCATGCCTTGTACTACAGCCTTGTCAGGCATGGATGTAGGATCGGGGCGTACCACACGGAAACCGATATCAGGCTCAGAATCATATTCTTGGAAGCCATGCCAATGCGTATCTGAAGTACAGTGTTCGGGATCTGTGGTAAAGGAGCCGCCTCGCATAACACGTGAACGACCGTTAGTGCTAAGTGGTCCTTTAGGACCTGTCGGGTCGGTTTGCGAATAAAGAGGCAATTCGGAATTATACCAATCCCAACACCATTCCCAAACATTTCCGAGCATATCATATAGTCCAAATTCATTAGGTTGTTTTCTGCCTACTTCGTGAGTTTGTGAGCCGCTGTTTTTAGAATACCAGCCTGTTTCGTCGGTCATCTTGTCTCCGGTGTAATATTTAGTTGTTGTTCCGGCACGGCAAGCGTATTCCCACTGCGCTTCGGTTGGAAGGCGGTAACCGGTAGAGCCTTGTACTATTTCTGCTTCGTCCCAAACCTCGCTGGGGCCGGATTGTTTTGTAGGCATTTTACCCCATTTGTCGGGATCGGTTATCCCACCTATGCTGTATGCAGGGGTTAAGCCTTCTTTTATGCTCAGTTTGTTGCAAAATACTATGGCATTATACCAGTTTACCCGCTCGACAGGGCGCTTGTTTGAGTTTTCCCCGGATGCTGCAGAACGATTATATACTACAGTTTGACCATTTTCATTGGTAATACTGACTTTACCCGATCCTTGGAGAAGGCTCGGATTATTACCCATAATTGCGGTGTATTGTTCCTGAGTTACCGGGTATATGCCCATGTAAAAGGGCTGTGAATTGGTTATCTCTCTTCCGCTCGTTGTATAAGTCCCAGCGGGAATAAGTACCATTTCAATCTTATCAGTACTGGCGACTTTGGGTTCAGCCCCAGGAGCATATCCTGTATATGCCACGCCGGGCTGAATGACCACTTGCCCTGCCTCGCCATCCCAGTACACATTAAACTGGGAAGATGTGCCGGAAAGTTTTTGTGCAAACTCACGCAATTGAATGTAGTTGGTATTTCCGTCAATAAGCCGTGCGTCCTCAAAGGAAAAGATTTCCTCATTCAATTTAAACTTAGTGTCACTCTTCCTTACGTTTATTGTGGTTTGGAGAGTGGTTTCGGTAACCGAGCCACTGTATGGCTTGCCAGGTTCAATCACGGCATACTGGCCGTCCCAGCCTATATCAAACTGGGCTTCGGTTCCGTTTAGCATCGCCGCAATTGCCCGAAGCTGCAAGTAGTTGGTGTTGTTAATGTTGTATGCTGCTGAAACGGAAACGGGCTGATTGTTTATCACAAACTTGGTTTGGCTGGGTGTGGCACTTGCAGGAATAAACCTAAACTCCGCATTGTTCGGAGCGTTCAAATCCTCATGCGTCCACAAAATTATGTAGGTTCCGTCTTCATTTTTCTGTCCGGAGGCATTAAGTACCTTTTTATTGTCGGTGAGTGGGCGCAGACTGTAAATGTCGTTGTTGTTTTCAGAGTAGACGTTCCAAAGATATGGGCTGTTTACAGCCTTAACACGCACGCCGTCTGATATGGCGTCATTAATTCCAAGATACCTTCCGTCTGGCATCTTCAGGGTTATTTGACCGTTTCCCTTATTTTCCACATAGTATGCCTGATTTCCGATTGCGGAGTTGTTACGTAGTTCAGCACTGCCTGAGGCGTCAATGCTAAGATAGTTACTCATGGCACGAAGGTTGTACCAACCATTGTCAGGTGTTTTTGTCGCCGCCGATGTTATCGTGACAGGGGGGAGAATAGCAGCCAACGATAATGCTATGCTTGCTATTAGCAGAAGAGATAGCACCCTGTGTGTGGGTTTTAACATTTGCATATGCCTCCTTTTTATTCGGTTATACTTGCATAATTGCTTTGTTTGCTATCATACTATATCGGATATTATATCAGAAAAAATCACTAAGAACCGTTTTTGACATGAAACGTCAAATCTACGTCATGAAATGTATAGGGAACTATTGGAAATATAATATGTATTCTATATTACCATTTAAATTCTAATAGGAAGCTGATCCTGTGTCAGGAAAATACAAGTTAAATCATTGACACAGGTTTTTATTCCTATATATAATGAATACGAATATTGAATTGTTATTATTGGTTATAAGAGAGGCAGGGTGTGAATTTATTGTCAAAACTAGAGAAAATAATGAACTATTTATTATCAAAGACCATAATTTATGTAGTGCTATTCATAATAATATTACTGATTGCTTCATTCGGTGGAGAAGATGGGGTTATAAAACTTATTATTTTTGGAATTCCTGTTTCGCTTGTAATCTATTTTGCTTATATATTTCTGAAAGGATATATTCCTGTAAAGTTAGCTATCAGAAAAGGTGAATATATTGCGTATTCTCTTAAAGAGGTTAATAATAGTATTGAAAAAGCTAGGGATGAAGAACAAAAGAGTTCATTTCTTGTTTATAAAGCAGAATTAATGAATTTTAAAGGGGATTGGCAACAGTCTTTAGATATACTTAGATCTATAGATACTAAATCCATATCCAAGAATCCGCTAGATATTTACTATTATAATTGTTTAGCCTTTACTTTGCTTTTTTCTGAGAAATATGATGAGGCTGTAAATCTCTTTATGAGTAACATGAAAATGTTTACACCAAATACTAATAATAAGAATTTGAATGGTTTGATAAGAACAAACTTAGCTGCCTTTGAATACTTTACCGGAGATGTGGAAGAAAGTAAGAAAATGTTAAGGGATTTAATAAACGGAGACTTGAAAGGCTTCTATAGGTTGACAGCATTATATCTTTTAGGAATGGTATATTTGAAAGATGGGGATATTGAAATGAGTGATAAATATTTTGATGATGCAATTGCGGTTGGAGGAGAGACTTTTCTTCCAAATAAAATAAAGGAAGTCAAAAGTAAGACGTAGGCATGGATAAGCATAAACAAAATCCCGGGCGAGTTGGGCCCGGGATTTTAATACTATGCAGAATTACAGGTTAGTATCCTCTGGAAGTTTTTTGCGTTTCTTGACAGCTTCGGAAAGAAGATACTCAATTTGCCCGTTTATAGAGCGGAAGTCATCTTCAGCCCACGATGCCAGCTCTTTCCACAGAGTGGAAGATAAACGCAACAAGATTTGCTTCTTCTCACCTTCGTTTTTATTTGCAGCCATATCAATAAATGCTCCCGCTGTTCACTATGGGCTGAGCGTCTCTATTACCACAAAGAACCACAAGAAGGTTGCTTACCATAGCTGCTTTTCTTTCTTCATCCAGTTGAACAATACTATTTTCGCTTAGCTTCTCAAGAGCCATTTCAACCATACCTACTGCGCCATCAACTATCATTTTTTTGGCGTCAATTATGGCAGCGGCTTGCTGCCTTTGAAGCATGGAAGCGGCAATTTCAGGAGCATATGCCAAATGTGTTATTCTGGCTTCGATTACTTCGAGACCTGCAATTGCAACTCTTTCCTGAATCTCAGCCGTAAGCTTGTCAGCTACCTCTTGGCTGCTACCTCTCAAGGTCATTTCCTCTCCGCCTTCTGATACATCGTAGGGATAAAGCCTGGCAATATTGCGGAGTGCGGTATCACTTTGTATAGAGAGAAAGGCTTTGTAATTATCTACATTAAATACTGCTTTGGCTGTGTTGACTACACGCCAGATAACTACAATCCCAATTTCAACCGGATTACCCAGAGCATCGTTAACCTTTTGTTTATTGTTATTTAGGGTCATAGCCTTAAGAGAAATTATTTTTTTCTGTGTTAGATTCACGTTAACAGTTCCTGATGGGCTAAACTGAGCTATAGGGTTTTGATCCTCGGTTCCTGTTGCCATACCCTTTCCAACAGATGGATTTACAGCTGATACAAAGGGGTTCACAAAGTAAAATCCTTCGCCCTTAAGGGTGCCAATGTACTTCCCGAATAATGTGAGGACAAGTGCTTCCTGAGGTTTGAGTATTTTTAGTCCCATAAAAGGAATCCAGGAAATGCAGAGGTAGAGGATACCCACACAAAAAAGAATGCCGCCGACAAGATTAATCTTTTTTTCGATAAGTATAGCACCATAAATAGTTATTGCTATAGATAGAAAGATCAGAAAAATGCTGAGTATCAAGGCACCCATACCATTTCTTGCTTTTAGATCAATTTCATTGGAATCGATATTATTTTCCGTTTTCATATTATATACCTCCAATACTATAACAAAATTATATCTATCTGATATTAATATGATATCATGAAAATAATTTTGTGTCAAGAAGTTCCAAATGAATTGCATTTATTTGTAAGTATGCACTTTGCAACTACACCCCATAATATCTTTGAATGGCTTCCGCCATGTATTTTGAGCTACCTTTTCCATATTGAGTATCATGAATGTCTGCCAATTTTTCATTCTGAAACTCTTTTGCAAAATCAAGAAGAAATGCTCTGGGATTATCAAACTTAAGCATATTTTTATAACTGTTGGCAAGTCTCTCAACTAAGAGATGCTCTGATTCTATATCTGGGGAATTCATAAGGGTTGCAAACCCTATGTAAATCTCATGAATATCATTTTTTGTTTGTCCTGTACTATGTTGGGGCTTGCTTGCTTTTATAAAGTTTTCTTTACTTCTATACCACCTTAATATATCTGAAGAAACTTTCCCATCTGTTAATGATTTAAGTAGAATTTCTTCATATTTTTCTATATTACCGCCGCCATGTTCTTTAATAAAAGCTTGAAAATCTTCTTCCGATAAATCACTTCTCATGATTTCAATTATTTTTTTAATGTCTTGTTCATTAAATGCTTCAAAACTCATTGTATTCACTCCTTCTAATACATCTTTTATCAATTCAATAATTCCATTTAAGCGATTTCGCTTATGCTCTAACAAAGCTAGCTGGGAAAGTAAGGCCTGTTTTTTATCATAATTGGGATTATCCATAATCTTTTTTATATCATGCAGGGGTATTTCCAATTCTCTATAAAACATGATTTCCTGTAATTTCTCCAGAGATTTGTTATCGTATAAACGATAGCCGGTACTACTTAATTTTGAGGGTTTTAATAGTCCGATTTCATCATAATAACGTAATGCACGAATACTGATTCCAGTTATTTTTGATACTTCTTTTACTGTTTTCATGTTTTCCTCCTTTATATCAAATTGTAAAGGGTAACGTTACGAGAGAGTCAATACATTATTTATAATAACATATCATAATTGTTTAGTTTTTTGAAAAACCGGGTGGGTAGAAATTGAATATGTGTTTAATAGTGCTCACAACACAAAAAAATAATGACAATGCAAGGAAAAGTGGAGCTGAATTTTTTAATATACAATTCAGATTAAATAATAGATTGAAGATATTTCATTCAATTGTGATTAAGTGTAAACGTCACTGTATGCCTGTAACATTAACAAGTTTAAGTTCTATTCCATTATTCCCTATTGAGTATATCACATTGTATTCTTTATTGTTTTCGCTGTCATATAAAACAATTGTATTCCTATTTATTCCATTGATAGTATATTGGAATGGAAAGTCCTGAAAATAATCATCTTTACCAAACACTCCTAATTTGTACATTACATTGACATTTTCAAAAAGTTACCGATCTATTTATCCTGTCACAGGATACTTCTATTAGTAGAACCCTTTTCATCATTTATTTCGAAATCCCAAAAACCATTCGCTTCAGAAAGCCTGGCTATAAGGCTATCAAAATATGTGATATTTTCTTCATTTAATTCTTTTGGCAATTCTACATAAAATACAGGATAAGTATTTTCCTGCAACAACTTCATATTAATAATTTTAACGTTAAACTCCTGCAAAACGTCTTTTGTAGGATGCTTCCATTCATCGATATTAAAATCACCCAACTGATTAGGTATAGTGGTATTTTCGGATTTTGGTGAAGTTAAATTTCCTGCGGTAATAACAGGACTTTGCAAAATTGCTGTAGTCTCAGTATCCTTTTTGGCAGGACTACTTGAACATGCAGAAAAGACAGAAATTATAAATACTGTTGAAATCAACTTGATGTATCGCATTTTATAAATGACCTCCATGTTTAAGCTAACTTATGCTTTTAAAATGCTTTCCCTATACGATATAGAATTATTAAAGCCAGTTATATTATATATAACCAGCATTTAAAAAGTAAACAATTAATTATGGTATCTTGTAAAAGGTTTCTGGTCACTTTTTGAAGCAGGAATATCAAAAGATTGCAGAAGGAGAAGGGGAGGTAAATAACTTGAAAACAATTGGTCTAATTGGGGGAGAAGGAGTTGTGAAAGTACAATTACGTATTATCAGCTAAGATATTAGAGCATTGGAAGCATTAATGGTACTTGCAAATTCGCTTTAATGCCGGGTGTTCAAACTTAATATAAGTTAACAAAACATTTGAGGCTATACCAATAACCATTATCAGTGTCCATTTCTACTTTGATTACCTGTCCTGGAACTTGTTGCAAGGCTTTTTTTAGTTTTTGAACATTTCTTGTCACACACCATACTTCATCTTTTTTTCACTCATCATTAATATCTTCTTCATAGTGTAATCTAACTTAAAGTGTAGCAGATTATGTAACGTAAACATATTATGTAGCATAGCATGAAGTTTTCATTAGGAGGAATATAGTATGCTTTCAAGTTTGGATTTTGTGAGGCAGTCACTTGAAATACATCTGTTTTTTGCAAGAATAATGAAGGAACACTCATTTTTTCTTGAAGCAGGATTTACATCAAAGGATGATAACTTTATCCAAAGGGCAGATGAATTTCGAAGGGAGTTTGACAGACTTTTAGCAGAAGTCGTACCTCTTTCAAATGGTATTGTAAGCCCAGGAGTGCTTCAGTCAGGAGAGGTAATAACTCAATATACACTTAAAGCAGAAATGGCTTCATCATATTTTACTGGAGTAAGGATACCAACAGAAATAACTCAGGCAGAAGCAGGATTAATGGGTGGGGGATTAATGACAGTAAATCCAGTGCTTGAGCAGAGAGTATCTTTGATAAATCAGAGGGCTATTGGTTTAATATCTTGGTTAATACAGTTTAAAGCAACGATTTTATCCAATGTTTTATCCTGCAAAATGTTTACACTAAACTACCCGTTATTGATAGACCATATTATGAGGGAAGCAAGGCTTTACTTACGAATGGTTCAAAGGCTTCAAAACAGAGAAACCATAAATATAGAAAGAGAAGCCTTGGAGCAAGAAGTGTTCTGGAACAGAATTATGGCAGAACACTCAAAGTTTATCCGTGGTTTGCTTGACCCTACTGAAAATGAGTTGATAAACACAGCAAACAATTTTGGTAATGAGTTTGACCAATTGACAGCAGAAGCAATGGCTGCCATGGATAAAACCTTACCTGTAGCGAAAGTCACAGATGACAGCCTAAAGGCAACCACGGCAATCCGGGAGTTCAAAGCTCAAGGAACACAAGGGTTGCTTGAATGCAAAATTAAATCAATTATTATTCCATTATTGGGTGACCATACATTGCGTGAAGCCAACCATTATCTGAGACTTTTGAAGATATTTGAAAGATAATTTGTACAATGAATAGCATTTTGTTTTTTATTGAAAGATTAGTATTCTACAAAAGATAAATGTTAATCAAGCTTTTTGGCGGTATTCCAAACAACAGCCTTTTGGAATACCGCCAATTGTATCAATACTTGAGTGATTAGACATTTTATTCCTGTCAGGAGGCTGAGGAAAACATAAGGGTCTCCTTTTAGGGCTATAACTTTATTTTGATGCTTGCTATACCCTGATGAATATATACAGATACAGCAAGCAGCTGCCTCATTAGTTGTAATATTTTGCTATTTTGAGAACGGAGTTCACGAGACAGTCAACCTCTTCTTTTGTATTGTATAGACCGAGAGATGCACGGATAGAACTGGTTAAACCATATCTGTGTAAGGCCGGTTGTGCACAGTGATGCCCTGAACGGACTGCAATTCCATCCTGATTTAAATATTGTGCAGCATATTCCGAAGATATACCGTCAATCACAAAGGAGATTACACTTGTTTTATCAAGAGCTGTACCAATGATGTGTAAACCCGGTATTTGATATAACTTTTCCAGGGCATAAACCGTTAATTCCTTTTCGTGCCTTTCGATACTATCCATTCCTATTTCTTGAATATAATCTATAGCTGCACCCAAACCTACCGCATCTGCAATGTTGCCGGTACCTGCTTCAAACTTATAGGGCACACTGTTATAAGTAGTTTCGTTAAAACTTACATTTTGTATCATACCGCCACCTCTTTGCCACGGTGTCATTTTTTCGAGCAAAGCTCTTTTGCCGTATAATACTCCGATTCCTGTCGGTCCATAGACTTTGTGCCCTGAGAAGGCATAAAAATCTGCGTCAAGCTCTTTAACATCAACACCTATATGAGGGACAGACTGAGCACCATCAATAAGAACAAAAGCCCCGTGTTTGTGTGCCATCTCAATCATCGTGCGAACCGGATTGATTGTTCCAAGGACATTGGACACATGGGTAATAGCAACAATCCGGGTACGTTGAGTTAATAATTTCTCGTATTCATCCAGAATAACTTCACCACGGTCATTGATAGGAATAACTTTAATAACCGCACCTTTTGCCTGCTGGAGCTTTTGCCAGGGTACAATATTGGAGTGATGTTCCATCATTGTCAGTAATATTTCATCTCCTGTATGTACGTTCATTCCGCCAAAGCTTTCAGCTACCAGGTTGATTGCCTCTGTAGTACCCCGTACAAATATAATTTCTTCCGCAGAAGACGCTCCAATAAAGTTCCGAACTTTTTCCCTGGCTGCTTCATATGCATTGGTGGCGAGCTTTGCCAGAGTATGGGCGCCTCGATGGATATTCGAATTGTATTGGCTATAAAATTGGTTCAACGCATTCATTACACACACAGGCTTCTGGGTTGTTGCACCATTATCAAGCCATACCAAGGGTTTTCCGTTAATCCTTCTTTGCAGTATTGGGAAGTCCTTGCGGATGGAGTAAACATCAAGTCCAGGCCTGTAATTAGGAATGCCCATTTCCTTTTTATGAGCAACTGATTGATAACCCGGTAAGAAGTAATATGCATTATCCCCGTTATGGCCTGAATCCATTGAGCAATGGGTTGCTTCTGTTTTTGTGGCAGCAAATTGCTCAGTAATTTCAGGAGCTTGAATATATGGCGAGTTATGAAGTGAAACGGAATGTCCAGCCAGACCTTCACTATATAGTTCATTGGCAAGCCGACTAATCATATTGAGACTATCACTGTCGGATGGGGAAGGATTACCCGGTAGCTTCTCTTCAGTTTTAAAGGAAACATTCATGCCATCACCTGATTTATTTATATTCATGGTATCTTCCCACCTCTATATTTTCCAACATCCCTAATGCATCATTTGTTAATACGGCAGCACCGAAATACAAAGTCATAATATAGGATGCTATTCCCATATTATCAATTCCTGCAAACCGAACCGATAAACTCGGAACATTGGATTCATCTGATAACCCCGGTTGGTGTAACCCAATGACACCTTGATCTCTTTCGCCAACCCTCATTAAGAGGATACTTGTTTTCCCGGAGTTTGAATGATTAAAAGACTTACCATCCACTAATAATTTATCGCAAGGAACTATGGGAACCCCTCTCCAGGTCAAAAACGGTAAACCATGAAGATTGACCGTTGCAGGTGGAACCCCTCTGCGGGTACATTCCCGACCAAAAGCAGCAATTGCTCTAGGATGTGCTAAAAAGAATGCAGGCTTCTTCCACACCTTTGCAAGTAATTCGTCCATATCATCGGGAGTTGGTGTTCCACTTCTTGATTTTACCCTCATGGACGGTGCAACAGAATTGATCAGTCCAAAATCACTGTGATTTACAATTTCCCATTCCTGTCGTTCTTTCATTGTTTCTATAGTAAGCCTCATCTGCTGCTGGAGCTGGTTGATAGGCGAATTGAAAATGTCTGTAACCTGACCGTTTATCCTCAAAATTGTTTGTATTAAACTCAAGGTATATTCCCTTGGTTTCTCTTCATAATCCAGAAAACATTGTGGAAGCTCATGTTCCCCAAAATGAGCCGAATAGAGTTCTGGCAGCTTTTCACGGTAATCATCCTCGCCGTCACGTATTTCAGTGCATTTCTTTACCTTGTTAACACGGTAAACACCTGCTTCCACCGAAACCCAGGGAAGGAAGGTTAAGAGCCATCGCGGTGTAATAGCTTCCATCATAGGGATTGATATTGTGCTGTGGGACAAGTTTTTTGCAGCATTTGGCCTTAAACTATATTGGGATATTGGATTGTCATTAGAACTCATTCTTAACACCTCACATGCTATATTTGAGATTATTTGCTAATTAACGGGAAACCCCCATATATACACTATATGCCGTTGGAACATCAAAGGTGATTAACTTAATAAGTATAAGTAATTAGTTCAACTTTCCCATTTATAGTATTTTGGGGCTCTGGTTGCTCACAAGTTAAGGTCAACTTCATAAAACCTGTATAGATAAGTAATCATTACTGTAAACCTGCTGGAGTGGAATTGAGGGATGTTCATAATACAAAGAATGGTTTCAATAATTGATTCAATAGATTTATCTGCCGCGTATTTTATTGCCTCTATATTGATCAATCTCTTCACCCTCGATAGAAAAATATGATTTATCTCAAATACTGTCAATCAAACAAAGAGAACCGGAGATTTTTAACTCTAAACGCTTCCGCCATTGTTTTGTAATAACCGTCAAGCATGAATCCCTTCAATATTCGCACAGTGTCCTCAAAGGTAAACGTATCGTCGTCCGCACATTGCAGAAACACCTCTATGATGATACGTGCAGTTAACTCTGACAGTTTTACGTTTTTCTCCGTATCCTCTCCCGGATTCTTTGTAAGCCTTGTCATCAGCCGAACCCTGATTGTGAAAAAGCCTCCTGCTTTTGGCTTTCACCAAAGGCGGGAGGCTTTAGCTTTCATGGACGGCTCAACGTCCTTATCAAACAAGTTCTTATCAGACGAGACCAAACAGGAGATCGCCGTAGGTGGGCATCGGCCACATGCTTGCATCCACTATGGTTTCAATCTTGTCTGCAATGGCACGCAATTCGTTCATCAGCGGGATGATGACATCCTTATAATCACGGGCATGCCCCAGTGAATCCCTTTCATGCACATCAACTTCATCTATCTTCGCGCTTAGTTTGTCGATAGATGCCTTCAGGCCAGATGTCAATGAAACAAACTTATCCAGCTCTTCCTTTGCAAAGGAGGAATCGGCGCCTGCCGCATTGAGAGCGGTAACAGTATCTGCGACCTTCTTCGCATAGGCAAGCGATACCGGGAGAATCTGTCTGCTTGCCAATTCAAGCATTGTCAGAGCTTCAATGCGGATTGTCTTAATATAATTTTCCAGATGGATTTCATAACGGGAATGTACTTCTGCAGGGCTCAAAACGCCATGCTTTTCAAGTACCTTGACGTTCTTTTCCTCGATAAGCATCGGAATGGCATCGATAGTGGTCTTCAGATTGGGCAGACCTCTTCTCTCGGCTTCAGCAACCCATTCCTCGGAATAGTTGTTGCCATTGAAGATAATGCGCTTATGGCTCTTGATGATATCTTTCACCACAGCATTCACCTCTGCCTTGAAGTCCTCAGCCTTTTCAAGGCGATCGGCGATCTGGCTCAGAGTTTCGGCTACAATGGTATTGATAATAAAGTTCGGGGTAGCGATAGACTGTGAGGAACCCACGGACCTGAACTCAAACTTATTGCCTGTAAATGCAAAGGGAGAGGTTCTGTTTCTGTCGGTGGTATCCTTCGGAAGAACCGGAAGTGTGGAAACACCGATTTCCAGGGTTCTGCTGTTTCCGTTGTTTTTGACAACGCCGGTTTCTATCTGCTCGATAACACTGGTCAGCTCATCGCCAAGGAAGATGGACATGATTGCCGGAGGTGCCTCGTTGGCTCCAAGTCTGTGGTCATTTCCAGCTGTGGCAACAGAGAAACGCAACAGATCCGCATAATCATCGACAGCCTTGATGACAGCAACGAGGAAGATAAGGAACTGTGCATTGTCCAATGGTGTGGTGCCGGGATCAAGGAGGTTCTTGCCTTCGTTGGTTGAAATGGACCAGTTATTGTGTTTACCGGAGCCATTGACGCCTGCAAAAGGCTTCTCATGCAAGAGGCAAGCAAGTCCGTGCCTGTCGGCCACTTTTTTCATGATTTCCATGGTCAGCTGGTTATGGTCAGTTGCGATATTGGTGGTGGCAAATACCGGAGCCAGCTCGTGTTGCGCGGGCGCAACTTCATTATGCTTGGTTTTTGCGGAAACCCCAAGCTTCCAGAGCTCGTCATCCAGATCATGCATGAAATTGGATATCTTTTCTTTCAGAATTCCGAAATAATGATCCTCAAGCTCCTGTCCTTTAGGCGGCTTGGCACCAAACAGGGTTCTTCCGGCGTAGAGCAGATCCTTACGCTTCATGAAATATTCCTTGTCTACAAGGAAGTATTCCTGCTCAGGCCCTAAGGTCGTTACAACCCGCTTGGTGGTGGTATCGTCAAAGAGTCTCAGAATACGAAGTGCTTGTTTGGAGAGTGCCTCCATTGAACGCAAGAGCGGGGTTTTCAAGTCTAGAGCTTCGCCCGTATAGGAGCAGAAGGCTGTCGGGATATACAGGGTACCATCCTTCACAAATGCAGGCGAGGTACAATCCCATGCGGTATAGCCTCTAGCCTCGAAGGTTGCACGAAGACCTCCGGAGGGGAAGGATGAAGCGTCGGGCTCACCCTTGATAAGCTCCTTACTTGAGAATTCCATAATGGCTTTGCCGTCCCCTGTAGGTGTCAGGAAGGCGTCATGCTTTTCGGCAGTAATGCCGGTCAATGGCTGGAACCAGTGGGTATAATGGGTTGCACCCTTTTCAACCGCCCAATCCTTCATCACACAGGCTACGACCTCGGCTACATCCGGATCAAGCGGAAGGCCTTCCATAATTGTTTTCTTCAGCTTCTTATAAGTAGGTTTTGGCAGACGCTCCTGCATTACCGTCTCATTAAACACAGTTGAACCAAACATGCCGGAACCGATCTCATTAATACATTTTTCCATGACCTGTTCTCCTTTCAAAATACTATAATAGTTTGATCTATCTCGCTAATTTTTATTAATTTCCGGTTCATCACCGGTTACAACCCAATAAAAATACAAAAAAGGCGCTCCCATATCTTGGTGAAACGCCCTTGTTTCTGTTAAAAGGCTATTTAATTGTTCAGGTTCGACGACCAGAATCTTTCTATGGATTCTATATGCAATACATCAGCTTTCTGATAATATATTAAAAATGGCCTTTGTTACATCAGTATCAATTATAGCAGTAATTGCAGGAACCCGTCAATTAAATTTCATCTTTTGTCATACTGCATCACACCATGAAAAATACTTGCCCTTCTTGATGCATCTTTCACATGACCCTGCTAACCATAAAGAACCCTTTTAGCAATCATTATCAATTCTACTGTCCTGGCTCATCGAACAATTCTGATTTGTTTTTATTTTAGCAGACTCCTCAATATTTTGCAAGATAAAAAAATGAAAATCTCATTTTATAATTAAATTCAATAACTAGCCGTCTCGTATTTCCTAACTCAGGGCTTCCGTTCTTTTTATCCAATAAGCTGAAGAATTGCTTTTTTACGCCTTTATCCTATTGTTTCTTACTATTGGATCAAAAGGTGCATCTTCTTACCCTTACCACCCTTCCTTGACGCCGGCATCATCTATATCCTGCATTTTTATTGTTCAATCAATTTTCGCAACAAGACTTCAGCCTTGCGAATATCTGCCTTCCCGCCGGTTTTCTTCATAATATAGCCGAACATCATGTTGATGGCTTTGTCCTTACCGCTTCTGACATCGGCTACCGCCTTGGGATTGGCATCGATTGCTTCCTTGCATAAGCTTTCAAGCGCCTCATCGGAGATACCCACAAGATCCTCCGGCTTAATAAACTCCTCTACCGATTTGCCGCTTTCCAACATCTTTTGCAAGGTGCTCTGGGCAACTCCGGTGTTGATTTTTTTCTCATCGGCGAGCTTTACAAGGGCGGCAAACCGTGCAGCGGAAATCCCGATGGCGAATAATTCCTTTTCCTCCTCGGTGTTCATATTGGAAAAGATGGTACCGACAATCAGGTTAGCCGCATTTTTAACGCTCGCGCCCTCGGCCAGCGCGTCTTCGAAAAATTCAGCTACCTTTCTGTACCTGAAAATCTGTTTGGCTGTGGCTTCAGGAAGCTCCAGGACATTCATGTATCGCTTGAGCTTGTCAAAGGGAAGCTCAGGCAAGGATGCCCGAATTTCTTCTACCTTCTCATCGTCGACACTGAATCTCAGAATATCGGGATCAGGGAAATAGCGGTAATCATCGGAGTTTTCCTTATCACGCATAGGGGTGACGCTATTGGTTCCATCATCGTAACGCATGGTCTGCTGAACAATGGTTCCTCCCGCATCCAGAATATCAGTCTGCCTTTCCTCCTCTGCCATGACGGCTTTTTGAATGAAACTTAAGGAGTTGATATTCTTGGTTTCGGTTCTCACACCGAAATGGGGATCACCGGGTTTTCGCAACGAAAGATTGACATCGCAGCGCATGGAGCCTTCCTGCATCTTGCAGTCCGATATGCCGATATAGCGCATGGTCAACTGCAGCTTTTCGGCATACTCTTTTGCCTCTTCGGCAGAAGAAATATCGGGTTCAGAAACGATCTCAATAAGCGGAACACCGCCACGGTTATAGTCAATATAGGTATACCCGTTTTCATGGATGAGCTTTCCGGCATCCTCCTCGATATGAATGCGGGTAATGCCGATACGCTTGCCGCTGTCCAGCTCAATATAGCCCTTTTCACAGAGGGGCTCATCATATTGCGAGATCTGGTAGGCTTTGGGCAAATCGGGATATACATAATTTTTTCGGTCCATATGGGATTTTGTATTGATTTTGCAGTTCAGCGCCAGGCCAGCCTTGATGGCATACTCCACCACTTTTTGGTTCAGGATGGGCAGGGACCCCGGCTGACCGGTACAAACAGGACAGCAATGGGTATTGGGCTCTCCCCCGAATTCCGTGGTACAGCCGCAAAAAATCTTGGTTTTGGTGGCCAGCTCAACATGCGTTTCTATGCCGCAGACGATTTCATATTTCATACCCTGGCACCTCCTTCGTTAACGCCCGCTTTTCTTCCGGCGGTTTGTTCATAGAAATAGGCCATTTGAAGAACCTTCGCCTCATCAAACTTCTTGCCCATGATCTGCATACCGATGGGAAGGCCCTTGGCATCCTCGCCGCAGGGAACCGAGATGGCCGGAATGCCTGCGATATTGATGGATACAGTACAGATATCCGACAAATACATCTCCACGGGGCTGGCCCCTTTGTAATTCAAAGGAAACGCGGTATTGGGCGCCGTGGGGGCAATGAGCACATCACATTTATCAAAAACGGTGTCAAATTCCTGATTAATTTCTTCACGAATCAGGCAGGCTTTCTTATAATAGGCATCGTAGTAGCCGCTGGACAACACATAGGTTCCCAGCATGATACGGCGTTTAACTTCGTCGCCGAAGCCCTCGCTTCTGTTTTTTACAATCATATCCTCGATGCTGGTATAGGATGATGCGCGATTACCGTAGCGGATGCCATCGTATCGTCCGAGGTTGGAGGAGGCTTCGGCACAGGCGATGATGTAATAGACGGGAAGTGAAAGCTTCAAGGCCGGCAGCCTGAAGCTTTCAATGATCGCACCGTTCTTTTCAAACAGAGTGATCGCTTCCTCAATCTTTGATTTGATCTCCGGATTGATACCGTCAAAGAACTCTTCGGCCACACCGATGCGTACACCCTTGACATCCCTGTCCAGAGCTTGGGTAAGAACGCCATAATCAAAATCCACACTGGTCTGATCGCGTTTGTCGCCGCCTTTGATAGCATCGAAAACGATGGCAGCGTCCTTCACGCTTGAAGTCAGTGGACCAATCTGGTCCAGAGAGCTGCCGTAAGCGATGAGCCCATAACGGGATACCGCACCATAGGTGGGTTTTAATCCGACAACACCGCAGAAGGAAGCTGGCAGACGAATGGAACCACCGGTATCCGAGCCCAGGCTGTACACCGCAAGATCGGCGCATACGACCGAAGCTGAGCCGCCCGAAGAACCGCCGGTGACATAGGCTGTGTTTATTGGATTCAATGGAGCACCATAGCAGCTAGTTTCCGAGGTGCTTCCCATGGCAAACTCATCCATATTGGTCTTGCCCAGAAGCACTGCACCATGGGCTTTCAGCTTCTCCCAGACAATGGCATCATAATAAGGCCGGAAGCCGTCAAGGATTTTGGAACAACAGGTGGTGGGAAGCCCGTCAGTGCAAATATTGTCCTTCAGGGCCATGGGAATACCGCAGAGTACCGGGGCATCGCCTTCCTTGAGCATTCTGTCAGCCTGCTCAGCCGCCTGAAGGGCAGTGTCAAAGGTCAGGTGCACATAGGCATTGAGGGTCGGATTCTTTTCTTCTATGGCACCGATATATTCTTTTGTCAGCTCCACTGCGGAAATCTCGCGCTTGCGAAGCTTAGAGGCAAATTCAAATATTCCAGTTCTCATTTTTTGCTCCTTTCCACGCTAAAAAATCCGTTATACCCTTCGACATTGGAAAGGATTTTATCGTTGGGCAGGGACTGCGCCACCTCGTCGGGGCGCAGCGCTTCAAATGAGACCATCCTGGCACCGATGCTCCTGATCTGTTCGGTTCCGCCCTCGATGGATTGGTTGATGGTATCGGCAAATGCAATAATTGCATCGAATTCAGCCGTAAATCTTTCGTTCTCTTCATCGGAAAAGCTCAGCTTTGCGAGTCTGGCGAGCTTTTCAATCTCAGTTTTTGTTACTGCCATAATCATCACTCCATTCTGACGGCATCCGGTTGTCACATTCACCCGGATGCGCCAAATATAATCAATACCTGATTTTAATATGCACCTCACGCAACTGCTGTTCGGTCACTTCGCTGGGAGAGCCGCACATCAGATCCTGTGCGTTACTGCACATGGGGAAGGCAACAACTTCTCGAATGTTTTCTTCATTTCTGAGGAGCATGATCATCCGGTCAACCCCCGGGGCCATGCCGGCGTGGGGCGGTGCTCCGTACTGGAAGGCATTATAGAGTGCGCCGAACTTCTTTTTCAAAGCCTCCTCATCATAGCCCGCAATCTCGAAGGCCTTGACCATGATATCCATGTCGTGGTTCCGGACTGCTCCCGAGGAAAGCTCAACGCCGTTACAGACGATATCATACTGGTAAGCCAGAAGGTCCAGAGGATCCTTGGTGTTAAGCGCCTCCAGCCCACCCTGCGGCATGGAGAAGGGGTTATGGGTAAATTGAATTTTTCCGGTCTCTTCATCGATTTCATACATTGGAAAATCGTTGACATAGCAGAAACGGTAGGCACTTTTCTCACAGATGTCGAGACGCTTGCCCAGCTCGTTCCGAATAAGTCCTGCGTATTTGCAGGCCAAATTCTCCTTATCGGCAATGAAGAAGATCACATCGCCGGGAATGAGTCCTGCAATTTGAGCCAGTTCCTTTTTAAGTTCCTCGGGTATGAATTTATCGATGGGACCTTTATAGCTCATATCCTCTTGAATTTCAAGATAGCCGAGACCACCCATGCCAATGGACATCGCATATTCCAGTAGCTTTTCATGGAAACCCTTGGACAATTCGGCATGAACCTTGATGGCTCTGACCGTCTTGTTGTGGAAGGGTTTGAAGGAGCACCTCTGGAAGAAATCGGTCACATCGATAATGCGCAAGGGGTTGCGCAGATCCGGCTTGTCGGTGCCGAACTCCAGCATGGCCTGCTTATAGCTGTAGACAGGGAACGGCGCTTCGGTGATTTCATACCCTTCGGGTGCGAACTTTTCAAAGGTTGTGGTCAGAACCTCCTCGCCTACGCGGAAAACGTCTTCCTGGGTTGCAAAGCTCATTTCAAAGTCGAGCTGATAGAATTCACCCGGAGAACGATCCGCGCGCGCATCTTCGTCGCGGAAGCAGGGAGCGATCTGGAAATACCTATCAAAGCCTGAAACCATCAATAGCTGTTTATAGATCTGGGGTGCCTGGGGTAGTGCATAGAATTTTCCTTTATACTTTCTGGACGGAACGATATAATCCCTTGCTCCTTCGGGAGAGGATACCGACAGAATCGGCGTTTGGATTTCGACAAATCCCATCTCGCTCATTTTCTGTCTTAAAAAGCTGATCACCTGGGACCTGAAAAGGATGTTCTCCTTCACCTTCCGGTTTCTCAAATCAAGATAACGATACTTCAGGCGCACTTCCTCACGAATTTCCTTGGAAGTGGCGATTTCAAACGGCAGATCCGTATAGACCCGGCCTAAAACTGTGACCTTTTGTGCTGCAAGCTCAATAGTACCTGTGGGAATCTTCGGGTTGTAGGTTTCCTCATCGCGGCTTTCCACCGGTCCTTCAATGGACAGGCATTCTTCTTTTCTGATGCCCTTTAAAAGCTCGGCGTTTCTGAACACGACCTGCATGACGCCGTACATGTCCCTAAGATCTATGAAAGACACACCACCATGATCCCGGATGTTTTCCACCCAACCGGCAATTCTTATGACGGAACCAATATCCTTTTCGAAGATTTGATCCATTGTTTTACTGCGATAAATCTCAGACATAAAATCTCTCCATCCCTTCTTTTCTCATTCACTGTTGTCGGGAGAGCATCTATAAATACAAAAAGCTGCTCGCCCGAAATATAAAAATTTCAGGGCGAACAGCGCTATCATCGTCCGCGGTACCACCTGAATTACTGCACTTCCCCGTGCAGTCACTCCTTAGTGTCTGCCATTGTAACGTTCGGCTTACGTCGCACCTACTTGCCATAAGACTTTCAGATTGAAGCTGGTGAAGTGTTATTCGCATGAATTCACTTTACAGGGTTCTCACCATTCCCCGCTCACTGTGAACGATAATTCATGTTACTTATCTTCGTCATCGCTTTTCGTATATTTTAATATAAGTCGGCTTGACCTGTCAATGGAAATTTTCTCCTTGAAATATATGTCCAAATTGGTTGTGATTTTGACTATTCCTATAGACTCAGCTGCTGCTTCACCTAATTCCAATGTATATATTTTCTACCTGTTTCCTTGTCCCTGTTCTATTATGCCTTTCACTTCGAATTTCCCAAAAACTAATGTAAAATTTGAACCTGATTTTATTTTATTATCAATATTTCGGAATAGTAATATCCCTGTATGTTGGAACTTATTGTGTTTTGTCTGTATTGGTCCATACCTGGGAAGTCTCATTAGATAAAATTTCTTTCCACTTTCTTCGTCAATTAAATAAATATGATCCTTACTTTTAAGTAGATCAGGTCTGGTTAGACTATACCTAATATCGATAAAACTTCCATTTCCACTTAACTGGGCCTTTATAATATATAACTTTTCTCTTTTTAATCTATATGTTATTAAATACCATACATTTATTAACCATTTTATTAACTTCATTATAACTACCTTCCTAATGAAGGGTACCTGTTAAAAAGGTACCCTTTACTTATCTTATAATATTGATGTTTACTCTTGCTTAAATGTTTATTTTAACATTTCTTATCACAATTTTTTGGTGCATCAGTTTGAATGTAAATCAGCTGGCCACCTGGATATACTCCATTATTTGTAACTTTGTAGTCATCATGATTGTGGGCTGGATAAAATTGTGGAAAGAACCTATCAACACCTTTTATATCTTGACATATCTCAACATAATTTACTGTACTAGGGTTTGAGCAATTAACTGGCTCAGTAGGAATATCAGCAATTGCAGCAGGATCCAGCTTAGCTAATTGTGAGCAAAATGATGGAAATCCATCTTGACCATTAACAATATAATTTCTATATAGAGGTCTCTTATCATCAGCTGTAATCAGTAAGTCATAAGTCTCTCCTGATCCGATTGTTACTGTAAACCCCATATTCTGTGTTTCATGGTCTATATGCCCCTTATAGCATTTATCTTCTTTATTTAACTTAGTAGCAATCCTTAAGAATGGACTTATGTGAGCATCTTTACCGACAACTGTAAAATGCCATCCATGAATATGCCATGGTACAACCTGATAGCCTATGTTGATCATTCTTAGTAAGAATTTTTCATCTGTCGCTACATGAACATATGATTCATAATTTATTTGTGTCAAATTAGGATTACTTCCTTGAGGTGGAGTTTGAGGATGCGGAAGTAATGTATCAGGGAATGCGCGACCATTAACAAGCCAATAATCAGGTTTATAATTAACTGCGTTAAAATTTGGATTTTCTTCTGGTTTTAATACTGCGTTATGCCAAGTTGAATCAACGTCAGAAAGTAGCATTACATATTCTTTGTCAAAATAGGTGTTTATATCGTTATAAGCAAAACTTCTATTAGTTGCAGTCTTTGGAATATGTCGTTGGCGTTTACCATCTAAAAACCATCTTCCCTTTTTATCTTGGATAATACCCGCACCTGCCAAGCTCTCCTTAGAAGGATAGATAATTAATCCTCCATACATCCCCATCTGAACATGTTCAGATGCCTCTACATGGCAGTGATACATATAGGTTCCAGGATTTTCAGGCTGGAAGAAATAGGTCGCATTAGGCGGTTCCATTGTCGAATCCATCCACATTGGTACTCCGAATGATGTCTCTGGGAAACCATCCAGTTGTGTTGCTACATGAGCCCCATGAAGATGCACAGTATGTGGATCCATGAGGTCTGGTCTTTCCTTCATACCTAAGTTAATTAGTGTAACATATATTTGATCTCCTACCTCTCCCCAAATAATAGGGGAAGGAACTGTTCCTTGACCTCTTAAAGCAAACAAATTGCTCCAGTTGTTCTGATTCTCCCAGTTAAGGTCAGGATTTTCGTAACTTACTGTACCTCCATCGATGACCTTATAAAGACCACCGATAAAACTAAAAACATAAATAGATTCTCTATCTGTTGTGCATAAATCAGGTGAATTTGGTAAATCAATAAAACCATCAGTTGCTAGCAATACATAGTGCCTTATTGCCATTTATCATCATCTCCCAAATGTTTTAACTTTACATATTAACATAATATGATTATTTTGCAACTTATGTTACATGTTACATAAGATGTACTTGCATTAGGTGATGTATGCTTGTAGACATGTGGACGGTTCTTCTATCAAACTCCTCAGAATTTTATTTGCTTTATCCTTGTTCAAACCGGTAATAGCAGCAATCCTCCTGCACTGTATGCGGGAACATGTAATTAGCATAAATTCAATAGTGTGAATATACTATATTACAATAAACTTCAAGTTGAAATGGAGGAATAAATATGACAACTTTTGGTTCTTTCTACGGTATTCTTACGATGATTAATGATTTTACGACACAAACTGGCGAATCAATAGGATGCTATAAGCTAATGACAGTTCAAAACAGAGAAGGAAGTATTGTGAACTTTGTAGTATCGCCGAATACGTACATTGTAGATCATACAATGATGGCAGCAGGATACACTGTAATAGGATTTTATGATGCAAATGCTCCCGCTCCTTTAATATATCCGCCACAATATCAGGCGATTGTTATGTCAAAACTTGCACCAGGTCAGAATGTGAAAGTAGACTATTTTAATGAACAGTTGTTAAGCAGTGATGGTACTTTGAAATTAAATATCGGTCCATTTACTCAGATAATGCTGGAAAATGGGCAAGCCTTTACTCAAAACCCTGCAAACCATAATCTAATCGTTATATATGGTCCTACTACAATGAGCATTCCAGCCCAAACTACACCGTATAGAATTATTGTTATGTGTCCTAAAGAATAAAGGGTGTAAATATTTCTTATCTGTATCATGATTTTGCACACTCCCTGGTGAATATGCAAACCCCCACTTTTGAATGTGAAGGCACAAATGCCTAAGCTGTTTGCAGATAAGTTTAGTACATTGTAAAACTTGTATTGTGTTTTTTGTTGATTATTCTTAAAAATTACCGATAGTAATATAAGAGTTTATAATTTACAAGTAATAAAAGGAGAATGCTGAAAATGATTGCATTTATGATATTTCTTGTAATAGTTATAATAATTGAAATTATCCGCCATTTGTACTTGGAAAAAATAAAATTTATTTGCTCGAATCCAAATTGTGGTTTTACTGGTTATGCAATAAGTAAAGAAAAAGGGAGCTTATTTATGTTTTTGTTGCTCATATTTCTGGGGGCAATTCCTTATGTTTATGCAATAAGAGAAGGAAAAGAGAGTGTATTATTACTGGTAATAGGTGTTATTCCCGTATCAATATATTATATATTTAAAGGTGGGAATTACCACATATGCCCGAAATGCGGAATAAAAGTATGCGAAGATTAAGAATAAGCTCCGGCTATAAACTCTTTTCAATGTGTGGGGCTGGGCTGGCAAAAGAACCGGTAGCAGGGAAAATACCTGTGACACTATAATTCAAAAGAATTATGTTGCCACAGGTATTTTTTCGCCATTACCCATGACAACAGATGTTTTAGAAAAAGTAAATCAAGTGCTGTGGGTTATTCTTTTTGCAAATTTTGTTGTCAGAATGCTTTTCTTTGTCGGTGGTAAAATAATATTGGATGTAATAAACAGATTTATGAATCCCGTAATAACTAATATTAAGTTGGAAAGCTTAATTGTGCCTATCTTTATATGAATTTATTGACAAATAGAATAATTGTGATAATATGGTTTAAAATTCAGAAAGGAAATTTAGTATGCAAATAGTAAAAGTTTTGTCAGGACCAATCGTTGGCGCTATTATAGGCCTTTTTACAAATTATATAGCAGTTAAAATGCTTTTCAGGCCTAAAAATGCTGTAAAAATCGGTAAATATACATTACCTTTTACACCCGGAATTATTCCAAAAAGGAAAGCCGACCTTGCAAAAGCAGTCGGTAGAACAGTGGGAAACGTATTATTTGGTGAAAATGAAGTCATGTCAATAATTGCTTCTGAAGAAATGAAAAATACTTTTGTATATGAAATTATGAAAACTATAAACGAAAGAGTTTCAGAAGATACAACAGCTAAATCAATGCTTTCAGAAATTATGGGAGAAGATATATATTCACAAAAGAGAGATGAATTATCTCACAAAATTACTGATAAAATCGTATACGGGTTATTGAATATGGATGTAGGTAAAGTAATAACCGACAGGGGTGTAGAAGTTTTAAAACAAAAGCTGAGCAACCCAATGCTCTCTTTTTTAATTAATGAAAAGACTATAAATTACATTGCGGTACCAATTGGTGAGCAAATAAATGAATACATTAAAACCGATGGAATAGACAAAATAGAAAGCTTTCTTTCCAGCGAAGTATCGGAGCTTGAGAATAGGCAAATCTACAGTATGTTTAGTGACAAGGAAGCTGTCATGTTAAAAATGCAAAACAAGCTCGGTGACCTATATATCAATTTTATAAACAGTAATGTTGAAAGCTTCGTAAAACGTTTTAAAATCAGCGAAATTGTCGAGGAAAAGATTACAAGTATGAGCAACGAGTCAATGGAAGCACTAGTGCTTTCAGTTATGAAAACCGAACTCAATATGGTTGTAAACCTTGGTGCTGTAATCGGATTTGCCATGGGTATCATTAATATTTTTATATAGGCTTGAATTCCATAGGGGTGATATATCGCTCATTAAACTTGAAAATAAATAGAATAATCATTAGAAGCAATCAAGGAGGTAAAATGAATCAAAAAGTATTTACTCAGAGGTCAGATGAAAAATTGGAAAGTATGAGTGCAGAAGAATTAAGAAGCTGTTTGCACAATATTGCAAGGAAAACACCTGAAAACAAAAGAGAGCTGTTTCTTCAACTGCTTAATGATTGTTGTAATCAAAGTGATCGAAAAGAAAATGGTAAGAAAATTCAGTTGAATAGATTAATGCCGGATGAAAAAGTTAAAGGTAAGTTATCTGATATTAAAGATGTTTTTACAAAAATAGAAGATGATGAATTGTGTTTATCTGCACATGGGTATGAAGATTATTCTAACGGCTATTGGGCAAGTGATTGGATATGGGAATATGAGGACAATGAGGGTATCGGAAGGATAATCGTAGACGCTGTTTTATTCGCGCATGACTGCGTGAATGATTGCAGATATGAAGAAGCATTGTCGGTGTATAAATTGGTTATGGACACACAGATTTTTGTTGAAGATGAGTGGGGTGGAGATTCTTTTGAACTAAGTCTTGAAGAAATGGTAGATGAAAGGTTAGTTGCAGTTAATTTAAAAGTGCTTGCATTAGAAGTACTGTATTCGGATTATCAGTTACAACCAGCAAATAAACGAGCAAGCAGCCTGTATTCATATTTTTCATATTCGTATTTTAAGGAAATACATATTGAAGACATTTTTTCAGTAGGCAGGGAAGAATTAAGAGATACGGATCTGTTTTTTCAATCATGGATTGATTTTCTTATGCAGCAGAGTGGCGATATTGCAGCGCGTTTGTTAAGGGAGGGCATATTGTATTATAAAGGTACAGCGGGTTTGGTGGAAATGGCAAGACAAGTCTATAAAGAGCATCCATCTGTTTATCTGGCTGCATTGTTGGAATATGAAAAGACCCATGATTATGAGAAAATGGAAGAGGTTGGAAAGGAAGCTCTTGGTCAACTGAAATGTGATTTGAAAATACGCGGCGAAATTGCTGTAAAAACCGCCCAAGCATCCTTTTGCGTGAATGATAGTGAATTTATGAAAAAATGTTGGTATGAAGCCTTTTTCTCCAATTCAACCATACCCAATTATTTAAGGCTTTTTGTGGACGGAGAGGTGACGAGGAAATATAAGGAGCTTGCTGAGAATAGAATTGAAAAGTTGTGTATATCTAATGACCACAACAAGCAGTATATATCTGAAACTGCGAAAAATAGTATTGATGAAATAAATTATAAATATCTGTACTTTTTTTCAGGTCATTTTGAAAAGATTAGAGATTGGTGTATGGAAAAGAAAAGGTCATTGGGGTGGAGCGGTCATTTTATTGGGACTGGGATAGATTTGATGTTATTGTATCTATATGCGGATAAAAGATTGAGAAAAGCCGGTAAAAAGATAGCAGCCAATCTTTCAAATAGTCTTGGATTTAATAAGAGTAAAAATCTTGTGTTCATGAAAGAAAATTATGTGTTTGAAACTGACGTGAGCGTACAGAAAGGTGAAGAAATATTTTGGAATATCTTTTGTCTGTGGAAAGTGAATTATGAAATAGCTATGGATGATATAAAATCATATGTTGAGTGGCTGGAAATTGTAATTGATAAAAGAATAGATGGGATTGTAGGTGGAAAATACAGAAGTAAGTACAATGATGTTGCTTTATTGGCAGCTGCGGTGGGAGAAGTAAAGGAATCGTTAGGTGAGAAAAATGCAAAAAAAATTATTATAGAAATGTATTTAAAAAAATATTCGCGGCACACAGCTTTTAGAGGAGCATTAAAGGAATATACGGATTGAAAATCCTTATATAAAGCATTTAGAGAGTTTTTGGGTTCTCGACTATTTTTGCTGTTTATTGAAGTTCTTAAACTTGTTAAGTTTTGGAGAAAAAATCAAGAAAGCAAGGTAGGTATATGATAAAATAAATTTATCATATGATACCAAGGAGTACTCCGGATGAACTATTACGAACGCATTCAAAAATCCATTGACTACATTGAAAACAAGCTCAAAGAGGATATTGAGATTGAGAAAGCAGCTCAGGAAGCTTTTATGTCATGTTCAAATTACTATCGCATGTTCTTTGCGTTAACCGGATATGCAGTTAAGGAATATATCCGTAATAGGAGAATAAGCAACGCTGTTAGGGATATCAAGGAAACGGATGATAGTATTCTGGATATAGCTCTAAAGTATGGATTTGAAAGTAATGAGGCATTAACAAGGGCTTTCAAACGTATCACAGGAAATCCACCAAGTGCGTTCAGAAAAAATAATCTTAATTACAGTTTTGAAAGGGTGAATATTTTGGATAAGTATTATGATATTCAAGATGGAGAACTTCTTGAAAAGTATCCTGATATTAAAGTATTAAAAGAATTAAAGCCATTCAGAGTTGCCTACTATTGCTACTATGGTGTAGAGCCTGAAAAAGGAGCATTTTCAGTAATGAGTGACTGGTTAAAAAGAAGCGGCTTAAGCTTTGAAAAAGATAAACTGCGTATATTCGGCTTTAATAATCCCAGTCCGACCAGTCCGGAGCAAGCTGAGTATGGTTATGAGGTGTGGGTTACAATAGGAGAGGATATCGTTGTAAATGACAGTCTTGTCAAGACAAAAACCTTCGAAGGCGGACTTTATGCTGTATGTGGAGTTAAAAACCTCGCTGGTGGTGAGGATGGCTCAGGAATATATGACACTTGGCAAAGATTCACTAAATGGATTAATGAAAGTAAATATGTTGCTGCAGATCATCAATGGCTTGAGGAGCATTTACATTTCAATGATGAATTTGAGCACACCGGGGGTATGGATTTATATATGCCTATTGCCCCGAAAGATAGCATTTCCAAGATTTAAAGGGAAATTGCTTGTGTTGAACCCATGGAAACTTAAAAATGAGCTTCAAGGGTAAAAACGATTATAGTCCTTATTGGATTTATTTCAGTTGGAAAGTAGTAATTGAATAATATATAATGGATGGTACATGGAAGGTTTTTCTATGTACCACTTTTATTATGGAGCAGGATTAATGGTTACTTTGAGAGATGTTACAAAGTCTGATGAAAGGATTTATAGAGTTTGGCAGAATGATTCAAAGCTGGCCGGTTATTTAAGCAGACTGTGCCCAAACAATAGCAGTGTGGTAGACTATGACTCTTCAAGAGTGTGCTGGTTTATCATCGAAAAAGGCACACATGACATTGGCTCTGTCTGGCTTGAAAAAGATACGGAAGGGAATGATACTATGATCCTTGGTATTTTTATCTCCGGGGAGCAGCACAGAGATAAGGGCATCGGAAGTGTTGCAATTAAAGAAGCAATCCGGATTTCCAAACAGAGGATCTCTTTTAGAAATATCAGGCTGAATGTTCGCAAAACAAACTTAAGAGCAATACAGTGTTATATAAAATGTGGCTTTAATATATGTAGAGAAGGACAAAAGTATGCTTCAGACGGTACCATTATAGATTATTATCAAATGGAAATGAAAGTCGGAGATTGAATATGGTCATTTGGGATGAGCAGTAAGTATTATAAAAAGTATTTACCCGACTTATTCACAAAGACCTATTCCGGCAGTGATCATTATGAAAGCTTTATGATGGCCAGAGAATAGCAATTGAAAATGCTGTTGGAAATGAAAAATAATAAATGAGGTCTCATTATGGAAAAACAAAAATATATAGAAATTAGTTGTGAAACTGCTATGAATAAGCTTAAAAGGCGGATACCATATAGCTGGGATTTAAATATTTACCGGGGCTGTGAGCATGGCTGCAAGTATTGTTATGCAATATATTCGCATGATTATCTTGATTCTGAGGATTATTTCGGGAATATCTTTGTAAAAACAAATATCGTTGAGCAGCTTGAAAAACAGCTTAGTAATCCAAAATGGAAACGAGAGATCGTAAATATTGGTGGTGTTACTGACAGCTATCAGACTGCAGAAGAACATTACAGGTTGATGCCGGACATTTTAAAGCTGCTTATCAAATACCGAACCCCAGCAATTATATCTACCAAATCAGATTTGATACTTAGAGACTATGACTTGATTGATGAACTGTCCAGAATAACCTATATTAATGTTGCTGCAACCATTACAACTATGAATGAAAATATCAGGAAGCGTATTGAGCCTGGTGGAGTGGAATCAGCTAAACGCTTCAATATGCTGAAAACATTCAGAAAGACAAATGCATCTGTTGGGCTGCATGTAATGCCTATAATTCCCTTCCTGACAGATAGTTTTGAGAATTTTGATTTGCTTTTTAGTATGGCACAAGACAGCGGTGTTCATTATGTTTTACCCGGAACATTGTACCTGAGGGGGAAAACAAGGGCAGTATTTTTTGATTTCATAAGAAAGGAAGTTCCTCATTTATACAAGGATTTAGCAGCGCTTTATAAGACCGGTGGGGCAGACAAGGAATATAAGAATTCTTTATACAAGATGGTCAACGAACTGAAGGAGAAATACAATCTTTCAAGCAGCTATACGAAACCGATGAAGGAAAAGATCTGGATGGTGTAGTTCTTACACAAGCCAGCATCCTGTTTAGTGATTCCCACCAAATGACAGTTGATATTGGAGAAATACATATTTTCGAGCACATGTCCGGGGAAAGTCCCATTAGGGACGTTTCTTGATTTGCAAACTCTGACGGAACTGAAAAAACAAGCTACAAAATTCTTGGGGGTTTGACTGTTACAGCTATTGAAAGCCCTCTCATGGAAAAATTTAAGGATAGAATTCAATGGAAAGTAAATGGCAGCGATCCCTATACTACAGTGGGAATGAAACTTCAGGAAGGAAACTTTTTAGATCTTACAACTAAGATAAGCTCTTCGGATAATATAATCAGTGAATATAGCCTGTTTGATATACAACCAAAGGTGGCATTTACTGATAATAGTGGAACGTATTACAACGAAAGACACTGCAGTGTAAGCAATAATTACCACAACTACAGCTTTATGGATTTGTATAGATATATCAAAGCAAGGGAGGCGTTTTAGATGTCAATGGACTACAAGAGAATATTCTGGGGAATCTTTATTGCAACCTTTAGATTAACAATTGGAATAATAACCTTACTACCTGCCTTTGTAGGCTGGATCCTTGTATTGACAGCTCTTTCAGATTTTAAAGAAAACTCCTCTGAAGGGGATTCTGCTGGAATTAAGACAGGTGCTATACTACTTGTTCTAGCAAGCCTTGGGGGAGATGTTATATCCTTTTTAGCAGGCGGTAATTTTAAAACCTTGCATATTATGCTGTTTTATCCTCTGTTCGTAATAGTTATTGAGCTTGTGGTATTTCACAAAATTCTTGAGGTGTCAGTTTGTAATTTTAATGAAATGGACCATCAGGAGATTGTTGATAAATATATCGGCAAGGACAGAACATATATAATCCTAATGGGAATATCCATTGTTCTGCTGGCAATCTCTCTTACCACCAATCACCAAATAATAGGCGTAATAGGAGCTGTTATAACCATAATTTCAAGGATATATCTGATGACTGTTATAAATTCTCTAAGTAAGGAAAATTTGAATAGGGACGATAAAGAGGACTATTCTAGTGATAAATATAAAATATCTACATAGAGAGGAGCAGTATATCATCTTCATGTTTGTTACAGCGGTGATTGGGATGAGTTGTTCGCCAAACTATAAATGCGAAGTTTGGCTACCGATTATAATGAAAAGAAGCTCTTTCAAGACGAAAGATTTATAGAATAATTGTTTATCTAAAGTTTGGAGGACATACCTGAGGGATACAAATGCGTTGCCCAACTCTGAGGTAATTTGGGTCAACACTTGGATTTGAAGATAATATGGCTGAAATACTCACATTGAATAACTGTGAAATTTTAAATAACGTGTCCCCAGGTTGGATTATATAGGCTATATGATTTGATGGACAAGCAGGTATACACAAAGTTTGGCCAATGCTGAGGTTGTAGGGATTTATTCCGGGATTTGAAGCAAGTATTCCTGAAAGGCTGACTTCAAGTCTTCTTGCAATATTGTATAAAGTATCTCCTTGCTGAACTATATATGGATAATGATTCGCCGGGCACTGCCTGGTATAGCTGAATATCATAAAATCACACTCTGTTGAGAATATCTTATGTATACTATGCTGCAAATAAGTATTTTGATACAAATCTATAGTTTTGAAAATTGGGGAGCGAATAAACAGGCTGATGCGTCTGAAAGTGTAGGAATGTTCTGCTACAACCAGAGCCTTGGTACAACAGCAATCAGTAGAATATTAAGTGTTGTGGAAGGAACTGTACTGAACTAAGCATTCCACCATAGAAAGTGTAATAAAAAAGTTAATTGAAGTTTATAATTAAAAAATAATAAAAGTGCTGCTTAATTTTGCAACATATTGGGTATCTTTAGTCTATAAAACATAATTGGAGTAAACGAAGATAAGAATAGATTTAGGGAGGAGCTTGATATGCAAAAAATTGTTCCACATTTATGGTACGACAAGGAAGCTAGGGAAGCGGCTCTGTTTTATACCAGTTTATTTGACCAATCGAAAATATTGGATGTAACAGTTATAGAGAACACCCCATCAGGAGATGCGGAAAGAGTTAGTTTCAAGCTAGGCGAACAGCAATTTGAGGCGATTAGTGCGGGTCCTTTCTTCAAATTCAACCCATCCATTTCCTTGATGGTAGCCTGCTACTCTATAGAAGAAGTTAATGCGAAATGGAAATCATTATCTGAAGGTGGAACGGAATTAATGCCATTGGGTGAATACCCCTTTAGCAAGTGGTATGGTTGGATTCAAGACAGGTATGGTTTGTCCTGGCAGTTGATGCTCACCGATCCTGGACAAAGTGCTCAAAAGATTACACCCAACTTGCTTTTCTCTAATGAGTCATGCGGGAAAGCTGAAGAAGCAGTAAGGTACTATACCGAGGTGTTTGAAAATTCAGAAATGGGGACAATTAGCAGATACAAAGAAGGAGAGGCAGAGTTACCAAAGGCAAAAATAAACTATGCTGCGTTTAAATTGGACGGTATTCCTTTTTCTGCAATGGACAACGGCTTTGATGTGGATTTTAGTTTTAATGAGGCATTTTCACTCATTATAAAGTGTGAAGACCAGGAGGAGATTGATTACTTCTGGGACAAGCTATCTGATGTACCTGAGGCAGAGCAATGTGGTTGGGTAAAGGACAAGTTTGGTGTATCGTGGCAAATTGTACCTGCGATAATGGATGAGATGATGAAATCCGGCGACAGGGAAAAATTACAGCGGGTAACAGAGGCATTCATGAAAATGAAGAAATTTGATTTGGAAGCTTTGCAAAAAGCATATGATGGGGCTTAAGGAGTAACAGTGAGATAGAAAAGAGGCTAAAACTATGGAACAAAATAAGATTAACTCTGTAGATGAATATATTTTGCAATTTCCTAATGAGGTTCAAGAAATTCTTCAAGAACTGAGGAGGCTAGTAAAAGATACCGCACCGGAGGCTGAAGAAAAAATCAGCTACCAAATGCCCACATATTATTTGCATGGCAATTTGGTGCACTTTGCAGCATATAAAAACCATATTGGATTTTATCCTACACCAACAGGTATTGAAGCTTTCAAGGATGAATTATCCAATTATAAAGGTGCAAAAGGGTCTGTTCAATTTCCAATTAACAAACCAATGCCGTTTGGATTAATAAGGAAGATAGTTGAGTTTAGAGTTAGCGAAAATAAAAGAAAAGCTCTGGAAAAAATAAAGAATAAATAGCCTTGGATGAGTGTAAGCAAAGGAGAAAACAGCAATGTCAAACAAAGAACTACTCACTATATTGAAAGAGCGTTTTGAGAAAAATATGGACCGCCATAAAGGTCTTGAATGGGCTAAAGTACAAGCAAATCTGGAAGCTGATACTGAAAAACTGAGCTCACTCAATGAAATGGAGAAAACTGGTGGAGAACCAGATGTTGTTGGGTATGATGAAACGACGGGCGAATACATTTTTTATGACTGTTCAGAGGAAAGTCCCAAAGGCCGCAGAAGTATTTGTTATGACCGTGAAGCGCTGGAGACAAGGAAAGAACATAGACCGGAAAATAGCGCTATTGATATGGCAGCCTCAATGGGCATAGAGCTATTAACTGAAGAACAATATCGGGAATTGCAGAAGCTTGGAAATTTTGATACGAAAACGTCAAGTTGGGTGAAAACACCTACTGAGATTAGAAAACTCGGTGGCGCCCTCTTTTGCGATCGTCGCTATAACCATGTTTTCGTGTATCATAATGGTGCAGAATCTTACTACAGCGCCAGGGGGTTCCGTGGCTCTTTGAGGGTATAAATTCAGGGGTCAGCCTTAATGCCGATGGAGCATAAAAGATTCAGGTAAAGTTTTTATAAAGGGCTTTACAATAAAAAGTATATACTGGAAAAGAGTGGCGAGTCCAATAATAAGGATTTGGCCGCTTTTTTATTTTTATGACCGAATTGGCATAGACACTTGCATGATTATGATAAAATGATTAATGGAATAGTAATCCGGACTATAAGCCCATGGATGAATTAGTAAGCAATATACAGGATATTGTTGAAATTATTAATATAATTAAACCGATATATAACTTAAAAGCAGCAGAGTAAAGGAGGAGAAGATAATGATTGATGTTTGTTTACTGGGAACAGGAGGGATGATGCCATTGCCGAACAGGTGGCTCACATCTCTTTTAGTAAGATATAACGGAAGAATGATTCTGATAGACTGCGGTGAAGGAACTCAAATTCCACTTAAAATGGCTGATTGGGGATTAAAGTCAATTGATGCTGTCCTATTTACCCATTATCATGCTGATCATGTGGCAGGTTTACCTGGATTCCTTCTTACATTGGGTAATTCGGGAAGAGAGGAGCCCTTAACTTTGATGGGACCTCCAGGAATAAAAGAAGTGGTTAAAGGGTTAACAGTGATTTCGCCGGAATTGCCCTATGAGTTGAGATTAATTGAACTACCTGATAACGAAAATGCTGAAGCATGTATTAGTGATATTTTTATTAGGAGTATACCAGTCGATCATACCCTTACCTGTCTATCATATTGTGTTGAGATTAAAAGGCAGGGCAAATTTGATGTTGAACGTGCTAAGGAACTAATGATTCCTGTAAACTACTGGAATAGTTTGCAGAAAGGTGAGAAAATAACACTAGGTAACAGAGTTATTACTCCTGAAATGGTTTTAGGCAAACCCAGAAAAGGAATTAAGATTTGTTATTGTACAGATACAAGGCCGTCAGATGAATTGGCAGAGTTTATTAAAGACTCTGACCTCTTTATTTGTGAAGGTATGTATGGTGATGAGAATGACACTGGTAAAGCCGAGCAAAAAAAGCATATGATGTTTTCGGAAGCGGGACAGCTTGCCAAACAAGGAAATGTAGGCGAACTGTGGCTTACTCATTATAGCCCGTCACTTACAGAACCGGAGAAATATATTGAGGCTGTGAGGACAATTTTTGCAAATACTGTTGAAGGAAGAGATTTACTGACAAAAACGATAAAGTACAAAGATTAAAAGAGATAATCGAAGTGTGGCAAAAATAATTATGCAATAATAAAATTCGTATTGACATAGTGATTAGATATTAATATAATGATATTAACAAAGTGTTATAAATATAATGTTGGTAACACTGTTTTACTTTTCTGTATAGGATAGGTGATAACTTGAACGAGATATTGAGAAATAGACAAGGTTTAACAGAGGTAGAATTTCTGGAAAAATACGATCCAAGTATGTTTGAAAGACCATCTGTCACAGTAGATATGTTGATTTTTACTGTAGTAGACGAAGAGGAAGAAAATTATCGAAAGCTACCGGAAAAAGCTCTGAAACTTCTTATGGTAAAAAGAGGAGATCACCCCTTTATGGGACAATGGGCACTACCCGGAGGCTTTGTATCCATGCAGGAGAGCATAGAAGATGCAGCGCTTAGAGAACTTAAAACTGAAACGAATGTTGATAATGTTTATATGGAGCAATTATATACTTGGGGAGATGTTGGCAGAGACCCTAGAACAAGGGTAATCAGTTGCTCGTATATGGCTCTTGCAGATAGCACTAAACTAAATATTGTTGCAGGAGACGATGCAGATGATGCTAAATGGTTCAATATTAGATATAACATAACTCAGGAAAAGAAAACAATTACTGAAAAAGGATATATTGTGGAAAAGCAGTATTCAATTAATCTTTGGAACGACCAGTCCAGGACGCATGGGCGAGCAGTGAGCGAAGCGAACGACCAGTCTGAAGCCTTATCTGCAATTGTAAATGTAGTTGAAGCAGTTGAGGGGAGGGTAATAAAGACATCAAGAGAGGTAGTAGAATCAAATGGAATTGCCTTTGACCATGCTAAAATGATTGAATATGGAATTGAGAGGCTTAAGAATAAGATTGAGTACACAGATATAGCATTTAACCTTATGCCGGAATTATTCACTTTATCAGAGTTGCAGCAAGTATATGAGGTTATACTTGGCAGAGAACTTCTTGCTGCTGCGTTTAGAAGAAAGATTGCAGATATGGTTATTGAAACAAACCAGTTTACGAAGGATGCTGGACACAGGCCTTCAAAATTATATAGGTTTAACCATAGTTGGAGAGCCCTATAGTAAAAGTTAGTGGTTTTATTGGAGGTATAAACAATGAAGCGTTCCGTGTATCATTTATTACAGCACCTGCGGTTAATGCTGGAGTCGTACGGGAACGTGAAAAAGGAAACATAGAGAAAATTCATAGTGTAATGATTAATAGAATTAAAAAGATTCTGTTAATTGCTGCCTTAAATAATAATAGAGCCATAGTTTTAGGTGCATACGGTTGTGGGGTATTTAGGAACAAAGCAGAGGACGTTGCAGGATACTTTAGAAAAGTATTGAATGAGGATGGCTATAAGTTGCTTTTTGATAAAATTGTATTTGCAATATATGATAACTCTGCAGATAAAGCCAAGATAAGAGTGTTTGAGCAGGCTCTACTGTGATGATGAAAATTAAATGTTGAATATTGTGAGTTAATATTTATTGAGCTGAGAGGGTCTCAGTAGTCCTTCAGAATCAAGTTTGAAATTATAAGAAAGTTGGATGAAAATAATGTTATGTATTAAAGATAGAATACTGGGCGGTTTGTGGGGATTATTAATCGGTGACGCTCTGGGAGTTCCTTATGAATTCAATAGACCTGAAGACTTGCCGGAACCAGAGCAAATTGAATATCAACCACCTCTGAATTTTATGAGATCACACTCAGGTGTATTGCCAGGTACATGGTCAGACGACGGAGCACAAGCTCTATGCCTTCTTGATTCCTTGCTTTCATGTGGGAAAATGGATATAAATGATTTTGCCTCAAGACTTCTAAAATGGTATGATATCGGATTATGGGCAGTAGGTAACAAAGTTTTTGATGTGGGAAATCAAACGGCTAGAGCATTAATTGCATATAGAAATGGAAAGTCACCCTATGAATCCGGTAATATAATTCCTGAGGGAAAAGGAAATGGTTCTCTTATGAGAGTTCTACCTCTGGCTCTATGGCACAAAGGCTCAGATGAAGAACTTGTTAACGATGCACATTTGCAATCACTTGTTACTCACGGTCATGCATGCAATCAGGTTTGTTGTGCCCTATACTGCCTATGGGCGAGAAGGTTGTTGGAGGGACATTCAATCAATGAAGCCTATAATTTAGCAGTTTTAAGACTACGGCAAATCTACAAAGAGGATTCAGAATTCTACCATGAGCTTGAATGGAGCATTCGTCCTGACGAACCACCCGTAGGAAAAGGCGGAGGTTTTGTAGTAGATAGTTTGAGAAGCGTGAGAATGGTTTTAGTATCAGACAATTATGAGCAAGTAGTTAAATCCGCTATAGCTTTAGGGGATGATACAGATACAACGGCAGCTATTGCTGGCGGATTAGCAGGTATATACTTTGGGGTTGATAACATTCCGGAGAGAATGTATTTGGGACTTAGGGGTAAGGAAATGGTGTATCCATTAATTAATAAGTTCCTTGAATATAGTGAATGGATATAGTGAATGAATATGACGTTTTTAGGAAGGTTGATGACGAATGGATTATACAAGATTAAGTAAAGCGATGTCTTATGCATTAAGGCATGCACCATGGGAATATGAGCTGGAGCTTGATGAACATGGATGGGTAAATATTGACCAACTACTATACTCGTTCCATGAGGAAGAGAAATGGTCTGAGCTGGATATTAAAGATATTATTTATGTGGTGGAAAACTGTGATAAGAAGAGATTTGAAATGGAGGGCAAGAGAATAAGAGCTTTGTACGGGCATTCAATTCCTCAGAAGATAATAAAGGAAACATTGCAACCACCTGAAGTTTTATATCATGGAACAACAAGGCGATTCCTATCAATGATTAAGGAAAAAGGATTGATTCCAAAAGGAAGGCAATATGTACATCTGGCTGTTGACACAGATATGGCTCTACAAGTTGGTAAGAGGAGAGATGAACATCCTGTTTTACTTGTTGTAAATGCAATGGATGCTTGGAATGAGGGAATCAAGTTTTATAAAGGAAATGAAAAAGTGTGGCTGGCCGATTTTATAGATCCAAAATATATAGAGGTTGGATAGTTAATAACTCAACTTTCTTACATATAGTATTTTGAAGCTCTTGTTGCTCGCAAGTCAAGGTAAAAAGCGTACTTTTTGACCAATTCTGGATAAAGTATACGCTAATTACCACTTCCGTGAACAGATAAAAGATAATGATATTAGGTTTGATTATAAGATTTACGATGGTGCATCAACTTCCAGCAATGCAATAAAGCTTTTAGATTATATTGGATTTCCGGAAGAAATAATAACAGAGGCTGAAGATTTTTTGAACAAAATTGATTTAGCCATATATAATGGTTAATTAGTACATTCCCTCAGCCCCATTGAAACTTTATGGTATTACTTGTTTTCAACCGGGAATTTTCTAATCATACCTAATAAAAACTGCTTATAATAGCCAAAATCAATTGCTGTTATGTTTCCATCACCATCAACATCAGCAGCTTTCTTTCCATTGGGACTTGGAAAATCAGAAATCAATCCCAATAAATATTGTTTTATTAATCCGAAGTCTATAGCATTTCTCGAATTATTGCCATCAACATCTCCAACAATATAGCTTGTATGTGTTGGAGTGGGTAGGGGATTACTGCCGGTGAAAACTATATCAGGCTCTGCACCATTAGCTCCAAGTTTGATTTTGTGGTCAAGTCCCGCGAACTTTCCATCAACCTTCCAAAGTACTTGTTCGAGAATAGCATATTTCTCTTCATCCCAGGTTGAGAAGTCATCAAGTACCAGACCGCCAGTGTCACCGGCGTTCGAATTATAACACCAGAATGAGTGGCTGATTTTGTTTTCTTTGATGAACTGGCTTAAGTAGCCCATCCATTCTTCCCTTCTGTCATTATCGAGATATGATCCCCATTCAGCAATAAACAGCGGAGCCTTGTTTTCCTCCATTATATACGCCCAGTTAGGTCTCCATATTTGATCATAATAATTCTGGTAGGACATTTTGACCGGCATCCAGCCATACCACTCTCCGTTTGGTACTACAGGATTGTCTTGAGTTGAATAGACCAGTTTATTTTGATACTGTCCAAGGTTTATTGAATATTCTGCGACACCCCTAAGATTAGCTCCCCACCAGGTAGTATCATAATCTTCAGAATTCTTTGAGGTATAATCTTTTCCTTCCTTAGGCACTGACTCAACACCTTCTACAAAAATCAGTGGGTTTGGATTGACTTCAAGTATTTTCTTTGCTGTCTCTTCTGCAATGTATTTCCAGTTATTCAAATCCTGAGAATCGTCCCATTTTGCAAAGGAATCTTCACTCCAAGGTCTACCATGTGGAGCATTTTTCAGATCATACGCAATTACTGTATCATCATTTTTGTACCGGTTTGCTACCCAGACCCATGAAGACATAAACTTTTCAGTCGTAATATCAGATTTATACCACAATGGATCCATTTCACCCAGCGAATCAGACTTTGGGCTTTGCACACTCAAAATAATTTTCATTCCAATCTTTTTGCAGTGATTTATAATTATATCCAATATTTCCAAGCTGTTTTTTTCCACGAGATTTGGATTTGAATCCTCCAAGGAATAGGTTGGAAAAGTGTATACACCTTGCGAAAAATTATATAGTAATTCCGTTGAGAGAGGTATCCTTAAAACATTTATTCCTCTGTCTGCCATTTCTGACAGTGCATCTTCCAAATTGCATTCTGGCCTCCAAAGACCGTGAATGCAGTTTGTCTCGGTATTAAAGCCGAACCAACTGGTACCTGTTAACCACACTTCATTTCCATTACAATCTACAATCTTATTTCCTTTTGCAAACAACCAATCATCAGAAGTTCCTTCTATATCCTCCTGAGTACTGTCTTCAGCACCTATTGCCAATACAGACGTAAAACATACCACAAGCAACGATAGAATCACCACAAAAATAATCTTTTTCATTTACAACTCTCCCTCACCCTAAATAGATAAAATATAATTATTATATAAATTTCTAATAATAATTCGTAAGGTGTTTAATTTATCAGTCCTTATTTAGAAATTATGTAATTTTCTTATCAATAACAGAACATAATAAAGAGTTCTCAGAATTCTACCATGAGCTTGAATGGAGCGTTAGTGCTGACGAACTACCCGAAGGAAAAGGCGGAGGTTTCATAGTAAATAGTTTAAGAAGAGTGAGAATGATTTTAGCATCAGACAATTATGAGCAAATTATTAAATCGGCTATAGCTTTAGGGAATGATACGGATATAACAGCAGCTATTGTTGGTGCATTGACAGGTGTATACTTTGGGATTGATAGCATTACGGAGAGAATGTATTTGGAGTATTGTAGTAAGCCAATAGTGTATCCCTTTATTGTTTTTGTTCATTGATAATCTTCCAATTTCATTATATCATATAAAAATTTTAATTAACAGTCTTATATTTTACATTTAATGGGTATATCATAGAAACTAACAAAATTAATCATAATGAGGTATCACATTTCACTATTTCACCAGACAAGACTTCAGGGTGTAGTACTGTATATATTAATGTGAATAAGGCAAAAGATTATTGCCCATAATTTAAGGAATAATATCTCAGATGCCGTTTTAAGGAGGAATAATATGATCCCGGAAACAAAACTTACTGCTGTTAAACAAGCCCTTGTGGCAACCTTTGGAGTAAATGAATATGAAGACATAAGGATGTTAACCGCTGGGCTTTCAACTGCCCTTGTTTATCGCATTATCGTGAAGGGTAACCCATACTTGCTTCGTGTAATAACTCGTACTGATGCAATGGGTGATCCTACCAACCAGTTTGCAAACATGAAGGTAGCTGCAGAAGCCGGGCTTGCTCCTCGGATATGGTACATGAATATAGAAGATAGAATTTCAATCACAGATTATGTGGAAGCTCGCGAATTTCCCTTGGATGAAGCAAAGATTAAGCTGCCAATATTGCTTCGCCGACTGCATTCTCTGCCACCTTTTCCTATGATTACGAATTATCATGAGGCTATGAATGGCCTTGTGAGAAAGTTTCAGGAAGCCAAAGTCCTTCCGGAGAGTATGACAGAAGAACTTTTTAGACAATATACACGGGTCACAAGTGTTTATCCTCGTAATAGTAAGGATTTAGTTTCGTGCCATAATGATCTTAAACCTGAAAACATTCTTTTTGATGGGGAGAGGGCTTGGCTTGTGGACTGGGAAGCATCCTTTTTAAATGACCGTTATATGGATCTGGCTGTTGCTGCGAATTTTGTTGTAAAAAGTGATGCTGATGAAGCAGAGTATCTTCAGAATTATTTCGGGGAGCCAGCCGATGAATACAGCCAGGCTCGCTTCTTTCTGGCTCGCCAGATGATGCATGTGTATTACTTTGCTATTTTTATGTTACACGGATCAAAGGGTAAGCCCATTGTACCAGGGATGGAAAAACCGGATTTCAGAGATTTTCATGACCGAATATGGAACGGTGAAATTAATCTGGCCGACGATGATGCTAAACTTCAGTATGCCTTGATCCATATGGAGCAAGCACTTAAAAATATGAGAACAAAGCGGTTTGAGGATGCACTTCATATTATTGCTAATTTACCTTAAGTCATTGATATGAATAACTATATTATACTTGAGCTCAACTTATCTGAATTAAATAACGTTAAGGTACTATATAGATTTAACTTTAGAGTTCACCACCTTATAATATTAGTTTTTGCTGAAAATATACTGTGATCGGATGTGAGGTTTCATGAGAATAATTATGGTAACATTAGGTAGTGTCGGTGATATAAATCCATTTATATGGATGGGAAGAGTATTATCAAAAGGTGGCCATCAATTAATATTTCTGACAAATCCATTTTATGAAAAACTGATTACATCAGAAGGGTTTGAATTCCATCCTATAGGTACAGTTGACGATTATTATATTGCAACCACTCCAGCTGTGACAACAGGGAATAAGTTTAAAGATAAAGGTGAAGGAATAAAAGCTGTAAAAAGGCTTTTTAATTATCTGTATTTAAAGCCTTCAAAAGATATATATGATATTGTCACAAGACTAAAAACCCCTGATACTCTTATATTAAACCATTTTTGCGTGTATGGTGCAAAAATTGCCGCAGAAAAGCTAAAAATTAGGAATATAAATATAAATCTTTCTCCGCATTGGCTTAGAACCTTTATGGCAACAGACGGTTTTTCTGCACTTATGGTAAATAAGATGGTGAAAATAATAAATAGTTTTACTGATAATCAACTTCTTAAAAAAACAATAAATAACGTGAGGGGAGAACTTGGGTTACACCCACTTAAAAAAAGCAGTGTTGAGTGGATGTTTGAAGGCATTAATTGGTCTCTTTTCCCAGATTGGCTTTTAAAATTTAAGTTATCAGATAGTATATATAATGATTTTGTTGGTTTCCCTGAATCACTTAAAGGAGAAAGCGACTTGCCTGATAATGTAATGAATTTTTTAAAAACACATGAAAAGCCCATTTTATTTACCCCCGGAACAGCTTTTCGAAATAATGGAAAATTCTTCAAGGAAGCGGTATTTACTCTCGAAAAGATGTCAAAGCCAGGTATATTCCTTACAAAGTTTAAAGATGTATTACCCGAAAAATTGCCTGACAATATTATTCATGCAGAATATTTGCCACTTGAGCAATTACTTGATAAATGCTGTGCTATTGTGCACCACGGCGGAATAGGCACTTGTTACGAAGCTTTGAAGGCAGGCATTCCCCAGGTGATTTGTTACAGGATGGACGAACAAAGAGAAAATTCACATGCAATAAAAGCTTTGGGGGTAAGTAAGGAGCTTCCATTTGATTGTGTTGACAGTAAATTGCTATCAGAAAGTCTTCAGCTAATACATAGTAATGATGTATTAGCTAAATGTAATGAAATAAGTGAAAAGCTACAAAGGGAATGCTCTGAACGAAATTTGTTGATATGTATGGAAAAAGTTCAAGGAATGCGATAAAGTTGGTATAACATATAAAAGATATCAAAAAAATGCTGTGAAAAGTAAATAAATCTGATTTGACGGATACTCATCAATTCTTGTTTGGCATACCATGTATGGATTTTGGTTATGATATTACAGTAAAGATTTTGTTTGATTGGATTACCTTACAGGTAAACAAGTGCCTGTAACAGAATTTATTTCTGGAGCGCGCGGTGCACAGGCAGATGAGGCACATTTTAATGTAATCAAAGATTGTAAAACTGTTGTGTTAAAAAGCGCTAGCGTGTTACTATAATTTTTTAAATAGGAGAGTTAAGATGAGTTTTTCCAAATCACTATCCCCCATAAAAATCGGTACTGTTGAACTAAAAAACCGATATATTGTTCCAGCTATGGGCGCTCACCTGGGCGAACCTAATGGACAAGTTTCCGAACGTACAATTGATTACTACGTAACCAGGGCCAAAGGGGGCTATGGCTTAATTATTACCGAATTTACGTGCATTGACCCTGTTGGTATGGCTATGCCAGGTCAATTATGTATTTGGGATGATTCTTTTATTCCGGGACATAAGAAATTAACGGAGGAGATCCATAAGAATGGCGGGTTCATTTTCAGTCAACTACATCATGCCGGTCGTCTGTCTTACTCTATGGTCACAGGTAAGCAACCTGTTGCACCATCTCCCGTGGCCAGTCCCTCGAATAAGGAAATTCCCAGAGAGCTAAAGACAGAGGAAGTTTATGAATTGATTGAGAGATTTGTTGATGGAGCTGTTCGAGCGAAAAAAGCAGGATACGATGGTGTGGAACTGCATGGCGCACATCAATATATTATCGCGCAATTTATGTCTCCTTATTCAAACAAACGGATGGATGAATTCGGTGGACACTTTCACAATCGTATGAGATTTGCTGTGGAAATCATAAAGAGGATTAAGGAAAAGTGCGGCAAAGATTTTCCTGTTAGTATCCGAATCAGTGCAGAAGAATCAGAACATGAAAGTTGGGGAGTAAGGCAGGCCAGAACAGCGGCCAAGGTATTGGAAGAAGCCGGAGCGGATGTGATTAGCGTCTCCATAGGTGGTGCGTATGGAACAAGCTATAAAACATTAGCTCCTCAAGCGATAGCGCCTGGATTTAATGCTGTAAATTCAGCATTTATTAAAGAAATGCTGCAAATACCGGTGATTGTCACAGGAAGAATTGTAGATCCATACATCGCGGAGGATATCATTGCTTCAGGTTCAGCGGATATTGTGTCCTTAGGAAGACCTTCTTTAGCCGATCCCGAATTCCCGAATAAAGTCAAAGAGAACCGGATCGATGAAATCATTCCGTGTGTAGCCTGTCTCCAAAGATGTGCAGGAGAGGGTGGACGTGATGAATGGGATACGGGGGTTTCCTGTACGTATAATCCGTTCACAGGAAAGGAGGGAATTCTAAAACTTGTTTCTCCGAAAGAGCCAAAACGAATTGCAATTATCGGCGCTGGTCCTGCCGGACTTGAAACTGCTTGGGTAGCTGCGAAACGTGGGCATTTGGTTACAGTATTTGATAAAGCAGATCGTCCCGGCGGACAAATTGCAGTTGGAGCAAGACCACCATATAAACAAGAACTATTAAAAGCCGTTCAAACTTATATGACCTTGGGAAAGAAACATGGTGTTACTTATAAATTAGGTATGGAAGCAACTCCGGAAACGGTTGCAGATTTTGATGAAATTGTCCTGGCTACAGGCGGTGTGCCAATTCGACCGGCATTTGAAGGTATAGACGAAGCAGGCGTTGTACAAGCCGTTGATGTACTTGAAGGAAAAGAATTACCAGGAGATAAGGTAATTATCATTGGCGGAGGTCAAGTTGGTGTAGAGACAGGAGAAATGCTTGCCAATCAGAATCGTCAGGTAACCATCGTAGAAATGAGAGATGAAATTGCAAAAGAAGAGCATCCTGATATTCGCTTTTTAACTCATCAACGATTAATTAAATATGGTGTTAACATCCTGACAAACACAAAGGTAAAAGCCCTTTCGAAAGGAAACGTAACGGTTGAAAAAGATGGGGCTGAGCAAACCTTAAAAGGATTTGATTCCATTATTCTCGCTGTAGGTGTAAAATCGTATAATCCTTTAGAAAAGCCTATGCAGGAAACCGGCAAGAAAATACACATCATCGGAGATGCAAATAAAACCGGTAATATCACAGATGCCATATACCAAGGAGCCAAGCTTGGTGTTAGCATATAAACCTTAACATTACAAGAAGAAACGAATTAAAAAATAATAATGGCTGCCGTAGTAACAATTATTATTTTGATAGCATGGAATATATTGGAGGGTTATTTGTGGTATTGACATCTCGTTAAAACTATATTATTATAGCAATTGTTTTGCTAGTTAAGCCTAGACTTTGCCACCGGGTAAAGTTTTTAAGGTGTTCTGAAACATTCCGTTAGGTCTTAGAAGGAATGTTTTTAGGGCACCTTTTTACTATATCTTCTAAAAGTTTGTTTTGCAAACTGTATAGAAGATATAGTTCATCTGTTTATCGCAGCGGAACCTACTACTTTGATTACTGCTTCCGCTGCGAAATATTTTGAAGGAGGAGTATTGTATGGAAAAGTCTTTAATCAAAAACTTCATAAAATATGTTGGTTTAAATATCATGGGTATGATAGGGCTTTCCTGTTACATTTTAGCAGATACTTTTTTTATAGCCAAAGCATTAGGAGCCGATGGTATTACAGCGCTTAATTTTTCTATTCCGATTTATAGTGTGATTCATGGCACCGGATTAATGATTGGTATTGGCGGAGCTGCAAGATACAGTATATTAAGAGCCCAAAACAAAGATAAGGAAGCTAATATGGTATTTACCACCAGTATGAAATTAGGTGTTCTATCAGGAGTTATCTTTGCAATAATCGGTATATCCGGGTCAAGATCTTTAGCTTTGCTTCTAGGTGCCGATATGTACACATTACCGCTGACAAAAACATACTTGACGGTAATACTATGCTTTGCGCCATTTTTTATCATAAATAACGTTTTGCTTGCTTTTGTGCGTAATGATAATAATCCGAATTTATCAATGATTGCAATGTTGACAGGTAGCTTTTCAAATATTGTTTTAGATTATATATTCATGTTCCCACTTAAAATGGGTATGTTTGGCGCTGCTTTTGCAACTGGTCTTGCACCAATAATAAGCATCGTCATACTTCTAATACATTTTGTGAAAGGAAAAAACAATTTTATGTATATTCAAAACAGAATAGTCTGGTCTTCGATTTTGGATATATTTAGTTTAGGATTGTCTACTTTTATTACTGAGGTTTCTTCCGCTGTTGTTCTTATAACCTTTAATCTTGTGATTTTAAGGCTAAAGGGCAACTTGGGTGTTGCTGCATATGGAATTGTTGCCAATATAGCACTTGTGGGTATTGCAATATTTACCGGAATAGCACAAGGTGTACAACCTCTTATCAGCAAAGGATATGGATTGAAAAATTATGAGGTGTTAGGAAAAGTGCTTAAATATGCTTTGCTAACCTCGCTTTCCATAGCAACAGTTATATATTTTGGTATGTTTTTTTATGCCGACAATATCATCGGGATTTTTAACAACCAGAATAACCTTGAAATAGCCCGTATTGCAAAGACAGGACTCAGGATTTATTTTGCAGGTTTTTTCTTTGTGGGTATCAATATAATTATGGCTATGTATTTAAGTGCTACAGAACGTGCAAAGAATGCATTTATCATTTCTGTAGCAAGAGGATGTATTATTATTGTTCCTCTGGTTCTTTTATTAAGTAGAATCTGGAATATGACAGGTGTGTGGCTTGCTTTTGTTTTGACGGAATGTATTGTGACTATGTTACTTGGAATTCTTAATATAAATTGAGTTCAAGTACTTACTTTATATAGAAACTTAATCTGATTCAGAGTTTTTAATTCTTTTTTTATAATACAATGACTGGTCAGCTTGTATCATCAACTGCTCAATTGTAATATTGGAATCCTTATCATACTTTACCACTCCCAAGCTAAGGGAGAGTTTATACTGATTGTTTGAGTTATTATTGAATAAATCACAATAATAACTAATCCTGTTTTGGACAGTTTCTATTAATCCCTCGTTGGTGTCTGAAGTGAAAATTGTAAATTCGTCTCCTCCGATTCTTGCCACAATATCTTCTTTTCTAAAGGAACATTTTAATACTTTTGCCATTTTTTTTATGGCAACATCACCTTCATCATGGCCAAATGTATCGTTTATTTTTTTTAGCCCATCCATATCAGCAAAGAAAAGAAGTCCGGATTTACCCTCCTCTTTTGCAAGTTTTAGTGCACGCTGAGATAAATTCAAGAATCCTCTCCGATTATAGAGACCTGTAAGTTCATCTGTTTGGGAAAGTGTATTTAAGGCTATGGTATAGTCTTTAAGCTCCTTTATCGATTCTTTAAGTTTACTTTTCTCTGTAACATCAGTCATAATAACCATGATTTTTTTTCTTTTACTGGCATCCAAAATCAGTTTGTATTCTATATATACCTTCTTTTGGTTTATATCAACAAGACCTGATAATGAATCAAAATATATAGATGTATTTTGTACGTCTTCGTGATTAAATGATTTTTTTAATTCAGTACATAAGAAGGTTTCAGATTCGCTATTTTGTGTATAGACCAACGATGGGAAAAATTGATTGGCTATTTCTCTTTGAAAGATATCTATGCAAACACTGCTGTACTCCCCTTCTACCATAAGATTGTCATTGATTGTCAAGAATCCTTGTCCGGCATTATTTAAAAGGCTTCTTAAGTGGTTTTCGTTCAGCAACATTTTTTGGCGGAAGGCTTCCCTTTCAAGAGTAAAAACTATTGACTCCAGCCCATAGAGTAAATGGTTGAAATTGTATAAGGATGATATCTCATTAAGTGGAGCTACAGTCGCTAAAATTCCCCATTCTGAATTATTAGATCTTATAATATGGAGCCAGATTATGTCTTTCTCATCTACACATGGAAATTGAAAGGTGTATTCTTCAGGTGGAAAACACTCGGAAGAGCATAAAAAATCTATCCTTTGAGGATTCTCCGTAGAAGAATTATATATGCGTTGGACACTTAGTTTGTCACTGTAATCTTCGTTTACTAAACCCAAACAGCCACATTTGGAATTATGAAATAAAAGCCATACAGAATCCTTTATTTCTTCCAAACTGGCTTCAGCCATCTGTCTTCCCAACCTGATATATATATCCATAACTTTTTCCATATAAAAAGTTGTTTTCTTTAACTGCTCTGGGGTTTTTTCGGTTTTGAAAGATATATTTTCTGCAGTTTCAGTGCAACTACACGAAAGGCGGGTGACAATATTTGACTTTATGTAAGTTTTATTATAGGGAATCTTTTCACCATTAATTAAGCTAATAAGCGTACTGGCAGCAGTTTTACCCAATCCGGGAACATCCTGGACAACACTTGATATTGGAGGTGAATATTCTTTTGCAAGTTCAAAATCATCATAGCCAAACACAGCTATATCTTCCGGAACCATAAAACCGTATTCAATAAGTGCCTCAATAGCACCTTGAGCCAGATAATCATTACCACAAACAACTGCTGTAAACTTAGCCCCGGAATCAATAAACTTTTTAATTGCCAGCTTTCCATCAAGTTGCAAAGTATCTTTTGTGTTACATATTAAATTATCATCATAGGGGATCCCGTTTTCTTCTAGTGCAAGTTGGTATCCTTTATGCCTTTCTCTCATATCATAATGACGAAAATCTGCAATAAATGCAATATTTCTATGTCCATGATAAATTAAATGTTCAACAGAGGCCTTCGCTCCACCAATATTGTCTGTTAGAACATAATGGCATTTATCACTTTCAATATCTCCACCTATCATAACAATAGGCTTTTTCAGCTGTGACAAATGTTCATAGTAATCGGTATTAACGGCATTTGGTAATATGATATATCCATCAATATAATTTGATGCAAGTTTATAATAAGTATCCAAACAACTTCCATTAAGAAAACGTGTCAGAATAACTATCATCTGCATGTTGTTGGATACTATTTCATGATAAATATTTTTTAATAAAACACCATAATAAAAGCCTTCAGTAATTTCGGTAATTACACCAATACATTTATTACTCATAGTGCCTCCATGTGTATAGAATATAAATTGTATGAAAGCAATTAGTGAATTATATTCAAGTAATACAATAATTCAAATAACTCCTGGTGCGTATGAATAAATTTTGTGGGTGAAGTTGATACTTTCATGATTGTATACTGATATGAATAGTTAGCTTCTTTTTAACGTCGAAACACACAATCTCCATATTATATATCGGATATTAAATGATAACTAATAATCATTTTCTAGCAAAGTAGTGAAGGATAAAAACAATTTTCAAAATTCAATTTTTTTTCAATAAAAATTCATTTAAGATTCAAGTTCCATTCCATTCATTGTGATAATAACCCTTTATAATTATGCTATAGATATCGAATTGTAAAAGTAGATAAATTTGATTATCGGGCTGGATATTCTGAAAATGCTCTAATGCCCGCATATGCAACCTGGTTGTTTGCAAACAAATGAACCGGGTTAATCATATATTTATCTCTAAGGATTTAAAAGCTTTAGTTGCCTGACACATAACCATCAATTTGAAAAGGAAGGAAATAACTATGCTTTATGAATACCACATAAAAACAGGGGAATTGGAATATCCGTACTATCTTTCTGACAATACCGAAGACTTTGTTGAAAAGCTAAAACTGACTGGAATTAATTCCGCTTTTATAGTATTTGACGATGCGTTGAATATAGATTATACAATGAAATTAAAGAAGTTGGTGGAAAAAGAAATCAGTTGTGAGGTTGTAAGTGTAAAGGTCAGCGAGAAGAATAAAAGTGTTGCTGAAGTAGGACTAATCTCAGAGCGCTTATTGGAACTTGGCATTAACAGAAAATCTTGCATAGTTGCAGTTGGAGGAGGAGTTCTTGGTAATATAGCAGGTCTGGTGGCAGGGTTACTGTACAGGGGAATAAAGCTTGTTCATATTCCTACTACAGTGATGGCAGCAACAGATTCTGTGTTATCATTAAAGCAGGCAGTAAATACCAGCCTTGGCAAAAACCTTTTAGGGATGTTTTATAAACCGGAAATGGTTTTTACAGATTATACAAGTCTTTTGAGCCTTCCAAAACGTGATTATAATGCAGGCCTGGTTGAATTAGTAAAAAACCTTGTTTCGGTAATCCCGCAGCAAATACCTGAATTGTACGAAATCCTCAATGATAGGGTCGAATATACATTTGAAGAATTTAATCTGTTTCTGGATTTGTCGATTAAAGCTAAATGCAGCCTTCTGAAAAAAGATATGTACGAAAAGAAAGAAGCCTTGGTATTTGAGTACGGGCATACAGTCGGACATGCTGTTGAATTCCTTTCAAAGGGTGAGATTAAGCATGGAGAGGGAGTAGCGTTCGGGCTAATGGTTGAAAGTGAGGTAAGCCATGAATTGGGCTATCTTAAGGAAAATGAAGTAGATGTTCATTACAGGCTTTTGGAGAAAATTGGAATGGCAAACCCGCTTTCCAGCGTGGATTTATATTCAATAGATGAGATATGGAATGTTATGAAACATGACAATAAACGTGGGTACATACCTGAAAATGATGATGCCGTTCCGATGGTTCTGCTAAAATCACTTGGAAAGTGCTACGGAGAGGACACCAACTATATCAAACTTGTTCCCAAAAATGTTTTTGAAAAGAGTATGAAAAAGGTCACTGATAGGCTTGAAAATTCAAGAAGTATATTTACGAGTTAGTTAGTGATTTTGCTGATTTAGATAAAAGCTATGGTAGCATGTAGGAAGGGAATGGAAATAGAGTGGGTTGAGTTGTTTGGGATTTAGGGGATTCTAAGCAATAAAAATAGAGTAGCATTTCTTATGAAATGCCAAGAGATATGAAGAGAGAATATATTTGGGGGATGTATGCCGATGGAACTATATAGTAATTTGACGGAGCTGATTTTGAAAAAGGATGATAATAAGGGTATTACATTCATTGAGGGAGAATGTGATGAGGTATACATCTCATATAAGAAATTATATGAAAAATCACTGGAAGTCTTACATAATTTGCAGGCTAAAGGCATTGGGCGTGGTAGTGAGCTGGTTTTTCAAATTGAGAATAATTACGGCTTTGCTTTATGTTTTTGGGCCTGTATACTTGGAGGTATAATTCCTGTTCCTGTAACGGTTGGAAACAACCATGAACACAGGCAAAAGTTATTAAGAATACTGGATATTCTAAAGAATCCGTTTCTACTAACTGATAATAAGGGGACAAAAGTTCTTCAGAAGTTGTCGGATGATGGCTTGAGCGAGGAGAAAATCGAAAAAGTAGCTCAAAAATTGATTTTACTTGAAGAACTTATGGAATCTAATGGTACCGGAGTTGTTTACAAACCCTTACGTGAGGATATTGCCTTTATACAATTTTCATCCGGTTCAACCGGTGATCCCAAGGGTGTGGTACTTACTCATCACAACCTGTTAACCAATATAGACGGAATCATTTCAGGGATGGCTGCAACTACAGAAGAGAGTTCTCTTAGTTGGATGCCTTTAACCCATGATATGGGACTTATTGGATTTCATCTGGCACCTATGGCAGCCGGTATGAATCAATACATTATGCCCACATCTCTATTTATACGTCATCCGGTTTTATGGCTGAAAAAGGCTAATGAACACAGAATAAACCTTCTCTCATCACCAAATTTCGGATACAAGTACTTTCTTGAATTTTATAAACCTGAAATAGCAGCTGATTGGGATCTTTCTTGTGTAAGGTTGATAATTAACGGAGCGGAACCTATATCAGTGGATTTATGCAAAAGGTTCCTAGATAAGATGAAAGACCATGGTCTCAAGTCCAATGTGATGTTCAATGTTTTTGGTATGGCGGAAGCAAGTCTGGCAGTAACATTCCCACCGCTTAATGAGGAAATTGCCTCCATAAAGCTTGAGCGTGAATTTCTATTTGTTGGAGACAGCATAAAAGAAGTAAACAATAGTTGTGACACAAATTGGGTGGAGTTCGCCGATCTTGGCTATCCTGTAAAGGGCTCTTCCGTAAGGATTTGTGATAATGACGGCTGTGTATTGGGTGAAAATAAGGTGGGTAATATCGAAATACATGGAGAGAATGTGACTTCAGGGTACTATAATAACCCGGAAGCCACATTAAATACTATCAGGGAGGATGGTTGGCTGAAAACCGGGGATTTGGGATTCTTGAAAGACGGAAGGCTGATAGTTACCGGAAGGGCTAAGGATATAATATTTGTAAACGGGCAGAACTATTATGCACATGACGTAGAAAGGGTATCTGAACAGGTTGAAGGTATAGAACTTGGCAGGGTGGTTGCTTGTGGTGTATTTAATACTGTTTCGCAAAAAGATGACATTATTATTTTAGTTTTATTTAAAAAGAAGCTTATACATTTTGTTGAATTGGCTGTCAGTTTGAAAAATCATATATATAGTAAGATGGGGTTGGAGGTTGCACATATAATTCCGGTTAAGGATATTCCTAAAACAACAAGCGGAAAGATTCAAAGATATAAGATGGCGGAGCGATATGAAAAGGGTGAGTATGATTTATCAATTAAAGAGCTCGAAATTCTTTTAAATGAGTACCAAGCCCTTCAGGTTACAGACACTCCCCAGGATGGGACAGAAGAGAAACTTGCCGGAATTTGCCGAGAGGTGTTGCACATTAATACCATCGGTAGGAATGATAATATATTTGAACAAGGTGGGGATTCGCTCAAGGCTTCCATACTGGTTTCAAAAATACATAAACATTTTGATGCAGAGATTTCTTTGGAAGATCTGTATAGCTTCCCGACTATAAGGGAACTTGCAGAATTTGTGGATAGATCGGATAAAAGCGAATATATCAGGATTCCGACTGTAAAAATGAACACATATTATGCGGTATCTCCGGCACAGAAGAGAGTTTATGCTTTGGATAGGATTGAGGGCTCAGGAACAAGCTATAACATCCCTGCAGCCATGATGATAGAAGGCTCTCTTGATGTTCAAAAGGTAGAGGAAGTTTTTAAGGCCTTAATTCAGCGCCATGAAACTCTCCGTACATCCTTTGAGGTGATAGATGGGCAGCCTGTTCAAAGGGTACATGAACAGGTGGATTTTAGTATGGAGAGGCTTAATATAGATGAGTTGGAAGATAGTGAAGAAAATATAAGAAAAAAAATAGATGAGTTGGCCCAGAAGTTCATAAAGCCCTTCAATTTGTCAAAATCACCGCTTATAAGGGTTGGACTTGTCAGAATATCTGACAGGAAGCATATTTTGATGCTGGATATGCACCATATCATATCGGATGGAACTTCTATGGGTATTATGGTTAAAGAATTTGATAGCTTATTTAGGGGAGTAAAATTACAGGAATTAAGTTTGCAGTACAAGGATTATGCGCAATGGAAACACGATAGTTTAATCAAAGGAAGCTCAAAGAAAGCGGAGAAATACTGGTTAAGTAAGTTCTCTGGTGAAATTCCCGTACTATCCATGCCTTTGGATTTTCAGAGGCCTGCTGTGAGAAGCTTTGAGGGGGATAGTATAAGATTTGGTATTGATAAAGGCCTGAAAGACAAGATTAGGAAGCTTGCATCATCAAAAGGTGTAAGCCTTTATGCGTTTCTTTTGGCAGCATACAATGTTCTGCTGTCAAAATATTGTGGCCAGGATGATATTATTGTCGGTTCTCCTGTAGCGGGAAGGGGTCATCCTGACTTGGAAAACATCATGGGTATGTTTGTAAATACAATTCCTGTTAGAAGTTTTCCGACAGCCAGTAAAACCTTCTCCTACTTCCTTGAAGAAGTAGGAAAAGAAGCATTAAAGGCATTTGAAAATCAAGACTACCAGTTAGATTGGCTTTTGGAAAAACTGAATATAAAAAGGGATATGAGTAGAAATCCGCTTTTTGATACTATGTTTGTGCTTCAGAATATGGAAATACCTGAATTTACAATCGATGGATTAAGGTTTACCAATTATGAAATGAACAACAAGGCAGCAAAATTTGATATTACCCTTGAAGCTAAGGAAAATCAGGAGGGTATAGAGTTTAAACTTGAATATTGTGCGGTGATTTTTAAAGCAGAGACAATGGAAAGGTTCGCACGGCATTTTGAAAGAATCCTTAAACAGGCGGTTGAAAATCCGGAAATAGAAATTTCATCGATAGAAATAGTGACAAAAGAGGAGAAAAAACAGATACTGTCAGCTTTTAATGACACAAAAAGTGAATACCCAAGGGAGAAGACTATCAGCCGTGTATTTGAGGAGCAGGTTGAAAAGACCCCTG
>CAZLZR010000023.1:0-65018 GCA_964564015.1 uncultured Acetivibrio sp.
ATTGCTGTTGATGGGATTATTGTTGTAACCTCGCCACAGGAGCTTGTATCCATGATTGTATCGAAAGCTGTTAAGATGGCTGAAATGATGAATATTCCTATCCTTGGATTAGTAGAAAATATGTCCTATTTTAAGTGCTCGGATTGCGGAAAGGAACACAAGATTTTCGGTGACAGCCATATAGAAGAAATAGCTGAAAAACATAATATTAAGGTTCTTGCCAAATTACCTATTGACTCGAAAATTCCGGTTGCATGTGACAATGGTATGATAGAGCTTTTTGACGGCAACTGGTTTGAACCGATTGCAAAAATATTGAAGGAGAGTATTTAGGAATATACCGGAATTTCAAAAAATGCAAGTAACTCTAACCACTCGACTTTAGCCCTCCATATGGTTCATATAAATAAAAAGAAACCAACATTGACAAATTGGTCTGTATGTTATAGACTTATATTATGAGGTCGATAAAATATAGACCGAGGAGGGATTACTGTTGGAAATGTATAGACTTACAGAAAGCGAAGAAAAGTTTGCAGAATTAATCTGGCAAAATGGGCCCATTGGTTCCGGTGAACTTGTTAAGCTAAGTGAAAAAGTAATGAACTGGAAAAAGTCCACAACATATACCGTACTAAAAAAGTTATGTGAAAAGGGCATTTTTCAAAATGAAAATTCCATAGTTTCATCTCAAATCGCAAGGGATGAATATTATGCGAAGCAAAGCATACGTTTTGTTGAGGATACCTTTGGAGGTTCTTTGCCGAAGTTTTTGACAGCCTTTATCAGCGGTAAAAAATTAAGCAAGCATCAGGCTGAAGAATTAAAAAGATTGATTGACCAGCACAAGGAGGTATAGCTATGAGTGAATTATTTCTTACTGTTTTAAACATGAGCCTTACTGCAAGCTATGTAATCCTTTTTGTGATGCTTGTGAGACTATTGCTCAGGAAAGCTCCAAAAGCCATCGCTTATGCCTTGTGGATTGTGGTTGCTTTCCGTCTTATAATGCCATTTTCCTTTGAAAGCATGTTTAGCCTTATGCCACGCAATGCGAATATTGCTCCCATTCCCCATGATATAATCTATCAGCAAAGTCCGAAGATTAATAGTGGGATAAAAGCAGTTGATACATTTGTTAACAATTCACTTCCCGCACCAGCTATTGAAGCAAGTGCAAATCCACTACAGATTTATGTGGAAATTGGGGCATACATCTGGATTTTAGGTATACTAGCATTGCTTGTTTATAGCTTAATATCTGTCTTTCTGTTAAAAAGACAACTTAAAGGTGCACAATTAATAGAGAAAAATATCTTTGAGGCGAGGAATATAAAAACAGCATTTGTGCTTGGCTTAATAAGCCCAAAGATATATTTACCCGTCGGATTGAATAAAGAGGAGCAAGATTATATACTCCATCATGAACAGACCCATATACATCGAAAAGACCACATTATTAAAGTGTTAGCATTCCTGACATTGTCCTTCCACTGGTTTAATCCCCTGGTTTGGATTGCATTCAGGTTAATGAGCACGGATATGGAGCTGTCCTGCGACGAAAGAGTATTGAGAGCAATGAATGTGGACTATAAAAAGCTTTATGCTAATTCCATATTATCCCTTGCTACCGAAAGGCGGCTTTTAAATGGTAGCCCACTTGCCTTTGGCGAGGGCAATGTAAAGGCGAGAATTAAAAACGTGTTAAATTATAAAAAACCGGCTTTTTGGGTGATTGCTGTTGCTTTAGTTGCAGCAAGTGTAGTTGCAGTTGGTCTGTTTACCAACCCAATTACAGCTAAACCGGATGATAACTCTCTTACGTCCCGGCTTTTAAATAATAAAACCGATTATGTAGGCAACAACTCAAAGGTTGGAGGTATCATCTCCTTGTTAAGGTTTCCTGAAAATATAACTTATGATTCCTTTGAGCTTTTTACTGATAGTGAGCCATATGCAATAACTGTCAATCTAAAAACCGATACAGAAACTGTAAAATTATATGGTGATGAAGCAAATCAAAAACAATTTGAAGATAATGCTATAATTATGTTTGCCTTGATTGGAAACGTAGAAAATATCAAATTCAACATAGAAGACGGATTAGAGCCATATTCCATGCAGTACGCACGGGAATGGGCCAATAATAAATATGGAAAAGATGTGCGTGATTTTGCCAAGAGTGAAGAAGAATTCAGCAAGCTGTTTAATGGTACTTCTGCTAAAGTCAATTCTTCCAATGGAACTTCCGATATTATCAAAAGTGAAGATATTAAAAAGTTTGTAGAAGACAATTTAAGTGTAATACTCTCGTCACCAAAGGCGTCTTCCAATCCACAGGATTATATCAATGCACACAGGAATGAATATGAAAACTTCTTTAAGTTCGGCGGTGAAGAAGCATTACAATATATGCTTTCGCAATTTGAGACGGGTAATGCCGAAGGACTGCGTGGGTATATAATGATGGTATTGTGTAAAGAACTTTTGGGGGTAAGAAATAACGTTGATGATGAAGCCCTGTCTCCACAGCAATGGTATAATGCTCTATCCATCCGCCAGGAAGTAAAACTTCCGGATTATGAATATGATGGAAATGATCTGATTGAACAGCTTGTCTATGACACAGAAATAGAGAAGAATTCAGGACCAGAAAGGGAAGGATTTGTGGTTGTGGCCCCAAAAGTTTTCGGAAGCTATGAGGAAGGAAATTTGCTAAAGGTGTTTGTAACCACCTATAGTGCCAGATACAAGCTTTTTGGTATTGTTCTGTCCAATGAAGGTGGTAGCATTATTCCGGCAGCAATTACTTATCGTAAAGATGATAAGGATAAGTATGTTCTGGAAAAATACGAGCAAGCAAGGGATGGATCGGAATTTGAACCTTCTATTAGGAAGTATTGCAAGATGCCGGTATCGGGTAAAGAAATCAAAGGACTTGCAGATAAAATCCTTACCCATTACGCAGATTATGAGGATATTCGCAATCTGCTCAATAATAACCTATATAAGCATTTAAGTAAAAACGGTATTACAGACGCCACTCTTACCGATTATTAAGGTGTGCTTGAATTTTCCATGAGTAATCCGAAATAGAGAATTTGATTAAAGTGTATTCAATCAACTGCTTTAATTTATTGAAGGAGTATTTAAAATAAGAATTGTATATTATGAAGAGGATTGATTGTAATGTGGTTTCAAGAGAAAGCAAAAGCCCATTTGTCAAGATATAAGCTTGATACTTTGCATATTGAAGAATGCGGAAAATGGGAGATAAACAAGAAAGAATACCAACATATATTACCGGAAGATTTAAAGGAATTTAATAGATAGGGTGGAAAATAATGAGTGAATTAGAATGGAAACTAGCATACCCTTTAGATGATGATTCAGCAATTAGAAAAATTGAGGGAATAATAGGAAAAAAATTGCCGAATGAATTTTGCGAAGTCATAATTAAGAATAATGAAGCAAGTCCAAGTAAAAGTAATTTAAAAACAGGTACAGGTGCAGAACATGTATTTTGTAATTTGATATCATTTAATGAAGATACTAATGTTTTCAATACATTGGAAATATTGAGGAGTAACGGATTGGAAGAAGAAATGTTTCATATAACGAAAAATAAGTGTCAATATAAGGTTTTGGATTCAAAACTTGATTGGAGATAATATTCATGCGTTAGCCGTGATTAACATAACACGGTAAATTGACTTCAGCGTATTTGATATGATACAATAATTTATATATAAATTTACAAACCTTATGTATATTTATTTGTCATTTCATATTTTAAGAGGGGATGTTATAATTATGAAAAAGACCATTTCACTCATTCTGACTTTATTGCTAATTTTCAATCTTCTTCCGTTGAATTCCAGCATTGAGGCTTTTGCAGAAGATAGTGGACAACTTATTGTCTATCCCGAATATGATGAAAGAATTCCACGCTGCTATGATTATGGTGTAACAATAAATCAAGGCAATCAATCTAAAACAATTCCCGTATATAATCGAAACGCAAATGGTGAACAGATGGCTTACAGATGCTTATCACCTGACTTTGATAGAAGATTCTGCGAATTTGCTTTCACAGGAGAGGTTCGGATTGATATTGCCGTTTATCGTGATTTTGAAACATACAGCGTTTTGCCAAGTGCAAAGGGATATCGAAACGAATTTCATGATGGTGTTATCTCTGTGTGGCTTGATAAGAATGATACAAACTTTATGATTCGTCTTGATGACGATGATGATACCATTCTTTCGATTTTTGCAGATGCTCCCGAAGATTATGACATAGACAAAAATGATGAATCTGTTTTATATGTGGATGAGCCATGGTTTGACCCTGATGAGAATAGTGCATATTATACCCTTGATGAAAAGATAAGAACGATATATATTGCACCGGGATGCGTGTTTTACAGTCGTCTGAATATTTATTCGAATAATGTTACCATATGCGGACATGGAATATTACTTGACCCGTTTAGTGACGTGCACGACGCTTCCGTGACAGAGAATAGAACGAACATCTATATGGACGTGGATGGTAACAATTTTACAATTAAAGATGTAAAAATCATAGATTCTCAAGGATACCACATGTATCTTATCGGTACTACCCATCTCATCAAAAATATTAAGTGTCTAACTGCAAGAATCCGTACTGATGGTGTTGCAGTCGGTGCTGGAAATGTAACCATTACAAATTGTTTTTGGTATGTCAGCGACAATGGATTTACATATAGTGGCGGTTATGGGTATCATCGCATCAGCAACTGTATCATAGGAACAACATGTGCCGCAATTTTTCCACAGCATCAGCTTCCATATGATGTAGAATTTACAGATATCTATGTATTCCGTGCTGATGAGGGAATTATAAATAACTGGTATAACGGAGCAAAGATACAATCTGTTGTAAAGAGTGTTACCTTCAACAACCTGGACTGTGTTGATGTTATCAACACACCATGGATTTTCAGTGGCTTGAATATGGGCGATGCAAACAAGAATTTTTATTTTAACAATTGTCGTTTCAACGCAATCAGAGGTGCATCGATTGTGACTTCATGGAATTCTACAGCAGGACAAGCCATTTATGTAACCAATAATGACACACTTATACATACATCAAATTACAAATTAAATTTTCATAACAGCTATATTGATGGTAAATTGATTACATCAGCAAGCGATTTCAAGCCTCAGTATAAGGATGATAATGAACTTGCCATTTCCATAAACAATGACAGTACGAAATCAGAACATCCCCTTGCCTGTGTGCGAAACAAAGTGAACTATACCTACAACAAAAAGGTATATATCAACCAAAATTTGCAGAAATTACAGCATCAGCCCATTGGTGATGGAAGTGAAATATTATTACCTGAAACGGAAATCTGTAATTTGCTGGATATCAAAACAAATTCAAAAACAAAAGGAATAACGCAAAACGATATCAAATATATTTCTCTTGATGAAATATATCTTTATTATACAAAAGCTGTATATGACAGCGAAAAATCAGCTGTGGTTCTCTCTCCTGTATTGAATAGCAGTAAGAATCTATTGAAAGACTATTCATTTGCAAGCCGATATAATCCTTATAGCAATCCGGGTGCAACACTCAAACCATATGTTGATAATGGTGAAGTTGTATTGCGTTGTGTCGTTACCGGTAATACTTACAATCAAGGATTATACACTGTTGTAACAAATGAATTGAAAAAAAATGGCGCAGGGAAATATACCGTCAGCTTTGAAGCAAAAAGTTATAACGGAAACCAAACTACGGTACAGGTACGACCACATTATGTAAGATATGAAGGGTATTCTCTCATCGAAAAAGAACCAATAAAATCCGTAACAGTGAATGGACAATGGCAGCGATATGAAGTAACCTTTGATATCAGCGACTGGGATTTTAGTGTCGATGCTTCAGCTATTATCCGTATTTGTAGCGACAATACCCCAGGATATGACGTTTTATTCAAGAACATTGCATTGACAAAAGTTACTCCTGAAGTTAAAAAAGGAGATATAGCTTTAGATGGAAATATAAATTCACTTGACCTGGCGAAGTTTAAACAGTATTTGCTTGGAATGACTAAGTTTAATTATGATGATCTTTTAAGATCTGATGTTAATTCCGACGGTAAGGTAAATTCTATTGATTTCGGATATTTAAGACAATATTTACTTGGAATGATTCATATTTTCCCGGGATAACCAGATCCTCAAAATACTTGAGAAGGTAAATCCAGTGGTAGCGATACCATGCCGGTTCGAGTCTGACCTTTGGTACCAAAAAAACAAGTGTTTCAGCGATTAGCTGAAATCCTTGTTTTTTGGTGTTTGAGTATTTTTATATAATGAGAAAGAAGGTACGATTGACGAAAATAGAATAATATGAACTTAAGGTTGGAAATCAACCAGCTTAAGTTTGTCTTGAATCATAATATTAAAATAATCATTTCCATTTCTTGTATTAAATTTATTGGCCATATCCCTGGTTTGCTTCTCAAACCAAGCTAAAATATCCTCAATTGTATTAAGATTGTACTTTTCAATTATGTTACAATCCTTTTGCAGATGAACTTTTACGTCATCTTTACCTATTTTCTTAAGCTTCAAAAACATAACCCAGGATGCAAGGTAAAAATCAAACTTATAATAAAGAGTTAAGGTATCAAAAGCCCACTGAAAATGCTTTTCAAAAACATTCAAAGCCATATTTACATCCGTAATCGTTAAATATAATAGATGGTTACCCATATATTCTAAAAACCCTTTGTTTTTATGTATTAGCTTATAGCCTTTTTCATGAAAGCTTTGTGCATCATCTAGTCTCCCGAGTTCAAGCAAAGGTAATAGTAGTCTATTATATGTTATATGCGGAACTTCAGCACAACTTAGCCTTCTTAATAAAATCGGCTGAACTATATCGAGAGCTTTTTCGTAATTCTTTGTATACAATAAATAATATACCTGATTATCAACATCACAGGCTTTACAATCACTATACGAGTCTCTAGGACTATTAATCCATTTTGAATAGTACTCTTCGGCCATTTCTCCAAATCCCGACCCAAATAAGTATTTACATTTCATGCAATAATACGGCCTTAAGCTAGCACCTTCCTGATTGTATTTATTCTTCATATCTTCAAAAAGCTGTTCTATCTTATCTTTAGGTACGTCAGGAAATAAATAGACAAGATTAACTATCCATTTGTATTCCCATAACAAATTCGATATATCAAATTCCTGGGGGTACTTTTCACAACAGGCCAGACGCCATGAAAAAGCTGTAATTGCATTTAGATGATGTCCATTAAACATACCTTGACGAACAATTTCTTTACGAATGTTAAAACCCGTTTCTATGTCATTTTGGCTGTCTGCCATTCTAGCTACTTCTTCTAATAGTAAAAGCTTAGCCTTACCTTCAGGTAGGGAATGTGCCTCAAGAATCAAATCTTCTAATCTATTATCCATTTTATATCCTCCGATTATAACTTGTAATCAATCAAGTTTAATAAACTACTATTCAACAATTTCATCTCTTTTGGATTTAAAGGGTAATGTCCCATTAGTAATGATTGGATGTATATTATTTCTACTGACATACACACCAACTCTTTTTCGCTGGCATTAATTAATCTGGCAACCAAAGAATTATTATAATTAAAACACAATTGAGCTTTTGATGATGAAGAAATATTTTCTGAAATTTGCCCTAATATGGATGAGAAAAGGGAATTTGACACTTCCTTGGTATTCTCAATATTTCTTATAAGATTTGCTTCTTCATCAATCACAAATAGCGCCGGTAGTTCAGATGGTTCGAATTTTTTTATCCGGACTAAGCAGTTAAATGGTTGCAATACCACTTCGGCAATTTTAACAAATTCAAACGCCTTTTCTCTTTGATTGTAGTCAAGTTCTTCAAAAGATGCAGATATATCAGTAGGACTTACACGTTCAATATGTATATTATGAAAAAACTCAGGTAATTTTTCAACTATTTCAGTATCATATATATAACCACAGTTGAGTATACAAATTGACTTTGCAGCTGAGATTCTTTGTACTTGCCTGAATTCATCTATGTTTGAAGTATATTGAATGACATTTGTCCTGTTTGTTATCTCTTTAAAGGTCAAAGTTCCAACAGATGTTTCAAAAGGCAGCCAATCAATAAACAATTTATACAATTCATCAAATTCAAGAGATAGGGCTTTGATTGAAAGTGTATGAATCATAATAATTTCCCTTAAGCGAGCTTTGTCAAATCTAGCCTTATCTACAAGGTAATTTCTAATACATTCACTTAGCTCAGACTGAACTTGATAAAGTTTTTTGTCATCACAGAGTTCTTCTCTTGAAGCAGTAGGCTGCAAGTCATTACAGTTGACAATACACTTAAGGAAAAACGCCCACTCAGGTAGTAAGTTTTCTACACTATCTGAAAGAAACATTTTTTTCAAATACAATCTATGTTTTCTTCTAGAGGAAGGATTCATTTTATGAGATATAATATATGCCACTCCGCTAATATCACCTGTTTTTGAAAACAACGGAATATAATCCATAAAATCTTCTTCGAACACCTTTCTTCCGTATTCCAATATAGATTCTCTATCACTTTCAAGAAGACTCTCCTTTGAGAAATCAAAAGGTTTTTCTTTATTAATCAAAACTTTGTTTTTTCCAGTTGAAAAATATATGGGATATGGGAGAAAACAACCATAATGTACCAATAAATCCTTTAGTGGCTGTGCCTGAAAATATTCTTCGCTGCCAGCTCTGCAACGAAGAAAAATCTTTGTTCCTATTGAAACATCCTCTTCAAGTCTGCAAACTTTATATGTACCATCATATTTTCCAACCCATTTAACTGCATATGAACTTTTGGCAGATTTGGTTATAAGGACTATTTCATCACTCACAATAAAACATGATAACAACCCTATTCCAAACTGCCCGATAAAATCACTTCTTTTTTGAAAAAATTCTTCTCTTTTTGATGACTGACCTATTACTGCAAGGAATTGATGAACTTCATCTTCAGTAAGGCCTATGCCATTGTCCTCTACAATAAGAGTTCCTGGATTTTCACCTGAAGGTTCAAACAGCTCTATGGAAACACTTCCAGAAAAACCACTATCAGCTTTGCTTCTTACAGTAATTGCATCAACTGCATTTTGAAGCAACTCCCTTATATAAACTTTTGGACTGCTATAAAGATGATTAGATAAAAGATCAATTATTCCCTGAAGATTAACTTTAAATCTTAAGTCCATTCATTATTGTTTTCCATAATCTTAACACCTCATTAATTTTATCTTTATGTTTCTTGAAAACTATTTACATTGAACTTAAATTCTTAATGAGTTCAATATTCTTCTATTATATCAAAAATTTTTTATTGTTACAGACAAAATATTGCAACTTAACATTTGACATGGAAATTCAATTCGTTTGATTGTCTTTGTGTAATCTTTGTTTATACTATCAATTTTTTGGTTATGATACTTCAGATAGCTTAAAGAGGGAATATGGATACGAGGCATTTATTACAGTACCTGAAGAGTTTGAGTGTCTAGGAGAGGAAAAAGGTGGCCCAGAAGGATTTGATAATGGGGATTTTATAAGAAAGTGGGGATTTGATGAGAATGCAACATCTTATAAAATTCTATTAGATAACAAAACAATTGGTTCTGTAATATTGAGGATTGATGATAAAAGTAATGAAAAATTATTGAACTGTGTATTTTTTGCTTATAACAAGTCCCATGATTAAAACAACACATATAAGAGATTGAATAATTAGGTCTGTATGGTAAACTCCCGTCAAAGGCAAAATACCGACTAGAATACCTGTTGTAACCATAATACCCATGGCAGGCGGGTCAACATGTATGTCACCTTCATTGAAAAAGAATTTTCCCAGTATCTCACTTGACACCAATCCAATCAGTGCAGCAACAATTCCCCATAAAATCATAGTAATTACTGTCATAATATCAGTATTGTTTCCATGCAAAGACAGCCAGTATGCGGTAATGGCACCTGCAGTGCCGGAGAAATGATGTGTTGCCGGTACGGGTATACCCATAAAAACAAAGTATAGCGACAGTGCGGAAACATAGAACATAAAGGCCCCTGCAAAAGGAGCTGTATTTTTGTTTAGCATCAGCAGCAAAGTTACAGAGGCAGTCACAAAACCAACTAATATTGACGTAATAACTTTTCCTTCCTTACTTGAAATTCGCTCGAAAAAGCGATATGGAGACGGAACGGCATGGGAAGATGCAGAACAATCACTTGTCTTCGTCATTTTCCACAGGTATTTAATTATTAGGGGTATAATCATAACTGTTAAAGCGGTTGTGTCTATTTTTTCGCTTAAAAAGCGATCCAAAACATAGTTCAATACATATCCCGAAAATCCTGCTATACCTCCGACAAGAATTATGCGAAATTTATGAAAAGTAATAAGTGAACGACCTATGTCTTTACCGCATTTTAGAAGAGTTTTTTTTCTGGCATAGGCAGTTGAGATTACACCGCCTAAAAAGCACGAACTTGGTTTTAGCATTACACTCGATGCAATTACAATATTCCAGGTACTATCACCGGTTATAAACATGTATAGAAAACCTGCAACCCCAAATAATCCTAGTAGTACAAATCCGCCAAGAGCACTTACGGTTGCACCCAAACAACCTCCAATCAGAGCCAAAATACCACCAATAAAGAATGTGCCGATATCCATTGATTACTCCTTTCGACTCATGATTTTATTAATATGAATATTCTCTGTTTTTCTTTTATTTTCCTTCTATGAAATCAATCAAAAAGTGTCCAATTCGATAATAATTAAACTTTATTAGCTAAAGTATCTATTTTCAGTGTTTATTTATCACGTAGTCAGGGTATATAGGAAAAGGGAGTGATTAATATGAATAACAGTTTAAAACATTGGGAATGTCCTGCTTGTAAAAGCTATAAAATAATATCGGATGCAGGTTATAAATGCATAAGATGTTCTTCATGCGGAAGACACTATGATTTGAATGGTAAGGAAATTACTTGTAATATATCTATATTAGATATGCATTCGGATTGTGATTGTGATATAAACTGAATTTGACTCGAAGTTTTGTTAAGTGTCTAAAGGAATACCTTTGCCTGTATTTGGATGTTTTGTGGGTTCCTTTATTTTGAAATTTCAGCATACGAATATTTTAATCAATGATTTTAGAGACTAATGAAGAAAACTATGAATAGAAACAAAACTAAGTTTGCCAATAAAATGGAGAGGTTCTAGCCCTCTCTTTACTTTTTTCAGTCTTAATAAACTATATCACTTATAATAAAATGAGATATTCAGGTATGATAGATAATGAAATTTCAAACGAATTATAAACAAACAATAAACTTTACTTTCTTTGTTTTGCGCTATATACTGAAGTGGAAAAAATATACTTGATATCAGGAGAAAGCAATGAAAAGTAAGGTGTCAACAAAAATTATATTTAATATTGGTATGGCAGTAGTTCTGATTTTAGTGTTCATATATACATTTATGTCCCGGAACCTTGAAAGAACACTTCAACCTAATGACAGGCAGATTGCTACCAAAGTAGATGCAGAGAAACAAAATCTTATATTAAGGGCAGAAGAATTGATAATTGATAAAATGAGTGAAGGGAAGGTTCCCGGATTATCAGTTGCAATTGTCAAAGACGGAGAAGAGATATATAAAGCAGGATTCGGTTATGCCAATTTAGAAACCGGTGAGAAAGTTACTTCGGATACTTTATTTCAACTAGCTTCAAACAGTAAAGCTTTTACAGCTCTCGGAGTGTTTCAATTACAAAAAGATGGACTAATAAATTTGAATGATCCTATTTCAAAATACATATCATGGTTGAAACTCATATATAACGGTAAAGAAACTGATGTGACCGTTGCAGAATTTCTGCATCACTCAAGTGGAATCTCATCGAATACGATTTACAGGATTCCCGAACTGAATAAAGAAGATGATAATGCAATTGAAAAGACTGTCAGAACGATTGCTGGTATTGACTTGGTAAGTATGCCGGGCACTAAATACCAATATGCAACAATCAACTATGATGTTTTAGGACTGCTTATTGAGAAAGTCTCGGGAATGAAATATGAAGATTATATTCAGAAATATGTGCTTGATCCTGCTGGATTAAGTAATACCCATATGTATAGAAGTAAGGCAAATTCAGCCCAATTGGCATCCGGATATAAATTCGGCTTCTTGTTGCCAAAGTATTACAACGCTCCTTGGTATGAAGGTAATAAGCCGGCTGGTTATATCATTTCAAGTGCTAATGATATGGCTACATGGTTGAAAATTCAAGTGGATATGAGCAGTTCATCTTCACTGGATTCAAAATTAATTGAACAATCACAATCTCCAAATCTTAGTGTAGACACTTTTGGAGAAGGAATGGCATATGCTGCGGGCTGGATAGTATATAATAATGCTGGGACAGAGATTTTTCACAGTGGTTCCAACCCCAACTTTTCATCATTCATTATATTTAGGCCGGAAGAAAAAACAGGCGTGGCAGTCTTGTGTAATGCAAATACAACATATGCTATGAATATTGCACACGCTATTATAAATTTGTTTTCAAACGGCCAAGGTAGTTATACTAGTGTCGTAGATTTTAACCAAATAGTAGACAAGTTTTGCACAGCAATAATTTTCATATTGTTCTATGTCATATGTGTAGCCTTATACTCGCTTATAAGTTCAATTTATCAGTTCGTAACAAAGAAAGAAAAGCTTAATTCACTAAGTAAAAGAACTGTTATAAAAATAATTGTTATGTCAATTATCTTTGTTATAATAGGCTGTATCGTATATTTTTTACCAAGCTTTTTATTTAACGGGGCAACATGGGGTTACTTGATTATATGGTACACTTTTAGCGTGAAAATTTTATTATATTCAATTTATATAACATTATTTATTTTATTATCCAATACTGTTATTAAGATTATTCACAAAATGGCTATCTGATCGGATATTCGCTAAAAAGTTAATTTTCAGCAAAGGATAGTCTGGGTTTACCAAGAAAGTGCGTTGAAAAAGAATAACTGTGATCTGGAACAATTGAATGGATAATATAAAAATTCTTAGGCAAAAAAACTATTTTTACTAGCTTCGAGGATTCTTGGTCATAAAATAAAAATGCATGAAGTTATTAATACTGATTTTTGATGAGTTGATAGAGCCAACAAAAGTGTATATAATAAGGATATAATTTAACAAGAAAAAGAGGTACCATTTATGAAGCGTCAGCCTATAGGTGTAGATGACTTTAAGGAGATTGTAGAAAATAATCTCTATTTTGTTGATAAAAGCCTTTTGATAAAAGAGATAATTGATGATAGTTCTGAGGTGCTTTTGATCAAACGACCTATTCGTCTGAGTTTATAAGGCATTCATATATACCTAAATCAAATGCAATTGAAGGGGACGACAAAGAAACCTTTGAGAAGATATATAATGGCAAAGGAGGAACTGAAGATTACATAAATAGTCTGGAACTTCTCTCAAAGGCGTTGTACAACTTCCATAAACAGAAGACATATATATTGTTGGACGAGTACGATACTTTTTTAAATGAAGCCTACATACATGGACATTTGTACTTGGTATGCTTGTGTATATTGACAAAGATTATGAAATTAGATCAAATAGAGAATCTGGATTTGGAAGATATGATGTAATGATTATCCCAAAAGATAAAAGCAGAAAAGGAATAATTATAGAATTCAAAAAAACTGTATTGCAAAAGATTCTTTAATAAATCAAAGTAAATTTTACATTAGGAGGTATTTGTGTGAAAAAAATAATATACAGTATAATTATTGCAATAGTAGTGAGCTTATGTATTTCTAGTTTTAGCTTTGTATCAGCAAAGGATTCAACGGACAAAAAGATGGATGGATTTGTAAAGGTTGAAGGTAACTATGCTTTAAAAGATGATGGTTCATTATGGAAAGTCAATCTGTTTTATAGTGATGAAAACCAAAAGATTGCCGATGGATTTATAGATATTGACACTGATAATTATAGATATGCCTTCACTGCCCTTAAGGCTGATGGCTCATTATGGGCCTGGAAGGGAAATGAAGGTGGTCAGTTTGGTGAAGCTGATCTTCCGGCAAGTGATGCTCTGGTAAAGATAATGGAAAACGTAAAAGAGGTTTCAGGCTTGTTGGTTCTTAAAAATGACGGTTCTGTTTGGGCGTGGAGTGATTACAAATCTGATGGGGATGCTTCAAGAGAAAATGCGCCTGTATTGATTTACAAAGGAGCTAAATCTATAACTTCTTCACCTATATGTGCAGTGGTAGATGATAAAGGTGTACTTTACCGTATTGAAGATATTAGTACTTCATACGAAGAAATACAGAATAAAAGAATTAAAATTTCCGATAATGTTGAATATGTAAAAGGAGATTTGTTTATCAAAAAGGACAAGACCCTTTGGCAGATTGATCAAACATTTGAAGAGCCAATTAAGTATAAAGCAAGACTTGTACTCAAAAATGTCAAGTATGCCGATAGTGATGAATGCTCAAAATGTGCCATTCAAGAGGATGGTACTTTGTGGGTTTGGGGATTTGGCGATGATAACATACCCGATATTATAAAGGGTTATGATGTGTATCCACAAAAAATTATGAGTAATGTGAAATATGCTTCCTGTTCTATTCAAAGTGTTACAGTTGTAAAAAATGACGGTTCACTATGCGGATTAGGGGCAGTCTCCCCAAAAACAGAATACAGTGTTCCTAGAGTTATAATGAAGAATACAAAAAAGGTATTTGAAAATGGCTGGGTACTGACAACTGATAATACTTTATGGCGTTTGAATTTTTATTTGGGTGAAACAAAAAGAATAAAAATTGCAGACAATGTAAGAACGGTTACAGAGGATGGGATTGTTGAAAAAAATGATAATACAAAATGGGTATACATAGATGTAGGTGTAAATGATTATGTATTACAACCAATAGAAGACTCAATTGTGAAAGCAAATAGCAACTCCAATATTGATGATAATATAAGTAAACTTGACTTCAGCAATCACTTTACTTGTTATATTAAAAGTGATAGCTCTTTATGGATGAGTTTGAATGGAAACAGCCCTATTTATGCCCCGGAGAAGGTTCAGGCATTGTCAAAGCCCCTAAAATTAATGGATGAGATAAAAGAAGTGAAATGTGTTGATCCTTATATTTTTGCCATATCAAAGGCAGGAGAATTGCTTGTTTGGCGTATAAATATGATGGAATCAACGCCGGTTTCTACAGAACCAAAAAAGATTATGGTTGATGTTGAAGCCTTTGACAATGAATTACCTGTACCATTAGGCGTAATTAAAAAGGATAAATCACGCTGGAGCGGTTTTTTAATTGATGAATTTGTTCAACCTGAAGATGTAAATGAGAACTATGCTAAGATCATGGTGGATAATCTGGTTATGGATTTTGACAACATCGAGGATATTCTAATTTATAATGAAAATATGTATGTTAAAAAGAATGGTGAGCTTTGGATAAAGTCACATTATGATTCATCAGGGATTAGTGTATATGATAAAGTAATGGATAAGGTTAAATATGCAGAAGTATATAATTATGGAGAAATAAGAGAAGGAATAGCTATATGCAATGACGGGAGTTTGTGGCATATTTCTGTAAAGGAACCTAAGAAAGTTCTTGAAAAAGTAAAGGAAGCCCATTATGATCCTACCTTCGATTTTTATGCTGCATTGCAGGAGGATAACAGCTTCTACGTTTGGGGACACAATGAATTTGGGGAATGTGGCATTGATTCGCCAGCTACTAGCATAGAAGAACCCAATAAACTATTTGGTGATGTTTCCTGGTTTGAAATCGGTTATGCAGATATTAAGGCATTAAAGAAGGATGGGACTCTTATGAGGTGGGGGTTGGGTTTCCCCATAGCTTATTGTGTGCCCTATGTAAAAAATCCATTGAGCTCCGGTAATTTTGACAAGGATACAAAAATCCAGCATAGGAATTTTGAGACGGTCGGTGTGAATGAGAAATTTAACTTGATAGTTAAAATAAATGATTCAACAGATATCAAGGATGTAAAGGTGGTTTTTAGTAACGGAGACGAACTGTTAATGGATAAAAGTACGGAAGGGTATTACGTGGGAACAGTTTCAGAGTTTGAAAAAGCCGGCGTAATAAGTTATCGCATCAACGCCTTTGATAGTGCCGATAAAGTTATTACTTCCGAGGAGTATAAGGTTGAGGTTTTGAAAAACGATATAGTATTGTTCGATAATACCAATGGAGAAGTTTTTGTTTCCGACTCCCAAATATTTATAGCCGGAGAAGAGCTGTATACAGATACAAAACCTGTTATAAAGGATGGCAGGACCCTTGTCCCTGTCCGTGCTTTGTGTGAAGCCATAAATGCCGATGTTCAATGGGATGATAGATCAAAAACCGTTAATATTTCGATGAGAAACAAAACTGTTAGTATGAAGATTGGAGATAAGGAAATATTGGTAAATGATACAAAACAAAGTATTGATGTTCCGGCTATCATTGTATCAGGAAGGACTATGCTACCATTAAGAACAGTTGGTGAAATAATGGGAGCTGAAGTTGGGTGGAAAGAAAAGGAGAAAAGGATTGATGTTTTATTGAATTGATCCTATGCAAAAATGAAAATATTTGAAAAGCAAATTGTCGGGAGAGCTTTTTTACATACTCTCCCGACAATTTGCATGTTAAGCCTTAATCTCTGGAGCAAATCTGTAAGTGATTTTGCTAACCATATCGGCCGATAAACTAAATCCATAAAGGACTTGAATTGGCTTATTAATATCTCTTGTAGACATTCCTCTGGCATACAAGGTAAAGAGGTCAAAATAGCATCAGTATAAAGAATATAGAAGAGAATGAGAAGGAGATGGCAAGTGAAAGTTGGAGAGCTGTTTTGGCAGGTGAGATAAAATAAAAATAAAGAAGGATATTAATTCAAAACTTATACACAGAGAATGGTATAACAAGGAGTTCTTTAATAAACTAGAACAACAGTTTTTTGGGGCAAGAATACTATTATTGTCCCTTAGAAATGAGTTCACATAATAAAATACTACATGTTATAATATACTATATTAGATTTTTTAATGGTGGGGACAAGAGGAATAAAGCTATACAAATAACAGGTATAACTATTGGCAATAGAACTCCTGATTCAAAAAATTAAAAAATAAGGAGAACCTTATGATAAATAAAATAAATAAGATTTTTATATTAACTATAATTTTTTTTTCGTTTAGCTTTTTTGTAACTGGCTGTGGTAGTAGCAAAAGTACTCTACAAACTACATCATCAGGTATTTCGAACGATAAGTCGGCAAACAGCCCAGAGCAAACTGCACCTGTAGCAACTCTTTCAAGTTTGGAATCCTGGGTTGGGAATTATACCTTTTCAGAATTTGTTCCTCCGGATGAGAATATGTTTTATTCAGTCTCTCTATACAAAGAGAATAATAATTATTATGCAAATATTAGCATTGACGGCTTCCAAACTCTTATAAGATTGAAAGCAAAAGTTAATGGAGATGCTAATTCTATAAATCTTGTTTTTGATAAGTATTTACCTGATAATATGTACAATTCTTATAATGAGGGGGACATTTTAATTGCTTTTAAGAAAACGGATGCTGGTATCGGCACTTATTGGGGTAAAATGACTCCTATTGATGAAAAAAATAAAGAAGATGGAATATATTTCGAAAGGCAGGAAAGCAGTGAAGGCTATGTAGGGCATTGGTATACTTCCGTACCATACACTGGAGGAAATAGTACTACCATAGAAATCAAAGAGATGTCGGATTCGTCAGTAAGCTTTCATTTATATTTTTGTCGTACGTATTATTATGATGCTACAAATATTAAATTGGAGAATAATATCGCAAAGTTTGTTGATAATGGTGATTATAAAACAAGTGGGACAATAGAATTTGGCAATAACAGTATAGTAGTTAATATTGAGGAAACGGAATTACCAATTTTAGAAGCAGGAAAAACGGTTTTTAATTATAAAGTTAGTGAATTCGAAGCAGTTAGTACAACTCCGAGTAATGGAGACACAGGTGTGATATTGGATAAAGGAATAGAGGTGGATTTTGGTAGGGAAATATTTAATACGACTAACAGCGTTGTAGCAATATTAAGTAAACCAAATGTTTCAATGGAATCGAGTGACGGTGCTATAATTCTGGACGGGGAAATAAAAGGGAATAAATTAATTCTTACACCTTCTTTTGAATTAATGAAGACAATGAATTTAAAAATAGAAGCAGGACAAAAATATGAACTTGGCATTGATGGAGGCGTGTTAAGGGACGAAAAAGGGAATATTAACAGCGAAATAAATCTTGAATTTACAACAAAACAGTAAATGCTCAAATTATAACTCTTCTAAGGAAATTTTATTGGTCATTAAATTAAAGCTATAAAATCGAATACGGTTTTATAGCTTTAATTTGGAAAGTATTACAAACTTGTTTGAAATATAAGCATGTGAATTCCTGTGAATAATTCATGCTGCAAAAGAATTAAGAGTTTGAATGGAAGCACTGTTTACTTTAGAAGTTTTGGAAAAGGTATTTGTATTATGTTCAAAAAGATGTAAAATATAAATATATTGATAAGGCAGTTACTATAGAGCTAATTATTACTTTCAAATTACCACTCTTCATAGTTTATTTTCCCCATACTTAAAATAACAGTATTAATCGAATTTTATATTGTAATGAATTTTATGAGAACTATTGTGGCCAATTTTAACAAAGATGGGGGCGTTTGGTTTGATTTGTTAGGCTACATAAGAAAAATAAAAAGAAATAATAAAGGGGTTGTTAAAAAACAGGGATTATTATTGATTAATTCTGATTGAAAGGCTTTATTTATGATGAAGATGATTATTTTAGGAGGAGAGTATTGTGAACAAAAAATTAATAGCATTTTTATTAAGTTTTCAATTGGTAGCAAGTACTGCAATAGCAAGTGTTATACCTGTTAGCGCTGCACAAGCTTCTGTTGATGTCAGCATTGACACAGAACTGGAGAGAATATCAATTAGCCCTTACATATATGGTGTAAACCAGGATCTTAAGGGTCAGACTATCACAGCCAGAAGACTTGGCGGAAATAGGACAACAGCGTATAACTGGGAGAACAATGCTTCAAACGCAGGAAGTGACTATATACACTCAAGTGACAACTACTTGGTTACTTCAGGTGGTGTGCCTTTGGCTGATTCAGAAAAACCCGGAGCAGTAGCAACGGTTTTCCATGACCAGTCCTTAGCACAAAATGTGCCTTATACTTTATTGACACTTCAGGCGGCAGGTTATGTTTCAGCGGATAAAGATGGAGAGGTAAAGGAAACAGAAAAAGCACCTTCAGATAGATGGAAGGAAGTAAAATTTGCTAAAAACGCACCCTTCTCATTAACACCTGACTTAACTGATGATTATGTTTATATGGATGAGTTTGTAAACTTGCTTGTTGATAAGTATGGTGATTCAACAACTGCAACCGGAATAAAAGGTTATTCTGTAGATAATGAGCCCGGATTATGGTCACATACCCATGAAAGAGTTCATCCTGATCCGGTAGAATGTGCTGAATTGGTTGACAGAACTTCAGAGCTTTCCGAGGCAGTTAAAAATGTAGATCCAAATGCTGAAATATTTGGACCGGCATTGTATGGCTTTAATGCATATCTTACATTGCAGAATGCTCCTGACTGGGAAGCTGGTTTAAAGGACAGCTACAATTGGTTTGTCGACTACTATCTTGAACAGATGAAGGAAAAGTCAGATGCAGTTGGAAAGAGACTGTTGGATGTATTTGATATACACTATTATTCTGAAGCAAGAGGTGGTGGCAACAGAGTAACTTTTGGTGAAGATATAGCCAATACGGCATGTAACAAAGCAAGACTTCAAGCTCCAAGAACTCTGTGGCAGGGATCTTATACAGAAGACAGTTGGATTGCTGAGCCATGGTTTGAACAATATCGCCCGATTATTCCGAAAATTCAGGAATCAATAGATAAGTATTATCCTGGAACCAAGCTTTCTATTACTGAGTACGATTTCGGCGGAGGAAATCATATAACCGGTGGATTAGCACAAGCGGACACTTTGGGTATATTCGGTAAGTATGGTGTATACCTTGCTACATACTGGGGCAGTGGTGACAAGGATTATATTGTTTCAGGTATGAACCTCTATACAAACTATGACGGAAAAGGTTCACAGTATGGTGACACAAATGTTAAATGTGAAGTATCGGATGACGAAGTTGCTTCTGCATATTCCTCAATTGTTGAATCAGATGATGGAAAGCTTCACATTATATTAATCAATAAGAATTATGACAGTAGCACAACTTTTAATCTTTCAATAAACAGCGATGAAGAATATAAATCAGGTACTGCATGGGGCTTTGACAGGACAAGTTCTAATATTACAGCAAGGCAGGCTGTTAAATCAATCACTGACAATAAATTCTCTTACACACTTCCAGCACTAAGTGCTTACCATATAGTGCTTGATACTGAAGATGCTACTAACCCTGATATCAAAGTTGGTGATATATATAAGGACGGAAAAGTTAATGTTCTTGATTTTGCATATCTCAAAATGTATTTACTAGGCTATAACAAGGAAATTGATACAGTTGCAGCTGACACAAACCAAGATGGTGCAGTTAATTCAATAGATTTTTCAATTCTGAAAAGTTATTTAATAAGACTTATAAAAACTCTTCCTTATACTGCTCCGATTGAGAACAGTGAACCTATTGCGAATTTTACTGCTTCAACGCTGGATACATTCACAGACGAGGATATAATCTTTGATGCCTCCGAATCCACTGATTCAGATGGAAGTATTTCATACTATGCATGGGATTTTGGTGATGGAACTGAAGGCAAAGGAGTTAATGTAAAACATAAATATGCTAAATCCGGAACTTACACAGTAAAACTTATTGTTACAGATGATGGGTACAGCAATAGTTCTGCAGTTACAGAAACAATAACAATCACATCGGCTACAGGAGATAATTCGGACTTTGGATTTGAAGGTAATACTGAGGGATTTACAGCTGCAGGTGATAAAGGAACAACCGGTGAATTATCTGTTACTACTGATAAAGCCTTCAAAGGTAATGGGGCTCTTAAGCTTGATGTAAGCGGTGAAGATGGTGGAATGATAGATGTCAAAATAGATGGTGCTAGTATTGTACCGGCTGGTTCGAAGGTAACCTTCAGGGTATGGATACCATCTGGTGCGCCATTGTCAGAAATACAGGGATATGTTATGCCTCACGATTCGTCATGGACTATAGCTGATTGGAATGGAGCATGGGGCGGATACGAATACATGAAAAAAGATGCATGGAATGAGCTTACATTGACTTTGCCGGAAAAAACTGATATGTCACTAATGCAGCAGATTGGTATACAGTTTAAGACTATTGGCACAGGAGAATTTACAGTGTATATTGATTCTATAGACTGGTAATGCTCAAAATGTGCATTTTGTAAATTTGATTTACTAAAGAGCTGATATGGGTAAAGGGACTGTCGCATAAGTAGTTTATGCACAGTCTCTTTATTATTTGTATAAAGTTGACAATAAAGGTGTTTAAAAAACAAATTAATCAGAGGAAATATATGGCTATGTCATGCCACGCTAAGTTTTCACGTTTGAGCCTGCTATTGCTTTTCCTTATAACTCTTTAGCTTATATTTAGTTAAGAGGAATTTGAAATTTGTCGAAAATATGTTATATTAAATTGAATATTAATTCTATAATAGAAGGGTTTGTATATACGAATGAGGAAACGTTCAAAGGTAAGTAAGAAAAATTTTAGAATAAATCGCAACTTTTTTATTTTTCATGGAGTTATAATATCAATTTTGTTGTACATGACCTGGGGAGAATGGATAAGGTTTATTATACTTTTTGTTCTGGAAATGACAGCATATTTTACTTTTATACGTTATTTTTTAGGTAGACAGTCCAGAAAAAAACGTGAGAGAAAAAGCATTTATTCCGGAGAAAAATATGCTAAGGAGAAAAATTATCCTCCGGAAGTAGTTGAAATAGACGAACCAAGAGGAACAAGAAAAGCTAATAGAAAAAACTATAATTGGGAGATTTCAATGCGCAGTCCTAAAAGTGAGACTGTGAGTTTGTCGGACAATAATCAAAATACCCGGAACGAAAATCCTGAATCGTCAAACCTTGTTAATTCGGAACGTAAATCTATAAATGGTTTTAACACAAGTGTTGATGGGGTTGAGAATAAAAAAATTTCGCCCTATTGGTCGCCTTTTCAATATTTCAGACAACAGGCTGAAGAACAAAAGGCAAAAGAAGAGAAGGAAGCTGAGCAAAAAGCAGAAGAACAAAAAGTAGAACAAAAAGAAGAACAAAAAGTAGAACAAAAAGTAGAACAAAAAGTAGAAGAACAGAAGGTGGAGGTGCCAAAAGAAGAGGCAGACAAGGCTAGTGATCCTATGGATGTTAAGTTTGCGGATTCTGAAGATACAAAGGATGAGCCTGAAGAATGTGTGGAAGTACTTATGCATGAGCCTCAAATAGTGTGCAATAAACAGGCAGATATATTGGAGCCCAAACTTGAAAATGAGGCCAATACCTATGGTAGTGGTAGCTGTAATCAAAGTATTGTGTCTGCTGCAATAGACAGAGGAGCTACATCCTCCCGGGAGATTGTCGAAAAAACAAATTCTATAGGGATAATGTTATATGACGATAGTGAAGGCGATGGGGATAATGATTTTGTCGAAACAGAAGAAGTAAGTGGAGAAACAGAATCGTCATCTGCTTTGTTGCAGAACGAGAACATAGGGATGTTTCATGGACAAAAGCATCAAGAAGAATATAAAGTACTAAATGGCAGCAAATCGATACAGCCGCGTAAAATGCAATTTGACATGGCAGAATATAAACTTCCGATTGAATTGCTTAGAAAAAATGAAGTGCCGAGCTATGATGAAGAAACTGAGGCTTATATTGAATATAACTCGTATAAACTGATTGAAACATTAGCAAGTTTTGGGGTTGGCGCCAGAGTTCTGAATGTGAGCAAAGGGCCTACAGTCACTCGTTACGAGCTGCAACCCAATGCAGGGGTTAAAGTCAGCAAAATAATAAATCTTGCAGATGATATTGCATTAAATCTTGCGGCGACAGGGGTCAGAATTGAAGCTCCTATTCCCGGTAAAGCGGCTGTTGGAATTGAAATACCTAATAAAAATAATGTGCCTGTTTTTCTCAGAGATGTTATTGATGAGGAAGCATTTCAGAATCATTCCTCCAAACTGGCTTTTGCAGTAGGAAAGGACATTGCGGGAAATGTTGTGGTTGGGGACATTGCAAAGATGCCTCACCTCTTAATTGCAGGGGCGACAGGATCCGGTAAGAGTGTATGTATAAATACGCTCATTGTCAGTATTATTTATAAGGCGTCTCCGGCAGAAGTACGTCTTCTCATGGTAGATCCAAAAGTGGTTGAACTTGGCATTTATAATGGAATTCCACACCTGCTGATTCCTGTGGTTACCGAGCCTAAAAAAGCAGCAGGAGCACTTACCTGGGCAGTAACTGAAATGACAACTCGTTATCGTCTTTTTGCAGAAAGTAATGTCAGAGATTTAAAGGGTTACAATGAGTTGGTAAAGGAAAGAGGAGAAGGAGAAACACTCCCACATATCGTTATAATTATTGATGAGCTTGCAGATTTAATGATGGTGGCACCTAATGAGGTGGAGGATTCCATATGTCGATTGGCTCAAATGGCTAGGGCGGCAGGTATGCATCTGGTAATTGCCACACAGAGACCATCGGTAAATGTAATTACCGGTGTTATTAAAGCTAATGTTCCTTCCAGAATATCTTTTGCAGTTTCTTCGCAAATTGACTCAAGAACCATATTGGATATGGCCGGAGCTGAAAAACTTCTAGGCAGGGGCGATATGTTGTTTTACCCGCTGGGTCAGCCAAAACCGCTGCGAGTACAGGGAAGTTTTGTGTCTGACAAAGAGGTTGAGAATATTGTAACACATATTAAGTCATTGCAGGGTGCAGAGTATGATGAGGAAATATTACAAAAAATAGACAACCAGACTGAAACGCCAAAACCTGATTTAAGTGGGGATGACGAACTACTTCCCCAGGCTATTACGACTGTATTGGAAATGGGTCAGGCATCGGCATCATTGATACAACGTAAATTTAAAGTTGGATATTCACGGGCAGCAAGGATTTTAGACCAAATGGAATCCTGGGGAGTGGTCAGTGCTTCGGATGGCAGCAGTAAACCAAGGCAGATACTTATAACCAAACAGGAGTGGGAGGAATTGAATGCTTAAGGTGTACGAGGTATTAAAAAGAGGTGTAAATTGAGCACCTCTTTATTCATTTTAATCGTCCCGCTATTTGCTACTTTAACTCAACTTTAGGATCATCTTTATATGCAGCTCCTATTATACAAAGCTGATTTAACGTTTCAGCAAAAATATCAAACAGGTTTTTGAGCCTGTCAATATTATTGATTACTCCCCTAACAGCAAAATATAGTTCGTCTACGCCCTCTGGAAAGTGATTTCCAAAAAAACCTTCATCATCCTTAACAGTCAAGTGAAAGTTCGGTTGATGTTGAATCATTTGCCTTAGTTTTTCGTTGGAAAATAGACTACGCACTTTATCTTCATCGTTTGATTTGATAATAAAACTGTCATCAAATTCATCATAACCTATCTCTATATCACGCATACCAAATAACTTACCAAGATCACTAAATATGCTTTTTTTATAGATTGTAAATCTAAATCCGTTTTGATTGACATAGGGTGCTCTTATTCTGGTATAAGTAACAGTTGATTTTCCGGTTGATACTTTATGGGTATCTAAAACTACAGTCCACTCTCCAATCTTGGCTGTTAACTTGCTGCCTTTCCAAAAATCACTCTGATAGTTCGCACCAATTTGTGAAGCAAGACTTTCCCATATATAATTTTTACTTGATCCAAATAGTCCCATGGTATAATCACTCCTTAAAATACTATGTAGAGTTATAAACTACATTTAATTGATCGATATATTGTACTACATTATAATATAAATCTACGGTTTGTTAAACTGGCAAATTTCTCTTAAATATATTATTCCACTCCTATAATAAGTAATTGTATAAAAATATGCAAATATATCTTTAAATATCTCTTGTTTTAAACGATTGTTGAAATATCAAACGTCGCATAAAGATTTTGGTGTAATGATAAAAAGTACTAGCGCCTCAATTGCCATTAACCGATGATGAACTTGTGAATTTTATCGGGTATAATAAAGATAAGGGCTTAAGAGTTGCATTGAAGCCAACGGTAAATTGAGAAAAAACTAAATTCAGACATTGATATAAGAGGGGAATTCTATAAACTGAGGGAATAATAAATATAATAACAAATATATAAAAATATTAAGTTACAAATACAAGGAGGAAATGCAATGGATCAATTTAATTTCTACAGCCCTACGGAATTTGTTTTTGGTTATGACAGGGAAAATGAGTGTGGTGAACTTGTAAAGAAATACAGTGGAACAAAGGTGCTTGTTCACTATGGTACAGGCTCAGTTGTCAAGTCGGGTTTACTTGACAGAGTAAAAAAATCACTTGAAGCAGAAGGAGTTTCCTATGTGGAGCTGGGCGGAGTTAAGCCTAATCCCCGTGATACAAAGGTATATGAGGGAATTGAAATCTGTCGCAAGGAAAAGGTTGATTTCATTCTCTCAGTTGGTGGTGGATCGACAATCGATTCTGCAAAGGCAATTGCTGTTGGAGCACTTTATGATGGTGACTTCTGGGACTTTTACAGCAGAAAAGCTGAAATTAGAAAAGCCCTGCCAATTGGTACAATCCTTACAATTGCTGCTGCTGGAAGCGAAGGTTCTGGTGCTTCGGTTATCACGAAGGAAGAAGGAATGTTAAAACGTGACGCAGGTTCAGACCTTATGCGGCCAAAGTTTTCAATTCTGAATCCGGCTCTTACAATGTCATTGCCCGCTTATCAGACAGCCTGTGGTGCAACTGACATTATGGCGCATGTTTTTGAAAGGTACTTCACCAATACAAAAGAAGTTGAGATTACTGACCGTCTTTGTGAAGCTGTGCTTATAACTATGGTTAATGAAACACCAAAGGTTATTGAAAACCCTAAGGATTACGGTGCAAGAGCAAATATTATGTGGGCGGGAACAGTAGCTCATACCGACCTTCTCGGCGTTGGCAGAAGTCAGGATTGGAACAGTCATATGATTGAACACGAGCTTTCGGGACTTTACGATTGTGCCCATGGGGCAGGTCTTGCAGTAATTATGCCGGCATGGATGGAATATGTGTACAAGCATGATGTGATGAGATTTGCACAGATGGCTGTAAGAGTATGGGACTGTGAAATGAATTTTGAAAACCCTGAAGAAACAGCATTAAAGGGAATAAAAGCATTCAGAAGGTTCCTTCACGAAATTGGTATGCCTATCAATTTCAAACAGATTGGTGCGAAAGAGGAAGATATTCCGGTGCTGGTTGATAAATTTGGAATAGGGAATGGAAAGACCGGTGGATTTGTCTCCCTTTCGGCAGAAGATATCACTAATATCTATAGGATTGCAGCGAGGGCTTCTATCTGAGTATAGGAATTACAAAAATCTAAGTTTGTTAAATTCATTGCAAAGTGAATTTTCTTGGAGAGGGAGTTGATTATGAGAGCTTTGTTCATAGGCGGTACTGGAATAATCAGTACCGCAATTTCAAAAAAGCTGGCACAAACTGATTGGGAACTTTATGTTCTGAACCGCGGTAACCGCAACCAAATATTACCTGAAAACGTTAAGAGCATTAAAGCTGATATTAACGATGAAAAAGGCATAGCAGAAAAATTAGGAGATATGAAATTTGATGTTGTTTGTGATTTTATAGGCTTTGTACCGTCACAGCTTGAACGTGATTATCGTTTGTTCAAAGGCAGGACGTGTCAGTTTATTTACATAAGTTCAGCGTCAGCATATCAGAAGCCGCTATCTAATTATAAAATCAATGAAGGTACGCCGCTTGCGAATCCTTATTGGGAATACTCACGAAACAAAATTGCCTGTGAGGAGTTTTTGATGAGAATGTATCGGGAAAACGGTTTTCCGGTTACTATTGTAAGACCGAGTCATACCTATGATGAAAGGTCTGTTCCTCTTGGGGTTCATGGGATCAAAGGTAGCTGGCAGGTTGTTAAGCGTATGATGGAGGGTAAGCCTGTTATTATACACGGAGACGGGACTTCACTCTGGACGATGACACACAACAGTGATTTTGCAAAAGGATTTATAGGGCTTATGGGGAATATTCACGCAATTGGTGAGGCATTTCAGATTACTTCTGATGAAACGCTGACCTGGAATCAGATTTATAAGTCTATTGCACGTTGTCTTGGAGTGGAATTAAAGCCCTATTATGTTCCATCAGATTTTTTGGCGGCTGTAAGCAAATATGATTTGACAGGAAGCTTAATCGGTGACAAGGCAAACTCAGTGGTATTCGACAACAGCAAGTTAAAAAGTGTTGTGCCGGATTTCAAAGCGACGATCAGATTTGACAGAGGTATTGAAAATACCCTCAAATATGTCCTTGAACATAAGGAATGTCAGGTTGAAGACAAAGAATTTGATGAATGGTGCGATCGGGTAATCAATTCATTGGAAAAAGCTAAAGAGGAGATTTATTATGATTAATGTTATCGGTTCAAAGCTCGAGGGTACGGATGTTATGATAAACCTGACAGATCCGGGGTGGTGCAGAACCGACCTTGGGGGGCCTAGAGCTCCTAATGCTCCCGAAAGCGCAAGTCGAGGAATTGTAGTTGGGGTATTTGTTGATGACAAAAAATCAGGCTGGAATAATGAGTAAAAAGTAAGACTGGGAAAAATTCCTGATTTTAATTTGAATCAATTATATTGTTTTTTTTCAAAAGATTTGTTAAATTTATAGTACATCATTTTAAACTATAAACTATAACAGATCTTTATTTTATTGCTTTTTTCTTATAGTAGAAAAATACATAATGATTGAAACTAAAGGATTAAATTTCGGAAGGATTTATCCTATTAACCAAGCATACCGCAGTGGAAGTATCAAAAAAAGTTTGTAAAAAACAGACTTTTTATAAGTAGATTTCAAAATTACGGGGGGACAATATGAAAAGAAAAATTAAATTTAGTGTGATATTCTTATTATGCATAGGTATTTTAGCTTCCATTGCATTTACCGGCTGTAGTACCGGGACAGTAAATCTTGGGGAAAAAGGTGACGACAAAAAGCCTTCGGCATCCATAACAAGCGCACCGGAGCCGGTACCTACGCCAGAAGCAACACCGGAGCCAACTCCTGTACCTGAAGCTGCCAGAAAGGTAAAGGCATTATTTCTATCCTCATGGCCTTTAAGCATACAAAGTAATGTAGATCACTATATAAGTTTAGCAAATACCACTGAAATTAATGCCTATGTTATTGATATAAAAGATGACACCGGTTATGTAAGTTATCCATCCGAGGTACCACTGGTTAAAGAAAAGGGAACCTATCAAAGTAGATTTAAAATAGAAGAGGTTGTTAAGCAGTTTAAAGAAAATGATATCTATGTTATAGGAAGAATAGTATGCTTTAAGGATCCGCTTATATCAAAGAAAATGCCTGATTGGGCAGTCAGAAACACATCCGGCGGGTTTTTGGTCCATAATGGTATGACATGGGTTAATGCATTCGATAAGGAAGCGTGGAAATATAACATTGATATTGCAAAGGAAGCATTGGCAAAGGGAGTAGATGAAATACAGTTTGATTATGTCCGTTTTCCCGATGGAAATAAGGCTAATATGGTGTTTCCAGGCAGGGGAGATAAAGAATTATATGAGGGCATAAATGAATTCCTTGCATATGCAAGAAGCGAGATGCCTGATGCGGCCTTATCTGCCGATGTATTTGGTATAATTTGCGAAAGCCCTAAAGATACGGAAAAGATAGGTCAATATCTCGAATATATCGGAAAGGATGTTGATTACATCAGTCCGATGGTATATCCTTCCCATTACTATTCAGGGCAGACAATAAATAAGATTGTGTTTCCAAAACCGGATCTTGATCCTTACAATGTTGTATATAATACCTTAAAAAAGGCTAGTGACAGAATTGCCGCAGTACCTGATTACAGAGCCAAGGTAAGACCTTACTTGCAAGACTTTACTGCTTCGTGGTTGGGGGCAGGAAATTATAAAAAATACGGTGCTGATGATGTAAGAGCTCAAATTAAAGCTGTTTATGATGCCGGCTATGAAGAATGGATTTTATGGAATTCGAATGTTAAATATTCGGAAGATGCTCTGGAAAAAGAAGAATAATCGCTAAAATATTAGCATAGGTTGTATAAAAAAGTAGGTGACGCACTAATGGAACTAATTGATTTATCCCATGAAATTTATGATAATATGCCGGTTTACCCGGGAGATTCAAAAACCGGCTTATTGCAAGTGAAATATTTGAAGGAAGATAAATATAATAACCACAGGCTGGATACTAATATGCACGCAGGGACACATATAGATTCGCCAATGCATCTGACTGAAAGGAAAGAATATATATCTGAGTTGTCCCTGAACTCTTTTATTGGAGACGGGTGCTTGTTAGATGTAAGAAACCAGCCGACAATTGGAATGAAAGCTGAATATGAGGCTTTAATAAAAGTTAACAGCGTTGTATTGCTTTATACAGGATATGATATCCACTATGGCACAAAAGTATATTATGAGAACCATCCTTGTGTAGATGTTGAGTTTTGTGAGTTTTTAATAAAAAAACAGATAAAGATGGTTGGAATGGACTTGCCGTCTCCAGATCGCTATCCTTTCCAAATACATAAAATGCTGTTTGAGAATAGCATATATATTATTGAAAACTTAACTAATCTTGACCGATTACTTAATGTGGAAAAATTTGAGATTATAGCCTTTCCGTTAAAAATCAAAGCCGATAGTTCAATGACAAGGGCTGTTGCAAGATTATAAATACACAAGAACTTTGAATAAAACCGGGTGAGCTTGAAGAATTATAGGCTCTATCCGGTTTTTTATGCATGCATAAGTAAAAAGGTATTGATAATAAAGAAAGTTATGATAAACTATTGATAATTATTGTTTCATTTGGAATAAATATGGTTTATAATAATTTGGGTTAATATTATACATATATAGAAAGGTGATACAATTATGTATGGAGTTTCCTCTTATAAAAGCCTTGACAATCTTATAAAGGACTGTCTTTACACAAAGCGACAAATTTCCGAATTTTTCATGTTTACCCTCTTCCTTATGGTAACCTGTTTTACAGTTTTGAGTGGAGAACTGAAGGAAAATGCTTTTATTGTTCAGATAATGGGGCTTGTTGCACTGCTTTTTGCTTTCCGTTGTGGAATCCTTGGAATGAATATTTCTATTATAGTTTCTGTGTTAGTTGGAATCAGTTCGATGAGAAGCTATCTTACATCCGGAGAGGATTATAGTTTGGTAGGGTTTTATTTTTCGTTGATGACAATTTTTTGGTTGATTGTAGTAGGGACTATTTCATATAAACAGGGAAAATACAGGAAGGAAACGCGGGCTTTGGCACTTAGGGATGAATTGACAAATGTATACAATAAAAGGTTTTTTCATATTACATTGGAAAACGAAATAATAAATTCTTCAGCCGGGAGTAGTTCAGTTGGATTAATACTGGTAGATATCGATAATTTCTCAATGTACAACGACTTGTATGGATATAATTATGGAGACGAGATATTAAAGAAAACAGCAGATATATTGAAGAAAGCTATAAATGATAAAGGTTTACTATTCAGGTTTGAAGGTGACGGATTTGCCATTTTGATAAAGAATAGAGATATAAAGGAATTGGAACAACTTGCAAAAGATATACACCAAAATTTTGATAAATTAAAAGATTCATATTATGATACTAAATTGACTAATAAGATAACTATTTCTATTGGAGTATCCGTGTATCCAAATATTTCTACCAGTAAGGATGAACTGGTTTCCCATGCAAACACTGCACTTTATCAGGCAAAGAATATGGGTGAGGATAAGGTGAATTTTTACAAGGATGTAATGATGCTTGTCCGTGAGAATGTAAAATCCGAACAACAGATTGTCGGTGTTTTCAAAGGATTGCTAAGTACGATTAATGCAAAGGAAAAATACACATTTGGGCATTGTGAACGTGTATCCGACTATGCAGTTATGGTGGGTGAGAAAATGGGGATGGAAGAAAATGAGGTACAAACGCTATTGCATGCCGGTCTCTTGCATGATATTGGCAAAATAGAGTTACCAAAATCTGTGCTAAATAAAATCGGTGAATTATCTGATGAAGAATTTAAATCAATTAGTAAACACCCTGTCTATAGTGCAAACATATTGGAACCTCTGTCCGGTACAAATAATCTTATAGATTATGTAATACATCATCACGAAAGGTTTGACGGCAAAGGGTATCCCGATGGGCTGAAAGGAGAAGAAATAAGTCTTGGTGCAAGAATATTGTGTGTGGCAGACTGTTTTGATGCAATGGTTTCCGAGCGTCCTTACAGAAAGCGTATGTCAATAGAGGAGGCTTTTTTGGAACTTAAAAAATGTTCCGGTTCCCAGTTCGACCCTATGGTTGTTCAAATATTTATTGATTCAATAAGAAGCAATCAACCTTCTGAAGATGAATACAAAGTTGGAGGATAAATTACTTATAAATAGTGTAAAAATTTTAAGTAAATGTTTCAATTGTTTTGTTTATGATTTATAATATGAGTATTGATTTTATTTAATATTATTTAATATTATTTAATTACTAAAGAGATTGAGTTTTGAAGAACTATATCAGTTATTGCAGTTTAATTTCTTTAGGATATTTATAAATAGAAAGGTAAGAGAGATATGCAGTATGCTCCTGTAAAAAACTATATTGATAATTTTAGCAAGGAGTATCTTTACTCAAAAATTCGAATATTAGAATTTTTTTCATATATAGTGGTGTTTTTTATTATTTATATAATACATAATCTTTGTGAAGATAAAAGCATGCAGTCATTTATATCTCATGCCCAGCTTTTTTTAGCATTATGTTTGGCTTTTCGTTATGGAATAGTTGGAATGATAATATCTATTATAGCTTCTCTAAAAGATAGCATATTTGTACTATTACATTATTTCCAAAATCCAGATTATGGCTATAATTATCTGCTTGGTTTTATTTTTTCATTTTTGGCTGTATGTTGGGTGATTATTGTTGGAGTTATTTCATACAGACAGCAAAAATATAAAAAGGAGACACAATTACTTTCAATTACTGACGAATTAACAAATGTATATAATAAAAAATTCTTATATACTACCTTGGAAAAAGAAGTTCAAGATGCGGCTGTTGACAATTCTATAATTGGGCTCATATTGGTAGATATCGACAATTTTTCTACGTATAACGATCTGTATGGATATAGTTACGGTGACAAGATACTAAAAAATACTGTTTCTATATTAAAGAGGGTTATAAGTGACAAAGAAACCTTATTCAGATTTGAGGGTGACGGTTTTGCCATATTGGTAAAGAATAAAGATACAAAGGCTATGGAACAATTTGCAAAAAGTATTCATGATAATTATGAAAAGCTGAAAACTGCGTATTTTAAAGATGGCAAGGTAAAAAAAATGACAATTTCTATTGGAGTGTCAATATATCCTAATATTTCAAAAAGCGGGGAAGAATTATTATCCCATGCCAATACAGCACTTTATCAGGCAAAAAACATGGGTGAAGATAAAGTAAACTTTTATCAGGATGTAATGATGTTGATCCGTAAATATGTAAAATCTGATCAACAGATTGTAGGCGTTTTTAAAGGTCTGCTCAGTACAATAAATGCTAAAGATAGGTATACATTTGGTCATTGCGAACGTGTATCAAACTATGCGACGATGATAGGCGAAGAAATGGGAATGGAAATTAAAGAAATACAAACGCTATTGCATGCCGGGCTATTACATGATATTGGCAAAATTGAGTTGCCAAAATCAATACTCAATAAGATTGATACTTTATCGGATGAAGAATATAAATCAATCAGCAAGCATCCCGTTCATAGTGCGTATATTTTAGAACCTTTGTCGGGAACAGGTAACCTTATAGATTATGTAATGCATCATCATGAAAGGTTTGACGGCAAAGGGTATCCGGATGGGTTAAAAGGTGAGGAAATAAGTCTTGGTGCGAGAATTCTATGTGTTGCAGATTGCTTTGATGCAATGGTTTCCGAACGTCCATACAGAAAGGGCATGTCAATAGAGGATGCCTTTCGAGAATTGAAGAAATGCTCCGGTTCTCAATTTGACCCTGTAATAGTTCAAACATTTATTGCAGTTGTAAAAAATAAAATAAACGTCAAATATGACAACAGAGTTGGAATGTGAAGAAATTTAGTATATTATAGAGATGAGACAAGAATTTTACATAAATGTTAGCGGAAATAATAAATTTTATGAAAAGAATATAGAAGAATGGTATATGGGAGGGGTATTGTGAAAATCTTGGAGAAGTCTAAAATTTTTCTTGCAGGAGCGATTTCTGCGACTTTAGTAACTGGTGCAGTGACAGCTTATACTTCATCAATGAAGAAAACTATTACCGTTGACTACAACAATATAAAAATCAATGTTGACGGAAAAGCGATTGAGCCTAAAGATGGAAACGGAAAAAGTGTTGAACCGTTTATTTATGAAGGTACAACATACCTACCGGTAAGAGCTGTCAGCCAAGCCCTTGGGAAAAGAGTAACCTGGGACGGGGATACAAAAACTGTAAATATTTTGTCTGGTATGACTGAAAGCAATATGCCCAAAAAGAAGCTTAGTGTATGGATAATGCCTAATTCCGCACATCCTGATTACGATTTCGAGGAAGTAGCCATGCCGTTCTTCATCGATAATCCTGATTTTGGTTTGGATATTACTGTAATGGACTGGGGTTCTGCATGGACAAAAATAACGGCTGCCGCAACAGCAGGGGATGCACCGGATATTACTCAGCTTGGAACTACATGGGTTGGAGCAATTTCTTACTTGGATGCTTTAGTGGATCTGTCCGGATATATAAATAAAGATGATTTTCTTCCTCAAACTTTGAGAGCATCGCGAGTGGAAGGAAGTTCCCAGATGACTGCTGCACCGTGGTTTGCAGAGACAAGGGCATTGTATTACAGAACTGATGCATGTGAAAAGGCCAGAGTTGACCCTACAAAAGACTTTGAAACATGGGATTCCTTCAAGGCTGCTCTTAAAAAGTTGAAAAATGTTGAGATCAATGGTAAAAAGTTGTCGGCTCTCGGAATGCCGGGCAAATATGACTGGAATGTTGTTCACAACTATGCACCTTGGGTTTATGGAGCGGGAGGCAGTTTCTTGAATTCGAATTTCACTAAGTCAACTTTTAGTAGTCAGGAAACTTTTGAAGGTATAAAGTTTTACTCGGAGTTGGCTAATGAAGGATTAATAGATAAGAAATCACTTGAACTAAATACTTCGGATATTGAGTCCAAGTTTGCTTTTTATGGAGAATATGCAACCTCCATCCTGGGACCATGGAATATAGGTTCTCTTGAAAACTACAAACAGGAATTTGAGGCTGATCCTTCGGAAGGAAATGATCTTCTTGACAGAGTTGGTGTTGCGATGCTTCCCGCAGGGCCAAAAGGCAGAGGTGGATTTTTGGGAGGAAGTACACTTTCTGTTTTTAGGAGTTCAAAGAATCAGGATAAGGCCATTGAGTTAATAAAGTTCCTAACTGGTAAAGAAGCACAGATAGAATATTGCAAAATGACAGGAAATTTGCCGGTGGTTAAAGCAGCATACGATGATCCATGGATAGCGGAAAATCCTATGAGAAAAGTATTTAAGGCACAAATGGAGTATGCAGTGCATTATCCATCCATACCAACTTGGGGACCGATAGAAACATATTTACAAGAAGGTTTAAGCGAAGTTTGGGACAATGTAATGGGATACGAGGGAAAATACAGTGCTGAAAAAACAATGAAAATACTAGAGGAAGCAGATGAAAAAATTAATATTATATTAGAGACCGGTCCAGAATATATTAACGGATATATTGATGATTTTGATGATTATATTGATGATATAGACATTGACAGCGATAATAACTTGCGCTGAAAAATTAACCATACGGGGCTGTTGCACTATTCATTTAAACCACTTTATATAGTGTCAGATCTTTAAGACTTACACTGTATGATGAGTTATAATGCTATTATGCAACATCCCCATTTTCTTTATATTAATTTTGCACCAATGATTTTGAGAGATTTGACAAGAAAGAATAAAAAATACATAATAATAATAGAAGCTGCCGTTAAAAAAATTGGCGGAAAAGAGATAAATATATTTTTATTTAAATAATTTATATAAGGGGATAAAAAAATGAATGAAGCGAGCTCAAAGTTTGTAGACAATTTGGCGATTGATAAATTGCTTAATGAGAAGTTGAAAAAGGTAAATCACTCTCCGGAACATTCCTTATTTGTTCCGGCAGAAGGTCTCTTTACAAACAAAAAGTATAGTTTGAATTTTGGAAAAGTTAGTTATTCAAAAAAAAGTGCATCTCGAACGTGTTTTGAAATACCATCCTTCGAGAAATCGGCGTATTATAGTGAAAATAATACAATATATCTCCATTACTATCCTGCACAGAATCCGGATTATAATATTCTGTTTGTTCACGGGTTGTTTGATGAAAACATGTTAAACTACGAGTATTTAATAAAACTTCTGAACGAGTTGAAATTTAATGTTTACTTTATGATAATGCCTTATCATTTTGAGAGAAAACCTGAAACAAGTTTGTTTAGTGGAGAATATTTCTTTAGCGGAGACTTATTCAGGACACAGAATGCATTTAAGCAGGCTGTTCTTGATATTGAAGCGTGTTTTCAATTTATCGGTAATGAAAGCAACCTTCCCAATATATTGATGGGATTCAGTATGGGTGGTTGTGTATCATTGCGTCATCATGTTTTGAATAAACAGGAAACTCCTACATTTTTAATCAATCCGCTAACAAATTTGTCAAGCGTTATCTGGGATTCTCCTCTACTTGTCACAATTGGTCGTGATCTCAAAAAGATTGGGCTGGACATGGAAAAGTGTGAAAAGTTTTTTGTTGAAATGGATCCTTGCAAGAATTTAGGGGAAAACTTTTCTGGCGAAAAAATAGCAATGGTTTACTCAAACTATGATCAGATTATTGAAGAAAATAAATATAGGAATTTCATAGAGATAGCGGGAATAAAAAATGCACAAGCGTATAATGCAGGGCATTTAAATATTTTAAGGGTACCAAAACTTGCCAAGGATGTATATGATTTTGTCAAACAAGCCTATTAAGGCTATTAAGCAATTTAGAGCTCATAGTGATCTGTATTACGGCTGCTATAGAGATGCTGTTTCCTGCAAACAGTATTTATTGCTGCCTGCAAGCACCAATAAATCTATAACAGCCTTTCCAGACCATCATGAACCCTATGCATATTGCCAACTGCAGTAAGTTTAAACTCGCGGTAAATCATGTCGAAAAATTGCTACCATTCTGAGAAATTCTACATTTACTCGTGTACGGTTACTGTTATTGTTTTGCTGCTGGTTGAACCAAACTGGTTAATAAGTTCCCATCTGTAGGTATATGTTCCCGGAGTATCAGCTTGGAATTCAACTTTTCTTGCTTGAGGCTTGGGAGTATCATCTGTATCAGGATACCTTGAATGCTCTTTGTCATTTTGATAAAGTATGAGCATAGTACCATTGTTGCCGCTCTTCATGTAAAAATCTACTGTGTATTTACTTCCTAACTTGACTTTGTAAGAACTTGCACTTATGCGAACTTCACCAGGAACACCGTTTGCTTTTGAATTAGCAGCAGTAGTAACAGGCGATACATTTTTCGATTGAGAAGATGTTGGAACCGCAATATTATTTGTCGCTACCGGAGTAGGGGCTATAACGGCGGCTTTGGTAATAACAGGTGTTGCAGTAACAGAGGTTTTTCGAGGCGTTATTTTTGCCGATGGTGTGGCAGTAATCTCAGGTTCGCTAGTAGCAGTATTGCTTGCAAGTAAATTAGCGTATGTAGCTTCTGGAGTAATTGCCGGCGTAGCTTTTGTTACCTGAGTATTGTTAGATAAAGGAATATCCTCGGAACCGTAGGTGGTTAAAGAACTATTATTATTAATGAACATCATGAAACCCTGATATACTGCAAAGCAAATAATTATGCTGGTAACAGCACATGCTGCTACTATATATTTAAGATTTTTATTCTTCCTTTGCACCCTGTAACTACCAAACTTGACCTGTTCTCCAACTTTGTTTGATTTATTGAGTTTGACAGTCAGAAATTCACCTTGCAAGGTAAACAAAATTGCCTGATCGTTATTAATTTCAAGTATAACACCAATATTTTCAGAGAAGTCATTTCGCAAATACACATTTTTCAAATAGCTGGATAATAGTCTAAGATTACTTTTTAGGATCAGTGTGAGAGCTATAATATACTTCTTGTGTTTGTTAAAAATCTTTCTGTCGAGTTTTATACCGTCAGCAAAGTCTTCCGAAGAGAGAGCTTTATGCTTAGCTATTCTTTGAAAGAGTGCGCTGTCATTGGAAAGCTTCTTGGCAATTCTCACGCATGTTCCAATGTTTTGCTTTTCGTCGGGAGATAAATTGGGCAGTTCACGCAGCTTAATTCCATATTCCCATAAATTCATTTTAAATTGTGATATATCTTTTGTGGATTCGTAATTATAGTATAGATAATATTTAGTCTCGTCAATCTGATTGTGAATATAATTTGAATTTATTTCCCTCACATAGCTTAGTACCCATTCTCTGATGATATTCTCGGAAAATGAAAGAAAATCCTTATCCTTTCCGGGATCAAAAAGCTCTATTGAATGATCAAAAGCGTCTAATCCAATGTCAAACTCCGGACTATTTTTGGGAATGGTAGATTTACCTAGAGTATGCGAAATGGTTTCTGATATAAAACCTTTGTGTCTTTCTGTAAAATCCTTTTTCAAAGAAAGATCACCTTGTTTTATATTGATAATACAATCCAAATATTCATTTTTTACATCATTTTTTGTTCTGAAGGATATCAAGTGATTTATCTTTGTTGTCTTTTTTGATTTAAGTAATTCAACCAGTTTATCCCTGGAGAACTTCATTGTCCTAAAAAAATTTAAAATTTTCATGATAATCTGCTCCCCATAATCATAGTAAAATAAAATAATAGAAACTGTACTGCTAATTATATCAGATTTTACAAGAAAACAAAAATATATTTGTTGTAGATTGTTTAGAATATATGTGATAACTATATTCCTGTTAACCAAAATAATGAATTTAAGTAAAATTATAGTTCAAATATATAAGTACAAGAATAATTGCCTCAAAAAAAATAAATTATTAATATTGATATTCTGAATAATTTTGTGTAAACTTAGTGATTAATAATGGTATTTGAGGTGGTAAAATGGATAGCAAGTTTGACAACATAGCCGGCAGATTAACGAAGAGTTCGCAAACTAATTATTCCATGTTTCTTTATATTTTTAGTTTCCTGTTGCTGGTAATATTGACCGCAAGAGAAAGTAAAGGGTTTTATCCGTTTGTTCCCTTGATTATTGTATTTACAGCCTTAATGTTGGCAGCAAAACTTTTGGCAAAAAAAAAGTATATGAAGAACCTGTTAAGTGTATTGGCTTTTGGGATATATGTAATAATTATTGACAGTAATTCTATGGGATTTGTTTATAGCGTTGTAACAAACAAGTGGAGTTTTATTGTTATAACATACTTACTGCTTTTAGATGACTGGATTATTCCTCTTCTTGTAGGCTTGTATCCTGCGGTTCAACTTGCTTTACTTCTTCCAAAAGCAATGGACCCCAACAGCGGATATATATTTGGCCAGATAATTGGAAACATGAATGGTCAAATTGCTTATACTATTTCTGCAGTTCTTATATACCAGATGTTTTCAAAGCTGATTATAGAGAGAAACAGGTACAGGACTTTGAGTAACACTGATTCACTTACGGGAATATCAAATTTTTCTCATACTATAGAATCAGCGAAGAAAATGATTCAAAAGGGTAATATAACAATTCTGTTGGCTGATATGGATCGTTTTAAACAGGTAAATGATACATATGGTCACGTTGCCGGCAATAAGGTCCTTATTCAGATAGCAAAACTTCTTGAAGAAGAAACGGAAGGACTGGAAAGAATTCTTGGAAGACTTGGTGGAGATGAATTCGTTATTGTGGTAAGAAATGATGGGAGTCAGAAGGTTTTAGAACTTGGGAAAAGGCTCTTGGAGCTTATGGCAGAAAAGGTTTTTGTTATAGACCCTGAAATTGATCCTATAAGACTTTCATTTTCGGTGGGGCAGGCGTATTCAGCATCAAAGGATGACGATGTTGAAAAGCTGCTTCATAAAGCAGATATTGACATGTATTATAACAAGTATAAAAATCACAGATTGAATATTCTTATAAATAAGGAATCCCCTGTGATTTCTAAGGAAGGATATGAGCTTTTGAATGTCCTTGCAGAAAAGGATATGTATACTTATGTACACTCAGGGCATACAGCACAATATGCAGCAGCACTGGCCAAAGAATTGGGATATGGGGAGGATAAGATAGAATCTCTTTATACGGCAGGATGGCTACACGATATTGGAAAAGTATTAATTTCAAACGATATAGTAAGAAAGTGCGGTTCACTTACTGATGAGGAATATGTGTTTATGAAGAAGCATGTAAACTATGGAATCAGCATTTTGAATGATTTGGATCTTACGAGCGATACACTTAATTGCATTAAGTATCACCATGAATATTGGGATGGATCAGGATATCCTATAGGTCTTGCCGGAAAGAATATTCCACCCGAAGCAAGGATTTTACAAATTGCTGATTCATATTCTGCCATGATAATAAAAAGGGTGTATAGAAAAACATTTACACCGGAGCAAGCGCTTGACGAAATTATAAGAAATTCAGGAAAACAGTTTGATCCGGATTATGTTAAAGTATTTGAAGGTTTTATCAGAAATAGAATGGAAATGGAAACAGAAATTGCTTAATAAGCGTTTGGTATATTTTATTGCCTCCTAAATCTGTTTTTCAGTAAGAAATTTCCAATACCTTCCCGGCATATTCCGTTTCTGAAGTTTTGGGTTTACCCTTTCTTTAATACAGATATTTGAAAAATAGTTTTTCCATAGAACTTCGTAGTTGTCACTCTTGTCGACATAGTTCATCTGGAATTCATCATCAATGTCTATAAAGATACAACTATTTCTATCATAAACTGCTGCATATTTTCTTTTTAGATCGTGAATTATCCAATTTTGGTCTGAAAACCTTCTGGCAAAATGACTTGAAATCAGATTTGTTATATTATGGTCGGGTGTGTATTGTGCATAATAAACATTGTCTTCAAGTTGTTTGAACCGTAACATACCAAGCATAAGATGTTGCTCATGCATAACCTTTTTTACAGCTGAGTGCACAGCCATAACTCTGTCATCTGAAAGGTACAGATCTACATTTTTGCCTTCTTTAAATCCGAATTTTATATACTGAAGAATATGGACTTCAATATCACTTAATTCCGATAAGTAGGCATGATAGATATTTTTTAGCGCCTGGTACGAAATTTTTTCACGTACGCTGTTATAAACTTTTGAAGCCTTCTCTGTGTCTGTTGTTATGTGTACATTAATATCAAGCAAGCTCTGCTGGACGTTTGTTGTTGAATTAATATGCAAAGGGGCTTCATGCCGGTAATAGGCCTCGTAAACTGCGGTCAGAAGACCTTCAAATGTACCGTCGTAAATGTAATTGATCATTATATCTCACCAGCCAGACTCATAAATTTATCCTCAGGGGATGGAAGTTCAACTAAATTGGAAAACATAGATATTTGTTCCCAATTGTCCTGAGCAACTTTGTTTTTTTCCGTAAGAGCTTGCCTTATATGAAACTCATTAAGGGCAATATTGGTAAAGTACTTGCCTTTGCAGGTTATAAAAAATCTTGCCCGCTTTAATACTATTCCAAGCTTCTTTAAATCGTCAAAATCCAGCGACCTGACCCTTCTTGCCGACATGATTTTTCGGGCGGAACGGACTCCTACACCAGGAATTCGAAGAAGCATTTCGTATTCGGCCTTATTAATATCTACCGGAAACAGATGCATATTTCTCAGAGCCCAGTTGGATTTCGGATCTAATTCGGTGTCGAAATCAGGGTTTTTTTCATCAAGCAACTCACTGCTGTTAAATCCATAAAATCTCAACAGCCAGTCTGCTTGATACAGGCGGTGTTCTCGCAGAAGAGGCGGCTTTATAATTGCAGGGAGTTTTGGATTGCTTGAAACCGGGACATAAGCAGAGTAGTAAACTCTTTTTAACTTATATCCTTTATAAAGACCTTCGGACAACTGCAATATTTTTAAGTCATGGTCAAGTGTGGCACCAACGATTAATTGTGTGCTTTGACCCGCGGGAACGAAGTTTGAGGAGGACTTGAAAAACTTTCTGTTATCCTTTGTTTCAACAATTTTCGAATTTACAAAGCCCATTGGTTTTAATATGTTCTCGCGGGTTTTTTGGGGAGCCAAAAGCTGAAGACCTTTGTTTGACGGCAATTCAATATTTAAACTCATACGGTCAACAAGTCTGCCTGCCGATTCGATTAAGCTTAAGTCCGCCCCGGGGATCGCTTTAAGGTGAATGTACCCGTTAAAATTATATTCCTCACGCAAAATTCTGACTGATTCATAGAGTTGTTCCATGGTAAAGTTTGGATTTTTGACTATGGAGGAGCTTAGAAAAAGTCCCTCTATGTAGTTTCGTCTGTAAAAATTTATAGTTAGGCCGGCTACTTCACGAGGTGTGAAAGCAGCTCTAGGAATATCGTTGGAAAGTCTGTTAACGCAATAGGCACAGTCGTAAACGCAAACATTGGTAAGCAGGATTTTCAAGAGAGATATACATCTTCCGTCATCTGACCAACTATGGCAAATACCACATGCAGCGCTGTTACCTAATCCGCCTTTGGTATTTTTTCTTGTACTGCCGCTCGAAGAACACGATACATCATATTTTGCGGCTGCTGAGAGGATTTCAAGTTTCTTTTGAAGCTCCATGTGTTGCACCTCCAAGTTTTTATGGGAAAATTGTACCACACTTTTTAACAAAAATCAAACATATGTTCGAAGAAGTGTGAATTAATAGAGTATTTGCGTCATTGGGTGAGACAGACTTAAAATTGCCAAAAATTAAATCATAAAAAAGGATTTTTTAAAGAGAATAGCATATTGCTAATGAGACAATGGACGAGTATAATTACTACTATGATAAAATTTTGTCAAAGGGGAGTTATATATGAGAGCAATTGTAACCGTTATTGGAAAGGATAAAGTTGGAATAATAGCTTCATTGAGCAATATACTGGCAAATTGCAATGTCAATATTTTAGACATTTCTCAGACTACCATGCAGGATGTTTTTACTATGATAATGCTGGTTGATATTTCTGGTTTGTCGATTTCGTTTTCAGATTTAGCCGTTCAACTTGAGAAAAAAGGTATTGAAATAGGATTGTCTGTTAGCATTCAGCACGAAGATATATTTAATTCCATGCACCAGATATAAGGGGGAAGTTTTGTGATAAGACCTTTCGAAATAATTGAAACAATAAAAATGATTCAGGAAGAAAATCTTGATATCAGAACCATAACAATGGGGATTTCTCTTAGGGATTGCTGTAGTCATGATGGAAATATAGCCAGACAGAAAATTTATGACAAAATTACAAGACTTGCTGCAAATCTTGTTAAGGTTGGGGAAGATATAGAAAAGGAATATGGAATACCTATAATAAATAAAAGAATTTCGGTTACACCCATTTCATTAATTGCAGAGAGCTCTGATGAGGAGGACTATGTTAAGTTCGCCCAGACTATGGATAAAGCAGCCGATGCGGTTGGTGTCAATTTTATTGGTGGCTTCTCGGCTTTAGTCCATAAGGGATATACCAATGGGGACAAAAAGCTGATACAATCCATTCCGGAAGCATTAAGTATTACAAAAAAGGTATGCTCTTCTGTTAATCTTGCTACTACAAAGACAGGTATAAATATGGATGCTGTCAGGGAAATGGGGCAGATAATCAAGAAGTCTGCTCATCTTACGTCTGATAGTGGAGGATTAGCTTGCGCAAAACTTGTTGTTTTTGCAAATGCACCCGAGGACAACCCGTTTATGGCGGGAGCTTTTCATGGAATAGGTGAGCCGGAGTGCGTTATAAACGTCGGTGTAAGCGGGCCCGGTACAGTAAAGTGCGCCCTTGCAAAGGTCAAGGGAGCGGATTTTGAAACAGTTTCAGAAACAATCAAAAAAACTGCATTTAAAATAACAAGGATTGGCCAGCTGGTTGCAAGGGAAGCTTCAAACCGTTTAGGGGTTTCTTTTGGAATAGTGGATTTATCACTAGCTCCAACACCGGCTATAGGCGACAGTGTGGCATATATCCTGGAAGAAATGGGACTGGAAAAGTGTGGAACTCACGGAACGACGGCTGCTTTGGCACTATTAAATGATGCTGTAAAAAAAGGCGGTACGATGGCATCGTCTTTTGTTGGCGGTTTAAGCGGAGCGTTTATACCCGTAAGCGAGGATGCCGGTATGATTGGTGCGGTTGTTGACGGAGCTTTGTCAATAGAAAAACTGGAAGCAATGACCTGTGTGTGCTCTGTTGGTCTGGATATGATAGTAGTGCCTGGGGATACAAGTGCCGAAACCATTTCAGCTATTATTGCAGATGAAGCCGCTATAGGAGTTGTAAACAATAAGACTACGGCAGTAAGAATTATTCCGGCTCCCGGCAAAAAAGTGGGGGACATGGTTGAATTCGGTGGGCTTTTAGGTTCAGGTCCAGTCATGAAAGTAAACCAATTCAGCAGTAAGGAGTTTATTGACAGGGGTGGGCGAATTCCTGCGCCTTTGCACAGCCTCCGGAATTAGTGCTTATTGACAGAATTGATTTTTTTAACTTGAAAGACTGATACTATTTAAAAAAAGTGGGGGCTATGAGCCCCCTTTGAAAAATATGGAGTAACTTGAGAGAGTATCATTGGGCTTTGTTCTGCTTAAGCAATAATTTACAGATTAGGTATGACTAAAATATAAATTCATACTCTGGATAACGAAAAAACTTGATTTGATAATGTTTTCAAAATATGAGAATAGGATGTTATTTTTTCGTTATCTCTTAGTTAATACTTATACTTTTCTTCTCAAAAAGATTGTTTTTACAAACTTTTATTTCAGTATCTGCCAAGGTATATATTTGCTGCGATTTTGATATTTTTGCCTGAAGGCTATATTGACTTGATGGTTTAATATGGTAATTGTGGAACAATAAACTTCATTAAGTTGCTGCTAGCCGTAATTTCAGGGCAATCAGCATAAACTATATAACTGCCGGACTTTAGATTGAATTGAAACTTTGCAGACCAGTCAGCTATTTCTACATAATCTTCCCTTAAGGGCTTCTGCTTGTTAAGGGATTTTGCGTCATAGATTTCCATGTCTTTCGGTATTTCATATGTTAAGAACCTTACTTTTACAGATTTTCCCATAGAGACATTATTTTTAATACCTGATGACGGTGAGACAAAAATATTATTGAAATTTGCAGTGTAAATCACATTTGATTTACAGCTGTTATCAATTCCTACATCAATGCTTATAGTGGCATTAGATAATGGTACATAATGGGTTGCAATATTTGAATAAACTCTGCTAGGAGGCCAGATGTCAATTGTTGACGTGTAGACAGCACTGCCAATATAATAGGTATCAGGCTTTTGAAAAACTTTTATGTACGCTTTTCCCTCTTTTACACGGCTGCGGCCTAAAAGCTGACTTGGGTATGGATCCTCTGGGTTTCCTGTATAAAAATCAATAACACTTCCATCTGCAATTCCTTTTGTGTAAGCACAATAAGTTATATTTGTCATGCTAGTTCCTCTGCTTTCATAACCAGGTTGAGCAATAAAATTAATTGTTTGTACAGGAAGGATTTCTGTTGAGTTAGTAGCAAAGGCACCTATAAGATTTGAAAATAAAAACAGGATGATAATTAAGACAAAATAACGCTTTTCCATGCAATACGCCTCCTTTTATTTTTTTGTTACTTAAGCAGACCTATAGATAACCAATGTTAAAGTTGCATATTTATAGTTTTTTAAGGTTATCTATGTTAGATGAACAACATCATTTGAAATTTAATTCTTAAGTTGTGCATCTATATAAAAGTATGCTGAAAAATGTGGAGTACTTAGAAGTGTCTTAATAAAAATAACATAAATTGCCATAAATATCAAATATTGATGATGGTTATTTTAGACTGTTTAGACGATATAAATCGAAATATAACATAAAATTAACAAAATACTCATACATGTGTATGTTTTTATATAATTATTATTCCGTATTTTTCTTTACTATTGAATTTACTAGTAAAATAAGGTATAATATATGTGTATAGCTTAAATTCGCTAGTTTTTTAACAACATTTTTTAACATTCTTTTGTTTATTCTTAAAATACTTTTTCAATTTTTTATCTAAGAGTTTTTAATATTTTTAATTTAAAACTTCCTGGCGACTTATTCCAGCCCTGTTTTTCAGAATTTATTCAGAGCACTACGTCTTAGCAATCGACACATTTATTTACATTCTACATTATTTACATTTTATCTAATTGAACTATTCGAAATCAGTTACTAGAAGGGGGATTTGGGATGTATAAAAATATTTTATGGAAAAGGTTATTTTCCTTGACTGTTATTTGTTTGTTCCTTTTAATGACTTTATCTTCAAACTTCAATTCAGTGTATGCAGCGCCTGTTTATTGGACAGGATACCCAACTGATATAAACAATATTGCTCTTGGAAAGCCTACATCTTCTGATGGCATGAAAGAATTCCGAGGGTCTTTTTACGGGAATGACGATAACAATCTTACATTTTGGGAGGCTAAAGACGCAAAGGCTAACCATTGGTGGATGGTAGATCTTATTGATTTCTATTCTATTTCTGATTTTGAAGTAGAATGGTTAAATAGCGGTGCGTATAAGTATATAATAGAAGTTTCAAGCGACAAAATAAAATGGGAGGTAGCAGTTGACAGGACCGGTAATACTGAGACAGGCAAGATTCAAAAGGGAAGTATGACCGCGATTGCAAAGTATGTGAAGATTACCATAAAAGATGCTGGACCAGGTAATATACCGGGTTTTTACGAGTTCAGACTTTCAGGACTTTATTATTCAAAGAATCTTCCAGATCCGGTTAAGCCTCCAAAACCGACCCCACCACCAGTTAAGACTTCAACGCCAACGGCAACAACACCACCAACACCAACAACAACACCAACAAAAGTTGCAACTCATACTCCTACACCATTCGTAACGCCAACACCTGTAACTACTCCTGGCTCGACTGTTAAAAGCGTTAAAGTACAGATGTATAATTATGATAGATCAACAGAAGTAGGTGCCTTAAATCCATTATTTAAAGTTATAAATACAGGTACAACGTCAATTAACTTGTCAGATTTGGTAATAAGATATTATTACACAAAAGATAATTCAATACCACAGAGCGTATTTGTTGACCATGTTTCTGCAGCATCATCGAATTTTAATGCAAGCATAAAAAGCATGAGTCCTGCAGTAAACGGAGCAGACAGTTATGTTGAAATGACCTTTTCATCTGGATCAGGAACACTTGAATCGGGCGCAAGTTTTGAAATAAAGATTAGAGTTGCAAATACTGACTGGATAAATATGAATCAAACCGGAGACTATTCTTTTAATCCATCAGCTTCGTCATATGCTGATTGGAACAAAGTAACAGCTTACATTTCAGGAACTTTGAAATGGGGTATTGTGCCATCGGGTACAGCACCAACAGCAACACCAACAAAATCAGCAACACCAACAGCAACACCAACAGCAACACCAACAAAATCAGCAACACCAACAGCAACGCCAACAAAAACACCAACATCAACACCGACCTCAACATCAACACCGACATCAACACCGACATCAACACCGACATCAACATTCATATCAACACCAACTCCAACAACAGTAATACCTGTTGTATCTGTTTTACCTTCCCCACAAACAGAGGTATCACTTTCTAGAAGTGCGCAGAAAGATGTTGATTTTGGTGTAAGCACTGATTTGTCGTTGTCACATGGTGGTGAGCTGTTGATACCTGGAACTATAAAAGGTAAGAAGGAGATAATGCTTGTTGTTGAAAACTCTTCAACTATAGATGAGAGGTATAGCGACTTTTCGACACCATTAGATTATGGATTGTTTTCAAAAAATAATATTACGACAAGTGGAAATGATGCAACAATTAATGCAAGCATTATAGCCAACAAAAAATTTATATCCAACACTACAACTCTTAATGTAACTGATGTTATTATTGCAGGTGAGTACGAAATATCAACTCCAAACATGTATGTTGATTGGTATTCTAAAAGTGGGAGTGCAATGGAAATGCCCCATTTTTACACTGAATTGATAGAAGGTGCAGAGGCAAGTTCGTTAGTGTTCAGACCATCTGATTTTGCTGTTTTCAATATTCAACCTGTACCTGGACAACCGAATTTTAATGTTACATATCAATCTTCGACAAACACTTTTATATTAACCGGTTTGGGGACTTTGATAATTGATGAATCTATGTATTTTCAGGGAAATGTTAGATTTTCAGTACCTCATACAGAAAATAGAAATAATTGTTTTATTTTGGCGGATGGAAACATAACAATTGAAGGAAATGGGTTTACGCCTTCTTCTTCTTACGATATCATCAATTTGTATTCCATACACGGAATGATCAGAGTTGACACCAGCAATTCAAATATAAGGGGCGTATTATATACTTCAGGAGTAACGGGAAATCCTTTATATACGGAAAATGTAGGGAATATATTCGTTGGAGGTAATAATAACATAATTGAAGGTTCAATAGTTTCAGCAAATAACATTGAAATTAATTCATCGAATACATCTTTGAATTATCCCGAAGAAGGTTTGTCTGATGTAAAGTCCAAGTACTATGATATTTCGATTTCTACTTTTGATTTCAGAGAAGCAGCTAAACAGATTGTTGATAAATTTGCAGGCACAGAAACAAAGATGGGTGTTGTACAATATGGGAATTCTGCAAATAATAACAGTTTCTTGCTATATGACCTTTCAAAGTCCGATGAAGTTGCAGGACTCAAGACTGAAATTGATAATATTGCAACCAATAAAACGGAATATCGTAACATGGGTGACGGCTTAAGACGTGCTTATTATACGCTGAAAAATCAGCCTCTGACTGAAGCTACAAAATATATAATTTCACTAAGTGCTTCCGAGCCAAACAGGTGGACTGCCGAAGACGCTGCATTAACAGTATACAAATCTGCAGCTGGAAACGCTGATTATATTTCAGGTGATGGGGATTACGATGAAGATAATAAAGGCTTGAATTATGCAAAATCAATTGGAGGGATAATTGGGTCAGATAATATAGAGCCGATATTTGTTGACTATTCCAACATTCCAACAGTAATGGACAAAGTGGAAAGCGTTGCGGTATCATCAGGTGCAAAAGAAGGTTTGGAAGGTGTTCATTACTATGTTATGCCGTCCGTACATGATTTCTATTCGGTAATCGATAGCTTATACAAGAAGCCTGTTTATAAAATTACTTTGGATGATGTGAGGTATGAGGAAATATATCCGGCAGGAGTAAAAGTTGTTAATGTTCCGGATGGAATGAGTGTTTCAACGGTTGAAGTTGATGGCAAACTCAGGTATAAGGTTTCAGGAACATTGAAGGATATTAAACTTACCTTTGATGGGACAAAGTATATAATCAGCCCTTCAAGTTTTGGGGTTACGGTTCAGTATAGATCTCCTGGAACGGTAAAATATGTAGGTACCGATGCAAAGTTTATTTATACCATTGACTATATTGATTTAAATGGTATTGATAGAACAATAATATTTGAAAAGAATTTACTGGATATGCAAATTAACATAAAATGGGTAGTTGATATCGGTTGAATTAATTTAATAGAGCAAAAATCAGATGCTACTTTGCTTTAGCTTATTTTGGGAATTGGCTGGTGTAAGAAGATGGTTCATGATACAGATGATGTATAGAACCATCTTTTTTTGCATTCTCAATTTTGTAAAATTAATAATAAAACCCTTGATATTTGCCATTATACTGCGGTTCTCTCGATTTTATGTAAAAGACCATAATTAAAGTATGTGGTCATTTTACACAAACCTAATTACAGTCTCAAATAATTAATCTTTATTGCTTTTGGTACTTTATGCCTTATTTACAGGCTTGGTTATATAGAATTTCTTATCAGCCAATTTATCTTGAACAATCCTCAAGGCTTCGCCAAATCTCTGGAAATGGACAACTTCTCTTTCCCTCAAGAACCTCAAAGGATCAATTACATCAGGATCATCGCATAAATTTATCAGATTCTCGTAAGTAGCTCTAGCTTTTTGTTCTGCAGCCAGATCTTCATGCAGATCGGCAATAGGATCACCTTTTGATTGGATATATGCAGCTGTAAATGGCACACCGGATGCACTTACAGGATAAACAGCATGATCATGATCGGAGTAATATGCTCCAAGACCTTCTTTCTCGAGTACCTTTGCAGGAACACCTTTTGTAAGTTGGTGAACTATGGAGCCTATGATTTCAAGGTGAGCCATTTCTTCAGTTCCTATATCGTTATCAAAATGGTATACTATTTTTTGTATCACAAGCATGTTTTATTGTGTGTTTTTTTATGATATGCTAAACTTATGATTTTATTTTGTTTTAATATAGTTAACCCCTTGATTTTTCTAAGCTATTCATGTATAAATATGGGTGAACTATAACTTTTGTTATTTGGCGAGGATAAATTGATATACGAATTTTTAAAGGATTTTCACAGGCGTGCAGAGATAATTTCAATAGTTGATTTTATAACTACAAGGGTTGCCAGAAAGACTAAGCTTCGGGAGTTTGGATTTGAAGCATCAGAGACAATAAATCTGGTTATGCTTGTTTTGTGCTTTATAATGGAGAAATCTTTGGTTGAAGAAGCCTGCACGAAAAATGATGTGGCTAACTTTATAAGAAGACTTGATGCTGAATTTTTAAAAAAGAATATACCTGATGAAGAGTACTTGGGTATAGTGGATTATATTATAAAGGATTGCCTACAGAACAGTGGGATTCCACACTATTTTTCCACCTACAATTTCGAGGCAAATAGAGAAGAAAAAATAAATGTAAAATTGATAGATGATAAAAGAATTTCAGTTGGCAATGATAATGTATATACATATTATATGACACCTCAAGGGTATAAGTTTATGTTTAATACTCTGGAAATAGAAGATGCTTTAAAGGTTTCCATAGAGCAGTTTAAACTTAACCTTTCCATCAAAAAAAGAAATTTCAATGCAGCAAGAAACAACGCAGACAGTTTGTTTAATATAGGCAAGACCCAAATTCAAAGAATAAACTACTTTATCAAAAGAGTTAAGGAAGATATCGGGAGTGCTGGAATTGAGGAGTATGAAAGAATTTATAACAGTACTTTTTCTTCAATAGATGAACAAAAAGAAGGTTATGATAACCTTTATGAACTGATAGGCAGAGTGGAAAACTCAATTATCGAGAGTAATAATAATGGTATTCAAAAAGAGGCTCTAACAAAAGAAATTGAAGATATTTCATATATAAAAAACAGGCTTAAATTTATTATCAATGAACAGTCTAATCTCCTCTTAAAGCAGCAGCAGCTTCAAAAAATCTACAATGAAGCTGTTGATAACATTCTTTATATAGGTTTTGAGAACAGGATAAATATTGAAGATGTTATTATGAAGAAGTTGGAAGAAAATCCTGATTTGTCATACCCTCTTATAAAAGTTTTAAGGCCGCTTTTTATGCCGGATACAAACAAATTTTTCAATATAAAAATGGCTCTAGGTGAGCAAAGAATTGCTATGGGGGAAACTTACAGCGAAGGCAGCAATATTCTGATGAATGAGAGATACTTCAACAGGTTTGAGAGTGAGAGGGATATTAGAATCCGTGATATTAACATCAAATATATCGACATATTTGAAATTATCTGCAAGCAGGCATTGGAAAATTCAGAAAAAGAGATACTGCTCTCAACACTGGTAAATCAATTGAGTCATGAGTATGTGAAGTTTGTACCGGATTTAAAGATATTGACAAATGTTCTGCTTCAGCTTTGCAATATTAAGGAAGTAGATTTTAAAACCATAAAAGGTCAGAGAAATAAAACTGTGTTTAATCCTTCAGAAGTTTTTGACATAAAATACTGTGTTCTTGAACTTCTAAACAGGGATAAAAGCTACAATAGTATAGATGGTTTAAAAATCCTTCTGTCCAGGAATAAAAAGGTCTTTATAGCGGAAAAACCTTTGGAAGAGGATTTTGACGGGTTATTTAGCACTGAGAAAGTGGTAGGGCTTAATTGTCCTGATATATTGTTTAAAATAGAGGTGAACCAGCATTGAATGAGATGAATCTTGAAAAAGCGATGAGGATATATTATTTTTTGCTAAAGGACGGAGAGCTTACTTTTGATAACAACAAAGAGCTTTATCTCGATTATTCCGATAGTGAAGTTAGGGCTGTGTTAGAAATAATGGCTAGAGAAAGCAATGTAACAATTGAGAAGTTTAATCAGGTAATATATCTTATTCCAAATGAAGAAAATGACATCCTTGGCATAAAGGAAATGGATCTTCAGAAAATTATCAGCTATGATGCACGTAAGATTGATTTTTATTTGGCTCAATACATTATAATTACGATTATATTGGTATTTTTCAGCGGGAAAGGAAGCTATGTAAAGTCAAGGGATTTTATTAGAATATCCGGGCTAGAAGAGGTTATTACCTCAAGGCTTGAGTATGCAAATTCCAAAAAGAATATCGACAGGGAACAGGAAGAGGCAAAGTTTAATATTACAGCCATGTATGAGCACTGGAATGCACTGCAGATTGATGAGCAGGGAAAAAGAAAAACAAAATACGGGTATATAAGGAGCGTATGTGCTTTTCTTGAAAAACACAAGCTTCTGGTTTACGATACTGTTGAAGAGGATATCAGGCCTTCAAACAAGCTTACTCATCTGATGACATACAGCTTTTTGGACGGAAACCGTTTGGAAATGATAAATAAGCTACTGGGATATTAAGGTATGATTAAAAATCAAGTTACGACTTTGGATAATGAAAAAATTTGATTTGATGGTCTTTTCACAATGTTTAAACGGAAAGTTATTTTTTTATTATCCCTAAATAAGGAGCAGATTATGGCAAAGATAGGGAAAATACGGTTTGTAAATTTTACATATAATGACAATAGACATATTTATGATCAGACTTTTGATTTTTATAATGGTGAAGACACCCTTTTAAACTTACAAAATGGCGGAGGAAAGACGGTACTAGTTCAGATGATGATGCAGCCGATAATTCCAAAGCAGAAACTGAAAGACAGGAACTTCAAAGGCTATTTTAAAAATGCCAAAGGTCCTGTCTATGTTATGATAGAGTGGATTTTAGATGACAGTTCAAAAAGAGTTATGACAGGTATAGGTATTAAGAGAGTACTTAGCAAGAATATTGAGGATGAAAGCGAAAGCATAAAAGTAGTAACTTTTATTACTGAGTATGAAGGTGAAAGTAGTTTTGACATAAAAAACATTGAACTTTTGGAAGAAGATAAGGGAATAGTAAAATTAATTGATTTTGACAGAGTTTTAAAAAATTTGTCAGCGGCTGAGAAGGAAGGAAAGGCTGTATGGCTATTTAGATGGGATCTGGCTGACGACAAAAAAGAATATGCAAGAAGGCTTAAAACTTATAAAATAAATCAGCTCGAATGGAAAAACCTCATGGTAAAAATAAACGAATCTGAAGCGGGGCTCAATTCGTTTTTCAATGATTGCAAGACTACTGGTTCATTGATTAAAAAGTGGTTTATTCCTACAATAGAAGAACAATTGAATAAAAATGGTAATTTTGTTGAAAACATAAAAGAACTAATAAAAAATCACACAGAACAGCTTGTAAAAAATGAAGATATGATTAGGGAAAGAGAAATCTTTGAAGACTTCAAAAGGAAGTCAAAGGTGCTATATGAGAGCCTTGATGAGTATAAAGATGTGCTGTCTCACAGTGAGGAAAATAAAAAAGAGCTTGGCAATTGCTTTTTGTTTGTGAACGATAAAATAAAATCCATTGATAGAGAGAAAGAAGAAATAGTAAGAAATATTACAGCTTTGGAAAACAATATAAAGGAACTGGAATATGAGAGGTTATCTGTAGAATATTATCAGGTTTCTGATGTTTTGGAACAATTAAGGCAGAGTCTTTTGGAAACTGAAAATAAGGTGGATGAACTAAAATCGGAAAATTCAAAACTTGAATACAGAAAAAATTTGCTCTCCTGTTCAAAGCTAAAGGAGGAAGTTAAAAACCTTAATTCAAAAATTGCAAAATATGAGACCGAGCTCCACAAGGAAAGTCTTCAACAGGAAGATATCAAAAGCATTATTAACGACCTAGAGTATTCTTTGAAAGAAAAGTACAAAGAAAAGATTTTTGACCTGGAAAAAACGATTGACAGCGAAAAAAGATATCTTGCAGATGAAAACAATAACCTTTCAAAGAGTCTCGATCACTACGAAAAAATTAACGGAGATATTTCAAAAATTAATGATCAAATCATCTCTATAAGAGGCAGAATTGCTGTATTTGAAGAGTCGGAAAAGGCACTGAAAATGGCATATCCGGATTTTTTGCCTGTAAAAAATACCAGTACACATGAGTTGGATGGGGAGATCATGGATTCCATTAAAGCTCTGCTCAACGAAGAAGAAGAGGAAATTGAAAAGAGTAAACTCTACTTAAATAGCAGGCAGGTTGAAAATCAGAGCAAGCTCGATAAGTTGGAAAGACAATTAAAAGCGTTATTGGACAAATACCCTGCATTGGTTATTGAAAAAAATAAACTTGAAACCAAATACCATAAATTTGAGGATGAAAAAAACGCAATTCTTAAAATAATTAAGTCTTATCAATTAAGTGAGGATTTTCTATACAATAAGGAAAAACTGTTGATTCCTTTAAATTCAGATAAGGAAAAGTTCAGTAAGCTTATTAATGACAAGAATCTTGAGAATTCAATTCTCGGGAAGCAATACAAAATATACGAATCAGGAAAGGCTTTTGAGTTGTCTGAAGACCTTAAACAAATGCTGGAAGATAATAATATTCTGGTTGAGTTTGGATATGAATGGCTGAAAAGCTTGCAGGAAAATAAAAACTCAAAGCTTAAACTGGTAAGATCCAACCCATTTCTCCCATATTCGCTCATAGTATCACAAAAGGATATGGAGTGTATCAGAGAAATGGAATTTAAGGGAGCTATATCTCCCATTGTTCCTATTATCGAAAGAGAGAAGCTTGAAAGTGCTATTGAAATAAAGTCAAGAAACAGTGTTCACTCCTTTGGTAACATTGATTTTCTTATTGCTTTTGATGACAGGATATTGAATAAAAATTACCTTAAGGAAATTTGTGAGGATATAACCGATAAAATTTTCAAAAACAATGAGATCATCAAAACAGCTCAGGAAGCTTTGAAAAATGTTGAACTCCAAATATTTACGGTTGAGGAATTTGACTATGCATTTGATGGTATCAATAACATGTCTGAGGAACTAAGCCAAGTATCAAAGGATATGGAAGAGAATATATTTAAGAAAAGAGAAATAGAAGCTGAAATAGTTTTGATAAAAAACAATGATAAGGATGAAACAGCATCAAAGTCTGGGCTTTTAGATCGTGAAAACAGATTTTTGAGAAAAAGGGAAGAAATTTATGGTTTCTTTGCTAGATGTGAAGGATATGCTGTTGATTTTAAGGAGAAAAAACAAAAGGAAGAGGCTTTGAAGCTTAAAAGAACGGAAATGGAAGCTCTGGATAAAAAAATTGTTGATACCAGGGAAAGTATAAATGTTCATAACTTAAAAATCACTAATATATCTACAGCTTTAGAGAGATTAAGGAACAATTACCAAAAATACAAGGATGTATTACAAGGTAAGTATATAGATGAAGAAATAGAGCAGCTTGAATCAAAACTAACCTCGTATACTTCGCAGATTGGGATCAGAATTCAGGCGATAAGAGATATTTTGGAGGACTATAAGAAAGACCGGAATGAAAAAGAAAAAAGGATAGATTTCTTTGGTTTGGAAGAAAGCCTTTACATGGGAATGGAATACAGCCAATTCGAATTTGATAGTATAAACGGAGAACAGACTAAAATAAACGGTGTTTTAAGTGAGCTTACTGAGAATAAAAACAGTATACAATTTAAAATTGCAGAAAGAAATTCCGATTTACGTCACATGAAGAAAAGTATTTCGGACAAGTGTGGCTATGATGAGCCTAAGCAAAGGGAAAACGTTAGGGATTTGGAATTTGAAGCTGAGAAAAATAGCTTGAGAATTAAGCAGAAGGATTTTGAAAAACAGTTATCACGCATGAAAGCTCAGGAAAACAATTTACAGAGGGTAAGGTTTGTCCTTGAAGAGTACTCTATATATGCACCGCTTGCTGTTAATATACAGGCTATAGAAAGTGATATAAACGAACATGTATTGAAGCTTGTAAAAGAGCATAAGGAATTGGTAGAGCTATCGAACTTAAAGAGGAATTCGCTGACTGATATATACTCTGAAGTTGAAAGTGAATTTATTGTTAAGGCTGAGATGTTTAGAAGCCTTTTTAGCTCCATTCTCGATGGTGATAAAAAATATCAGCCTGTGCACGCAATGAATGCACTTGACAGGGTATACCTGCAAATTGACAGAAAACTTGAACAGCACTCAGTAGATATTAAAAAGATTGACAATATGGAAATCTGCATAATTGATAATACGGTAAGTTATCTTATGAATGTTTACGATGAAATGAACAGTATAGACAGGAACTCAACAATTGATGTAGATGGTAAAAGGTGTAAAATGCTTATAATTGACTTGCCTCTAAAGGAAAATCTGGAAAGCATTTCACTTAAGGAGTACTTGAAAAACACCATAAGAAACTGCGTGAGCATATATAAGCAGGGGAAATCTCTTGATAATATTCTGTCGAATGAAATTAGTACGTTTGACCTTTTTGACAGGCTGGTTTCAATAAACAAAATCGGAATAACCTTAATTAAAATTGAACCTAACAGATTGAAAAAGAAAAGTTGGAAAGAGGTTATAGAAGAGAACTCAGGAGGCGAGTTGTTTGTAAGTGCCTTTGTAGTATTCATATCCCTGCTCACTTACATGAGAGGAGAAAATCTGCTCAGTTCAAATATGGAAAGCAAGGTGCTGATTATGGACAACCCTTTTGGCCCTATTACATCAGAGCATCTTTTAAAGCCTCTTTTTGAGATTTCAAAAAAATATAATACACAGATGATTTGCCTTTCTGACTTGAAAGAGCATACAATTTTTGATAGATTCAATCTGATTTATTCTGTAAACATAGAGAAGGAAATAGGAAGGGAAGAAGAGTATATAGAACTTAAGACGATTAAGAAGGATATTGAAATTCAAGAGGATGAAATCCTTTCGGTATCCATGTTTAAAATAGAAGATAAATCAAGGTTTGAATTAGTTAATTAGGAAGTGATATTTTGACCTGGAAGGAAAGCGAAATTGAAACAAAAGATACATTGGTTGATTTTGCCGAAACAACGTTTTTAAGCGGCTTTGATGCTAATTATGGGAAAATTCCAGTAAAATTAGAGCTTGTACTGGAATTTTTTAAGGAAGACAATTCAATAAAAATTGGGGTATATGCTGGCTTTGATAAAATGTATAAGATCAGCGAAATTGGACGCTTCCTTAAATGCTTTGAAAATGGAACTTCATATTATTTGAGTAAAAACTTTATATTCGAACCGTTAAAAATGTGTTTTAGCAAAACTGACACAAAAGTTCTTGAGTTTTTTAATTATATAAAGAGGACAAGAGAGAATAAACCACAAGGTTATGATTATAAGAGCTCGGAACTTAATGAAGCTGAAATTATTTTAGGTGAAGCCGAATGTGGTTATTTTCTTGATACAGTTTGGAATGACACAGGAAGCCTTTACTTTAACAAACAATCTGTCAAAGTGCAATTTGAAAATGAAGTGCACTTAAGGACAAGTGTTGAAAATAAAGATGGCTATAACCTTTTGGTTATGGATTATTCCGAGTATGGAGATTTTTATCCACTGACTTTGGATTTTAGATATATTGCCTTTTATGAAAAGGGCATTATTGTTAAACTAACTGATGATAAAAGAAATGTAATAAGTAATCTCTTTAGCTTCAAAAATAGCGAAAATATTGTATTTTTCAGAGTTGGTGAGAAAGACAAAAAACAGTTTCATAAGAATTTTATTGAAAAATATAAAGAAGTACTCAATATTTCGATAGACAAAGATGTAGAAAGGGAAATCAACGCAGCAAGTCTTTTATCAAGAGCTTATTTTGATTTATCGCCTAAGGGGATTGTTTCAAAGTTGGAGTTTAATTATGCTGACAAAGCAATAAATCCGCTCGATGATACCGGATCGGACAAGAGTTTTAGAGAATTTGACAGGGAAAGTGAGATCCTTTCCTTGATTAAGTTATTGGGATTCCGTGAATACGGAAGGCTTTTTCTATTGGATGATACGGAAAAAATCATGTTTTTGCTGACAGACAAGCTGACAGAGTTGAAGAAAACTTCGGAAGTTTATTATTCAGAGGACTTCAAAAAATTGCATGTAAAAAATCTTGGCAGTATGGGGCTTTCTTTGTCCTTGGATGAATCGTTAATATATATGAATATCAACCTTGAAAATATAAGTGATGAGGAACTGGCGGAGCTTTTAGAGGCAATAAACAATAAGAAAAAGTATTACAAGTTAAAAAATGGTTCGATCGTAAACTTAAGCAGTGTGGAAAGTGAGAAATTCATTGATTTTCTAAGTAATATGAATATAGATACAAAAAGCATTAAAAATGGACTTTTTGAAATACCCTTAAATAAATGTTTGTACATAGAAAACTATCTTAAAGAAAAGGGTTTTGACAATGTAGAGATAGACAAGCGTCTTAGTGATTTAATGGATAAAGTATCAAAGCCTATGGAGACTGAGCTAATATTTGAAGAACAATTAAATGGTGTACTTAGGAGTTACCAAAAAGATGGGGTGAAATGGCTTAAAAGCATGGCAAAGTATTCTTTTGGTGGAATATTGGCCGACGATATGGGACTTGGAAAAACCCTTCAGGTATTGGCATTTATACTTTCCCAAAATGACAGGAAGCTGCTATGTCTTGTAGTAGCACCCTCTTCAATTATTTATAATTGGAAAATAGAGGCTGAGAAGTTCGCACCCCAGCTAAAAGTGCTTGTAATTACGGGAGTAAAGGAAAGAAGAACCAGTCTTATTGCGGCTTCGAATGCTTATGATATGATTGTAACTTCCTATGGAGCCTTAAGAAACGATATTGAAGCTTATAAAAAGATGAGGTTTTCCTATGTTTTTGTAGATGAAGCACAGAACATAAAAAATCCCTTGACTTTAAATGCAAATAGTGTTAAGAGTCTAAGAGCTGGATGTTGTTTTGCTATAACCGGAACTCCTATAGAAAATAATTTGACTGAACTCTGGTCAATTTTTGATTTTGTGATGCCAGGCTTTCTAAAGGATAAAAACAGCTTTGCTGCTGATTTTGGAGAGCCTGTTGTAAAAGGCCAAAATAAAGATAAAGCCGATCAGTTATCAAGACTTATAAAACCATTTATTTTAAGACGCTTAAAAAGAGAGGTTTTAAGAGAACTGCCTGAAAAAATTGAGACAAATTATTTTACAGAAATGAAGGAAGAACAAAAGAAAATATATGCAGTATATTACAAAAGTTTTAGAGAAGAACTAATTCCTAAAATTGAAGAATTCGGACTTGAGAAAAACCATATCGAAATTCTTGCAGCTTTGACCCGCTTAAGACAGATTTGTGCACACCCTGCAACCTTCTTGGACGACTATGATGGAGGCAGTGGAAAGTTGGAACTGGCAATGGATTTAATAATACAGTCAATAGATTCAGGCCATAGCATATTAGTATTTTCACAATTTACAAAGATGCTTAAAATAATACGAAATGAACTGGAGAATAACAACATAAATTATTACTATTTGGATGGCACAATGAAACCAGAAGAGAGAATGATGGAAATTGATAATTTCAACAGTGACCGTGAGTCCGTATTTTTAATATCCTTAAAGGCTGGAGGAACAGGACTGAATTTAACAAAAGCTGATATAATAATTCACTTTGATCCATGGTGGAATCCGGCAGTAGAAGATCAAGCAAGTGACAGAGCACATAGAATGGGGCAGAAAAATGTTGTTCAGGTGTATAAACTTCTGACAAAGGGAACAATCGAAGAGAAAATTGCAAAACTTCAGGATAGGAAAAGGGATTTGATAGAAAGCATAATAAAACCAGGTGAAAATGATATTGATAAGCTTTGGGAAGATGATTTGAGAGAATTATTTACGTGATTAGATTAACAGCTCAAAAGGTTTTTAGTAGAATGAGGAGGACAAAATATGAAACCTGTAAAACTAAAAGATATTATTGATCAAATGGATACAATGTCAGACGAGTACAAGGTGTTTTTGAATAAAGAAACCGGAACTATAGTTTCTCTAAGTGATGAGGTGCTGGGTATTGCTGAAGATTCAGAGGAAGATGAGGATTTTTCAGATTATCCACAATGGCAGCAGGATGAATTAAAAGAAGCTCTTGATGTAATTGTGAACTGGGAAAATTATGTTGAGCTTCCGAGTAAATTTGACATTGATGAATATAGTATTATGGAGGAGTTTTGTGATTATGTTTCAGATTCACGAAAGAGTGATGCTTTAAGAAATGCTATACATGGGCGTGGAGCTTTCAGAAAATTTAAAGATACTATCCAAAGGTTAAATATTGAGGATAGTTGGTATAAATTTAAAGAAGAGGCTTTTAGGAAAATTGCTGTAGAGTGGTGTGAAGATAACCATATAGAGTATGTTTAATCTTTATTGAAGTTATCAAGGTGTACGGTTGGCATATATTCAAATTTATTGTATACTGTTATTAGATAGTATAGTGTTATTGGAGGTGTTTTGATGGAAGAGTTAAATGAATTGGATTCTACCTGTGGAGTATCAGATGAAGAATTAACAAAAAGATTTAAGGAAGCAGTTCGCATAGATAATGAGATAAAAAAAATAAAAGGCTTACCGATTGCCAAATACGATATGGAAAAGAAAGTCCCTTATCTTGAATATCCGGATGGGAGAAGAGAGTATGCATAATAAGCCTGAAATTATTGTGTTTGCAGGACCTAATGGTAGCGGAAAAAGTACTATTGCAAAAATGGCAAAGATAATTGAACCATATGTGAATGCTGATGACATTAAGCGGGTTAACTTATGTTCTGATATTGATGCAGCCCAGATAGCAGAGAAAATGCGTATTAAGTTTGTTAATGAGCACAAGAGCTTTACTTTTGAAACAGTGTTATCTACGGATAGAAATTTGAAACTTCTTAAGAAATCAAAACAAGAAGGTTTTTTTATCAGATGTATCTACGTTCTGACCGCAGATGCAAATATTAATGTATTACGTGTTAAAACAAGAAAAGAATCAGGTGGGCACGATGTGCCAATTGAAAAAATTTTTAGTCGTTATGCTAAAGCACTGTATTTAGTACCAGAATTGATAGAGATATGTGATGTTTGCCATATTTATGATAATTCTAATGAGCCATTTAGAATATTTAAGAAAAGAAAGACAGAATACTTTTTCTGGGAAAATGAGTTTTGGGATAAAGAAAAAATTAAAGAACTGACAAAGATACCAATTTAGATAAAAAATCAATATTAGTACTCAAATTGAAACAATTGAAGCGGATGGTTTTAAGAAATTGTAGAAAATAATCTATGCTTTGTAGATAAAAATTATGTTATTACCATTAAACTGAGGTTATTTCATTTCTATGTAAAAGACCATAATTAAAGTATGCTGTCTTTCACACAAACCTAATTACAGTCTCAAATAAAAAATATTTATTGCTATTGCTACATTTATGCCTTATTAACAGGTTTGGTAATATAGAATTTCTTATCAGCCAATTTATCTTGAACAATCCTCAAGGCTTCGCCAAATCTCTGGAAATGGACAACTTCTCTTTCCCTCAAGAACCTCAAAGGATCAATTACATCAGGATCATCGCATAAATTTATCAGATTCTCGTAAGTAGCTCTAGCTTTTTGTTCTGCAGCCAGATCTTCATGCAGATCGGCAATAGGATCACCTTTTGATTGGATATATGCAGCTGTAAATGGCACACCGGATGCACTTACAGGATAAACAGCATGATCATGATCGGAGTAATATGCTCCAAGACCTTCTTTCTCGAGTACCTTTGCAGGAACACCTTTTGTAAGTTGGTGAACTATGGAGCCTATGATTTCAAGGTGAGCCATTTCTTCAGTTCCTATGTCGTTGAGTATTGCTTTTGCTTCATTTGTTGGCATGCTGAATCTTTGACTTAGATACCTTAAAGATGCAGCTAATTCGCCATCTGGTGAACTGAATTTATGGCATGTTTATCTTATTTGTTTGAATCAAAGAAATACAAGCTTTTGCAAAGGAGCTCAAAGCAGGTCTTGAATTGAAATATACTTTATACAATTTACTTATACTTACCGAATATGCTATAATAACACGAATAAAACTATTGAAAAAAATGTATATGAAGACTTGTGTAGGGGGGACAAAATTTGCCGATAAAAATACATGGCAACCTGCTTTGTTCGAACTGGCTCAATTATTATGTATATCAAGAAACATCGTTTGATCTGAATCAAATTAATTAGGAAAGTTTTTCGTTATTCAAAGCAGGAACATATTCCTTAATGGTTGCTTAGAAAATACTAATGAGGTGATAGTCTTTGGAAGGTTCTATAAAGGATGGTTTGGGCTTGGATCAAAAGGATACTTTAAGGTACTCAAAACAAATTATACTTGACGGTATTGGTTATGAAGGTCAGGAAAAGTTGAAAAAATCCAAAATATTAGTTGTTGGTGCTGGGGGACTGGGTTCGCCGGTGCTTTATTATCTTGCTGCTGTAGGTGTTGGTACAATCGGTATCGCAGATTTTGATACAGTTACCCTATCTAATTTAAACAGACAAATATTGTACTCTTCTGAGGATTTAGGCAAAAGAAAGGTAGATTTGGCATTTGAAAAAATTCTGAAACTTAATCCTGATATATCAGTAATAAAACATTATACCAGAATTGATATAGATAATGTTGAGGATATTATCGCAGGTTATGATGTAGTAATCGATGCTACAGACAATTTTTCAATCAGGTATTTGCTCAGCGATTGCTGTTACTTTTTGGGCAAGCCTATTATTGAAGGTGCTGCCACAGGATATGATGGAATACTTATGACTATTATTCCGGGGAAAACGCCTTGCTACAGGTGTTTATATCCTGTACCTCCAGAGGATGGTGTCCTACCTACATGCAGTGATACAGGAATTTTGGGGATGGTAACAGGAATTGTGGGGTCTGTACAGGCACTTGAAGCTGTTAAAGTTGTTTTAGGGCTTGGAGAGACTGTTTCAGGAAGAATTCTAACTTTTGATGCACTTACAACCAACTTCAGAGAGGTAAAATGGAGTAGAAGAGAGCAATGCCCATTATGCGGTAAAAATCCTACAATAACTGAACTGGTGCAATATGAGATTAAATGCAAAATAAAAGGGATATAGTAAACACCTACTTTTTTGTGTTAAACACGACAAAACATATATGAAAAATTATGCGTTTGAGGAGCAATAGTATCATAAATCTTATGCTTATTGCGGAGGAATGGATTTAAATTTTCTTTAGCTGACAGGATTGTGGTCATGACACCTTCTCCGGGAAAGGTAAAAAGTGTTATTGAGGTACCACTGGAAAGAAAGAGGAATCGAACCGGAGTTGAGTTTTTGAAAATCCGGGATAGGGTGTTCGAGGAGTTTGAACTTAAGATAAATAAAAATATAGAGTACTATTTGTGATAAGTACTCCTAACTTGTAAGCAACCAGAGCTTCAAAATACTGTAAGTGGTAATGTTGAGTTCTTAAGTTGTATGAATATTCTATATTTGGGCATGATAAATAATACCTTCTGCTATAACTTTGCTACAACACGCATGTTTCGCAAGGGTGTTCCGCAAAAGCGTAAGTGATTCATCATTCATACCTTGGGGGAATATATTGCTTGGGAATGAGATTAGAGCGATAACCTACAAAGTCCAACTAAACTTATTGGAATAATTGAAAAATGTTCGTTAAATATATTGACTTATTGTTCTCACAGGATTAAAATGGTATAAATCATATTAGTAAAAATCATAGGATGTTCAATAGTACTAGGAGTAATTGATGACGGAGGCGATAAAATGTCCAAAATTGCAAAAAATCTAACTGACCTTATTGGTAATACGCCATTGTTGGAATTAAATAATTATAGCAAGGAAAACAATCTTGGAGCAAAGATTATAGCAAAGCTTGAATACTTTAATCCTGCATCGAGTGTTAAAGATAGAATTGGTTATGCAATGATAAAGGATGCTGAAGAAAAGGGCTTAATCAACAAAGATACAGTTATTATTGAGCCTACAAGCGGAAATACCGGAGTTGGACTTGCATTTGTCGCAGCTGCAAAGGGATATAAGCTTATAATTACTCTGCCTGATTCTTTTAGTGTTGAAAGAAGAAATCTGCTAAAGGCATTAGGAGCAGAACTGGTTCTCACTCCGGGCGCTGAAGGCATGGCAGGGGCAATAAAAAAGGCGGAAGAATTAGCAGCACAGACACCGAATTCTTATATACCAGACCAGTTTAAGAATCCTGCAAACCCTGAAATCCACAGAAGGACAACAGCTGAGGAGATATGGAGAGATACTGATGGAGCTATCGATATATTTATAGCCGGTGTCGGCACTGGTGGTACCATAACAGGAGTAGGAGAAGTAATTAAGAAAAGAAAGCCGGACTTAAAGGTGGTTGCGGTAGAACCCTTTGATTCACCAGTGTTGTCAGGTGGTAATAAAGGTCCGCATAAAATTCAGGGCTTGGGAGCAGGCTTTGTGCCTGAAGTTCTCAATTTAAAGATTGTAGATGAAGTGTTCAAAGTAAAAAATGAAGAAGCTTTTGAAACAGCAAGAAAGCTGGCTTCAACAGAAGGCCTGCTGGTTGGAATATCCTCCGGAGCTGCGGTGTATGCAGCTGCACAAATTGCAAAAAGACCGGAAAACAAGGGTAAAAACATTGTTGTTATAATTCCTGATACAGGAGAAAGATATCTTTC
>CAZLZR010000024.1:0-64162 GCA_964564015.1 uncultured Acetivibrio sp.
TGTTTATATGTGGTGTCGGTTTTTCTTAAACTCTCAACTGTCGAAAACGGGATATGATATCATTTTGGGGAATTTATATCAAGACTTTTGAAGCTTTATTGATTTATATAATAAAGAACATGATTTGTATCTTTCTAAGGAAATATAAACGGCTTTGTACAAAGCTTCCATATTAAAATAATATTAAATAATTCCTAGATAACAGACAAATCTGCCGAGTTAAGATAAAATATAATTATTACTATTATATATCATTTAGGAGGGTATCAAAAGTGGGGAAATTAAAAAGGTCGTTTATATGGGTCGTAATTCTCGTTGCAGTTGTCAATTTGTTCTTATTTCCCTCGGGAGTCAGTGCAATTAACAGGGTTGATCAGGCAAGGCTAAGCAAATGCGTAGTACTTTACATAGGAAGCTCAAACTCATATGTTAATTCAGAAAAAACAAAAATTGACAGTGATAATCCAAGAATAGTTCCCATCGTAAAGAACGGCAGGACACTTGTTCCGGTAAGGTTTATTTCCGAGAGTCTTAATGCGGAAGTTGGCTGGGACGGAGCTACTTCTACTGTTACCATATCGTTGAATGGAAATATTGCGGTACTAATACCCGGGCAAAGCAGCATGCTGCTCAATAACGAAGAGAAAGAACTTGATGTACCGGCAGAAATTATTGAAGGCAGAACATATCTTCCGCTTAGAAGGCTGGTAGAAGATGTTTTGGATAAGAACATTTTTTATGATAGTAATCTGATAATTATAAGTGAAAAAGACAATTCTTTTGATAAAGATGCGGATAAAAGCTTAATTGATGATTTGTTATATATATATGGAAAAGATTATGCAATTACACACATATCCGGGGGAAATGACCATACTGCAGCAATAAAGGAAGATGGAACCGTTTGGGTATGGGGAGATTGTGGAGAGAGGAATGTTACCGTACCTGAAATGGTTTATGGCCTGGACAGGGTAATTGAGGTGTCGGCAGGCAATAAGTATACACTCGCGTTACAGAGTGACGGAACGGTTTGGACATGGGGTGAAACCCGCATGGAAAACGATGAAAGCGTATATATGGATACTCCTGTTCAAGTGGAAGAGCTATCTGAAATCAAGAAAATTTCTGCTGCTTACGACGGCCTTTGTCTGGCATTGAAAGGTGACGGAACAGTGTGGTCTTGGGAAAGTGAAATGACACTTCTAACAGGTGCCGAACCTTCTCTTGTAGAAGGATTAACAGATATAGTGGACATAGCTGCAGAAAACAATTACTCTTTTGCAATAGATAAGAACGGAGAGGTTTGGGTATGGGGCGAGAATATAGGTGGAGAGCCGGAAAAGGTTGCAGGAATAAATGATGTTATAGATATATCTGCCGGACTAAGTCATGTTCTTGCATTAAAGAAGGATGGGACTGTCTGGATATGGAAACACAATGACCGTGCACTGGTTTATGGCGGACAGGGAGAAGGCGCAGATTTATCAGTGCCAATACAGGTTAAGGAACTAAACGGAATAGTTGCAATTTCAGCCCGAGGGGGAGGTCACTCCATAGCCTTGAAAGATGATGGAAGTATGTATTTATGGGGTGTAAACTGGTATAAGAGCGGATCAAATTATCTGATGCCTGTTGTGGTTGGTGAACTTAGTGGCGTTAGGGAGATAGCCTCCGGGAACGGTCATATAGTGGTACTAGGAAGTGACGGTTCAGTATGGGCTTTTGGAGACAATGGAAACGGACAAATTGGTGACGGAACATTAATAACAAGGACTAAGCCGGTTAAAACTTTGTTTGACCGGAATCCGTTAAAAATAAAAACTGTAGATATCTTTGAAGAGAGTAAACTGGTGCATGAGTTTGATGATATGACTATTGAAGTATTGGATGACCTTGCTCAGAGTATTGTATCTGATAATCCACATGACCCCTATGAAAAATTTGTGGAGGGTGACAAAATGGAATTGGTGGTGGTTGACAATACAAGGGATTTTGTCAATGCCATCAGACCAAATTGTGAAATAGTTTTAAAAAGTAATGGTGTATATAACCTTTTAGATCCTTTGTATGAAGTTACAGATAATAAATATGTTTACATTAATGGCAATGTATTGATTGTTGAAGATGTAGAAAACCTGATAATAAGATCGGAATCGGGTAGACCTGTAAATATGGAAAGTCCTGATTTTGCATATGCATTAAAGTTCAAGAATTCCAAGAATATATTAGTTGATGGAATACATGCAGTATGTGAAACAAATGGTAAGGAACTTTTATCTGAGGTGTTTACCTTTGAAAATTGCCAGAATATTTATTTGAATAACATGATTTTAGCAGGGGGCAGTTATGGGGTAGCACTTTCTAATGTTAATGGATTTGTTTTTAACAATTCGGTAATTGAAGATTGTAAAGTAGGAATCATGAATATTTTGGATTCGAGAAATATAGTATTTAGCGTATCTGGATTTATAGATAACAATGTGTCTTCTGATCTTGTAAACATTATGAGCAGTAAGAATGTATTGTTTACTTCCTGTGAGATAAGTAACAATCTTGTTGCGTTAGAAGGGCGAAATTCAAAGCACCAACTGTTCAATCTTCATTTTGTGGAACCCATATTGCTGGTAAAAGATTCAGTTATAAAGAATAATAAGGCAGATTATATGCGGGTTTATGAGGATGACATTTATTTTGGAAATGTTACCTTTGACAATAATGATTTTATAAAAGGTGTGTATGAATCCGACAGATGATAGCAAACGAACTTTTTTTGAAGTTGTTGCGTCTAACATAATAAATATGCTATATGATGTAGGAGGAGTTTGCTTTATGAAGGAATTTAAAAATATTATGATTTTTGCATTGGTTTCTGCTATTGCAGCATGTCCGATACATATCTATGCAAGCGGAGATAATGATGCACCGGTAGCCACGGCAATTGAAACAAATCAGCTGAAAATTTCAGGTGTTGTAACTTATAACAGTCTTGAGACAGGCTTTTATGAAGTAGATGGCTACAGGCTTGAGGGGGAGTATGACTTCAGTAAATACGAAGGCAAGTCGGTTGTGGTTAAAGGAGAAATCAGCAATTCCATGAGCATTTTTATGAACAAGGCGATTAAGGTGTCCACAATAGAGGAACTTAAAATTCCGGAATTACCTGTAGTAAAAGAAAAAATGGTTTTGGAGGGGCAGATTGTTTTCAATACACTGGAAGGTGGCTTCTATGAGTTACAAGGTTACAGGCTTGTAGGGGATACCGATTTTGCTGAATATGCAGGCAAAACTGTAGTTGTAACCGGAGTGGAAGATACCGGTTCAAGTATTTACATGACTAAAGCAATAAGAGTTGACAGCATCAAAGCGAGTGCCGAAGACGTGGAAAATGGAATCACCGAAAAAACCATTGATGAGATTATCAATAAAATGGAGGAAGCCAGATCCGCCATGCTAGATAGCATTAAAAAGGATGGAGTTGATTCGGTTGAAGGGATTAAGTACAAGGAAGAAATAAAGATTCTAAAGGATAGTGCTCTAAAGAGTTTGGAAGAACTTGTAAAGATAGATGGCAGGAATGCAGATATCTCCAAGTTTGAAAAGCTGGGTAAAGTATTAAGTATTAGCGAAGAAAAAGCCATAAGTGTTTATATAAACGGTATAAGGACTGATTTTGAGCAGGGGGCACTGCCATTTATAGATAGTGGGAGGACTCTTGTGCCCTTCAGAGCGGTTGCAGAAGGTCTTGGAGCGGATGTATCCTGGGATGGTAAGGCTCAAAAGGTAACAGTTAAGAAGGGTGAAAGGGTTATTGAACTTACAATTGGAAGTAACGCTGTGTATGTGGACGGGAAAACCCTAGAACTTGATGTGCCGGCAAAGATAGTAAACGGAAGGACGGTAATACCCCTTAGGTTTATTGGTCAATCCCTTGACACGACAGTGGAGTGGATTCCGGAAGGTCAGATTATTGTTATCAGTAGCAATGCTGACCACAGCAGACCGGCGATTGATAGTACGGATTTTACAGTTAAGTATAATAACGGTTCAATTAAGCTTGGGGATTGGGACGACAAAATCAACATTGAAGAAATCTTTGGTGAGCCTCTTTCAGAAGAAACTGAGCAATTAGGCCCTAATGCAGATACCTTTAACGGTACATATGTTAAGGAATTGAAATATGACGGATTGGTTCTTAGCATGAATTCTCCAAAGGACAATGGAAAAACATTTTATGTGAGAATGATTAATATAGCTAAAGACGACTTTGTGACGGCCAGAGGTGTTAAAGTTGGTGACAGCTATCGCAGGATATTGGAAGAATACATGTACACTCCTTTGTGGGAAACAAATTATGATCCGAAAAACCATGAGTATCTATTGAAAGATGAGGGTTATAATTATATAAAATTTGAGGTGAAAGAAGGGGTTGTAAAATCAATTTCCATTTACATGGAACTTCCCTAACTTCAAGATTGAAATTGAATATAACTTTTATGACGCCCGGTTGAAGATAGATGACCGGGCGTTTATTTTCCTTCGCATTTATTACATGCATCCTAATCCGGTTGATAGCCGGACAAGCATGTCCCATGCGTTAATCATTTTTGCTCAGCTTGCTGTGATTAAGCCTTTCCACTTTGTAGATTCTGTAGATATTTTTAATTGTGACGGTTAAAGCAGCGTAAACAGGTACTACTATCAATAGCCCCACAAAGCCATACAACGCGGAACCTATCATAAGAAGAAGGATTACCGTTACCGGGTGGACGTTCAGCCTTTGTTTCATAATCTGTGGTGCAATAAAGTTACCGTCAATCTGTTGAACTATTGTCTCGAGAAGAAAAACTTTGACAGCCATTAATGGGTTCATAGTCAGGCCTACAAATATTGCAGGTACGATACCGATAAAAGGCCCGAAGAAGGGGATTATAGCTGTTATTGTAACAAAAATTGAAAGAATCAGAGGATACTTTATACCTATAATCAGATAACCTATGAACATCAGTATTCCATCGGCCAAAGCCACTGTCATCTGCCCTACAAGATAGGAAGAAAGAGCTTTATCTATGTCTTGTAATATTTTTTGACCATTTGTTACATGCTTTTTTGGAAGAAATTCAATAAATTTTTTGCTGAATTCTTCATCATCCTTTAAAAAGTAAAAGAGAATAAAGGGAATCATAATAATTATGGTGCTTATATTTGTAACAGTTGATACAACACTCATAAAGAAGGCTTTTGAATTATCTATAAGGCTATCTAGCAATTGTAGCCCTCTTTCTTTAAGGTCATCTAAAGGTAAGGAAGCAAAAAATTTATTATTGAGAAGAGAATCCTTTGAAAACATCGAAATGTCAAAATTATTATATAATTCGGTAGTAAGTGCGTTAAACTGTTCAACTACTATTACACCGATATTAGTTGCCAACGCAAGAATTAGAACAAATGCAACTACAAAAGTAAGAACTATCGAGATGGTTTTTGGAATTCGTACTCTTTGAAATAATCTTACAAGGGGTCTTAAAATGTAGTAAAGTATAAGAGATGCAAGGATGGGAGCAAATATTGCCGCTACTAATTTTTTAAAAGGTAAGAGAAAAAAGTCTATTTTGCCGAACATAAATATTATCAGCAATGTTAGCAAGGTACCTACTCCATATTTAAAGAATTTATGATTAAACCACATTTATATTTCCTCCGATTACAAATAAATTGTTAAGTTAAATATAACACATTTTAACCAATACACAATAAATATTTTCTAGGTGTGGGTGGCAAAAATTGCATCGATAATGTTTGTAATCCTGTAAAAAAGCTCAATAGTAGCTTTCCTTTTCTTATATGAATACATGATTATCCTCCTGATATTTTTTATATATCAGGTCCAAGATTATTTAAACATTTTCAATCTCATTTAAATACTGCCGCATAATACACTTGGTTTTTGGTTTGTTTGCTAACTAAATATCCCATAAAACACAGTGATTATGCGGCTTTTAAGTGTTTGCTCAATAGCAATTTTTAAATGATTTACCCTGACTTGTTTTTAATTATTTGTCAGTGTTACATTCTTTATTAAAGGACGGCAGTGTTTACCTGTAATAGTGATTGTTGCCGGTTTAGTCGAACCTAGGGGTACCAGGTCCGAAGGAAGATCAAGGGACGCTGTTCCGCTGGAGGTTATTTCAGAACTGGAAATTACATTATTACCGACAGTTAAAGTGACTATACCCTCAGTTAAGCTACTCCAATGAACATTATAGCTTCCGTTTTTGATATCAACTGTATCTGACATAGCTACCGAAATGGCAGACGGAGGATCCAGGTCAATATCCATGGATGGGTCTCCGTAGTACTGGTATAAGCTCAAAGGATCATTTTTAACCACCTGATTGGATTGTATATGACCTTGCAGTATTATGTATCCTATTTTATCCATAGGCTTGGGAGCAGCCGACACAAGCTTGTAATCGATAATTCCCTGGTGTGTTACAGGTATACCGGGATTAGGCCACATAGCATTTACCAGTGATTTGGCAAAAGCATCATTGGAGTGGGGGAGGGTTTCAAAAGAAGCAGCCAGTATTCCCACAGCTCCTCCATCAGGCTTTCTGAGCAGTTTTTCAGTGATAGATGTTATATCTGTTGCTGGAGAATATTGATATATGGATCCGGAAGAACAACAGGTGAAGAAAAGTACCGGCAAAACGCTTGAATTATTGAGTGACGTAACATCCGAAATTGAAAAATTACCCGGAACCCCCCATTCGTCACCATGTCCCCTGTAGAAACCAAATATCCTTCCATTATTAAGCGCTTCCACATGGTTGGAACCTGTGGGGTTCCAATTTACACCTGAGGTTAGCAGGCTTGATGGAATAGGGTCACCGTAATGAAACATGGTATTATTCCAATTAGTAGGAGTAGTACTCACTCCACTGAAGTAATATAATCGGTCAACCTGTTTTCCTTGTTTTGAAGTGAGATATTCGCCTATCTCCCATATTGTGCGCGTGTAAGATCTATCTTCATAACCGTCGGCACCGGAAGCGTCATATCCAGTATCAGTTGTAGATGAATCCTCAAAAAGCGATGCCGTCAATATATTAGTGTAATATTCTGACTTTGTGGGAGGTTGCTTTTCCCGCGCAATTATCTTATCCACCACATTATAAGCCTCTGATAAAGTATTGACAGATATACGGGCAGTAGCTGAATGAGGCAGGCTGTTTGGTGTAGAATTATAGTTACTGAAATAATAACTATCAGTATAATAATAGGAATCACTGAAAAAGGAGTAGTTACGCCTTATTTTGGATGCTACATTATCGTGGTCTCCGAATAGAATAACATAATCGGGCGGATTGGAGGTCAGGCTTGTGATATGAGCTTCAATCTCATCACTGGTCCAAGCTGCTTTTGCCTCAATAGTTACGTTGAATCCCATCTGACGTTTCCATAGTGCCAGACGGTCAACAGCACCCATAAACTCATTGGCGGCAATGATAAGAATATCTCCTCGCTCACGCTGTGCAAAGGTTCCGGTGGATGCAGGGACTTGTGGGTTAATGACGGAATTATTTATTATATCCCTGTATTGTCCGTCCGGCATGGTAAGCCCACTGCCTCCTGTAAAATCAAATTTAAAGTCAATTTGCTGGTATTCTGTGAGTACATCGGTTATAGGGTTGTATTGAATGGGACTTACCTTTATAAGCGCTAATGATACTCCATACACATTTGAGACAGATACCATCTCAAAAAGATTTTGGGGATAATTGCGGTTTTGGTACGGCGGTGTATGATTCATATCTATTGTGGTGCTGTATTTTTTGGCCAGAACTGTGCTGTAACCCGGTGTGGTTTTGACACTGCTTGACGTCACATTGATGTTTAATGTGGCATCTTTAGGCATAACCACATAGAAGGATTTTATTGATGCATATTGGAACAAGTCACCGCCCCAATAATAAGCTCCTACATGATCCTTTTCCGGGGATTGACAAAACTTCAACAGTTGCTTGTCCACGTATTCCCTGATTACAGAATTAGGATGAATGTCAATAATTCCAGAAACACCTGATATAGTGCTGTTGGTTACGGTAATTGTAGTTTCCAGCTCCATTTCATTACCCCAAATAATTTTGCCCATATAGTCTTTCACAACTACATTGGGGTTCAATTCATAATATGAGGATGCTTTGTAAGACCAGTCATTGGTCTTATCCCAGGCTGACCAATCGGCATAATGCAGCCCAAAAACAAACCCTTCATTCCTTTCACCGGGTGCAAGAGTTATACAAGGATTAATTTTTACCTCGTATTTCCCGTCACTATGACTTATCAGAGTTGTAATATTAGGATCTGTCTGATAGTAGCGTTCCAGAACAGGTGCTTTATCCTCTTCCACTGTAAAGTAGTAGTGTATTGTAAAATTGGATATTGCAGTGGTGCCGGTATTTTCCAGGCAGATTCTGGGTTTTTCGATATTGCTCTCATGGATGCCCTCATCCCTTGTATAAACCTTGATATCAACAGCTTCAGCTTGTACCATAATGACCTTGATGGTTGACATAAACAGTAATGCAATAAGAAGAACTACTAAAGACAACTTCTTCATAATCTTTCCCTCCTGTTCATTTTGTTAGTGGGCTCGTGCTTTTAGATTTAAGTTACAAAAATTATAAAAGGCTTTTACTATTTTGATCATGAGTTTGTAATGACGATGTTCTTTATTAGGGGTCTGCAGTTTTTGCTTGTAACAGTTACAGTAGCCGGCGTTGTTGTACCTGACGGTATCAATCCTGATGGAAGTAAAAGTACTGCCGTACCTTGGGAGGTTATTTCAGATGTTGATACTACGTTGTCACCTATGCTTAATGTGACTACCCCCTCAGTCAAACTGCTCCAATAAACACTATAGTTCCTTGCCTTTACATCTACTGTATCCGGCATAGCAGCAGAGATGGATGCAGGAAGTTCCAGGTTCATGTCCATGGATGGATCTCCGTAGTAATGGTAAACCTGTAAAGGGCATCCATCGTCATATGACATCCTTGTTCCATCCCATGTTTGCTTAGATTGGATATGTCCTTGCAATATGACATACCCTATTTTATTCATAGGCTTGGGGTTGGCATTAGCAGATACAAGGTCATAATCTATTATATGCCGGAATGTTGCAGGTACTCCCGGATTGGGCCACATAGCATTAATCAGCGATTTGGCAAAGGCATCATTTGAACCTGAAAGACTTTCCCTGGTTGCGGCGAGAACACCTACAGCTCCGCTCCCCTGTTTTTTTATCAATTCTGTAGATATAGATGATATGGATGTGCCGGTATAGTCACAAAAGGCTCCAGATAAACAGTTGATGAAGAATAATACAGGCAAAACCCCTGAATTATTCAAATCTGATACATCGGTTATAGAAAATTTTGTGGGAGCCTCTGAAGAACTACCATGGCCTCGGTAAATACCAAACATCCTGCCGTTATTGAGAGAAGCCACACTGTCAGCTCCTGAGGCAAGCCAGTTAAAACTTGGGTCAAGAAGATCAGAAGGAAGAGCTTCTCCAAAATGTAACATGGAGTTGTTCCAATATCTTGGGATAGCTGTATCTGCTTGCTTTCTATATAAACGATCTACCTGTTTTCCATGATAGGTGGTAAGATATTGCCCAATTTCCCAAATAGTCCGTGTAAATGCCAAATCTTCATATCCATCTATCTGAGAGTTACCGAATATCATATTATCAGTAGTCTCATCTTGGAAAAGCGCGCCTGTCAAAATATTTTTGTAGTATAAATCTGAAGTGGGAGGCTGCTTCTCCATTGAGATTATCTTATCGACAACATTGTTTGCTTCCAGTACAGTATCTACAGGAATACGAGCTGTTGCTGAAAGAGGGAGTTTATTGGATACCGAACTTTCATCAAAGTAATATTGTGCATCTGAGTAATAGTAGGGTGCGGAGGGCCAATTCGGATTATAATTACCCATTTGTTTGGACTCAACCCACTGATTATCACCAAACAAGATTATATAGTCAGGTGGATTGGAAGCACGTCCGGCAATAAAGGCTTGAACCTCAGAACTGGTCCAACTGCTGCGGGTTTCAACAGTTACATCAAATCCCATTTGTCTCTTCCATAGCGCCAGACGGGCAACGGGACTATCAGCACCGGTAGAAAACCGGTTGTTTGAAACTATCAATATTTCTCCGCGTTCACGCTGTAAAAAGGTTTCGGGAGTTGCAGAAATTTGGGGATTAATGACTGTGTTATTTATAATATCCCTATACTGTCCATCTGGCATATTGAAACCGCTTCCGCCGACAAAATCAAACTCAAATTCTATCCTTTTGTATTCTGTCAGTTTATCCTCAATAGGGTTATATTGGATAGGATTAACCTTAACAAGTGCTAATGATACTCCCTCGACATTTGTGGAAAATACCTCTTCAAAGAGGTTTTGAGGATAATTGCGGTTCTGGTAGGGCTCGATTGTATTAAGACTTACACCGAGAGTTGATCTGTAGTTTGTTGTTTCCTGTATACTGCTTGAAGTGACGCGCATATTTAATACCGCATCTTTAGGCATAACAACGTAGAAGGATTTTATTGACGGGTAGTACCATGTTAATGGTCCGCCTTTATATTCGCGAATAGGTGACTGACAAAAATTTGCAAGTTCCTCATTGAAACCCTTCCGCATATCGTTAGAGGTATGTACATCGATAAAACCGGTAACGCCTGATGTACTGGTGTTGGTCACATTTATACTTGTTTTTAGAGGCATTTCCTCTCCATAAATTATATTACCATTAGAGTCTACAACCACAACACGGGGATTCAATACATAAGTTGAAGTGGAAATATGGGAAAAGTCATTGGTCTTATCCCAGAATGACCAGTCGCCATAATGAAGCCCAAAGACAAATCCCTCGTTTTTTTCTCCTGGTGCCAGGGTCATGTGGGGAGTGATTTTAACCTTGTAGTTTCCGTTACCAAGGCTTTGCAAATTAGTTATGTTGGGGTCGGTCTGATAATAAAGCTCCAGAAGGGGAGTTTTATTATCCTCTACCGTAAAATAATAGTACATGGTAAAATTGGATATTGATGTAGTACCTATATTTTCTATACAGATCCTCGGCTTTTCTATATTGTTTTCATGACTACCTTCATCCCTTGTATAAATTTTTAGCTGGTCACTTGTTGCCTGCACTGTTATGATTCTTGTAGACGGCAGCAGCATTGATACTATCAAAAGTGCTATTAATGAAAGCTTTCTCATGACTTATCCCTCCTGTTTCGTCAATAAATTTAAACTTCTGAGTAACTGATTCTAAAATATGTACATGGTTTTATAAATGTCCACTTACCGAAAAATGTAAGATTATTAATGTATTTAAGATAAAACTAATTTCACAACTGTAGGCCTACAGTATAATTTTTTGGTAAGTGGGGAATTTATGGTCATATTCTATAATTCTTCAAAGCTTTTTATAAGGTCTATTTTTTCTAGTCACTAAACTTAAAATAGAAATTGATTTTATGGTCTTTTCTTCATTGGAATTATTTGATAGAATAATGATATACTCAATCTCTGAATGGTAATTGCATCATTATATAAATTTGGTTTTTCTTGCTTAAAAAATACTTGTAATATATTATTTATGGGGACTAAAAAATGGGGATGCTTATAGCTTCAATTTTACTTTTAATTGCTGCTTTGTTTTATATTTCGACCAAGAAAAATGCGGCCAACCTTATTCTGTCAGTTGTTTTTCTTGTTGCCTCAATTGGATGCTTTGGTTCCTATATGGAAGTAAGCATGCTGCCAAGTTTAAAAATACGAATTGACCCCAACAGCCACTTTTTATTGTTTATGGAATACCTAAGTAGCCTATTTTTGTCATTGGGGCATTATTTACCGTACTCTATATTATTGATATTCGCTATATACTTTTCGGGATATATGGAAGAAAAGAAAAAGATAGAACATATATTTATTGTTATGATTATATTCATACCTTCAATAATATGCTTTACTCTATTTCCTGTTGATAGGCAGTTCAAACCTGATTTCAAATTTCTTTCTATTTGGTGTGGTATATACTTAATTATATCTATATTTATTTTTAGATCTACATACAAAAGAGCACTAACCATTATTGAAAAGAACAATAGACTTTTTGTATCAATGATAGTAATACCTTCTTCATTTTTACATTATATCTTTGTCAATATTACTCAAGCTTTTGGAAATAGAATGATATGGCGATACTCTTATATAATTGTAGCAATAGCCTTCATAGTATATATTTTTTTCATTATACGATTTGGTGCATTTGGTCTTAAAATTAAAATCGAAAAGATAAAAATGGATACAGCTATTAGAACAATAAATACAAGCACTGTAATACTTAATCATGCAGTAAAAAACGAAGTATCAAAAATATCTATGTGTGCCAGTACCATAAAAAGTTTTCAAGATAGGATTGAATGTCCTGATATGAGAGAAAAAATAAGTTTGAGCACTGAAATAATTGAAGACTCTGCAAGTCACCTCTTAAGTCTTGTTTCCAGAATTAAAGAAACTTCCAAACCTATTGTTTTAAATGAGAATACAATGAGTTTGCATGCATTGATAGAACATGTGGTTAAAGTATACTCCAAAATAGATGACAAAAAAAATGTCAGCTTCCACGTTATTTCCGATTATAGTTATATAATAAAAGCTGATTATGCTCATTTGAGAGAGTGTTTTTGTAATATCATCTGTAATGCTATTGAGGCAGCTGACACGGATGTTAAAATTAATATACGAGTAGTCCAACAGGGGAGATTTTTAGTAGTTATTATAAATGATAATGGACCAGGAATTTCAGATGAGCATATACCTTATCTATTCGAACCTTTTTATTCAACAAAGAAAAATAACAACAACTTTGGATTGGGATTGTTTTACTGTAATAATGTAATGAGAAGGCATGAAGGAACTCTTGAAATATCAAGTTCAAAAGGAAAAGGAACAAAAGTTACTTTGACAATACCAGAAAAAAGGATTATAAGTAAACAACTACTTTTGGATGCTTAGGGAGAATTTATGAAAAAGAATAGGCTGATTATCGTTGAAGATGATGAAAAATGGGTTATGGCAATGAAGCTATTTCTTGAATTGGAACCAGACCTTGAAATTGTTGCCATTGCAAGCAATTATAATGAGGCAATAGAGATAGGAATTTCAAAAGATGCTGATGTTATTCTTATGGATATTAACCTTTCAGGCAATGACCTTGATGGCATATATGCAACTGCTGAAATTCTAAGTCATAAAGAAATAAAAGTGATTATGTTAACGTCTATATGCGATAGGGAAGTTATTCAAAATGCTTATGTAGCTGGAGCAGTTAACTATGTTATGAAAAACAATTACAAAGAAATACCATCTATAATTAGAAATACCATTTTAAATGTTACTCCGAATGAAGTTCTCGCAAAGGACTATATGAAGCTTAAAACAAAGGAATTGTTATCACCCTTGACTTCCCAGGAAAGAGAAATATTCAATTTGTTTTCAAACGGAAAAAACAAAAAGGATATTCAAAACAGCCTGTTTATTTCAGAAAGTACACTTAAGAATCATGTACATAATATAATACATAAACTTAATGTAAATTCTATTCAACAAGCGATTGATAAGGTTAAAAGAAAGGGATTTATAAAAGAGTTATGATATATAATTCCTCTAAAATAGTTTATTTTTTCTGCAAGCTGCTGGGGGCATCCTGTCAGAGCGCTTTTTAATTCAGAATTCTTTCGGCTTTGTCACGATATGTATTTTTTAGGAAGGTCTATTTTTTTTAGACCTTCCTAAGCATTTAAATATATTTTATCATTAAGCTATTGATTTAATATAATTATGTTTAGGAGATAATTTGAGTGGCCATTAATAAAGATTTATTTATTAATATATTGTCTCAGTGTGAAAGTGGAGATATTCTTTTATGCCGTGGACCTTTTATTTCTATATGTATAAGTGGATTTAAGTTAATGTACTATCCTGAAATATGGGCAAAAGGAAAGTATACCCACGCAGGTTTGTTTGACAAAGAGCGCTTTATAAAAGGCGATTATTACTGTATTTTATCTGCATCAAATAAAGTAAAGGGATTCAAAAAAAACTTTTGGTCACTATTTGGCGAAGTTGGTTATGAATCTATTTCAAAATGGTTAAATGAGGATTTGATTTCAATATATAGGATTAATGGGTATTCACAAAGCAGTGGAACTGCATGCATAAGTTATTTGCAGCCATACATAGGCAAATCATTTTATTTCACTGATATAAATAAGTTCGAGTCCTTCTATTGTTCTAAACTGATTGTACTCGCTTGGAACTCTCAGGGTGTTCAATTCGAAGTTTCTGATAGTCTAACTCAAAGGTTATTTATGCCATTTATAAAGTACTATACACCAAATATCATATCCACAAGTAAGAGCATTAAAAAAATTTATGAGTTATATTAATAGGTATTGCTAAATTTTCTAAATGGATTAATGCAAGTAATAAACGCAGTATCATATATTTTTAACAGTATTTTATTATTAGAACCTGTGACCTATTATTTTACAATAAAGCGTAAAGCTTTACTTGACTTCATTGGTGATACAATAGTGGTAAATGAAAAGATAATGCAAGGCCAACCTCGGTAATGAGTTCACCAACAATAGCTAATGTATCATTTTGATTAATATAAGTATAGGTGGAATGAATTTGCGTATTCCGGAACATCCGGGACACAGAACTCATACATATTTTTGTGGGACAAAGCTTTTAAGTCCAATCAAACTAGAATTGTAAAGGTTGATTGACAAACTCTGGAGGGTGCATTTAATTATCATGAACCATATTATTCCAAGAACAAAGCCTCAAGCCTTGTAGTTCCGCCTCGCTAACATTCTCTACAGCCTTTACGCAATGTTCTTTCCACAACAGGGTGCACTATTAAAATATGCACCCTATTTCTATTAATTTGTTGCGAAGATACATTCAGTAGGGATATAATAGTGTATGAGTTGCGTGGAAATTGAGCACTGCGCAGGATAATAAACAAAGGGGATTTACATGCTAAGAATAGGTTATTTAGGACCAAAAGGGACTTTTTCCCATGAAGCAATGCTGGAGTATCAAAAGGGGAATAATGACTTTGTCGGAATTGATTACAATACGATTACTGAAATAGTAAATGCAGTACATAACGATGAAATAGATGAGGGAATTGTTCCAATCGAAAATTCACTCGAAGGTGCAATTAATGCTACGATGGACACTCTGGCCACAGATGTTGAACTTATAATTAAGGCTGAGATTGTTATTGCTGTAAAACAAAATCTTATTGCCAGAAAAGAAACAAAGTGGGAGCAGATAAAGTATATACTTTCCCACCCGCAGCCAATAGGGCAGTGCAGAAAGTATCTCGACGACAAATTCAGTGAAGCTGTTATTAAATTTACATATAGTACGGCGGAAGCAGCGAGGGAAGTTGCAGAAGGCAGTTTTGATATGGCGGCAATAGGCTCTGCCACTGCTGCAAAAGTATATGGCCTTGATATTATAGCCGAAGGAATACAAGATAGTCAGAATAATTTTACCCGGTTTGTGGTACTTTCAAAAACGGCAGCTAAAAAAGCTTGCAACAACAAAACTTCAATAGTTTTTTCCACAGAAGACAAACCAGGAAGTTTGTACAGAGTCTTAGATATTTTCAGTCTATGGGATATAAATATGACAAGGATTGAATCAAGACCTGCAAAAAACGAATTGGGAAAATATATATTTTTTATAGATTTAAAGGGTCATGTTGAAGATGAGGATATACGAGATGCCTTAACTATGGTTAGAAGGAAAGCTTCATTTTACAAGTTTCTGGGTTCCTATCCCGAGTTTGAAAAGTAAAATAACTTTCTTTTTAAGTGGGAGTGAGTTTTCACAAAGATAAGGGTCTCTGTAAATTTATCTTGATGTTTTTTCGGGAAATTACACACTTGAAAAATTATTAATGTTATAATATATGGCACATGTAGTTTGCAATTAATATAATACTAATGGAGTGGTTTTATGGCCTTGTTCGACAAAGAAATTGACATAACCAGGAATATTAAAATAATTGAATGGCTTAAAAGCGAGCTTTTAACAGATATTGCGAACTTGTTTAAGGTATTGGTGAACGGAGTTAAAGAAGAGGTGCATGAATCTGTTTCCGATACTTTGTCAAACATAATTCTCATAAGCTATTTGTTAGGCAGACGTTTAGGCATAAGTTATAATTCAATTGAAATGAAAATTGAGAACAAAGTTAAACTTGGTCTGATTGAAAACCATGACGTAGAAAAATACTATGGGGATTTATCCGAGCTGTCAAGACATCTGAACAGTTCAAGGATAAAGAAGCAGTAAGTGAGGGTCGATACCTTTAACGGGAGAAATAGTTATGGATAATAAAAAGCATTCAGGGATTTTTATTCCAAAGGCGGGGTTTTATCTTTGGGCAATATTTATCCTGTTGGCAATAATTGCTTACTTGGATTACACAATTGCGCTACCTGGCTTTGCAATATTTATTTTTCTGGTATACTATAATTACAGGTCAAGTTATATAAGGCATAAAGAAATTACAAAGTATATTGAAAACTTAACAATAAATATTGATACGGCTACAAAGGATACTTTATTAAACTTTCCGATGCCGCTTGTGGTATCAGAGGTAGATGGAACTATAATATGGTACAATTCACCTTCTAAGGAGATTTTTGGTGGAGTGGAGTTGCTTGAAAAAACAATACATTCTTTTGTGAAGGATCTGGATCCTAATAATATCGGAAGCGAGCAGATCAATTTCTCTAAAGAAATTGTTATAAGTAACAGGAATTACAATGTATTGGGAAATTTCGTAAAAGTAGACAGCAAAATTGATGAAGATGGCTTTATAATCCTTCTGTACTTTATTGATAATACAGAACTTGTGGAGACGAAAAAGCAGTATTATGATGAGAAGGTAATAATAGGGCTGATTGTCATAGATAATTATGATGACCTGATGCAGAGCACAGAAGACTCGAAGCGTCCCCAAATGCTGGCAGAGATTGATTTGAAGATAACCCATTGGGTTGATAATACGGGAAGTATTATTAAGAAGTATGAAAGGGACAGATATCTTTTGGTTTTCGAATACAAATATATGAAGGAATTTGAAGAAAAAAGATTTGAAATATTAGATAGTGTAAAGGAAATAAACCTTGGAAATAAAATCCCGGTAACCTTGAGTTTAGGATTTGGGATAAACGGTAAATCGTTATGGGAAAACTTCAAATATGCGAATGCCTCTATAGATATTGCATTAGGTAGAGGCGGTGATCAGGTAGTTATTAAGGATAATAAGGATTTTACCTTTTATGGTGGGAGATCCAGAGAACTTGAAAAGAGGACAAGGGTTAAAGCAAGGGTTATTGCTTATGCATTGAGAGAACTGATTGATCAGGCGTCAAATGTAATGATAATGGGTCACTATAATTGTGATATTGACTGTTTAGGTGCAGCAGTAGGTATTTACAGGGTGGCAAAAAACCGTAATAAGGAAGTCTATATAGTGCTCAACAGCTCCAATCCTACAATAGATAAGTTTGTATCCAAGATTGAGAAGAGCAATGAGTATGAGAATATATTTATCGCAACAAATGATGCTTTAGATAAGCTAAGTAAAAAGACTTTGCTAATTATTGTGGATACACATAGACCAAAATATACAGAGGCTCCTGAATTGATAAGATATACAGATCAGATTGTTGTAATTGATCATCACAGAAGAGGCGCCGATTATCTTCAGGAGGCGGTTATTACATATCACGAGACGTATGCATCTTCGACCTGTGAGCTTGTTACGGAGATTTTGCAGTATGTGGAAGAAAAGATAAAATTAAGGCCTATAGAGGCTGAAGCTTTATATGCGGGGATTGTAGTTGATACTAAAAACTTTACCTTTAAGACAGGTGTAAGGACTTTTGAAGCAGCAGCGTTTTTGAGAAGGCAAGGAGTTGATACCGTATCGGTTAAACAGTTATTTCAGAACGATATTGATACCTATATAAACATTTCCGAAACGGTAAAAGATGCGGAAATTCTGTTGAATAGTATAGCAGTGTCAATTTGTTCCCCAATTGTGAAGAATTCTGCTTTGATAGCTGCACAGGCAGCGGATCAGCTTGTAAGTCTTGCGGGTGTTACAGCAGCATTTGTGTTGAGCAATAATAACGGCAGTATATTTATAAGTGGAAGATCACTAGGCGATGTGAATGTTCAGGTCATATTGGAAAAATTGGGTGGCGGAGGACACATGACAGTTGCAGGAGCACAGCTTCAGGGAGTGACAATGGAAGAAGCAAAGGAAAAGCTGAAAAATGCTGTTATAGAATATATGGAGAATATCAAAAAAGATGAAGCATAAGGTTTGTCAGTACTATAGATTCTATTATTGAAGGAGAGATATAAAATGAAAGTAATATTAAAAGAGGACGTTAAAGGATTGGGTAAAAAGGAAAGCATGCACGAGGTTAGCGACGGCTATGCAAGAAATTTTCTGCTTCCAAGGGGGCTTGCTGTGGAAGCAAGTTCAGCAAACATAAATGTTATGAATACAAAAAAAGAAGCCGAAATGAATAAAAAAGCGAAGGAATTGCAGCAGGCAAAGGATTTGGCTGAAAAATTAAAAGCTATTACTGTTGTGTTCAAAACTAAAGCAGGAGAAAGCGGAAAACTGTTTGGATCTATTACCAGCAAGGATGTAGCGGACAAGCTCTTAAAGGATCATAAGCTTGATATTGATAAGAAGAAAATCAATATGTCTGATGCGTTAAAGTCCTTGGGTACCTATGAGGCAGAGGTTAAGCTTTACCCTGGGGTATCAGGCAAACTTTCAATAAAGGTTGAACAGGAATAAGAAGAGGTAATATATATGGATATAGGTTCATTAGGTAGAATACCACCCCAGAACGTAGAGGCGGAGCAATCCGTTCTTGGAGCGATACTTCTGGACAAGGAAGTACTTACAAATGTGACCGAAATAATAAAAAGCCAGGACTTTTACAGAGATGACCATAAGGAAATATTTGAAGCTATTATAGACCTTTACGAAAAAGCAGAACCTATAGACCTTATAACTGTAGCCGAACGACTCAAAATCAGGGGTACTTTAGATAGTGTTGGAGGTCTTGAATACCTTACCAACCTCGCTAATGTCGTTCCAACTACCGCAAATGCCAAGCACTATGCAAAAATAGTGGAAGAGAAAGCAATTTTAAGAAATCTGATCAAGGTTTCATCCAGCATAGTTAATATGGGTTATGAAGCATCGGAAGAGGTTTCATATGTGTTGGACAAGGCTGAAAAAGGCATTTTTGATCTGTTGCAAAATAGAAATACTCAAGGTTTTGTGCCAATAAAGGAGGTCTTGGTAGATACCTTTAACAGACTTGAAGAGCTGTATAACAGTAAAGGTCATATAACCGGTATTCCGACCGGATTTGCGGATCTGGATTATAAAACAGCCGGTCTACATAATTCGGATCTTATTCTCATTGCTGCAAGGCCGGCAATGGGTAAAACAGCTTTTGTACTTAATATTGCCCAGTATGCGGCTATACATTCCAAGGTTCCTGTAGCCATATTCAGCCTGGAAATGTCAAGGGAACAGTTGGTAAACAGAATGCTGGCCAGTGAGGCAATGGTTGACAGCCAGAGGATGAGAACGGGTAAACTTGAAGACAGCGACTGGCAAAAGGTTGCAAGAGCATTAGGTCCTTTGTCTGAAGCCCCTATTTATATAGATGATACTCCTGGGACAACAATAATGGAGATAAGAGCTAAGTGTAGAAGATTAAAAATTGAAAAGAATCTGGGGCTTGTGGTTATAGACTACCTTCAGCTTATGCAGGGTAAGGGAGGTGGCAAATCCGATAACCGACAGCAGGAAATATCGGAAATTTCCAGGTCTCTTAAAATTCTGGCAAAGGAGATAAATGTACCTGTTATCACACTTTCCCAGTTAAGCCGTGCCCCTGAGCAAAGGCAGGATCATAGACCGATACTCAGTGACCTCAGAGAATCAGGGGCTATTGAGCAGGATGCAGATATAGTTATGTTTCTTTACAGGGATGATTACTATAATCCGGAGACCGATAAAAAAAATGTAGCAGAAGCGATTATTGCAAAACACAGGGCAGGTTCTACAGGTACTGTTGAGCTTGCATGGCTCGGGCAATATACCAAGTTTGCTAATTTGGAGAAATTCAGGGAATAGTAATATATGAGTTATATTATTAAGGTATGGATGAAATATTTGTAGTATTTTAGTTTATTGGTTTTAAAAGTAGTGTTTTAATGATATTTATAATATTTAAGTTATTTCTGGGTATATAATTATGATAGCTAAAGTTTTAGATACTATTAAAAAGTACGGCCTAATTAAAAAAGGAGACAGTATTGTTGTAGGTGTATCGGGAGGTCCTGATTCGGTATGCTTGCTTCATGTGCTTTGGAAGTTTAGAGAAGAATTAAATTTAGGAATTACAGCAGTTCATATAAATCATATGCTAAGAGGCAGCGAGTCTGACAGGGATGAGGATTTTGTAAAAAGTCTTTGTCGGAAATTGGATATTGAACTGCAATCTCTATGTATTGACATAAAAAAAGTTTCGAAGGAAAATAATCAATCTTTAGAGGAAGCCGGCAGGGATGAAAGATACAGACATTTTGGGATGATTGCGGACAATATAGGGGCGGACAGGATTGCTGTTGCCCATAACAAAAATGATCAGGCAGAAACAATTTTGATGAATATAATAAGAGGGGCAGGGCTTGATGGGCTTAAAGGAATGGATTATATACGAGGACTTATTATAAGACCACTCCTGGATGTTGAAAGAAGTGAAATAGAGGCATACTGCATAGAGAACAACTTAAACCCTATAACTGACAGTTCGAATCTTGATAATGTTTATTCAAGGAATAAGATCAGATTGAATGTTATCCCATATATAAACTCTCTTTTTGATTGCGACCTTGTAAAAAGTATTGACAGGATGAACAGGCTTATTAAAGGTGATATGGATTTCATCGACAATAAAATAAAAAAAATGTATTATAACGTAGTACTAAGAAAAGAAAATGAAGAAGTTGAGCTCTTATTGGGTAAAATAAAAGATATGCATGTTGCTGCAAAAAGGAGAATTGTAAGAAAAGCAATTAATGAAGTTAAAGGAAATGTTAAAGGTATTGAAAGTATACATATAGACAATGTCCTGGAAATGATAGATAATGGGAGAGTTGGTTCAAAATTGGATTTGCCGGGGATAAAGATAGGAAGAACCTACGATAGCATTAAGTTCTATAAAAATGAGAGACAACCTGAAGCTTTTAATTGCGTTGCGTCGCTGAAAATGCCGGGCATTACTGAAATCGGAGAAAATAAGCACTTAATTGAAGCCTCAGTTATATTGGATTTCAACGCTAAAGAGCATAAACCTGTAAAAGGGAGCTCAAGAGTTCAGTTTTTTGATTATGACAAATTAACTGAGGGAATAAATGTTAGAAAGAGGAAAGAAGGAGATTACTTTAAGCCTATAAACTCTAACGGTACAAAAAAACTGAAGGAATTTTTTATTGATAATAAAGTACCTAGAGAAATGCGGGACACTATTCCATTGGTTGCAAAGGAAAGTGAAATTATTTGGATTGTTGGTTACAAAATAAGTGATAAATTTAAAGTAACTGAAAATACTAAAAGGGTATTAAAATTAACATATAGATTCAACTATTAGCATAGGAAATGGTTTTAATATTAACGCTGAAGAATAGTATAATACAAATGGGAGGAACCTTATGTTCGGGGATATTCAAGAGATTTTGGTCACCAGAGAATCGTTGCAGGAAAAAGCTAAAGAGCTCGGAAAAAGGATATCGGGTGATTACGAGGGGAAAGAGCTGGTATTAATTGGAGTGCTAAAGGGAGGAGTCGTGTTTTTTGCCGATCTCATAAGGCATATAACTATTCCTATTGAAATGGATTTTATATCTGTATCAAGTTATGGAAGTTCAACGAAGTCTTCCGGAGTTGTAAGGATAATCAAGGATATTGATATTGATATCAGTCGCAAGCATGTACTTATTGTTGAGGATCTTGTGGACACAGGTCTTACTTTGAGGTACTTGAAGGATTTGTTTGAAGACAGGGGTCCTGTAGATGTAAAGGTATGCACTGCTCTAGATAAGCCTTCAAGGCGTAAGGTAGAAGTACCAATAGCATATAATGGCATAACCATTCCGGATAAGTTTGTAGTCGGATACGGCCTTGATTATTCAGGTAAATACAGGAATCTTCCGGATGTGTGTGTATTAAAATCATGTGTGTATAGTTCGGAATGTAGCTGATATGATATACTAAAATATAAGTTCCTACTCTGGATAACGAAAAAACTTGATTTAATAATGTTTTCAAAATATGAGAATAGGAAGTTATTTTTTCGTTATCCCTATGTAAAAAGTTCCGATAATTTTAAAGGTTTATTGTGTTTTAACTTTTGTTATGTTAATATAATGTAAATATATATAATGACAGATATACTGTTACTTATAGATATTAGTTGGCCAGTTTTTCGAATTAAGGAGGGAGCTATTTGAAGTACTTCAAAAATATAAGCATATATATAGTATTGTTTGTAATAATTCTTATATTTGTTGCTGTTGCTACAAATAATGGAGGACCAAAGGTAGAAAGTTATTCCTTCCTTTTGAACCAGGTTCAAGAGGAAAATGTTAAAGAAGTAAAACTTGAAGGAAATACAGCCAGTGTGATACTTAAGGCACCTCGAAACGACCAGGATCAATATATTATATATATACCTGATGTATCGCATTTTATGGATCAAGTTACCGAGCCAATGAATGCAAAGGCACTTGTATTTAAGAGTGTGATACCTCCAACGGCTCCATGGTGGGTGGCAATAATCCCAACTTTAGGTCTGATAGTTATCTTTGTATTGTTTTGGGTATTTTTCCTCCAGCAGTCACAGGGCGGAGGCGGAAGCAGGGTCATGTCCTTTGGCAAGAGCAGGGCTAAGATGACCATTGATGACAAAAAGAAAATTACCTTTAATGATGTTGCCGGAGCGGACGAAGAAAAGGAAGAGCTTAAAGAAATTGTTGAATTTCTTAAGCAGCCCAAGAAGTTTGTTGAATTGGGAGCCAGAATTCCAAAGGGCGTTTTGTTGGTTGGACCTCCCGGTACAGGTAAAACTTTACTTGCGAAGGCAGTTTCCGGAGAAGCGGGAGTACCTTTCTTCACAATAAGCGGATCCGACTTTGTTGAGATGTTCGTCGGAGTTGGTGCTTCAAGGGTAAGAGATCTTTTTGATCAGGCAAAAAAGAATTCACCATGTATTGTATTCATAGACGAAATAGATGCTGTGGGAAGACATAGAGGAGCAGGGCTTGGTGGCGGCCATGATGAACGCGAACAAACGTTGAATCAGCTTCTTGTAGAAATGGATGGATTCGGTGTCAATGAGGGTGTAATAATCCTTGCTGCAACGAACAGACCTGATATACTTGACCCGGCGCTTTTGAGACCTGGAAGGTTTGACAGAAGAGTTGTTGTCGGTTTGCCGGACATTAAGGGCAGAGAAGAAATATTGAAGGTACATGCAAGGGGCAAGCCGTTAGCGGAAGATGTTAAGCTTGATGATCTGGCTAAAAGTACACCAGGGTTTACCGGAGCCGATCTTGAAAACCTTTTGAATGAAGCAGCTTTGCTCGCAGCCAGAAATAACAAGACAAGTATAACAATGACAGAGATAAAGGAAGCTGTATTTAAAGTTGTCATGGGACCTGAAAAGAAAAGCAGGGTAATGAGTGAAACTGAGAAAAAACTTACTGCTTACCATGAAGCAGGTCATGCTGTAGCAGTCAAATTGGTATCAACTACTGACAAGGTAGACAGGATATCTATAATACCTGCCGGAATGGCAGGCGGTTACACCGCATTTAAACCAGATGAAGATAAATCTTATAAGACGAAGTCAAACCTGCTTGAACGGATTGTAATAGCATTAGGCGGAAGAGCAGCAGAAGAAATTGTTCTTGGAGAAGTCAGTACTGGGGCATATGGAGACCTCAAAACGGCAAACGGTGTTGCAAGAAGTATGATAACAAAATATGGTATGAGTGAAAAACTTGGTAACCTTATTTTTGGTAATGAGAATGAAGAAGTGTTTATTGGCAGGGATTTTGCTCAAGCTAGAAATTACAGTGAGGAAGTAGCAGCTGAAATTGACAGGGAAGTTAAGAGTATAATCGACGGTTGTTATGAAAAGACGCTGAAAATGCTAAATGACAATATCAGTAAGCTCCATGCAATTGCTAATGCACTGATAGAGAAGGAAAAACTTGAAGGTCATGAGTTTGAAGAACTTTTTGCAGGTGCATAAGGTTAAGTGAAAAATGATAATAATATAAAGAGGTAGTATAATGATACTATCTCTTTTTTCGACCATTTATGGGTATATTAAAAGGTAAACGCAATGTAAAATAAAAATATAAGTAAAAATCTATTTATTATGCACTGAATTCTTGGTATAATAGCTTGGTTATGTGTTAATATTTATATGAGGTATGAAATATATGGAATGTGCAAATCTGAAAGTAGGACTGACATCATCAATTGAGATTGAAGTGCTGGATAAATATTCTGCTGAAGAGATGGGAAGCGGAGACCTTGATGTATATGCGACACCGGCTATGATAAGCCTTATGGAACGAGCAGCATTATCTTCAGTGTCTCTTTACTTACCGAAAGGATATACCACTGTTGGCACAGCGGTCAATATTAAGCATATGGCGGCTACACCTGTTGGAATGAAAGTCAGGGCGGTAGCAGAGCTTGTAGCAGTAGAAGGAAGAAAACTGAAATTTAAAGTGGAGGCTTTTGATTCTTCAGAAAAAATTGGCGAAGGCGAGCATGAAAGGTACATAGTTGAATCCGCCAGATTTAGAGACAAGATTTATGGAAAGCTGAACAGTAAATAAAGATAGAGAATTGTATTGATAGGAATAATTAATTGAGTTTGTATAAAGGAGAGTAACAGGTTTGATGGGTAAGTATTCAGGATTTAAGGATGTAAATGACAGGGAAATATACGCTGGCATGCTGTGTGAAGATACTGTAAATTTCAGCACGGTTGTAATTAAAGAGATTGAAGGTCGTTTTTTTGCAGTCACAAACGGATTTAAGCCGGAGCCTTTGGAAGAAATATCAGAAGGTTTGAGGATTATAAAGTGATTTGAAAAATTTTTTTTTATTATTGACGAGACTTGATGAATATGATAGATTAAGTATGACAAAATAATACAGTGATTGCCTTATCAAGAGAGGTGGAGGGAAGGGCCCTATGAAACCCGGCAACCGACTTAAATGTAACGGTGCCAATTCCTACAGGATGTATGTCCTGACAGATAAGGAGAGAAATAATGTCCTCTTCTTATTGAATGAGGTTTTTTTGTTTTTATAGGAAAGTGCACTTCCTGTAAAAACAAAAACTCATACTTTTACATTAATTTATATTATTAAAGGAGGAACTTTATAATGGCAAAAAAATTATTTACTTCAGAATCAGTTACTGAAGGGCATCCGGATAAAATTTGTGATCAGATTTCAGACGCTGTACTTGATGCGATATACTCTGAAGATCCAATGGCAAGGGTGGCATGTGAAACATCGGTTACTACCGGCCTTGTTCTCGTGGCTGGTGAGATTACTACAAATTGTTATATAGATATACCTAAAATCGTGAGAAATACGATAAAAGAAATTGGATATGACAGAGCAAAATATGGGTTTGATTCTGATACATGTGCTGTTTTGACTTCAATCGACGAACAGTCTCCTGATATAGCAATGGGTGTAGATAAGGCGCTTGAGGCTAAGCAAGGAGAAATGACAGACGCTCAGATTGAAGCAATTGGAGCAGGGGATCAGGGTATGATGTTTGGTTTTGCATGTGATGAAACTGAAGAACTGATGCCCATGCCGATTTCGCTTGCCCACAAACTTACCAAAAAGCTGACTGAGGTCAGAAAAGACGGCACATTGGCATATTTAAGACCTGACGGTAAATCTCAGGTTACTGTGGAATACGATGGGGACAAGCCTGTGAGAGTTGAAACTGTAGTAATTTCTACTCAACACGGACCTGAAGTTGATCACGAAACTATAGAAAAAGACATAATAGAGCATGTTATCAAACCGGTTGTTCCTGCAAATTTGCTTGACAGCAACACCAAGTATTTTATAAACCCAACTGGAAGATTTGTGGTTGGGGGACCTCAAGGGGATTCAGGTCTTACAGGCAGAAAGATAATTGTTGATACTTATGGCGGGTATGCAAGACATGGTGGTGGAGCATTCTCAGGTAAGGATCCCACAAAGGTTGACCGTTCTGCAGCTTATGCAGCAAGATATGTAGCTAAGAACATTGTTGCAGCAGGACTTGCTAAAAAGTGCGAGGTGCAGCTTGCTTATGCAATAGGTGTTGCAAGACCGGTATCCGTTAGAGTTGATACTTTCGGTACAGGCACAATATCAGAAGAGAAAATTGAAAAGCTTGTAAATAAGCATTTCGACTTAAGACCGGCAGGGATTATAAAAAGCCTTAACTTAAGAAGGCCGATATACAAACAAACAGCAGCTTATGGACACTTTGGAAGAACTGATCTTGATCTGCCATGGGAAAAGACTGACAAGGTGGAAGATTTGAAAAGGGAAGCAAAGGAAATTTAATTAATTGGCTAAGATAAAAGGGAGTGGCTCAGTTGAGTTGCTCCTTTATTTTTTGCTGTTGGGTGTACATTATTTAAGTGAAGAAAAATATGTAAGAAACTTAAGTTTCTGGAATATTTCTCTTCACATATATAAACTCACCTTTTGTTGACTTATAGTTGGAACCAAATTCAGCGTTATAGGAATTTAAGCTGAGCGTTAATATAATAGAAGACAATTGAAACACTCTATCTTGGAGTATAGGAATTCATAAAAATCCTATTTTTGTAAATTCCTATACTGGGGTTTGGAAAGGGGATTCCCCTTTCCCGGTTTAAGGAGGGTGCTCAGGATGCGAAGCATCCGTCGAAGGGAACCATAGGGTTCCCTAGCGAACAAGAAAATTCATGAGCGAAGCGAATTTTCTTGGCATTAGCAGTAACAGAATTGAGAATCATTTCATAAACTGGAATTGGGGGTGTTTATATGCCAAGAATAGTATTTGAAGCTGTAATATGTATCTGTGCAGCTTACGGATTTATAACATTGGTTTATGAGCTGATAATGTCTATAAGACACAAAATAAAATATGAAAATTCCATGGTAAAGTTGGTTTTGGTTGTAAAGAACCAGGGTGAGGTCATTGAAGGGGTATTAAGAAACATACTTCCACGGGATTTTATACGAAAACTTATGCCGGGAGGCAGACTTACAGTTCTAGATATGGGATCAAGGGATGACACCTTGGATATTTTAAGAAGATTGGAAAGAGAGTATGAGTGTATCGAGGTATTGAAGAAATCGGAGAAGGAAATGCTCTTTAGATATTTTGATGATAATGAGGAACGTGAAATCGGAATTGAGAATACAGGGCGGAAAGTATAAGTCTTACATACATAACATATAATACCTTATTCTTTTAAAAATTCGATAGATGATATATACTTAATGATAGCTGAATGGATGTTAATTTATAGAGAATAAGGTGTGAATAGTGATCACTTTTGAAGGAATTGTCCAAGATATAATATTTGCAAATGAAATAAATGGTTATACTGTATGTGAACTTAAGGGTGAGAAGGAAATAATAACTGCTGTCGGGTTCATGCCTTTTGTAAACGTTGGCGAAATGCTGAGGGTATCGGGTAATTGGGTTACTCATCCTGATTATGGTGAGCAGCTTAAAGTTGAACTTTATGAGAAGCTGCTTCCAAAAACGGTTGAATCTATGGAAAGGTACCTTGCTTCCGGGCTTATAAAAGGGGTGGGACCGGCTAGCGCAAAAAAAATTGTCAAGAAATTTGGGGAAGACACTATAAACATAATAGAGTTTCATCCGGAAAAATTGTCTGAAATAAAAGGCATCAACCATGAAAAGGCCTTGAGAATCGGACAGGCTTTTTATGAGCAGAAGGCTCTTCGGGATGTGGTCATGTTTTTCCAGGAATATGGTATTAGTCCGACGTATTGTGCAAAAATATATCAGATTTATGGAGAAAATACTATCGAGGAAATCAGGAATAATCCCTACAAGCTTTCGGATGAAAAGATCGGCATAAGTTTCAAGACTTCGGACATGATTGCCAGAGGATTAGGAGTAGACCCAAAATCAAAGTTCAGAATTTCAAGCGGTATTAAGTATGTTTTATCCCATATTGCAATGGATGGACATACATTTGTTGAAGATGACAGATTGAAAGAGTATACTTCAAATCTGCTGGACGTTGAAATAGATAACATTGAGGATGCTTTGATCAGCCTATTGATGGATAAATCCATTTATATTGAAAGAGATAATGCTTGCAGCAGAGTTTATTTAAGCTCTCTGTATAATGCGGAAGCAGGTACAGCCAGAAAACTGGTTGAGCTTTCAAGTATGAGATTTAAAGGTGATATAAGCGATTTTGATGAAAAAGTACTTGAAGTGCAGAAGAAAGAAGGAATTGTACTCGCACAAAACCAGAAGGATGCTGTTAGGGAAGCTTTGGTCAGCGGAGTTTTGATTATTACAGGAGGCCCGGGAACAGGAAAGACAACTATAATAAAAAGTATTATAAACCTGTTGACGGGTGAGGGCTATGATGTTCTACTGGCAGCACCTACCGGAAGAGCAGCAAAGAGGATGACCGAGGCTACTGGTTTTGAAGCAAAAACCATTCACAGGCTCCTGGAAATTGGATATGTTGGAAAGGAAGATGAGCTTGTATTTTCTAAAAATGAGGCGAATCCCATAGATGGAGATGTTATTATTATAGATGAGATGTCAATGGTTGATATAATTCTTATGAACCATCTGCTTAAAGCAATAGAACCTGGTACGAGGCTCATATTGGTAGGCGATGTGGATCAGCTTCCGTCAGTTGGACCGGGAAAAGTCCTCCAGGATCTGATAAGAAGTGAAATAATAAAGACTGTAAAATTAAAGGAAATATTCAGACAGGCCGAAGAGAGCCTTATTATTGTTAATGCGCACAAAATAAATAATGGCGAAAAGCCGGTTTTGAACTATAAGGATAAAGACTTCTTTTTTGTAAAAAGAAACAAGGCAGAAGATATTGTAAAAACTATTGTTGATCTTTGTATCAGAAGGATTCCGGGGACATATGGATTTGAACCTATGAGGGAGATACAGGTTCTAACGCCTGTAAGGAAAGGGGTTGTTGGTGTAGCAAACCTTAACACTGAGCTTCAGGCAGTACTGAATCCAAAGGATAAAGGCAAGAAAGAAAAGGTGTTCAGGGATTTTCTATTCCGCGAAGGCGACAGGGTAATGCAAATAAAGAATAACTATAACTTGCGATGGACAAAGCAGGATGATGAAGGTACCGGTGTTTTCAATGGAGATACAGGAATAATTCAGGAAATAGACGATGAAGAACAAAATATAGTTGTTACCTTTGACGATGACAAGACAGCAAATTATGATTATAGCATACTTGATGAGTTGGAACCGGCTTTTGCAGTGACTATTCACAAAAGTCAGGGATCGGAATTCCCTGTTGTTATAATACCGATTTTTCCAGGTCCTCAGGTACTTATGACAAGGAACTTGCTGTATACTGCTGTTACAAGAGCGAGGAAACTGGTTGTACTTGTGGGCAATAATGATTATCTTGACGTAATGATAAGTAACGAAAGAGAGACAAACAGAAACTCGGGGTTAGCTGACAAGCTCAGGAAATGTATCAGGTTATAATTGATGCGATTAGCGGTATCCATGGAGAACGAGTGAGTATTTTTCTGCACATTCATTACATGCATCTCCTTTGGAGAACCAATAGTTTGACATTATTTATCAAGAAGCATATAATTAAATTATAAGTTACATTATGTTCATTTCAGCTTGTTATACTGTTTATCTGCTAGCCTCTGAATAAATAGGTTTTGGGGTCTTTGAAGTTCCTCTTTGAGTAACAGAAATCATTTTGGTGCTTATTCTTTGAATTCGGTGGTGAAATCTGATGTTTGAAGAGATTCTTAATCTTATATTTCCTCCGAAATGTATATTTTGCGGCAAGTTATTAAATTATGATGTAAAGCTGTGTATCTGTAATGACTGTAATCCAAAAATCCCCTATTTGAGAAATGGAAAAATAAATCTTATTAAAAATAATAGTTATTTTGACGATGTAATATGTATATGTGAGTATTCCGGAATTATAAAAGATGCTCTGAAAAGGTATAAGTTTTTTAACAGACCATCTTATAATATGACTTTTGCTCAGATGATGTATAGCAAAATAAGCGAAATGACAGACTGGAAAAAGGTCGACATAATTTTAAGTGTGCCTCTTCACCGGAAAAAAGAGCGTAAAAGGGGGTATAATCAGGCGCGATTGATAGCAAAACAGCTAGGCAAGTTACTTGGAATCAGGGAATCACAACGATTGCTTGTTAGGACAAAAAATACCGACAGTCAAAGTCTTTTAAACAGAATTGACAGGTTGGAAAATGTGAAGGATGCTTTTGAGGTGTCTGATGTAAGCGCTGTGAGGGGCAAATCAATACTTTTGGTAGACGATATTCTGACTACTGGAACAACATTGAACGAGTGTTGCAAGGTATTGAAAAATGCAGGTGCAGATACAATTACTGCAGCTGTAGTGGCTACTGGGAGGAAGTATTAGTAACTGTGCTAAGAGAGGATTAAATTTTGTTATATTAAAACACAAAAATATGGAATGAATATGTGACACATAAAATAACTAAGGGATGTGTATCACATTGCCAGAAGCAGGAGGGATTTTATGCCGGACATAAGAAACTGTAGACGCTGCAAAAGATTATTTAACTATATCGGCGGCGCTCCGATATGTCATGATTGCAAACAGCAGGATGAAGTTGACTACAAGAGGGTCAAGGAATACCTTTACGATCATCCGAAGGCTTCCATAATTGAGGTTTCACAAGAACTGGAAGTTAGTGTCCAGCAAATAAAAATGTATCTTAAGGAAGGACGCTTGGAGATAGTAGGCAATGATGGTAATATGATTCTGGAATGCGAGAGGTGTGGCAAGTCTATAACAACAGGTCGTTTATGTAATGACTGTTCAAAAGAGGTCTCTAATGATATTAAATCCACAACTAATCAAATGAACAAAGTTGCGCCGACTGAAGATGAAACAACAAAAAGATCAAATGGGATGAGATACCTTAATAAAACGGACGTATAAATAGTGAGTGCAAAAATAAATAAGTATATAATGAAGTTACAATAAGAATAATAAAAATTCCCGGTGAACTGCCGGGAATTTTTATTATTCTTAGGTAGAGTTTTTACTGGAAGGGAAATATATTCAGATTAATTCCAAAATGGTACAATGAAAATGTGGCATTAACAATACCGGCTTTTGCAAAATAGGAGGTATAATATGGTTGTTATAGGGCTAAGGTGTGAAAGAGGTAAGAACAGTAAATACCCTTCAATAAATAACCTATAGAGTATACTGAACAAAGATAGGTCTATATGACTGTGAGATTTTTATAAAAATATGTTAATTAATTTTAGGTGATGTCGATATTATTAATGAGAGTAAGAATTGAAGGTACTAATGATAAAGTTAATACAGCAAGTGTTAATATATAAAAAAATTTTGAAAGTGAGTGGTAGGTATGAAGATTTGGGGGGAAATCCCAAAAGTCGCTGGGGTTTACAGCAAGCAAAAGAGAATTGGCAAAGTTGATGACACAGGCAATGTAGCCTCAAAGAAAGATGTGTTGTCAATATCCAGCCGGGCTAAAGACTATCAGACAGTTATGAAAGCCCTAAAAGAAACACCGGACATAAGAGAAGAGAAGGTAAAAAGTTTGGCAGAAAAGTATGGATCAGGCCAATATCAGGTCAAGAACACGGATATTGCCGATAAGATACTAAAGTCGGCCACAGATAAGAAGGTTTAGAGTTTATTATTTGCGGGTGGGCATGGGTTATTTCCCAGGTTTTCCCGCAAAAAATTTATTAGAGCTGGGGTGGAAATTTTATGAACAGCCAGAAAATAAATGAGTTAATGGATATACTTGAACGAGAAGCTAAGATTTATGAAGATATTTTGAAGTTGTCCCAAGATAAAACGGACATTATAATAAAGGGCAAGGTTAAAGAACTTGAAAATATTACAAAGCTCGAGCAGTCACTTATCTTGGATATGGGTAGACTGGAGGACTTGAGGGAGAAAACTGTCAGAGACTTGTCAACAGATATTGATTCCAAGTCTTCACAATTAACGGTTACTGAGCTTATAAAACATATTGACAAAAACCAGGCTGATAGACTTGAAGGCTATAAAACAAACCTGCTTGGTATAATAGAGGAAGTCAAGAAGGTCAATGATTTGAATTCAAAACTAATTCAAAACTCTATAGACTATATCAATTTTTCTATAAACATTTTATCGAGCGTACCGGCAGCAGATAATAATTATGGCAACACAGGGGTGACGCATGAAGTTAAGAAAAAGACTTACTTTGATGTGAAGCTGTAGAATTTATCTCTGTAGTTGTTAATAAGGTTTACTTTTATGTACTTGGAGGCGGTTATATGGCAGTAGGTTTTGCCAGTTTTGAAATAGCAAGGTCAGGGATGGCAGTTAACGAACGTGCGTTGACGGTAACGGGCCATAATATTGCCAATGTCAATACAAAGGGCTACGTCAGGCAGCAGGCAATAATCTGCAACGGACCGTACCAGAACGATAGCAAATATCAGCTTGGGCTTGGAGCCGACATTGAGCAGATAAGGCAAATAAGGCACCAATTTTTAGACAGCATTTACAGGCAGGAAAGCACGACTTTAGGTTACTGGAAAACCAGGGACAAGACCTTTCAGGATATACAGTCCATTCTTGCGGATCCTATGGAATCAGGACTTCAGGAAGTTATGAACCAGTTCTGGGATTCGTGGCAGGAGTTGTCAAAAGAGCCGGATAGTCTAACTGTGAGAGCACTTGTGGTTCAAAGGGGAGAGGCGCTCGTGGATCAGATAAACCACATAGGAGCCCAGCTCGATAAATTGCAGGAAGACCTTAACTCAGAGTTTAAAGTCAGGATAAATGAAGTAAATAGCATTACCAGCCAAATAGCAAATTTAAATATAGAGATCCTTAAAAATGAAATTTCTAAGGATGCTGCAAATGATTACCGAGACCAGAGGAATGTTCTTGTTGATAGGTTATCTGAACTTGCAAACGTTGAAGTTACTGAGATGCAGGATGGGCAGCTTGATATAACACTTGGAGGATATTTTTTGGTTTCAAAGGGAACGCAAACGATGCTGGTGGCTGAAGAAAACAGTTCTTCAGGATTGTTTTATGTACCCAAAATTGCAGGAACAGAAACAGTCGTACCTATAAAAAGCGGTATATTAAAGGGACTTATGGAATCGAGAGGTGAGGTTTTTAGCGCATCAGGGAGCGTGGAAAACGGTTCACCCAATACCAAGGCAGATATAACCTTCGTTGTGGATGTATCGGATACAAGTACCACAAATTTATCAAAGGTAAAAAGTTCAATAAATCAATATATAGATGAGTTGAAGAGGAAGGGAATTGACTATAATCTTCGGCTTATAACTTACGGCAGTAGTGTAAATTCCAATGAAAACTACGGAAACGATACGACAGCGTTTGAAGCAGCTGTAGCAGCTTTATCAACTGTAGCCACAGATACGGGCAATAGTTTTGGAGATGTTGTAACAGCGTTGGATGACATAACTGACTTCAGACCAGGAGCCAATAAATATGCGATCGTTTTCAGCGGGGAAAGCATAGACGGAGAGACTGTTGTAACATCATCAACCGCTGATGCATACGCAAATACACTAAGAGATAAAGGTATAAAAACATCTGTCATCACAGACAACAGCTATTACGATACTGGCGCAGCAGGCGAGACAATAGGCTGGAATGCGATCAGTACCGGTACTTCTGGAAATCTGTATGATATAAATTCAGTGGACTATAGTAAACTTATGGCTGATATAAACAATGATATAAATAATGATGTAAATAAGGGAATAAGCATCGTACAGCAGTCGATGAATATCTTACCGGACTTGAAAAAAAGGTTGAATGCACTTGTAAATATATTAGCAAGGGAGGTAAACAACCTTCATTCAAGTGGAAAAACTTTAGCAAAACCATTATCAACCGATGGAGAAGCATTTTTTGTTGCAATTAATTCAGCATATCCTCTTGAAATGGGAAATATTAAACTTAACGACAATCTCTTAAACTTAAGTAATATTGTCGCATCAAAAAGCGGAGCCAGTGGTGATAATACCATTGCCCTCGCTATAGCAAACTTGCGCGGAAAGGATTGCCTTAGTGATTTGAAGGGTGTATTGAGCACCGATGACTATTATCAGCAAATCATACTTAATGTGGGAAATGGCGGTTCGGAGGCAAGTAACATAACCGATAGCCAGCAAAAGCTTGTAAATTCAGCAGATTCCCAGAGGCAGTCTATAATGGGAGTATCGATGGATGAAGAAATTTCAAATATGATGAAGTTCAAATTTGCATATAGTGCTTCATCAAGAACAATAAACATGATTGATAGTATGCTTGATACAATAATAAACAAAATGGGATTAGCGGGTAGGTGATAATCGATGAGAGAAAGCTTTTTCGGATTTAATGTAGCAGTGAGAGGGCTTTATACGGCACAGAGAAATCTTGACATTATTAACCATAATGTAAATAACGTAAATACGCCGGGGTATTCAAGACAGCAGGCTGTACAAACTGCGTCAAGACCAATTTCTATTTATAATGGAACTGGCATGGTAGGTAGCGGCTCGGAGGTTATAGGAATTGAGCGGGTCAGGGACGAATATCTGGACATAAAATACTGGAGTGAAAGTGTATCTTACGGTGAGTGGGAAGCTAAAAAGGCTTTACTGTCTGATATGGAGGTTACATTTAATGAACCTTCGGACAGCGGGTTTAATACCATACTCGATGAATTCTTCAGCTCACTTCAGGAACTCGCCAAAGATCCTGCAAGTGAAGCCATCAGAACCCTTGTTAGTGAGCGCGGGGTTACTGTGGCAAAATATTTTAACAGCCTTGCAACACATTTTGAAGAGCTGCAAATCGATGTTAATGACAGAATTGAGACAAAAGTCAGTGAAATTAACTCAATAGGCGCGCAGATACAGCAGTTGAACAGACAGATATACAGTGCAGAGCTCGATGGCAATACTGCAAATGATCTGAGAGACCAGAGGACATTGCTTGTTGACAAACTCTCAAAAATAATAAATATAGATGCAAACGAGGTAGTGGTCGGCAAGCTGCTAAACGGTAATGAAGACAAAAGGTTTGTAATAACTATAAGCGGTAAGGCGTTTATTGACCATTTTAGCCTCAGCAAACTTGCTGTAACTCAAAGAAGTTCAAAACTGAATCCCGACGAGGATGTTCCCAACCTTTACGATGTCGGTTGGGAGGATGGCAATAAGCTTGTAATCAGGGGCGGTGAATTAAAAGGTTATATTGATATAAGGGATGGAAATGAAGGGGAAAATGGAAGTCCGGTATATGCCGGAATACCAACTTATATAAAGAAGTTGAACCAGTTTGTTCAAACCTTTGCAAGGGCGTTTAATGAAGGATATATTGATTATGACAATGACGGAGTACTTGAGGATGGGACTGGACATGCTGACGGGTATGGCAAAGGTGGGACAACAACTGGAGTACGATTTTTCACTATGCTTGGTGAAGAAAACAAGGCAGTAAGCAGTGCTGATTTTATTGATGGCGAAATTACAATTGCAGGTATTGCAGACAGGTACAGCAATATAACTGCCAAAAACTTTTCGGTTAGTAAGGATATATTGGATGATTTCAATAAAATAGCTACTTCGGATACTATTGGAGAAGTGGGGAATATTGTAAATATTAATAAGCTTATTGAACTTCGTACAAATACACAAATGTTTGCAGAAGGGGCTCCCGAAGATTTTATGAAATCTGTAATAACTTCATTAGGGATAGATTCGCAGCAGGCAATAAGAATTTCAGCAAACCAGGCGGCTATAGTAAAACAGATTGAAAATCGTAAATTGTCTGACTCGGGAGTATCGATTGATGAAGAAATGGCTAATCTGATAAAACATCAGCAGGCATATGGTGCAGCTGCACAAATGGTTAATGCTATGGCGGAAATATACGATATACTTATTAACAGGGTTGGAGTGTAATGTTTAGTTTGCTGATTGTATGAAGCATGGAGGGTTAATTATGAGGATAACAAACAATATGTTGGTAAACAACATGATTTATTATGTAGGAAACAACCTTTCAAGAATGGAGAGTTATCAATCGAAACTTGCTACAGGAAAAAAGATTTCGGTTCCCTCTGACGATCCGGTTGTAGCAGCAAGGGCACTGAAGCTTCGTACCGATGTATCGCAGGTAAAACAGCATAAAACAAATGTTCAGGATGCTTTATCCTGGTTGGAGATAACTGAATCAGCACTTTCAAACGTTGGAGCTATTTTGCAAAGGGCAAGAGAATTGGCTGTTCAGGGAAGCAGTAGTACTGCAACGGCTGATGATACAAAAAAGATAGAGCAGGAGGTAGCTCAACTCAGGCAGCAGCTGATTGGGATTGGAAACTCAACGTATGCAGGAAGATATATTTTTTCGGGATTTAAGACCGATACAAAGCTGATGAATGATGATGGCACTTTTGCTATAGGTGTGGATGGTGATGAGTCAATAATATTTGAGATAGGTATTAGCGACAATATAAATGTAAACGTATTGGGCGGTGATCTTTTCAATAACGGAGGGATTGCTACTGCTACGTCTAAGGGACAACTTATCCAGAATATGGATGATTTTTTAGCTGCACTTAATACGGGGGATCATAATCTGATAAGTAATGCTATTGCAAACATTGATGATGATATGAACAATCTGCTTCGTATCAGAGCAAACGTTGGCGCAAGGTATAATCGCCTTGAGATGACTAGCGACAGGCTCGATAGTGATGAAATTAATTTTACAACCCTAATGAGCGAAAATGAGGATGTGGATCAGGCACAAAACATAATGCTGCTAAAGAGTGAGGAAAATGTTTATAAGGCTTCACTTTCAGGGGGGGCCAGGGTTATTCAGACTTCACTTGTCGACTTCTTGTCATAAGGACTTTGGTTGGAAATAGGTTTATAATGGGGTGATCAATATGGGCCTTAATATAACCCAGACCTATGCAAAAATCGGCGTTGACAGAAGCCCATCCAGACTTCAGATCCAAGCCCGGAATGCAAGCTTGGAAATTAGACAGAAACATGCAAAAGTAAATATGGATATAGAACTGCCGAGAGTTGAGATTGACCAGTATGAGTCTTTCGCAAGTGCCGGGTTGAAGAACAATGGCGATATGATTAAGGAAGGTGCCCAAAAAGGTTATCAGAAAGCGTATGAGTACATAGGCAAATTGGTTCAGGATGGTAATGCGCTGGCAGCTATCGAAAATGGAGGAAACCCCATTGCTGAAATTGCCAGAAGGGATAGCCTGAAGATGCACGAGTTTAATATTGACTTTATTCCGAAAGTTGCTCCAAAAATCACAGTCAAGGGAGAATTGAATTTCGATCCCGAGAAGAATTCTGAAGGAGTAAATAACGGTGTTGATGGCAAGTATACTCCTGCCGATTTGAACATAAACTATTCGCCAAGTCAGGTCAAGGTGTTTTTATCCCAGTACGCATCAATAAAGTTTGATTATAATAATGAGAATAAAATTAACACATATGTATAAACTGTAAATAATAAATGGAGGAGATCAAATGCTTTTAAAGACAAAGCACTTTGGAGAAATTGAAATTGATGAGAGTAAAGTTATAAACTTTAAAGAAGGAATACTGGGGTTTGAGGATACAAAGAGATACATAGTGTTGTATGACGGGGATGAGACATCGCCTTTCAGATGGCTGCAGGGCGTTGATGACGGACAGCTTGCTTTTGCAGTAGCAAACCCTTTCCAGATATTAAAGGACTATGATATAGAAATCCCTGATGAAGCGGTGGTCAACCTCAATATTGAGAATATTGAAGATGTAATGGTACTTTCAATTGTTGTTGTACCGGAAGACCTAACAAAAATGACTATGAATTTAAAAGCTCCTGTAATTATTAACACAAAAAATAACAGTGGCATGCAGGTTGTCCTTGACACAGATGCATATAGTGTGAGACACTATATTGTAGAAGAACTCCGTAGACAGGAGGTAAATATAGGTGCTGGTTCTGACAAGAAAGAAAAATGAATCAATAGTTTTGAATGATAATATTGAGATTACCATTGTTGACGTTCAAGGGGATCAAGTTCGTATAGGTATTAACGCTCCTAAGAGTGTCTCTATTTACAGAAAAGAGATTTTTCTGGAAATTCAAGCCGAGAACAAAAAGGCTGCTGATGTAAAAGCAATAGACCTTAAGGATTTGCTGAAATAGTGTAATGATTAGGTTAATATGTAATTTTTGAGAAAGTGGTTAATATAATCACTTTTTTGTTGTGCTATCCTATATTGCATTTAATTGGAAAAGGATTATGTGTTATGCTGGTATTATTTGGAATTAATATAATACTGTTGTGTTTGTATATCTTAACAATACTAATAATAATTTCTATAAGTGTACTAAAGTGTTGATTTTTTTTTTTTAATATGATAGCATAGTTCTAAGTTATTAATCTGTTTAGCTTTTCGAGTTGTTTTTTTACTTTTCAATAGATTTAAGTTCTATGTTTTTTATTCATGTGTTAATTACAGAAATTTTTTGTTTTGTGCTTATTAAATAAATTTCGACTGATAATAATAGAAATAGGCGATACTCATACAGAGGGGAAAGTGAAAGAGTGAAGGCTTTCAACTATATCGGTGATTTATTTGAGGTTGTTAATAAAGCTGTTATTAGTGATGAATCCGGTAAACAGCTTGGATTTAATGATGGCATTGAAGAAATTATTCAGGTCATAAAAACACAAGTATTTCAAGGCAAAAAAGTAATATTTATTGGTAATGGTGGAAGTGCTGCTATTGCGAGCCACGGTGCTTTGGATTTTTGGAAAAACTGTGGACTTCGTGCGATAAGCTTTAATGAAGGCTCGCTTCTAACCTGCGTTGGCAACGATTATGGGTATAGTTATGTATTTGAAAAACCTATAGAAATGTTTGCTAATGAGGGAGATGTTTTGATTGCAATAAGCAGCTCCGGAAAGTCTGAAAATATTCTTAAAGGTGTGGATGCGGCAAAAGAGATGAATTGCAAAGTTATAAGCCTTTCGGGATTCTCCTGGGATAATCCTTTAAGAACCAGAGGACATGTAAATGTTTACATTCCATCAGGTGAGTATGGATTTGTTGAGTTGGCACATCAGATTGTAATACACATGATTGTAGACATTATATTGAAGGATAAATAAGGTAGGTTGTCATAATGGAGGAATTTTTTCCGGCAATATTTATTGATAGGGATGGAGTAATATGCAAAGAAAAAAGCTATATTACTTCTATAGAGCAGATAGAAATCTATCCATTTGCACAAGAGGCAGTCAGGAGGCTGTGTGATGCTGGCTTTAAGACAATTATAGTCACTAACCAATCTGCAGTTGGCAGAGGGATGATGAGTGAGGAAACACTTAAGCAAATTAATGAATATTTACTGAAAATTATTCCCATTGATGGGTTGTATTATTGCCCTCACTACCCTCCGGAGAAAGAGGAAATACTGCCTTATCGCATAAATTGCAGTTGTAGAAAACCGAAAGCAGGTATGATATATACTGCCAGAGATGAACATAAAATTGATTTAAGTAAATCATATATTGTTGGAGATCGATCCAGTGATATCTTAGCAGGTAAAAATGCATCAGTCAAAACAGTTTTGGTACGTACTGGGTATGGGATTACTCCTGAAACCGATATAAACCCGGATTATGTATTTAATGATCTTATGGAATTTACAGAGTTTATTTTGTAGTTCTTCTGAATATTTTAGCGAAAATTACTACCTTTAACTGCAGCTTCTGTCGTGATACCTGGTTTGTGGAATTATATTAATAGTAAAAGAGGGTGAATACTTTATGAAGCTAGCTATAAAAAGTACCTCTAAGATTGTAAGTCAATCTGAGTTCAAGATGATGCGTGAAGGATTTCGTGAAGAAGGTCGGAAGGTTATCCATTGCCATGGAGCTTTTGATTTACTACATCCCGGACATATTGCCCACCTTGAGGAAGCAAAGAGCCTCGGAGATATTCTGGTAGTTTCGGTAACTTCAGCACCATATATTAATAAGGGACCCGGGCATCCTTATTTTTCAGATGAACTAAGGATGAAGTCATTGGCCGCACTTAGTTGTGTTGATTATGTCATTTTATCTAAGTCTGTTACTGCCGAAGAGATGTTTGATACTATAAAGCCGGATCTTTATGTAAAGGGAGCTGAATACAAAGACGTATCAAATGATATCACTCAAAATATAAATAAAGAAGTAGACAAGGTTCGTTCGTACGGCGGAGATGTCTATTTTACCAATGGTGTCGTGTTTAGTTCATCAAAGCTTATCAACAACAACTTTTCCGTATATTCGCCTGATACAACAGCATATGCAAAAGATTTTTCAAAAAAGTATTCTATAGATGAAATCCGAAGTGTTGTAGAAGATATGAAGTCTCTAAAGGTACTTGTTGTGGGAGATATTATAGTAGATGAGTATATTTTCTGCAGCGTACAAGGACTAATGTCAAAGGATAGAGCATTTTCCTCAAGACACATGAAAGAGGAGAGGTATCTCGGTGGTTCTCTGGCTGTGGCAAGGCACTTGGCGAGTTTTTCGGACAACGTCACAGTGTGTGGAATAGTTGGAGATGAACCACATATTCATACCCAGATATTAAATGACCTGAGTAAGGACATGCATGTCAATTTGCAATTCGATCATGAATTTAGAACTATAATAAAGAGGCGGTTTGTTGAAAGGCGTGGAATTAGGGAAGAATATGAAAAGCTTTTTTCAATAAATTACCTTAATGAGGATAGCCAGAATATTAAAGTGAGTAAAGAAAGTTTTTACAATAACCTCAATGAGATTGTATCAAATTTTGATATGGTTGTTTTAACTGACTTTGGTCATGGACTGGTGGATAATACGGTAATGGAAATACTTCAGGGAAAAGCTGCATTTCTAGCTGTTAATTGCCAAACAAATTCTTCGAATTTTGGTACAAATCTCATTACAAAGTATAAAAGAGCTGATACGTTTACTTTAGATGAAAGAGAACTCATGCTTGCATTTGCGAACCGTTCCGAGGATAAGGAACAACAGTTGATAAATTTGGTTAAACACCTGCAAAGTAAGATGGGATGGCTTACTTTAGGTTCTCTTGGATGCATGGGTGTGGATAAGAAATTTGAAGTTAGAAAGAATCCGGCATTAACTCTTACGGTACAGGATACGGTAGGAGCAGGTGATGCCTTTTTCGCGCTGGCAGTATTATGTGCATGTATTAATGCACCTCTTGAGGTAGGGTCTTTTTTGGGTAGTATTGCAGGTGCAATTGCATCAAATATTATAGGTAATTCCAGACCTATTGGCAAGGTAGAACTATTAAAGTATGCAAATTCCCTGCTCAAGTTTTAGTGATATAAGTGTTTTAAACAAAAGCTTACTATAAATAACAAAATTAAAAAGGGAGTCCTATACTTTGGCTGACGAATTAAGAATTGATTCTCATAAGTTAATATTACATCCTGAGAGAGTAGCAAAATGGCTTGAGGGTGACAATATTTATCCCATATGCATTGAGATTTCGCCTTCGGGGAGTTGCAATCATAGATGCGTTTTCTGTGGGCTTGACTACCTTGGATACAGGCCTGCATTTCTAGATAAGGATCTCATTTTAAAAAATTTGAAGGTTATGAAAGAAAAAGGTTTAAAGAGCATTGTGGTAGCGGGTGAAGGAGAACCCTTATTAAATAAGAATACTCCTTCAATAATAAACGGTGCAAAAGACTTTGGGCTTGATGTTGCCATGTCATCTAATGGCGTTTTGTTTTCAAAGGAAATAGCAAAGGAGTGTCTTGGTTCTCTCACGTGGATTCGTTTCAGTGTAAATGCAGGATCTGATAAGACACATCAGATAGTCCACCAGGGAGGAGCGGAGGATTTTAGTAAGGCTGTTATCAATATAGAGAGTGGGGTAGCAGTAAAGCGTGACAATAAATTAAAAACTACAATAGGTGTACAAATGCTCCTTATTCCTGAGAATGCACATGAGGTAGTTGGCTTTGCTAAAAATCTTAAGGAGATTGGTGTTGACTATTTTACAGTGAAACCTTTTTCCAAGCATCCGAAGAGCACATGTACAATTGACCCTGCCTTTGATTACAGAGTATATCTTGATATGGAAGAGGAGCTTAAGGAATTGAACTCTGAAGAATATCAGGTGATTTTTCGATCGAGTTCAATGAAAAAGAAGGCAAAAGAAAAGTGCTATGACAAGTGCTATGGTATTCCCTTCTGGGCCTATATTGACTCAAATGCAGAAATTTGGGCATGTATAGCCTATATTGGAGATGAAAATTTCTCCTTTGGAAATTTGAAGGACAATAACATTGTTGATATATGGGAAAGTGAAAATAAGAAAAAAGTAGTTAATAGAATTCTTAATATGGATATAACAAATTGCCGTGAATTATGCAGGCTGGATGAGATTAACAAGTATTTACATGAACTCAAAAATCCTGGGGGTCATGTAAATTTTATTTAGTCATATAATCCCATTTTGGTGTATTTTTATACCATATGAGAAATAGTAAACATAACAAAAAATACTGGAGGCTCGTTATGGATATTAAAGCAACTCCTTACAGCAATCTGAAAGTGTTTACCCATTTTGATAAACTGAAATCTATAAAAGACGGTACTCGTACGGCACCTGTATATATAAGACTGAAGCCGACAAATGTATGTAATCATCACTGCTATTATTGCAGTTATGCGGATAGTGACCTTGCACTCAGGGATGACGTAAATCCAAAGGATTCTATTCCATGGCCAAAGATGCAGGAAATAATTGATGATATGGGAAGTATGGGAGTTAAAGGAGTAACCCTGAGTGGTGGCGGTGAGCCGCTTGTTTATGATCATATTGTTGAGACAATGGAATCCTTACTGGAAAAGGGTATTGACCTTTCAATTATAACAAACGGACAGCTTTTGTCTGGCGAAGCAGCTAAAACTCTGTGCAGGGCCAAGTGGGTAAGAATTTCCTTTGATTCGGCATCAGGAGAAGTTTATTCTAAAATCAGAGGAATACCTGTAGGTTCTTTTGACAAAGTATGCGAGAATATTGGCAATTTTGCCCGGATAAAGCCTAAGGAATGTGAGCTGGGTATTAATTTTGTTATCAACCACGAAAATGCCCATCAGGTTTATGAGGTTGCAAAGCTTGTTCGGGATTTAGGAGTGAATCATATAAAGTATACTACAAGAATTACAAAGGATCTCGATAACTACCATCAGCCCTTTAAAGCTGATGCGGTAGAGCAGATCCACAGGGCAAAGAGTGAATTGACCCGGGAAGGGTTTATTGTCATAAACAAGTATGAAGAAGATTTTGAATTTTCCACAGTCTTTAAAAGGGTGTATTCCAAATGTTATGCAAAAGAATTTCTTACAATAATAGCCGCCGACTGCAAGGTGTATTTCTGCCACGATAAAGCATATGTAAAAAGCGGTGTTGTAGGTGATTTAAAGGAGCGATCCTTTAAGGAACTCTGGTTTTCACCTGAGGTTTATGAGAGATATAGGAATTTTAATGCACAGGAGGAATGCTGTCATCACTGTGTTTATGACGATAGAAATATGATGTTGAATTCCTTTTTCTCATTAGATGATAATCATATAAACTTTATATAAGGAGAGTTATCGTGGAGAGACAATTGGATGATATTTCAAAAGAGCTTCGAAAAAAAATATTTAAAATGATATATCAAGCTGGCGGGGGCCACATTGCTCCATCTCTGTCCATAATTGAAATACTTACCGCATTATATTTTGGAGGAGTAATGAAATATGATGCCAAAAACCCCCATTGGGAGGACAGGGATAGGTTTGTGCTTAGTAAAGGTCACGCCAGTGCGGCACTGTTCTCGGTTTTGGCACAGGCGGGTTACTTTGAAAGCAAAATACTGGACACATATTGCAAGAAAGGTTCTATTCTTGGTGGACATCCCGATATGCACAAGGTTCCCGGTGTGGAAGCTTCAACAGGGGCATTGGGACATGGTTTCCTTTATGCATCGGGTATGGCACTGGCGGGGAAACTCAACAGGAAGGATTATAGGGTTTTCGCACTCTTAGGAGATGGAGAATGTCAGGAAGGCTCCATATGGGAGGCCGCGCTTTTTGCAGCTCAGCAAAAGCTTGGGAATCTGACGGTTATTGTTGACTACAATAAACTTCAGGCAATGGATAGGTTGGAAAACATAATAGGGCTTGAGCCCTTTGAAAATAAGTGGAGGGCGTTTGGTTGGGATGTTGTCGAGGTGGATGGACATGATACGGGTTCCCTTGTAAAAGCTTTGGGGGAAAACACATCTGCTGATGCTGTTCCAAAGGTGGTAATTGCCCATACTACCAAAGGCAAAGGAATTTCTTTTATGGAAAATGTACCTATATGGCATTACAGGATGCCGAATGAAGAAGAAATGAAGATGGTATTCCATGAACTGGATATTACATTGGAGGAGCTGACAAACTAATGAGAACAGCATATCTGTCCGCTTTGTATGATTTATCTAAAACCAATAAGGATGTTCTTGCCCTGATCTCGGATAATGGGGCAATTGTGTATGATAAGTATCGTCAGGATTTTCCCGATCAATTTATTAATTATGGAATTTCAGAGGCCAATATGGTGGCTTCAGCCGCAGGATTGGCAAGTTGCGGTAAAATACCCTTTGCTTACACCATTTCACCTTTCCTGACTATGCGTGCTTTTGAGTTTGTAAGAAATGATGTGTGCCTTCAAAACCAGAATGTAAAACTTGTTGGAACAGGTGCAGGTTTTGTATATAGCAGTTTAGGCCCTACACATCATGCTACAGAAGATCTGGCAGTTATGAGGGTGCTTCCTAATTTGACAATTTTCTCTCCGGCAAGTCCTATGGAGGTTAGAAAAGCAACTGTAAGGGCTGCTGAAATTAAAGGGCCTGTTTATATCAGGCTGGGAACCAATAAAGAGCCGGAAATATATGAGGATGACTATGACTTTGTGCCGGGAAAGGGTGTTACCCTGCAAGAGGGAAAGGACATTACTCTGGTTTCTACAGGTTCAATAGTTTTTGATGTATTGCAGGCTGCAAAGGAGTTGCAGCAGGAGGGGATATCTGCCAGGGTTATTAACATTCACACAATTAAGCCTCTGGATGAAGATATTTTACTTAAGGCTGTAAGGGAAACCCATGTAATTATGACCATTGAAGAACATAGCATAATTGGTGGCTTAGGAAGTGCAGCTGCGGAAGTGATACTTGAAAATGGTGCGGATGCATGTGTGTTTGAAAGAATGGGTTTAAGGGATAAGTTTTGTAAAGGCTATGGCTCCCATAAAGACTTAAAGGAAATGAATGGTCTTTCAAAGGAAGATATAAAAAACAGGGCAAAAGCTCTTTTAAAAAAGAAAGAGACAATAAGCTACGCTTTAAAGTAAATAAAAGCAAGGGTGATATATTTGGCATATATAGATTTTGTATCCAAACTCCATAAAAGCACAAAAAGGGATTACGTTGATAGGGTAATAAGGGATGATAAAGCATCTTGTGCCGCTGTTGCAAAGGAGTTTGGTAAGGACTATTGGGATGGGGACAGAAAATATGGCTATGGTGGCTATAAATACGATGGAAGATGGCGTGTGGTGGCGGAAGAAATGGCAAAATACTATAACCTTAAGCCGGGTCAAAGGATACTGGATGTGGGTTGCGGCAAAGGCTTTCTTCTATATGAATTTACACAAGTGGTACCGGGATTAGAGGTTTATGGGATAGACTTTTCCCAATATGCAATTGAAAATTCCAAGGAAGAAATCAGGCAAAACTTAAGGGTTGGACTAGCACAGGAGCTTCCCTATGAGGATAAGACCTTTGACCTGGTGTACTCCATAACAACCCTGCACAATTTATATGTATTTGATCTGAAGAAAGCCATACAGCATATAGAGAGGGTATCAAAGGGTAATAGTTATATAATGGTGGAATCTTACAGAAACGAAGCTGAAAAGGCAAATCTGCTGTATTGGCAACTGACCTGTGAAGGTTTTTATACTCCGCAGGAGTGGGAATGGCTGTATAAGGAATGGGGATACACTGGAGATTATAGTTTTATATATTTTGAGTAGGTGAATTTAAATGAAGGTATTTCAAAAGTAATAGTTAATTAATAGTACAGGTAGTAATTAACTGGTTAAGAGGAGAGCACATTATGGAAGCTTCATTTATTGAGTTTTATGGAAAACATAAAATTTCTCCTGTAAGGCAAGATATTTCAGATATAAAAAGGCATTTTGAAAGAAGAGAAGGACTCTATAAGCAATTAGGTCTATTACCACCTTTTTTTGAAGGTAAAACGGTTTTAGAGGTAGGACCGGGTTCTGGTTATAATTCAATTTACACAGCAAGCCTAAAACCCAAAACGTATCATTTGGTAGAAGGAAATCCTACTGGAGTCAGAGATATGGAAAGACTATTTGGAGAATTCTATGAATGGACTAATAATGCTGTTATTTTTCCTACTATCTTAGAAAATTATGAATGTGAATTATTATATGACTTTGTTATTTGTGAGGGAATGCTACCTGCTATGAGTGATCCCATAAATCTATTGCGGCTATTGGCAAAGTATGTAAAACCAGGAGGTGTCCTGATAATAACGTGTATTGATTCTATTTCCGGTGCTTCTGAAAATTTGAGGCACTTAATTGGACAACTCTTAATCTGGGATGTTGACGATGTTGATAAAATGCTAAGTATATTATTGCCGGTTTTTTCTCCACATTTAAATACTTTGGCAGCAATGAGCCGGAGGCATGATGACTGGATTCTTGATAATATAATTAGTCCTGTTGGAATCGTTGAGACACTAAGTATTTCTGCTGCAATAGAAGTATTATGTGATGAATTTGATGTGTATGGTTCATCTCCAAGTATGTTTACAGATTGGAGATGGTATAAGTCAGTATATGGAGAAAACAAAAGCTTTAATGAGATGGCTCTTAATCAATACTGGACACTGGTTCATAACTTTATTGATTATAGAAAAATACTTTTACCGAGAAGTTCTGAAGAGAATAAAAAGCTATATCAGTTATTTGATCGATTTAGAATTAGAACGAGAGATCTGGTGGCAACCCGGAATACAAACTTTATAGATGAATTGATAAATTTGTTAAATGAAATTGTAGTTGAAATAGAAAGCTTTTCAGAAGAACTTACCCAGCCATTTCTTGAGGTTCTTGAAATGCTCAAAATGGACAAAATGAAACCTGATTTAGTTGCTAATAGTCCTAACTTCAAGTCTTATTTTGGAAGAGGTCAACAGTATCTGAGTTTTGTGAGAAAGTAACAAAATTGGGGGTTATATAATGTTTCCTGATAATGTTAAGAATAATGAGCTTGCAAAAAGGATTTTCCTGAATAATTTAGATGAATGTTTGTATTTTCCTAAATATTTTGAGATCGAAACAATTAATGCCTGTAACGCAAAGTGCATCATGTGCTCAATTAATGATTGGAAAAAGAAAAAAACAGTAATGAGGGATGAGCTATTTGAAAAGTTTGTGACAGAAGTAAGTGGTTACAGTGATTGGATTGAAACTATTTGTTTAAATAGAGATGGTGAGCCTACTCTCGATAAAAAGCTTGCTAAACGAGTGAAAAGCTTAAAAAGTATAGGCATAAAAAAGGTTACTTTGACAACGAACGCACAGCTTCTATCCTCCGAACTGGCATCTGAATTAATAGATAATGGTCTTGATGACATTATGATATCTATAGATGGGATTAGAAAAGAAACTTATGAGAAGATTAGAGTTGGGCTAAATTATGAGACTGTTTTAAATAATACACTTCAACTGATAAAAATAAGAAATGATAAAAACTCTGATATGACCATTAGAATAAGGTTGGTTATAATTGATGAAAATAGGGATGAGGTTGATGAGTGGCTGGAATATTGGGGTGGAATTGTGGGACCAAAAGACAGAGCATACGCTATGCCTGCACACAGCTGGGGGAGTCAGGTAATGTTGAATGGGATGGAAACCCAAAAGAACATTGACAGCAAACCATGTGTGTTTGTTTTCTCATCGATTGCAATGCATGCTGATGGTCAAATTGGATTATGCAATGTTGATTATGATGTCAAATATCCTATGGGGGATTTTATCAAGCAGTCCATCAAGGAAATATGGAATGGAAAGGAATTTAGCAGAACAAGAGAGCTTCATGCAATGGGTAGAAAAGGAGAAATACAGTTGTGCAAAGGATGCAATTTATGGGACAGAAAATATAAGGAGAATAAATAGTATGAAATTAATTGTTATTGGAGCATCTGGCTTTATTGGCAGCCATGTTTATAGTCTATCAAAAAAAGTGGGTTATGATGTTGTAGGAACATACACATCAAAATATAGTAACGGGTTGCTAAAATATGATCTTTTGACGGACAATATTTTTGAAAAAATACCTGAGTTTTTTATTGATAAAAGTGACAAAGTAGTTGCAGTAATTTGTTCTGCTATTACTAAAATAGATTTTTGCCAACAGCAAAAAGAATTATCTTATAACATTAATGTAAAAAGTACTATTAGTTTAGTGGAAAAATTAAGCGAACAAAACATAAAAACGGTGTTTCTTTCTACAGACAATGTTTTTGATGGTGAAAGAGGATACTACGACGAATCAGACGAGGCAAATCCGATAAATGAGTATGGAAGTCAGAAATTCGAAGCGGAGAGATATATTTTATCAAAAATACCTGAGAGTTTAGTACTGAGGTTAAGTAAAATCGTTGGTGATGACCCTTCAGAAGAGCATATTTTTTCAGAGTTGTATCGGAGGGTTTCAGATAGCATATGTCTTGATTGTATTGAGGGACAGATTTTTTCACCTACGTATGTGGATGATGTAGTTAAAGGCATTTTGATTTCACTGGAAAAAGGTTTAACAGGACTATATCATTTGTCGAACTCAGAATATTTTTCACGTGCCGAATTGGCAAGGCAATTTCTAAATGTTGCAAATATCCATGGCGAGGTGGTTGAAAAGCCATTAAATTGTTTTAAGTTTTTGGATAACCGTCCAATGAAAACTTATCTTGATGGGAGTAAATTTGTAAAAAATACTGGAATGAATTTTATGCCGATAAAAGAAGTTATTAGTCGCTTTAGTAATCCCATTAAAATTTAAGGGTTACACAAGGGGGATAGTATGCTAAAAATATTGGAAACTCCTAAAAAAATATTATTAATTGAACCTCCATTCTATATATTATTTGGATATGAGAGATTTCATTACCCTATTACGTTAACGCTTTTAGGAACCTATTATGAAGAGATGGGACATGAGGTAAAGATTCTTGATGCCGATAAACCGATTGAGAATTGTAGACCTTATAATAGAAGTGAGGCCGGGGATAACTACCATATTTACAAAAAAGAGTTAAGAGAGCAAGAACACTATATATGGAAAGAAATAAGAGAAACAATCGCAGAATATTCTCCGGATGTAATCGGTATTACATCAATAACTGCCAAGATAGATTCTGCAAATATTGTAGCAAACATATCCAAAGAAATTCTTGGAGATAAAGTAAAAATAATACTAGGGGGTCCTCATGTAGACGGTATGTTAAGCATGTATGGGGACTATGATTTTGGCTCCCAGTACGATTATATTGGTGAGAAGATTCCTAATTTAGTTGACCGTAAGCCTAATAAAAAGTTGATTATAAACTATAAGGATTATTCACCAAAGAATCTGTCTTCTATAATGACTTCAACAGGTTGCCCAAACAGGTGTACATTTTGCTGCCACTCCTTTGATAAAACCATGACTTATAGAAATTTGGATAGTATCAGAAATGAAGTTGAAGAAATAAAAGAAATGTATGGTAATGAGGGTTCAATTTACGTGGTTGATGATTGCTTTTTTTCAAATACTAAGCATTTTAATGATGTTGGAAATATATTCAGGGAAGCTAAAATGAAGTTTACTGCTGGAGCAAGGGTTATGGCATTATCCCAGGAGAAGTTGGAGACCTTTATAAATAATGGAGGTCAAAGGGCTTATATTGGAATTGAAAGTGGTTCTCAAAGAATACTTGACAGAGTTAAGAAAAATCTTAAAATCGGTGAAGTAGTTAAGAGAACCAAGTGGCTAAATGGAGCACATATTCCATGGTCTGCATTTTTTATAGTTGGATTCCCCTTTGAAACTTTGGAAGATTTAAAAATGACTAAGGAACTGATAGAGGAAATAGAGCCTACTTTTATTTCTATAAACAGATTTACGCCATATCCTGGAACAGAGATATATAAGGAATACTATTTAAACAAAAGTTTTGAGTACAAAGAGCTTTTTCAGCTTAATCAAAACAGTATTGTAGAGCTTGATGAAAAAAATGAAAAGTATATAAAAGAAATGTTTGAATTTGCAGACGAATATAATTCGAAAAAAGCAAAAGGGAGTGAATAAAGCATGAATGTTATAGTTACAGGGGGATGTGGATTTATTGGGTCCCATCTTGTAGATAAACTTCTTTCAAAAGGTCATAATGTAACTGTTTTAGATAACTTTAGTACAGGGAGAAGAGAAAATCTTGGACATCATAAAGGTACGGGAAATTTGCAGATAATTGAAGCAGACATAACCCATAAAGATAATATTCTACCTTATTTTAAAGGTGTTGACTGGGTATTTCATCTTGCCGCCCTAGCGGATATTGTTCCTTCAATAGAGATGCCGGACAAATATTTTAACTCAAATGTTAATGGAACTTTTGCTGTATTGGAAGCAGCAAGGGAAAATAACATAGGTCGGTTTATATATAGTGCTTCATGTTCGTGCTATGGAATACCGGACGTATATCCTACCCCTGAAACTGCAAAGATACAACCTAAATATCCATATGCCTTAACAAAATATATGGGTGAAGAGTTAGTTATACATTGGGGGCAGTTGTATAAACTTCCGGTAGTATCATTAAGATTGTTTAATGTGTATGGTCCCCGTTCCCGTACTTCAGGAACATATGGTGCTGTATTTGGAGTTTTTTTAGCACAGAAATTAGCCGGACTACCTTATACTGTAGTGGGAGATGGAAATCAAACTCGAGATTTTACTTATGTGTCGGATGTGGCATCTGCTTTTTTAAAGGCTGCTGAATCAGATATCTGCAATGAAATCTTTAATGTGGGAAGTGGAGGAACCTATTCCGTAAATCGCTTGGTTGAGCTATTGGGTGGAGAGATTACGTATATTCCAAAGCGTCCTGGTGAGCCGGATTGTACTTTTGCAGATACAAGCAAAATAAAAAAAGTTATGGGATGGCAACCGGAAGTTTCTTTTGAAAATGGGGTGAAGAAAGTCCTTGATAATATAGAATACTGGAAAGAGGCTCCTGTTTGGACTTCAGATAAAATAGAAGGTGCGACAAAGGAATGGTTTAAATACCTGAAGGACTAGCTATAATTATACTGAAAAAATATCTATAGGAGAATAAAAGTATGGTTAAAGAGTATGAACTGACGTTAAAAAGTGCTATAGATGAAGAATTAAAAGGAAATATAGACAGTGCAATTTTACTGTATAAAAAGGCCTTGAAAGAAAGTGGGGAAGATGCTGGAGTTGTCTTATTCGAGGTAGGTGACTTTTTGTTTTCACATGGTAGATATGGAGAGGCGTTGGAAGCTTTTGTTGAATGCCATCAATTAGGGTTTAAGACAAATGAAATTGAGCATTTTATAATGAGTTCATATTACGAACCCAATATTGAAGAATTTAGAAGTAATTATGAAAAAAATGCTGAAGCGTTGTCAAAATATGAACATATATATTCCAGAGAATTTTCGCAGTTTAGTGAGTTGAATTATCGTTTTTTACCCTATTCAGAAACCAGATTTGCAGTTTTTGATATGAGATTACGAAAATTTTCAGGTGATTTTGATTTGAAAAGTTTCGGCTATGGTATAGATGGTTATAAAGATAAAGATATATTAATGATAAAGAATGAAACTAATAGTTTTTTAATTAAAGAATTGTTGAAGGCAACAGAAGATAAGAAGCCATACCTTTGGGAAAAAATACCGCTTTATTTGTTCTATGACGATATCAACTATTTTGTTGAATTTCTTCAAGTTAGTGATTTTACAGAAATAATAGAGGCTAAGAGATTGGTTTTTTTGTTTGGATATAGTCAGCTTCAAACATGGTTTGATAACATGCAATCATTATTACCCACTTATTTAATTAATATTGAAGGAGAGAAAGATAGTTTATATATACAGATTAATACAATATCCTCAAATAGAGATATCGAATATCAAGCTTTAAGGGATGAAGTTGGTAAATACTACAATGAACGCAATTTTGATGAAATTATTAGTGCGTTTATTCAAGGAAAACCCCGGATAATGTTTATAACAACCAGGTTCTCTACAGCTATTAAATACTTTACCAGAGACTGCATTGAAGCCTGTAATAGGCTTGGGATACCGACTGAGCTATGTATAGAAATTTCGGATGTACATCGCAGTTACCGAAATGACTGGATTAAGACAATTGCAGAGTTTAAGCCGCATGCTATTTTTATGATTGATCACTTCAGATGGGAATATCCATTTATACCTGATAATATTGTGTTTATTTCTTGGATTCATGATTTACTGCCCCATATTTTATCAAAAGAGTCTGCACAGAAAATTGATTATAATGATTTTATTTTAAACCTTGTTCCAAATTATTCGGGATTTAAAGAGGCTCAGTATCCCAAACAACAGATAGTTGATACGCCAATACCAGTGAACCCTGATATTTATAAATATTACAAGCTTACAAGAGAAGAAATGGATAGATTTGAGACAGATATTTGTGTTATATCCAATCCTGGGGATCCTTTAGTAGGCTTAATGAAAATGATACAGCTTTTTGAAGGTCAGGATTACTTTGAATATATGGAAACTGCATTAAAATGTGCATATGACGAGTGTTACAAAATGATATACAATGGTCAGCTAATTTTTGACAGCAAGCAGATAGAAAAAATAATTTCCAAATGGTTAGATGTATGTGGGGTTGTTTCTAGTGAAAGTCTTGTAACGGAAACTTCTGATGTGTTTAAAATGAATGTGGTATGGATGATATATCGTTCCGTTCCCATAGAATGGCTAAAAGAAAAGGGATATAGGATAAAACTCTGGGGAAAGGATTGGCTGGGACACGCAAGCCTGAAGGAATACGCTATGGGTGTTGCTGAAAATGGAGAACAATTATCAAAAATACTTAATGCATCAAAAATACTGATTGGAACGAATCCAGCGATAACTACACATCCAAGAGTTTTTGAAGCAATTATGAGTAACTGTTTATATATTGGAATAAATATACCACCAGAATATGATAGTTTTAATATAAGAAGTTTAATGGTGGAAGACAAAGAATGTGTATTATTTTATAACAGGGAGGATCTCTATAATAAGGTTGACTACTATTTAAAAAATGAAGAGGAAAGACTTCGTTTAATTGGTAATGGACAAAAAAAAATATTGTCTGAAATTACTTATGAAAAAATGATGGCAAATGTTGTGAAGATTATAGGGAATAAGCTAGAAAAAAATAATTTAATTAAAATTTCTATTAATTCTTTTTGATATTTAAACGATATATATATTGAGATCACTTAGAATATATTTTTTCAAGCAGGCCTGTTGTCAAAGTATATTTCAGGTGAAATGGCATGGACGCCATATTCAAAAAAGTATCAAGGAGGAGTCTTTTATGAGAATTAATAACAATCTTATGGCAATGAATGCACACCGACAACTAAAGGTTAACTCGTCAAACCAGGAAAAGTCCCTTGAAAAATTATCATCCGGTTACAGAATCAATAGGGCTGGAGACGATGCAGCTGGGTTGTCAATATCTGAGAAGATGAGAGCTCAGATAAGAGGACTTCAGAAAGCTTCAAGTAATGCACAGGACGGTATTTCACTTATTCAGACAGCAGAAGGGGCACTTAATGAAACTCATGAAATACTTCAGAGGATGAGAGAGTTGTCGGTACAGGCAGCAAACGATACAAACGTGGGAAAAGACAGAAGTGCTATTAAACTGGAACTTAATGAACTGTCAGCAGAAATTACAAGAATTGGACAGAAGACACAGTTCAATACCCAAACGTTATTGGCTGGCAGCTTGTCAGGAGCAGTAATACAGATCGGTGCCAATAAGGGGGAAACTTTAACCATCAGTATTGCAAACATGAAAGCCTCTGCACTAACTGTAGCGACTGGTAATTTGAATGTAGGAACATCTGCTAGTGCACAAAATACAATTTCACTTATAAATGCCGCAATAAATACTGTATCGGCAGAGAGAGCAAAACTTGGGGCTAAACAGAACAGACTGGAGCACACAATAAAGAACCTGGATACTGCAGCTGAAAACTTGCAGGCATCCGAATCAAGAATAAGAGACGTAGATATGGCAAAAGAAATGATGTCTTTCACTAAGAACAACATACTGAACCAAGCTGCAACAGCTATGTTGGCACAAGCTAACCAGGCACCTCAGAGTGTACTTCAGTTATTACAATAATAAGCATGGAAGCTTATAATAAAAGTCAAGGAGGAGTCTTTTATGAGAATTAATAACAATCTTATGGCAATGAACGCCCACAGACAGTTAAAGGTCAATTCATCAAACCAGGAGAAGTCACTTGAAAAGTTATCATCCGGTTACAGAATTAATAGAGCCGGAGACGATGCAGCCGGGTTATCAATATCTGAAAAGATGAGAGCACAAATAAGGGGACTTCAAAAGGGATCAAGTAATGCACAGGACGGTATTTCACTTATTCAGACAGCAGAAGGAGCACTTAATGAAACACACGAAATACTTCAGAGAATGAGAGAATTGTCAGTTCAGGCTGCGAACGACACTAATGTGTCAAAAGACAGAAGTGCTATTGCATTGGAAATAGATGAATTACAACAGGAAGTAACCAGAATTGCACAAAAAACTCAATTTAACACCCAGACACTGTTGAGTGGTGGAATTAGTAACAAGATAATTCAGATTGGTGCCAATAAAGGTGAGACACTTTCAATTACAATAGCTACTATGACAGCTGCAAAACTATCAGTAAGTGGCTTGAGTGTTGCGTCAAGTGCTGCTGCACAATCAGCAGTCGAAAAGATTAATGCTGCAATAAATACCGTATCGGCAGAGAGAGCAAGACTTGGGGCTAAACAGAACAGACTTGAGCATACAATAAAGAACCTTGATACTGCAGCTGAAAACTTGCAGGCATCCGAATCAAGAATAAGAGACGTAGATATGGCAAAAGAAATGATGTCTTTCACAAAGAACAACATATTGAATCAAGCTGCTACAGCTATGCTGGCACAGGCTAATCAGGCACCTCAGAGTGTACTGCAGTTATTACAATAATAAGCATGGAAGCTTATAATAAAAGTCAAGGAGGAGTTTTTTATGAGAATTAATAACAATCTTATGGCAATGAATGCCCATAGACAGTTAAAAGTTAACTCGTCAAACCAGGAAAAGTCACTTGAAAAATTATCCTCAGGTTATAGAATTAATAGAGCCGGAGACGATGCAGCAGGGTTGTCAATATCTGAAAAGATGAGAGCACAGATAAGAGGGCTTCAAAAAGGATCAAGTAATGCACAGGATGGAATTTCACTCATTCAGACTGCAGAAGGAGCACTAAACGAAACTCATGAAATACTTCAGAGAATGAGAGAATTGTCTGTTCAAGCGGCAAACGACACAAATGTAACTAAAGACAGAAGTGCTATTAAACTTGAATTGGATGAGCTTTCTGCTGAAATTACTAGAATAGGTGATAAAACTCAGTTTAACACTCAGAATCTTCTTACAGGAAGCTTAAGTGGTAAAATTATACAGATTGGTGCCAATAAGGGTGAGACATTATCTATTACAATTAAAAACATGAGAGCTACTCAACTTGGTGTCCAAGCGAGTGCTTTACTTGTTACTACCGCAACCCAAATGGGTGCTAATATAGAAAAGATAAACTCTGCAATTAACACTGTATCGGCAGAGAGAGCAAAACTTGGGGCAAAGCAGAACAGGTTGGAGCATACTATCAAGAACCTTGATACTGCAGCTGAAAACTTGCAGGCATCCGAATCAAGAATAAGAGACGTAGACATGGCAAAAGAAATGATGTCTTTCACAAAGAACAACATACTGAACCAAGCTGCTACAGCTATGTTGGCACAAGCTAATCAGGCACCTCAGAGTGTGCTTCAGTTACTACAGTAGCTAGTGTCTTAAATATTAATAAAAAGCCAGCGGCTTAATTCCGCTGGCTTTTTATATGAAAACCACAAACATAAAAAGGGGATCGGAGCTATGAAAGGATTTTTTGAACTTAACCTGGAGGCTTTAAAGAAAGATTATTCAACCTTGGCAAGAATATGTGAAAGCTTTTATAGAGAGAATGGTAATAAGCTTGAGCAGATAATATGTGAGAAAACAAAAAATGATCTGATAAATTTTAAAGTAAATATTGGCAATCACAATTTCTTTTTGCATAGTTCCTACGATCCTGTCAAAGAGGCAAAAAACTGGGTTTCCAGGTTGGATTTGAAAAGCATAGATACTATAGCAATATTGGGTGTGGGTGCAGGTTACCATCTGGAAGAATTGTTTGATACCTACCCAACTAAGAATAAAGTTGTTATAGAACCTGATATAGGTGTTTTTGTAAAGCTAATGACAGTAAGGGATATAAGACATTTAATAACTGCAAAAAACACTCTTTTTATTGTAAGTGATAATACTGAACACATTGCAAAAGTATTTTTAGGACTAAGAGAAGATGGACAGATTGACAGTGTACTTTTTACAGAACTCTTAAGTTACAGAACAGCCTATGATGAATGGTGGACCAGCCTGAAAAAAGACTTTATAAAGTATTCAAAGCTGCACGAGATTAATATCAACACAAGTGTGGTTTTCTCAAAAGACTGGATTGAAAACTTTTTTGAAAATATAATTCAGCTTATACAAAGTGTAAACCTCGATAGCTATGAATCCAGACTGAAGGGTGTTCCTGCTGTTATTGTGTCAGCAGGGCCGTCTTTAAATAAAAATTTGCATCTAATAAATAAAATAAAGGATAAAGCTGTAATAATATCTGCAGGTTCTTCAATTAACATCCTTGAAAAAAATGGTGTTACACCTCATATCATGGTTGGAGTTGATGGAGGAGAAGGAGAAAGCAGGATATTTAATAACGTAAAAGCTTCTGATATTTATTTTGCATATAGCTCTTCAATTCACCATGAGGGGCTTAAAAACTATAAAGGACCGAAACTGTATTTTAAGACAAATGTTTTGGAATACACTAGTTGGTTCGAAAAAGAAATGGACCTGAACACAAAGGACTTGCGTTCAGGTGCTTCTGTTTCAAATTTAGCTTTGGATATAGCAAGGTTAATGGGTTGTGATCCAATTATTCTGGTTGGGCAGGATTTATCATATGCAAACCTTCAGAGTTATGCTGATGGGGCAGTATTAAAGGACGAACAGGATAAAATTCTTAAGCAAAATATTGAAAAAATGAACAAGTATTACCTGAAGGAAAAAGATATAAATGGTAATATAGTTTATACCATTCCCAGCATGATATCTATGAAGATATATTTTGAGGAATATGTAAAATTGTATCCTAAAGTTACCTATCTCAATGGTAGTGAGGGTGGATTGCCTATAAAAGGCATACCTAACAAACCTCTTAGTGAAATTATTGATCAATACTGCCAAAATGAATCCGAAATTAACAATATCCTCGAAGAAATATATCGCAAAGAAATCAGCGTAAATTCAGATAGAATGGATAAGATAAAGAGTTTTCTCCAAAAAGTAAATTCCCAAAGTGAGGAAATGAAAGATAAAGCACTAAAGAGAATGGACTTAATTCTCGATATACTTAGAAATATAAATGAAAACAATAATGAAAAGTGGATTGAAATTGATGAATTGACAGAAGATATAGAAAAGCATGAATTATTTGAATTTTTTATTGAACCTATTTGCAGATACTTCATTCAGGCTGTAAAAAACGAAAGAGAAAGAAAAAGTGAGGATATTGACAATATTGAAGAAAAGAAAAGGTTTCTTTATGAAGGATTGCTTATGCAATATACCGATATAAAAGATAAAATTGTACAGATAAATGAAATATCAAGAAAAATAATTAACGAAATCAATTAACAAGAGGGAGTGGTATGTATGGAAAATATGGAACTGAAAAGGGAAGTAATTGATTCTGCGGTAGAGTATATAAATAAAGTTGTTTTGGGAATCGGTGGTATTGTAGAAGATTTCCAAAGCGGTAGAGAGGATAAGGCTACAAATACTATGGCGCAGCTAATAGATGGGTTGCATTGGCTTTTGCAGGCAATTGAAGGAACTAAGGATGTACAAGGAGATAACTTTATCGATATTTCAGCTGTTAATCCAATATTCAGCCAATTGACAGAGGCATTTGAAAATACTGACTATGTTCTGCTGGGTGACTTGCTTGAGTATGAGCTTACTCCGATTATGAAGAACTGGAAGGAAAGGTTGACTTTTGTCCAAGAGGAGCTCAGAAATGCCAGTATTTGATAAAAATATTGAAGCTTTGAGAAAAAGATATCCATTTATTGTAGAAGAGGTAATGGAAATAGAGCCTGATCCTTCAAAGTATCAGGTGGAAACTGCCTCTAGTGGTCTTAAGACACTGAGAGTTGTTCAGGACTTGCAGTTTGACAGTATTAAGTTTTATATGCATAGTAAATATAATCCCGTCAGTGAGGCAGAGAATTTTGCCAAAGAACAATATAAAATTGAAACCGTAGTTCATATATTATATGGATTCGGGATGGGATATCATATTAATGAAATATGTAGGCTAATGAAGCCTGAAAGCAAGTTGTATATATTGGAAAATAACATAAATGTATTTCATAAAGCAATTGAGGAAAGAGATCTTACAGATATATTTACCAATCCGGGCATAGAACTTATTATATCCGGCGATGCAGGGAAAATTGCGAATAGTGTTAAGAGTTTAATAAACGATGGAATTAATTTTATTATTCACCCGGCATCTCTAAAGGCAATACCTTCTGAAAACGAATATTTTAGATTTGTAATGGAGAACTGGAATATTAAGAAAAGCATTTCAGAGGATTATTTAAAATTAATAGATGATAATTTAAAAAGCAATTTACAGGGTGTCAATCCCAATGTAGGTGTTTTTTTTGAAAAGTTTAAAGGCATTCCGGTAGTTATCGTGTCAACAGGGCCATCTCTCGATAAGAATATAGATTTATTGAAAGAGGTTAAGGGTAAGGTTTTGATTTTTGCAGTAGGTTCGGCATTGAGGCCTTTATTAGTCAGAAATATTGTTCCTGATTTATTTATTATTATTGATCCGAAAAAAGAAACTCTCAATCAGATAAAAGGTTTTGAAGATATTGAAATACCTATGATTTATCTGTCTTCAATATATCCAGGTACTGTTTCAAGCTATAAGGGACCAAAATTTATAGCATGTTATGAAAAAGGTCAGTTGACAACGGGAAAGGATAATTATCTGATTGATCCAGGGGGATCAGTCTCCACAGCGGCACTTGATATTGCAATAAAAATGGGTTGCAGCACTATTATACTTGTCGGTCAGGATCTTGCCTTCATAGATGGAAAAAATCATGCCAAACATGGCACAGATTTGGATATCAATACTCCTGAACTTAAAAGCATGAGAAGGGTAAGGGGACAAAACGGTGAAATGCTTTTTACAACGTTGGGGCTGTTAAGCTATAAATACTGGATAGAAAAAAGGATAGAAAAGGAAAACAGGCAGTTTATAAATGCTTCGGAAGGTGGAGCTATTATAAATGGAATGAAACATATAAAGCTTAAGGATGTAATTACCGATTATCTAAAAGAGAGTTTTAATATTAAGCAAAGAATTAAGACTATTTTAGAGGAAAGCGGGAATGCCCATGTTCAAGAATAAAAAAGTATTGGTTATTGGAGGAACAGGTACTATAGGACAAGCTATGGTTGAAAAAATATTGTCTGAAGAACCTGCGGTAGTGAGGGTTTACAGCAGAGATGAATATAAGCAGTTTATGCTTAAGGAAAAACTTGGAGACCAAACCAATATAAGATACCTGCTTGGGGATGTAAGAGATCAGGAAAGATTAGACAGGGCAATGAATGGTATAGACATAGTTTTTAATTTTGCTGCGTTAAAACATGTTCCTGCTTGCGAGTACAATCCTTTCGAAGGTGTTAAGACAAATGTTATCGGAACACAGAATGTTATAACATGTGCGATGGCAAATAAAGTTAAGAAAGTCATTTACTCAAGCAGCGATAAGGCGGTATCTCCAACTAATACAATGGGAGCAACAAAGCTTCTGGCTGAAAGGCTTATGTCTTCATCATACTATTCCAGAGGAGATGCGGGCACAATATTCGCATCTGTAAGATTTGGGAATGTTATGGGATCCAGAGGTTCTGTTATTCCCTTATTTAAGCAGCAGGTTCTGGAAAAGGGTTATATTACAATAACTGAGCCTGAGATGACAAGATTCATGATGTCACTTTCACAGGCTGTTGAACTTACAATAAAAGCATGTAAGATTGCCAAAGGCGGGGAAGTTTTTGTTTTGAAAATGCCTGTTGTAAGGCTGAAAGACTTAGCAGAGGTGGTTATTGAAGATGTATGCAAAAAATACCAACTTAACAGTGAAAAAATAATAATAAAGAAAGTAGGTTTAAGACCCGGAGAAAAAATGTATGAAGAGCTTATGTCTGAAGATGAATCAACCAAAGCATTTGAGCTTAACGATATGTATGTAATAAAACCTCCATATAGCGAGCATGCTTATATGGAGGTTAAGAACGCGGTAATAAGTAGTTATAGCTCTCAAGGTGAAAAAATCCTTAGCAAAACTGATATTAGAAAACTGCTTACTGGTGAAAATCTGATTTAATATATATGCTGATTTTAAGGTAAATAAGCTTATAGGCCAATTGGAATATTTTTAATCAGAGCTTGAGGATATGCTAATAAAAATAATGAAATATAAGCATATAAGATTGAACCTTGTAGGAAATTAATAGGGAGGAAATAATATGAAAAATAATATGCAGGAAAGCGTGTGGTCAGGTCAATTTGGCAAAGATTACACAAATAGATGCACATTTCTCACCAAAGAGTTAAACAGTTATTATTTAGAGGAATATGGTATTAGCAGACTTGAAATGAATAATAGGTTTTTATTGGGATTGGGTCTGGAAGATAAAAAAGTGCTGGAAGTTGGATGCAATGTGGGTAACCAGCTTAGGCTGCTTCAAGAAATGGGGTTTAATAATTTATACGGAATAGAACTTCAGGAATATGCAGTTGAAAAAGCCAAAAGTTTAACTCAAGGCATAAATATCATTCAGGGCTTGGGGGATGACATACCTTTTAGAGATGGCTTTTTTGACCTGGTATTTACTAGTGGTGTTTTAATCCATATTTCACCTCAGAATATTAATAAGGTCATTGATGAAATATATCGCTCAACAAAAGAGTATATCTGGGGATTTGAGTATTATGCTGATGATTACACTGAAGTTGTGTACAGGGGCAATAACAATTTACTATGGAAAACTAACTTCTCAAAGCTTTATCTTGATAGATTCCCAGATTTGGAGTTAATTAAGGAAGAAAGATTTAAATATATAAATGGCAACAATGAAGATGCTATGTTTTTATTGAGAAAAAAGCTATAAATACTACTAGCGAGAGGGCAGGTGAAGTGATTGAAAACAGGAGCTATTGTTCAAACAAGAATGGGGTCAACCCGTTTACCCGGTAAGGTTATGCTTGATTTGTGCGGCAGTCCTGTAATACATCATGTAATAAACAGATTAAAGCAATCAAGTGAGTTGGATGAAATAATTATTGCAACAACAACACTAGAGAGTGATAATATTATAGCTGAGCAGGCTCAAAAAAACGGAGTAAAATGGTTTCGCGGAAGTGAAGAGGATGTGCTTGCCAGATACTATTACGCAGCCAAAGAAAATGATCTCGACACTATAGTTCGTGTAACTTCGGACTGTCCTCTTATTGACACGGAAATTCTTGATAAGGTTGTTGGATTTTATAAAATCTATAGTTATTCATTAGTTACAAACGCTGGAAATGATTTGACACAGAGATCATTTCCGAGAGGACTTGATGTTGAAGTTTTTTCTTTCAATGTACTGGAAGAAGCATTTAACAATGCAGTTAAAAGCCATCAGAGAGAACACGTTACTCCATATATTTATGAAACATATGCAAAGTACATATATTATTATAAAAGTAATATAGATTATTCTCACTTCAGGTGGACTTTAGACACAGATGAGGACTTTGAGCTTATAAGAATAATATATGATAGCCTATATAAAAAGAATGGTGATAATTTCGGCTTTAAAGAGATTCTGGAGTTAATTAACTCAAATCCCCAACTGTGTAAAATTAATGCACATGTTGAACAGAAAAAGCTGGTTTGACAACATATATTGGGAGGAGTCATAGTGACAAAAAGGCAGCATTCATTTGAAAAATATTATGATATTGATAGTAAATACAAGGTAATCGAGTGTAAGGATTGCGGATTTTATCATGTGTATCCTTACCCTGAAACTGATTTTTTAAATGCATTCTACTCTAAGGAATACAAAGATGAGTTAAGTAAAATAAACCTGAGGGAAAAAGTATTAAGAATAAAGAAGCTGGCCGATGCAAGAGAAATACTTGATATAGGGTGTGGCAATGGTGACCTTCTTCAGGAATTTGCAATAGAAGGGTTTGAACCTTTTGGTTTAGAGCCGTCACAGAGCAGAGCTAGAGAGTGTAATGAGAAGGGATTGAACGTTAAAAATGGATTTGCCGATAAGAACGAGTTTGGGAAGAGGTTTGATATTGTAAATCTCAGTTATGTCTTAGAACATATACCAAATCCTTTTGACTTTGTGGAAAACATAAAATCAGAGTTTTTGTCGGAAGATGGATACCTTATTATTGAAGTGCCAAACGATTTTAATCCTTTGCAGGAAGTGTATGCTTCTTTTCATAAGGTTGAGCCCTATTGGATTCACTTCCCTGATCATTTGAACTATTGGAATTTTGAAAGTTTTAAATCATTTATTTATACAGCTGGATTTAAAGTTATGTATCAGACTTCATCTTTTCCACTAGAAATGTTTTTATTAATGGATGAGGATTATATAAAAAACAAGGAACTTGGAAAAATTGTTCATACTAAAAGATTAAGATTTGAGGAAAAGTTTAAGGAAATAGGGCAAACAGAGGACATTTTTACATTGTATCAAAAGCTGTCGGAAATTAACATTGGGAGCATTCCTGTAATTAAGAAAAATGATCTTTGAAAAAATAGATACCCTGCCG
>CAZLZR010000025.1:0-63802 GCA_964564015.1 uncultured Acetivibrio sp.
CCATTTATATTTTTTTGCTTTATCTGAATAATTATCGATGACAGCGAAATCAAAAAGCTTGCGATTAATAAAATGAAGCTGTATTTCTCTAACTGGGAGCTTAGAGTTGTCTTGCTCAATATTACGTTTAAAGTGTTAAAGGATAAATGAATTATTATTGGGGCGTATAGCGTTTTAGTGGCTACAAAAGCAATACCAAGTACTAATCCTATAACGAAGGCATAGGAGCTTTGCAGAATATTTAAATGAATTAATCCAAATAATAATGCCTGTACAATTACAGCTGCAGCTACCGGCATGATTTTTCTAAGTTCTTTCAGAATAAAACCTCTGAAAATTATTTCTTCCATTATAGGTCCGAGTATACCTATAGCTAAAAAAGTAATAACATAATTGCCACCCATTATTTGTTGTATCAAACCATCATAATCGCCGGGTAGTTTATCTAAAGGAAAAATTGTGTCTATATATGAAAGAAATAAAATAATAAATACCGCTAAAGATACTCCTGTAGTTAAGCTTAATATCAAGTTCCTTATACTGATTTTTTTAAAACTGCAAATTGAACTGAAATTTTCCTTTGTAATTTTGGAAGCTAAGGTATATAATGGTAGTGAAATCAATATGGATATTAATAGAATCAAGTTTGTATTTTGCAATACATCATTCTGTACAGCCGTAAGAGTTTCAACAGTAATAGTCAGATTTCCGGAATGGCTTGCGACATATTCAAATGTTTTAACAACTGTAAATATCATTGTTACAAAAATTTGAACTCCGAAATAGATAAATAAGTACAACAAAATCAGAGCGGGGGATTTTATATATTTTTTCATAGCAATATCATCCTTTCATATAGATAAACTTGCTTTATTATTATATAAAAGAATTTATGATAGTTCCAGTAAAATAATAACTGTATGTTTTACCTTGATGCAAAACCGGATGCTAAATTTTCAAAAAAACATAGGAAAAGGAGGATTTTTATATTTCCTGCACGAATTATATTATATAGAGGTGGGAATAATGATAATTGATGCCAGTACAACCATTGCATACAAGTGCTCATCTTGTGGTACATTTGAATTCATTAATATGACACTTTTTGAATTGTCCTCCGTAAGAGAAGCAGTTTACAATTGCCGCTGTAATGGGTCGATGCTGGTTATAAGCAAAGAAAGCGCTGACACTTATAGAATAGCAATACCATGTATTGGGTGTGGAAATAACCACATTTACATTCTGGCGAGAAAAGACTTCATGAAACAGGATATTAGTACATTTTACTGTCCAAAGACAGGTATACAGCAGTGTTTTATCGGAAACGACAAGGATGTCAGAAAAAAGATTGATATTTTGGAAAAAGAATTTGATGAACTCATAAATATGTTTGGGTATGAAAGTTATTTTACTAATACCCAGGTTATGTTTGATTCGCTTAATATAATACATGATATAGCAGAGAAAGGTAATTTGTTTTGCGAATGCGGTAATGATGATATTGAATTATTGCTACTTTCTGATAAAATTTATTTAAGGTGCAAGAAATGCCCTGCGCGCAAAATTTTATATGCCTCTACTAACGAACATTTAAGAGAAAACCTGAAGGTAAAACACATACTGTTGATAGATGAGGGGCATGGCATGGGAAATTTACCTGTTGAATCTCTTGTCAGAAAAAGTGACATTTAATAATAGTGAGAAATTATTACCGTTAAATAGTGGATATAAAATAACAAAATTGGGGAGCATTAAGTATTAGAAAAAGGATAATTTGCAGGAATCACATCAATATTAAAATTTTTATAAAAAACTCCATTTAAATCGATACAATAGTAGATATATAATTCATAAGAATTTACTTAATTGTAAGAAATATGATTGACAAGTATTAGGGGTATTGATATAATGTCTATTGTTTATGAGTTATTCTACGAATCTCCTCGAAGTATTAACCTTTCTTATGCTAAAGGTTTTACTGATTGTTATCTAAACGAATGAACTCCCAAATGGTGGAATTATATATAATTAATTTATATTTTAAGGTGGTGTAACATGGAAGGTATTAATCTTATGGATAAAACTCTTGAGGATTTGCGTTATATAGCAAAGATGATGGGAATAAAAAATATATCCAAATATAAGAAAAATGAGCTTATCGAAATAATATATAAATCCGGTAATGGCATGGTTGAAGGAGTTCCTGTTGATAATAAGGAAGCTGAAGATACTCCTGAAGCAAAAAATACCGATAATATTGATTTTAAAGTTGCTGAAGACAAGTCAAAAGCTACCGAAAAAGAGACTGAAGTCCGACAGGAGAAAAATGTTGCCGACGCAAATGAAACTCCTGTGGTACTGAGGAAGTCAAAACGGGGACGGCCAAAGGCTAATAAAGTCGCCGAGCAAAAAAGTGAAAATGAATCACTCGATAATGAAAAAGAAGATAGTGTTGTTAAGGACAGCGGCAAAAAAGACAATGACAGCGAAGAGGGTATTAAGAATGATAGTATTACCAGGGAAGCTGAAAAAGTAAAAAGTGTCGAGGTCAAAAAGGAAAAACAAGAAAACTCAGAAAAAAAAGAAAATCCAATAAAGCCGGATAGTTTTATCAAAGTAGAAGTTCCAAAAGAAGCTGGGGTTGTTGTCAATGATAGTGTCAGGAAGGAAGAAAGGGCCGAAGCAGAACAAAAGATAGAACAAAAAGTTGAGCCTGAATCAAAGCCAATCAAAGAGATTCAACCGGAAATTGAAAACGGAAGACATAAGCCGGCGTTCAAACAACAGGAACAGAAAAAAGAATACGAAAACGCTCCGCAAACCAACGGATTTGAAAAAATTGAAAGCGATGATCCTGTAGAGGGAGTTTTAGAAGTATTGCCGGATGGTTATGGTTTCTTGAGAAGTGACAATTATCTATCAGGTCCTAAAGATGTTTATGTATCACCATCACAAATCAGACGTTTTAATCTCAAAACCGGAGATAAAATAAAAGGAAAAGGCCGCATACCTAAAGAAGGCGAAAAGTTCCAGGCACTGTTGTACGTGCAGACAGTTAACGGAGATCCGCCTGAAGTTGCAACAAAAAGGGTTGCGTTTGAATATCTGACACCTATATACCCGGATCAAAGAATCACTCTTGAAACAATGCCAAGGGAGTTATCCACCAGATTAATTGACCTGATAGCACCTATTGGTAAGGGGCAGCGTGGAATGATTGTTTCACCTCCAAAAGCCGGAAAAACAATCCTTTTAAAGAAAATTGCAAATGCCATAACTACAAACTATCCGGAAATGGAGCTTATAGTATTACTTATTGATGAGCGCCCTGAAGAAGTAACGGATATGCAGCGTTCAATAAAAGGCGAAGTAATATACTCTACTTTTGATGAAGTGCCGGAACATCATATAAAAGTTGCCGAAATGGTGCTTGAAAGGGCTCAAAGGCTTGTAGAGCAAAAGAAGGATGTAGTAATCCTCTTAGATAGTATAACAAGACTTGCAAGAGCATATAACCTGACAATACCGCCTACAGGAAGGACTTTGTCAGGAGGTCTTGATCCCGGTGCTCTTCACAAACCGAAAAGATTTTTTGGTGCCGCAAGAAATATTGAGCATGGTGGAAGTCTTACAATAATGGCCACTGCCCTTATTGAAACAGGCAGCAGGATGGATGATGTAATATTTGAAGAATTTAAGGGAACAGGTAACATGGAACTTCACTTAGACAGGAGATTGTCGGAGATGAGAATATTCCCTGCAATAGATATTAATAAATCCGGAACGCGTAGAGAAGAATTACTCCTCGACCAAAAAGAACTTGAAAGTGTATGGGCTGTTAGAAAGGCCATGAGTAATATGGGAACTGCCCAGGTTACGGAAATGATTATCAACAGGTTAATGCAGACTAAGACTAATGTAGACTTTGTTGGAAGCATTAATGTTGAGTTCGATAAAAAATAGTTCTTGCTTATACTGTATATTTGTGTTAAAATATTTTTTGCGTCATAATGATGCTAAAATGACTACTTAGATTGAAATGCCCTCGTATTTGGGCTTTACTTAAAGATGTTTAGTTGAAAGAAGGTGAATAAGGTGAGAGAAGGAATACATCCAAATTATCAGCAAACAGTTATAAAGTGTGCTTGTGGTGCAACATACAATACTGGTTCAACAAAAAAAGATGTGCACGTAGAAATATGTTCAAATTGCCATCCTTTCTTTACAGGTAAGCAAAAGCTTGTAGATGCTGGCGGACGTGTTGATAAGTTCAAAAAACGATTTGGTATCGTTGATAAGGAATAATGTTTATTAAAAATTATAGACTTATAAAAATAAGAGATCGGAGTTGCCGATCTTTTGTTTTTTCTTGATTTTAATTCACTGGAAATTATTAAGGTTAAAAGACACTAGTAATGAACTCTTACCAACCAGAACTTAATGCCCTTGTTGTTCCATCCCAAATCCCAAGGGACTCGATACCTGTCTGTATTATGGCAGTTGACAAGTGAATAGCCCTTAGAATCTGCTCCGGTTACGACTGAAATATGGGTTATCTTTCCTTTTTTTTCGTAGGCGACAAAGTCTCCCGGCAATAATTTAAAAGATGCTTTGAATACCTGATTATACGTGCCTTTTGCTATAACAGATGCTCTTCCGCTGTTTACCATAAAATCTTTAAAAGCTTGAGCGTTTACCCATGATTTACTTCCGTCTTTTATATAGTTCCATGTACCTGTTTTTTTAAATTTTCCACCTTCAAAAAGGATTTGAGATGCAAAATTTGCACAGTCGCCTCCTAATGGATTATAATCCCTGTACTTTTTGTTGTAGCTGTAACCAAACTCTTCAATGGAAGCTGCACCACAGAAACGATCAGCATATTCGACTGCGGACAATCTTCTTTTGCTAAGGTCTGAAAAATCCCTTGGGCTTGAATTAAGTATATATTTTTCAAATTCTTCTGTTTTAAAGTTGTCGGCATCCATGGAGTCAGCAAAGGGGTCGGTATACCATTCCTTTACAATTAGCCAATTGCCATCATGGTTTTCCAATTTCATTGAATGGTAGGTACCTGTTCTAAAAGAGTTTTCCGTATCAGGGGCGTTTTCATAAAAATAACTGTATTCTGTAGAGGCTAAAAAATTGTAGGAGATTAAATTACCATTTTCTTTTACAGTACGTATTTTAATTTCTGATGTTATATTTGAGAAGTTTATTCCCTGCTTTTCAGCCCAATTATGAAGATATTTCATTTTTTTCATCTGATGCTCATAAGCCCAGGTACCAAGCTTGGTTTTCTTATTATACAGTGATTCTATGGTTTTTGTGTTTCCTTCAAGGAATGCGTTATTTCTGGTAGCAAAAATGTCTTCAATTATTTTTGTATGACCTTCGTCTATAAAAACACTTGTCTGTATTGGAGAATCATTATAAGATGCTATACTGAGAACAGCTGTTATTAATACAAAAACAAGCAATATTAAATGCGACTTCTTAAGGGTTATGAAAAACATAGTTCTACTCCTTACATGTTTGTTCATAAAAGTATATGAAAATTTACAGATGATTTATTACTTCCGACAGAAATAAAAAACGGTTAGTTTGTATGGTAACTAACCGTTTAAAACTATAGGGAGGATGTTATTACTCCTATGAGGATATAACTAAAAACCTTTTTCTATTACTAAGTAAAGTACAGGAGGGGGAGTAAATACTCCAAACCTGCTGCTTAAAATCACTTGTTATTGAATAATCAGTACATATAAAGCGTGTAATCTTTGAGTTTATTGCTGCGTGGTAATTGAATAGGATAATACAAGTATACTTATATTATGCTGCATAAAGTATTGTAACGAAAAACGCAATTATAACTAAAATGTTTGGAATAAATTAATAAATTAGTGTGGAATATTAGTGTTTTAAGTAATTTTTAAAAAGTTCAGATGATTTAATATTATTACCTTCCAAGTACAAAGTGATTTCACTATGATGCTACTCCCCCTTTGGTCAAGAAGATTGTTAAATTTATGTAAAATACTTTCTACTTTCGTCAGAAAGTATTTATTTTCTATCTGTTTAATATTTAATAAATTAATTATCTTTCTGTAATAAATAATATAATATAATTATGAACTATTGGTTACGAAAAAGTTAAAACTTGATAAATTTTTAAATTTTTCTATAAAAGAAAAATGGCCCTGCTTAGTTCATCAAGCAGAGCAGGAGTATCCAACTTTAAAAGTATGGAATTTATATTATTTGAGGATTAGCATGATTTAGCACCAACAATAGTTGGTAAGGTTTCAGTTTTGTAATAAAACTGACTTTGCTATCTTGCAGTATAGTAATTCACATAAATATTATTTTTTGAGGGGGCTATAAAATACAAAATTAAAAAATTTTTTTACTAATTTAATAATTTTTTTGTCAGCATATATAATTTATTTCAGTTCAATAAGTGCCATAGTTATGTCATCTGAAATTTCATTATAGTTTTTTATTCCGGCAAAGCTTGATGCGCTTTCTATTATCTGATTCAGAATAACATCAGGACTTATGTTCTCACCAAGTAAAACAGAGACAAGTCTGTCCTCTCCATATTGCTCATTGTTAGAATTCTTTAATTCAACAATTCCATCGGTGTACAGGAAGAGTCTGTCGCTATGTTCAAGGGAAATTTCGCTGTCCAGATATACGGGCTCTTCAACCCAATTACTGATAGGAATACCGGGTACTCTTAGCAGATCAAATCTTTTGCTCTTCTGGTTGAAAAGGATTGGAGAAACATTATGGCCGGCATTAGAATATACAAGGGTATTGCTTTTTAAATCTATGATTGCATAAAAAACAGTGATGTAAAAATCCTGATCGGAGTAGTCAGTGTTAAACTCTTTATAAAGTTTTTTTAGTGCAGTTGCCGGGGATAATAGTTTTTTATTAATTGAAGAGCGTAAAAATACTGTAAGCATTGAAGCGGCAACTCCGTGTCCTGACACGTCGGCTATATAAACGCCGATGTGATCGTCATCAATTTTGAAAATATCAAGAAAGTCTCCTCCTAGAGTTTCACAGGGCTTGTAAATATATGAAAAAGCAATTCTGTCTCCGGGCAATTCTTTAGGCAGCAGACTGCACTGGAGCTTTCTTGCTAAATTAAGCTCACTTTGCAACTTTCTATTCTGATTAAGGATTTCCTTCTGGAGATTTTTCATTTCTGTTATATCACGCAATACTTCAACTACAGCTACTATATTTCCTTCATTATCTTTAATAGGGGAACTCATGACGGAATATATACGACCTTGGATTATCTCTTCCTTAAGTTGTGGAGTGCCATTAAACACAGCGGAACGGGAAACGCAGTTTTCGCAGGGGGTGTCCCTTCCGATAGCAGTATAACACTTTTGGCCAATAAGAGCGTGATCAAGGGATTCAGACATAGCTTTATTTACATAAATAAGTTTGTCGTCTGTATCTATAACCCTGACCCAGTCGTACATGCCGTTGATTATATGTTCAATCATATTATTGAAGTTTTTATTGTCTTTCAATACAGGCTCATTTTTATATGAATCCATAACGTTATCCTCTCAATGCTGGTTATCTTAAGGCTCTTTCTGTAATTCTCTTTACAAAGATAATAGCAAAGTACACTGTCAATATCAACAGAAATAAGTTGGGTAAAATATAAAAAAGAGTAATAAAACTACAATTAAGGGGAATAATAATAATAGATATATCAGTAACAGGAGCTAGAATATGTTTTTTAAAACATCATGTAAGCAGCTTTATATTGATACGAACAGTAGGTCGGCATTTAAGACACTGACAGATGCAATGTATGACCTTATTGGGAATTCATTAAGAAGCGGATATAAAACAATAGTATTTGTGTGTATAGGCACCGACAGGTCAACAGGAGATAGCCTGGGTCCTCTTATCGGGTACAAGATGAGCAATCTTGTGTATAAGAACATCTTTGTACATGGCAGTCTGGATAACCCGGTACATGCAAAGAACATTGATAATGTAATGGAAGATATTCAGAATCTTTATGAGAAACCCTTTATAATAGCAATAGACGCATGCCTTGGGAAAATGGATCATGTAGGGTATATAACCATAGGTGAAGGATCAATAAAGCCCGGATCGGGAGTTAAAAAAGATCTTGCACCCGTAGGCGATATGTACATAACCGGAATTGTAAATTTTGGAGGATTTATGGATTATCTTATTCTACAGAACACGAGGCTAAGTCTGGTTATGAAAATGGCAGATACTATTTCCATGGGTATAAAGTACGTTTTATGGAAAGCTAGCAATGATCCTGCACTATCTTCTATGTTTTGCAGTTCAAACTCATAAATTGTAGGCAAAGTAGTACGAGAAAAGGGTTTTAAGAATTAATCCATTCTTAAAACTTTTTTCTTTAAGATATTACATAAAATATGTTTCATTATGGTAATAATATGGTATTATTATTTATAACTATTGTAATGCAACAATCTGGATAGGAGATGATAATTAAATGGACAAGTACGTATGTACGGTATGTGGGTACATATATGACCCTGCAGAAGGAGATCCGGATGGAGGTATTGCTCCGGGTACTTCATTTGAAGATATACCGGATGATTGGGTTTGCCCGGTATGTGGAGTTGGAAAGGACATGTTTGAAAAGCAATAAAAGCAAAAAAAGAAATCCTGCATATTCTAGGATTTCTTTTTTTTGGGGAATTTACTGGGCCATATCCAGCATACATTTATCTACCCATTTTACATAGTCTTCCTCAATAAATAATAGTACTTCATTTTCCAGCCAGGTAAGAATTACTGCTTCATTGTCAAAATATTTTACCTTTTGTCCTGTATAAAGCATATAATATTCCTCCTATCTTTTGTAAGGTACATTATACTTATTTTAATTATCGGTTTAAAGTTAATATACTTTAGCATAATATACGTTACTAATTTATATTTTTTGAAAATTATTGAAATAAGACTTATGATAATATATAATAAGACGTAAGTGCTTCCAACCCACTTCTTGAAGTTAAAGAAGTTTTATTCTTTTTCGAAAATTTGTATAACTAAAAGCCCTGTAAAATTTTTTGATTTGACTATTGGTTGCAGTGATAGTAAATTTATATATATATCCTGAATCCATAACATGCTTGCAGTACTTAAATCAACCTAGAGGGGGTTTGTCATATGAAGTTTGAAACAAAAGAGGTGGATGGAGTTAAGATTATAAAACTTACAGGCCAAATAAGAATATCTACTCAAAATGAATTTAAAGATTTACTTGATAATTTAGTTAGAGAAAACGAAGGGAAAACAGTTATTATCAGTATGGATGGCGTTATATATATGAATAGTGCCGGTTTGGGAATTATTATTGACACATATAAAAAGTTCAAAGAAAAAAAAGGAAAAATGATTTTGTGCAATTTAATGCCGGATATTGAGAAGTTGTTTGAGGTTACAAGGCTTAATAGGTTTATAGAGATTTATGAGACCGAAGCTGAAGCATTGAGCAAAATGTAGCTGGTTTATTTAAAATTTAGGCGTTCTCAAACCGGGTTATTACCTGATTTGAGTGCGCTTTTTATTTGTAAATTTATTAGTAATATTATATAATGTGGTAAGGTATCATATATTTGCTATATATCAAATATTTTGAGGTGCGTAAAATGCCAAATAGAAGACCGATAATCGGAATAACTGCCGGAATTGACTATAGTGAGAATAAGCTTTATATCAATAACGGGTATGTTGAGGCGATAAAATTAGCCGGAGGTATACCAGTCCTTTTACCTGTAACTAATGATACTGAATTTCTAAAACATATTATCGGGCGCTTTGATGGTTTTCTCCTTTCAGGTGGAACTGATGTGGATGCAAAATATTGGGGAGAGCCAAACTATGTTTTTGGCGGCGAGATTTCACCACTGAGGGATGAAACGGAGATATTTATCGCAAGAGAGGCAATTGCATCCGATAAGCCGATCCTTGGTATTTGCAGGGGTTGCCAGGTGATGAACATTGCCATGGGTGGTACGATTTTTCAGGACATTTACGCCCAGCAACCGGGGAAAGAGATTTACAAGCATTCTCAGAGTGCTCCCAAATGGTACCCGGTTCATGATATTTTTATCGAAAAGGACACAAAGGTATTTAGGGCACACCAGGAAGAGATATTACGTGTTAATTCCTTTCACCATCAGGCGATTAAAGATGTGGCACCCGGCTTTATTGTATCTTCAAGATGCGGGGACGGGATTGTTGAATCAATTGAGCATACAAGTTGTAAGTTTGCAGTTGGTGTTCAGTGGCATCCGGAATTGATGTGGGAGAAGGATAATACTCATTTAAAGATTTTTGCTAAATTTGTTGCTTTATGCAAGTGAAGATTTATGGTAATATTATATAAGTTTGACGATGTGTGCGGAGGATTATTTGTGAATATTGCACAAAATTAGTCGAATTATGTCGAATTATAGAGAATTGTTGAATGATATAAAACAATGTGATAGATTATTAAACAACAGGAGAGGAATCTAATGGATTACAAAGCCATAATAGATTTTTTAGCAGTATCGGTACCTGAGCAGCTTTTGATGGCATTCTTTGCGTGGGTTTTGCTGGGGAGGCCTGAAAAAGTACAGTTACGTAATGTCTTTGGGGTAGGATTAATTGCAGCACTAGTATTTTATGTGACAAAAGAGATATCTCTTCCAAGTATTTCAATCGCTTTGATTCAAGCAGTGGGATTCGCTGTCCTAATATTTTTAGGATATAAGTTAAGTGTATTAGAAGCGGGATTAGGCTGTTTGGTTACTATAGTTTTTTTTACACTAGTTCAAGGTACAACTGTTGGACTTGCAGGTGTATATACAAATGCACCAAGAATTTATTGTTTTATTGCAGAATGTATTATAATAAGTTTAATTCTATTTTTCATATATAAAAAAAATATTAATATATACTATTTGAAAGAAAATAAACTGGACAAGTCACAAAAGAGTAGACTCGGATTTTTGGTTTTACAGTTGTTGTTTGCGTTTTTTATACTGTTAGTAATTTATACAATGTTTATTAGTAATAGTGAGGTTTTCAAGTCTTTTACGGACAAGTTGCTGATTGTTTCTAGTTTTATCATTACAATTGTTTTTACTGTCTTACTAATAAGAAGTGTCTTTAAAATTGGTGAAATAATACAAAAAGAAGAAGAAGTAAAAAGACGTATGGATGGAATTGAGATTATTCAAAATTTAGAATATTTGTGTTCTCTAATAGATGAAAAACAATATGGGGAATTAAAAAGAATTTTAAAGTCAATAAAAAATGATATTGAAGCAGGAATGATCAATTCTGAAAAAAGCACTAATAAAGAGGTCGTAGCTGATAATAGTAACAGTTAAATGCCTCTTTATTAAATAAAAAGGGGGAGATGTTATTATGAAAGGAAAGTTTTTGGGATTGATGTCTGGTATTCTGACCATTGTTGCAATATCTCTTGTTAGTACGGCAAGTTTTTGGATGTTTTATCAGCCAAAAGCGCCGAAATCCCTGCATAAATAACATCTAATTGTTCAAAGTATAAAGATAAATTAAAGTAGTTTGTCAACTTTTCTAATTTCAAATTTAGACAAGCACCTTGTATGGGAGGTGCTTTTTTGATGCTCATAGGCTATTATTTTTAAGGAATTATTTTATCAATGCTTGCTAATATTTATATTAATGTAGTATTATTACATTTGTGTATATTATAATTATGCTTTCGACATTTTATTAATTTGTACACATGATCATGCAAGAGTAACAAGGGGGCACTAATGTTAAATATTATATTACAAATAGCCATTGTTCTTTTTCCACAAGCTGTTTTAGGTATTGTTTTTTGCTTGTTGTTAACAAATAAATTTGATTTGGTAACCTTTGATATGTTTGGGAAAATAGAGCTTAACAATAAAGCTTTATTGAGGCTTGCTGTTCCTAGTTTCAATTTTTCATTTTTGGCTATAGTTTTAAGGCAACTACGATTTGACTTGGCTCTTGTCCCAATAGTTATGATAATTTCAACTTTCAGTATAATGGTAATAGTATATAGAATAAATAAGTTAGCTGATGCATTTAAACTCCTTTTTAGTTTTTGTTTATGGGCTGTGGTGATGGGAGTTGTTGAAGTTATTACAACACCAATAATTATAAATATAAAGGGAATCACAGTTTATGATGTTTTTGATTCTTTTTATATTAATTTTATGTCGTCTATTCCTTGTGTTGTGATCATGTTTTTTTTAGACATGTTTTTATTTTCAAGAAAGAAAAATATACTCAATATAAGCGTTATTAAGTCAATTGTACAAAGTAAGTTTTTAACTTGTGCTACTGTTATAATGTTTTTGTTCAATTTTGCACACGTAGGAGTGTATACAGTGATTTTGAATGATAAGCTTTTAGATGTATATCCTGCAAAATTACAGATAATTATAAATGCAATTTTAATGACTTTCCCTGCATTAAATCTTGGGGGGCTATGGTTCTTGTTGTATAGTGTAAAATATAAGGAAGCCATGGATATGAGGATTGAGAGGGATAATATGATAAGAGAGATATCGGTTGCGAAGGAAAGAGGTCGTTTAGCCAGAGATGTGCATGATACGCTTGGACATTCACTAACTTTAATAATAAAGCTCTTGGAGGTTTGTAAGATAACATATAAAATTAATACTGATATGGTAAACGAGAAACTGGAGGAGGCTATAAAAATTGCACAGGATGGTGTACAGAAAGTAAAACTTTCTGTTTCCGGAATTTTAGACGAAAAGATTCTGAAGCAAGATCTTTTTAGTGCATTAATTGAACTGGCCACTGAATTTGAGAATAATTCAGGCATAAAAGTAGACATTACTACACAAGGAGTTATAGAAGATGTTGGTAAGAAACAAGCAGCTGCCTTGTATCGCATTTGTCAGGAAGCTTTAACAAATTCTCTGCGCCATGGAAAGGCGAAGAACGTTGCAATAATAATCAGATTTGATGGTAAAGGTATTAAACTTTCAATATTTGATGATGGTGCTGGTTGCGGAAAGATAAACAAGGGTTTTGGGCTTAAAGGTATGGAGCAACGTATTGAAGAAGTAAATGGTGAAATGAGTTATAAATCAGACAAGGGGCAGGGATTTATTCTAAATTTTGAAGTTCCGAAGGAAGACATAGCATAATTCAATGTATTAAATGTGATTTGGATTTGATTTGAATTTATGCTTATAATTTATCTGTATTTCCATATTTTAGTAATAGTACTAGACAAATTTGAGATACACCAAGTGTGATTGATTCAACAAAGGACATATATGGAGGCACAAATGATAAATACTGTAGCACATATAATAATTATTGCTGTTCCTCAAATTGCTTTAGGAATTATTTTTTGTTTACTTTTAATAAATAAATTTGATCTTATAAATATAAATGAAATTACAGGTAAAGTGAAGCTTAGCAGCAAAGCCTTGCTTAGGCTTGCTGTTCCTACTATTATATTTGAGTTCTTTTTCTATATTGTTGAGACAATTAAGATTTGAATTGTGGATAATACCGCCATTCCTTTTATTCTCAACCTATATATTAATTTTATTAACATATAGAATTAATAAAATAAAAGAAGCAATGAAACTAATTTTGAGTGTTTTTTTAATATTTATAATTACAACAATTGTTGAAGTTATGGCATCACCGATAATTCATATAAAAGGTGTAACGGTATATGATGTTTTTGATTCTTTTTATATTAATTTTATTCACTCAATTCCGAATTTAATTGTATTTTTTATTATAGACTTTGCTTTATATACAAAAAGAAAGAACTTATTAAATATTAGTGTTACTAAATCGATTTTACAAAGTAAGGTTTTATCTGCTGCAACTGTATTGCTGATGATATTAAGTTTTGTTTTGATTGCCGTGTATACTTTAATTCTTAATGATAAGCTTTTGGAGGTATATTCACCAAAAGTACAAATGGTTATTATTTCGGTTTTAGTTTTGTTTCCAGCAATAAACTTAGGAGGCTTATGGTTTTTGTTATACAGTGTAAAATTCAAGGAAGCTATGGATAAAAGAATTGAGAGGGATAAATTTATTAAAGAGGTGGCAGTGACAAAAGAGAGGAACCGCTTGGCAAGGGATTTACACGATACTCTTGGACACTCTCTTACATTGACAATTAAGCTTTTGGAAGTTTGTATGATAACACCTAAAACTAACAGTGATCTGATTAATAAGAAGCTTGAAGAAGCTATAAAAATTGCACAGGATGGTGTACAGAAAGTAAAACTTTCTGTATCGGGTATTCTGGAAGAAAAGATTATTGGCATGGATTTAATCAGCTCCTTAACCGAATTGGCAAATGAATTTGAGAAAAATTCCGGAATATCAGTAGACGTTTCTACTCAAGGAACCGTTGAAGAGATAAATAGAAAAAATGCTATTGCATTATATAGTGTATGTCAGGAAGCTTTGACAAATTCTATGCGCCACGGAAAGGCGAAGAACATAGCAATAATAATCAAGTTTGATAGTGAAGCTATTAAACTATCTGTGTTTGATGATGGTGTTGGGTGTGAAAAGGTAAACAAGGGATTCGGTATTAATGGTATGGAACAACGTATTAAAGAGGTAAATGGAAAAATGAGTTATACGTCAGATAAGGAGCAGGGGTTTATTTTGAATTTTGAAGTTCCAAAGGAAGGCATAGCATGAATAATCGTTAATGGGGGGTAATACTGTGATTAAAGTTTTACTGGTGGATGATCATGATTTGTTTAGAGATTCATTAAAAATGCTGATTGAGCAGGATAAAGAAATTTGTGTTGTCGCATGTGCACATAATGGCAATGAGGCTCTTGAACTGTGCAAGCAGCACCAGCCTGATATTGTATTAATGGATATCTTAATGCCTGACTGTGATGGAGTAAAAGGTGTAAGGCTTATAAAGGAGAATTTCCCGGATATTAAAGTGGTAATGCTCACGTCCTTAAGTGATGAATACAACATTTCTCAAGCTTTGATGAATGGTGCTGATGGGTATTTGTCAAAGAATCTGAGAGGGGAAGAACTTATAAAGGCTATAAAAAGTACTGATAGTGGTTTGGTTGCAATGGAGCAGGATACGTTGAATACGTTAGTGAAGAAGATTGATTCTAAGGGTTTGGAAAGCCAGAAAGAGGATAAAAAGCTAGATATTGAGCTTTCAGATAGGGAAAGAGAACTGATTAGGTTATTAGTTGAAGGCCTGAGCAATAAGGAGATTGCATCACATTTCAAAATGTCCGAAGGTTCTGTTAAGAATAATATATCGCAGTTGCTGAAGAGGTTTGGTTTGGAAAGTAGGGTAAATTTGGTTGTATATGCGGTACGTAATGGATTGGTGTAGTAATTATGTAATATATAGTTTACTTTTAGGACTTTATAACTGGAAATAGAGAATTAATCAAGTCTATGGAATCTTATAGTCGCCAGGTACTTATTGGTGACTATAAGACAATTCAAGTAGCTGTTCGGCTAAAATCATTATTACCAAAATGGCGGTAAAAGTGACTATTGGAAGGTTTACAGAATGGTTATAAATTGGATATTATACTAATAACAGGTGGGTTAATGCGAGAAAGGAAAAATCTTTTATATGGTTTATTGCTATTTGGAAATTTTGTACGCTACTCAAAAGCCCAGTTTCTGTAGTGGTCAGAGGGTTTTGGTTAATATTGCTAATGTTATTACAAAAGATGGCCTTAGTCATTTAAGATTACAAAAAGTCATGCTATAATTGACGAGCATGCTAAGGATTTATTAAGATGTATTATTTATTGTCTTTATAATAAAAATATGCGATGTTATCAGTTATTTCGGAAAACCGAAATGATTTAGTGTTGGGAATTTTCGGTATACTGTGGAAAGATTTCGGTGACAAAAAATGACCTGTGTTATACTACTTTTCGATGATTCTTAGAAAGTACATTTACGAATAATAGGTGACAAAATGAAGTACATATTTATTAAACAACATGATGCAACTGATTGTGCGGCGGCATGCCTTGCAATGGTGTGTCTTTATTACAAAAAAGAAACTACAATAACAAAACTTAGAGACATGATGGGTACTGATTTAAAGGGGACAAATCTGATCGGCTTGAAAAAGTGTGCCGATGAATTAGGTTTTACTTCTCAGGCAGTGAGAGTTGATAAGGAAGGGTTTTTGAGCAAATATACTTTGCCGTGTATTGCTAATGTTATTACAAAAGAGGGTCTTAGTCATTTCGTAGTTATATTTAAGATTACAAAAAAACATGTTATAATTGGAGACCCTGCTAAGGATTTATTAAGACTTACTATAGATGAGTTTTATAAGAATTTTACTGGAGCCTTACTTATCTTGAAGCCTAATCAGGATTTTTCAAGCGGTAAAATAAAAGGAGAAAAAGTATTCAATAGATTTCTTAAACTTTTATTACCTCAGAAAAAGCTCTTTATCTATTCTATTTTTGCGTCAATAATATTAACAGTATTGGGAATAGTGTCTTCATTATTCAATAAAGTAATTATGGATGAAATATTGCCATACCAGTTAAAGGGTATGTTGGTTTCGGTATTGATTATATTTGCAGTTATAGCAGTAACTCAGGTAATAATTGGATTTGTTAGGCAGTGGATGATGATATACCTTTCACAGAAGATAGATATACCTTTGTTGTTAGGTTATTTCGAACATGTTTATAAACTTCCGATGAAGTTTTTTGCAGCAAGGAAGACCGGGGATATTATCACAAGATTTTCCGATGCATTTACCATTAAGGATATATTTACGAATATTGCTTTAACGCTGATTATGGATATTTCTATGGCGTTGATAACAGGTGTAATTCTTTTTAAAATGAATGTTACACTCTTTGTAGTAATTATTTTCCTGACTGTTACAAGTATTGGATTGGTATTTGTCTTCAAGCAGCCTTATAAAAAGCTTAACGAAGAGCAGATGCAACAATCTTCCATACTTAATTCGCAGATAATTGAAGGACTGAGGGCTGTTGAGACAATTAAGGGAAATGCAAATGAGGAAACGGAATTGGAGAACATAGAAAGAGAATATATAAGATCTCTTAGAATAGGACTTAGAGGCGGAATGCTATCTAATGTCCAGGGAGCTATATCCAGTCTTGTACAGACAGTTGGGAACCTGGCACTAATGTATTTTGGAGTTGTGCAGGTTATTAATAGTGAAATATCGTTAGGAAGTATGATGGCGTTTATGACTTTATCGGGATATTTTATGGATCCTGTGGGAAGACTTGTGCAACTACAATTGCGGATACAGGAAGCAAATATATCAATGAAAAGGATTACAGAGATATTAGATAGTGAGAGAGAACAGGAAAATGGCCATTATCAGGACATAGAAAAGATTGAAGGAGATGTCGAAGTTAAGAATGTTACGTTCAGGTATGGAAACAGGAAGCCAGTATTAAAAGATATTTCGTTTACAATTCCCAAAGGAAAAAAGGTAGCCTTAGTAGGAAGTAGCGGTAGTGGTAAATCGACGATTGCAAAGTTATTGCTGAAATATTATGAACCGGAAAAAGGAGAAATACTCATAGATGGTGTGGATATAAATGAATTTAGCAATAGTTCACTTAGAAAAGCAATTTCATATGTACCACAGGGTATTGAACTTTTTTCCAAGAGTATATATGACAATATAAGGGTTACTAAGATGAATGCATCTTTAGATGAAGTAAAAGCGGCGGCAAAAGAAGCGGATGCCCATGAGTTTATAAAAAGACTTCCAATGCAGTATCATACTTTTCTTGAGGAGTCGGGTAATGGGCTAAGCGGTGGCGAAAAGCAAAGGATTGCACTGGCACGAGCATTTCTTAAAAAGAGTGAATTTTACATATTGGATGAGTCAACAAGTAATCTTGATTTTGCGACAGAAGGTATAATTTTTGACATGATTTACAATAAATTTAAGAATAAATCCATGCTGATTATTGCTCATAGACTCGCGACTATTAAAAACTGTGACGAGATCATTGTTATTGATAAAGGTGAGATCATTGAAAAAGGAACCCATCAGGAGTTGTTGGCAATGCGGGGTAAGTATTATCAGCTTTGGGGGATGCAACAGGGAAATATAGTTGTAAAGAGTGTGGAAGAAGAGTTGGAAGAAGAAATAGCATGTGTTGATGAGAACGAAATGTGTTATTAAGGTTGTTGCATTAATGTTAACATACATGTACTGGTGCTTGGTTGCAAACAAGTACTGAAAATAACTAATTTTAAGGAGGTAAAAAGATGGAAGTGTGTTATAATGAAGCATTGGTTTTGCCATGCAACTATGTTGTGATGGACAATGATGAGATGGAGTATGTTGATGGTGGAGCGATTGATATTGTTTCTGTTGATGTTGCAGGTGTAATTTTTAACACTGCTATTGGTATTATAGTTGGTGGAATAGGAGTGGGTTCAGTTTCAGCATATATTGCCAAAGTTGGGGCAAAAGAGGCTGCAAAAATATTTACTAAAACTCTTGCTAGCAAATTAGTTGCCATAGGATGTGGGGCTTTAGCTGCTTCACTAGGTCCTATTGTAGAAGCCGTTTTGGATTATTTGGACATAGGTGGTGCAATAGCACGTAAACTTGATTCAATTGATTCGAAACCTAATAACGGATGGTTAACAATTTTTTAGTATTTAACATAGTATCACAATAAAGTATTAAAGCTATAGCTAAGTTGCTATTTTGTAGTAACTTAGCTATAGTTAAAAGTATATTTATATGAAATCAGTTACCTTTTTACCTAACAGAGGGTATTGACTTTAAGAATTATAGATGGAGAAATGTATGAAAAATAAGAGCATACTAGTGGGAATCGTTATTTCTTTGAGTATAATTGACTTTTTACTATTTCTTGATGTTTTATCTATTGTCATGAAGTATACAGGACAAGGAAAACAATTATTAATAGAAAACATAATGACTGTAATTATAGGATTTATTATTTTTGGTATCGTTCAAATAACCTTCCATGAATTTGGTCATTACTTATATGGTAAGTACAGAAATTTTATTTTTTGTTCATTTACTATTTTTCAGTTTTCAATAAAAAAGAGAAATAATAACATAAGGTTTGGGTTTACGCATGAGTTTCTAAAACAAGGTTCGTGCAACATGATACCAAGAAAAGTTGAGCAAATATATAACGATTTACCATTTTATAGTTTATGCGGACCAGTATCAGATTTTTTTCTTGTTTTAATAGGAGTACTATCTTTTTTGTATTTAACTAGAAGAACTCAGATTATGACTTTAGAGATAATGCTGTCTTGCATATTTATAGTAATAAATCAGATAGCCTTTATCCTTAATTTAATGCCAGGGGAATATGGCTGTTATTATAGCGATGGAACAAAGTTGTTGTGGTTTATAAGGAATTCAGAGACAGACCAAGAAAATATTCATAACTTATATATTAGTTCACAATTATTTATAGGGATAAGACCCAAAAATATAAGTTTTATGAAATTTAACGAGGATAAAGCGAAAGAAGGGCAAAAACGAAATTTACTTTTAGATATACATATGTATTATCACTTTCTTGATAAAGAAGATACAAATACTGCATTAAAGCAAATAGAGATAATTGAAAGTTCTAAAGAGAATTATTTCCCTATTATGGGAGAGCGTTTGGTATACGAAGTTTTTTATGCTTGTTGTGTCTTAAAGAAAGATATTGTAAAAGCTGAACAAATATATAGCAATATTTCAGATTCGATTAACAATATGTGTAGTTTGACAAGTTATCGTATTAGAATGGCATATGAGTTGTATGTAAAAAATGATATTGAAAAAACATACGAAATAGGTAAAAAGGTTTTGGTATCAAAATACGAGGAAGATATAGAAGGGATGGCTGTATTTGAACTTGAACAGATAAAAAAAATGATGAAGGAATTAGGTGAAGTGAGAATAGATGATAGGAAGCATGAAGGGGGGGTGTAATATGAATTCTATAAAGGATCGAGTATTGTTTGGATTAAAAGTTTTTTTGATTATTTTTCCGATTGGTTTGCTACTAGGTTTGTTACTAGGGAATTCTAAAATGAATATTTTGAGAAGTTTTTTGATTTCAGTTGGTTGCACAGTGGGGATTTCCCTTTATGATGTATTTATTAGAGGGAAAAAGTCTAGTGAAATAACTCAAAAAGAAAAGGATAATAGTTCCTATTTGAGCCTTTTGATGGGAATTGTTAGTATACCATCTTTTCCACTTATTATAGCAAGTGTGCTTGGAATTTTCTATGCAATTCCGGGATTGAAGTCATCAAAAAGGAAAATTGCGTTGGCAGGAGTTGTTTTAAGTTATATAGGACTATTATTAGCAGCAATTTTTTATATAAGTTGTTTGGTTGCTCATTTAAAGAGAAAGAATTTGTTTGGCGGATAAAGATTGTAATTATTACCTGTTAATTTACTATTAATAAGTAAGAAGGATTTGCCTTTAATCTGGTTTGATTCGAAAAAAGATTGTATGCAATATAAATTACCAATATTAAATCAATCAATATATTGAGGTGTGTATAATGATAAATGAGAAAATTCAAATCAATAAAAATAAGATATTAAAACTAACTAATGTGTTAGTTAGAGAAATTGACTTACAAAACAAGGAAGATATTACGAAAGAAGTTATACGGATGGATAATTATATAAGAAATAAAGGAGGACAACCAATTGGTCCACATATTCAGTATACTTACATAAATGGTGAGCAGACGGAAGATGTAAAATTGATTATTAAGCTTATGCGGCAATCAAATACATTCATCCACAATGTTGAACCTCCATATAATATGGAATCGATAATACGGGTAAAAAATTGTATGTATGCAAGATATACGGGCGAAGAGAGCAAGCTTAAATTTGCATATGATAAAATCAACCTGATAGCTTTTGAAGAGGATATTCCATTAAAAGGAGACAGCTATACCGTATTTGTGAACTCAAATGAAGACGGTATAGTTGCAGATGTATTTATGGAGCGTGCAGACGATGAGTAAGCAGGTTAAAACCTTTGAAGAACTGAAAGACAGTAGATTGCTTTATGACAAAAAAATACCCGAGCTTGGTTATATAATAATAGTAGCTGTTATTGCATTAATAATTGGCGTTGGAATCTGGAGCTATCTAACTCCTAAAATAGATATAATAAAGGCGTCGGGAACTGTTCAGAGCATCAATAAAAACTATGTGATGGCACCATATAGCGGTAAAATTGCGGATATAAACATTGAAGAAGGGGTACATGTTGAAAAGGGAGATGTGCTTCTAACTGTAAAAAGCACAGATTTTGACTTACAGGCAAAACAATTGGAAGGCAAAAGAGAACTCTACATAGAAAGAATTAGACAATATAGAAGATTGGTAGATTCAATAAAGGATGACGTAAACTATTTCGTTGAGGGTGATGAGAAAGACAATCTCTATTATTTCCAGTTTGAAAATTATAAAAGTCAGATTGCACAGCAGAAGGTTAATGTGGGAACCTACAAATCATATGGTTATACTGATGCACAAATAGAAAGCGAAATAGAAAAAAACCAGAGTAAGATAACTGAAATTTATTATTCCACGTTAAAATCAATAGAGGATTCCATACTGCAATATCAAAATGAATTGACCAATATAGATATTCAACTGGAAGCGGTTGGGAATGGACAGGAAGAATATCAGGTGGTGGCTAATGCTACCGGTAAAATACATATGCTGGCGGAATACAAAGAGGGAATGGTGGTGCAGGCAGGAAGTGCAGTTGCCAATATTGCATCCGAGCAGGATGAGTATAAGGTACAGGCGTATGTGGATTCCAATAGTATAGCTCGAATTTCTGTAGGAGATGAAGTGAGTATTGCAATCTCGGGGCTGGCACAGAACGTATATGGAACTATTTCAGGAAAAGTGGAAAAGAAGGATAGTGATATAACTACCGATAGTGAGAGTGGAAATAGTTTTTTTAAGGTTGATATAGTGCCGGATAATACATACATAATAAGTAAAAAAGGTTATAAAGTCAATTTTTCCAACGGTATGCCGATAGAGGCACGTATTCAATATGATAAGGTAACATATTTTGATTATGTGATGGAATCATTAGGGATACTGTCAAGATAGGAGTTCTGATATGGTAAAGAAACACTTGTTAAGGTTTTTAGTATTTATAATAATGTTTCTGCAGATTAATAATTGTACATATCTTTTTGCAGAAGAAATATTGGAAAGCATTGTGGATAGTAGTGTAGAAATATCAAATGAAGTAAAGGAAGAGGACGTTAAAGACAATACAATAGTGGAGGATAAAAAGAAAGAAGCTGAAAAAGAAGAAAATACAGAGGAAGATGTCACAGATGAAAATGATAAACCTAAATATATAAAGGTTACAGATTTGGATATGGGAGAATATAGAAGTGATATGGAGGTGGGCGAAAAACAGCTTCTTATGGTTACGGTATTACCGCTTGATGCTTCAAATAGAAAGGTTAAATATTATTCAAGTAAAGAAAGTGTTGCTACAATAAATGAACTTGGAAGAATTACAGCTTTGGATTCAGGGACAACAAAAATAATCGTTGAAGCTGCAGATGGAATAAGTAGACAGTTCAAATTAAAAGTGGAATCTCCGAAAAGTACGTACATAGATGTTTCAGAATTGGATCTTGGAGAACATAAAGAAGAAATGTGCATTGGAGATAATCAATTACTTTCAGTAACTGTTTTACCTTTTGATGCAACTGACAGAAGTCTACAATACACTTCGAGTGATGAAAAGGTGGCTAGTATAAATGGACTTGGTAGAATAACTGCACTCTCTGTTGGAGAGACTGTAATAACTGCAAAAGCAGGTAATAAAAAGAATTCCTTTGTTTTAAAAGTGTTGCCTAAAGAGGATACTAGTGTCAAGGATATTGATTTAGGTGATTATGTAAAGAAAATGAAGGTGGGGGAAACCCAGTTGCTGATACCGGCAGTTTTACCGCCAAATGCAGTGAATCCCGGATTTAAATATACCTCTAAAAATACGGATGTCGCCACAATAAATGGACTTGGAAGAATCAGAGCACATAAAGTTGGAATTGCTGCAATTATTGTTGAAGCAGGTGGAATTAAGAAGGAATTTACATTATCTGTTTATGAAGAAAAAGAATTAAAAGTGACTGATATAGATTTGGGAGATTATCCGAAAACAATGATGGTTGGGGATAAACAATTGTTAACGCCTTCAGTTATGCCTGTTGAGATATCTGATAAGAAGATTGTTTATGAATCTGCCAATGAAGAAATTGCAACCGTTAATGTATTTGGAAGAATTGAGGCACATGCTGTTGGCGAGACTAAAATATTTGTAAGAGTGGACGGAATAGAAAAGTCATTCGACCTAAAGGTTGAAGAAAAAAAGGTTTATCCTGTTACGGACATTGATATAGGAAAGTACGATGATAAAATGGAGGTGGGGAAAACTCAAAAAATACAGGTAACAGTGTTGCCTTATAACGCAACCGAGCCAAAGGTGGAATATATTTCGGAAGATCATAAAATTGCCACTATTGATACCTCGGGAGAGATTAAAGCCGTAAAAGAAGGAACAGCAGTAATAAATATTAAAGCAGGAGAAGTGACAAAACAGATTACTATTTACGTAGTGACTGCTACTGAAAAAATTGAAATTAATAAATCATATATAGTGTTAAAAACAAATGAACAGTTTAAATTGAAATGCAGCGTCTTACCCCGGAATGCAAATCAGAAAATTGAGTACAAATCCAATGACACCTCTATTGCGAAAGTAGATGGTAATGGTTTGATAACTGCGGTTGATACAGGTGTAGCCACGATAGTTGTTTCTAATGGATATATGCAGTCGGAAGTTACAGTACTTGTCAATAAAGATTTGATTGAAGAGGTTGAAGAGGGCATACCTGCGGTAAGTATTAACAATGATATGGATCCTCTTACAGAAATTCTGAAAGAATCGCATGATATGAAAGTAGTTGTTGGAAAGAGTAAGTTTGATAAAGTGACAAAATCAGCCCTTAAATATTTGTATGACTCAAAAATGACACTTTTAGTCGATTGCGATGATTATTTGATTATAATAGATGGAAGTGATATAGTAAATTATGAAAATGAAATATCTACCAGTATTGAGTGCACTGATATGGAAGATGGAATGGAAGTAGTGGTTAATAATAGAAATAAGCTGCCTGGTAAAATAGGTATTTCTTTTGAAGAGCAAAACCTGCAAAATGACAGATACATATATTTATATAATGCGTCGAAGGGCAAATATGAGATATTAAAGAATGCCATAGAATCGGGAACAATTAAGGTTGATATTGGTGGAAAGTATCTATTAACAGATAGAGAATTATCATTTTTAAAAGTTAATTTGTCTTTTATTATTATAGGAAGCGTTGGGTTTTTGACTGTTATTTTTTCGTATATTTTTGTGAAAAAGAAATATTGGTTTTGGTAATATGTGCAAAAACTATGGTAATACATGCTTCAAGGCTGATTAAAATGAATTAGAAGAATAGGAGTATTGCAAATGAGTGATATGAAAAAGAACAGGCGAATAAAACTTTCTGCAATAGTCATTGTTATTGCATAAAAATTTTTGAAAAAAATCAATTGTAATATTTACCTGTAGAAAGTATGAAAGCCCCTTTGTTAATATCAAGTGGGTACGCCCTGACAAGCAACCACATCAATTAACAAAGGAGCTAACGACATGGCTGATTGTACTACAGTTTTTGAAACTTTAACAGGCTTTTTACCAATGAATATATTGGAAAAGGCTGTTGATCAAACCAACTCGGAACACGGAACCAAAAAGTTTACTGTTCTTCGGCAACTTAATACGATGATGTACGCACACCTCACTCAGAAGGAAAGCCATAGAGGCATCAGCGATGGAATAACTGTTGATAAAAAGCTCCAGGAATATACGGGAACCATTAGTGCTTCACAAATATCACGTTCAAACAGTGATAGGGATACCGATGTATTTAAAATGATATTTGAAGCTACACTCGCCAAGGTTAAAAAACATCACGGTATACGAATAATACCAGGTAACTGGGGAGCGCTGAAAGTTCTTGATTCCACCATTATACGGCTTTGTATAACCCTTTTTCCCTGGGCTGACTACCGAGACAAGGCAGCAGCAGTTAAAGTTCATACCCTTTATAATGTTTTGATGGATTGCCCCGAAAGCATTATAATGACTGAAGGCATCATTCATGATAAAGAAAAAATGAAGTCCTTCGTCAAAGAACCAGGGATAACCTACCTCTTTGACCGTGCATACCTTGATTACAAGGAATACGAAAGGTACTGCCAAGAAGGCATATATTTCATTTCACGGCTTAAGAAAAACGCTATCATAACTGTACTGAATGAAAACTTTATCCCTAAAGGGAGTGCTGTTATAGCTGATAAAGAAGTCATTCTTGGATGTCAAAGTACACGGATGCAGCATTCTTTAAGGATTGTACAGCTAATTGATTCATCTAGCGACGAACTTTTCAGTATAGTTACTAATCGCTTTGACTTATCTGCTGAGGATATTGCCCAGATTTATCGCCTAAGATGGAGCATCGAAACATTCTTCAAGTGGATAAAGCAACATCTGAAGATTAAGAAGCTCTTTGGTACCAGCTTTAATGCTGTGTTAATCCAAATATATTCCGCACTTATACTGTTTTGCCTGCTAAAGTTAATGCATATGCTTATAGGTGTAAAGTATGACTTCTTAAAAATAGTAAGGCTAATAGCAGGCGGCCTGTGGAATTCGATTATACAGCTTCAACAGGATCTTAAGCCCCAAAAGCCACCTCCCACATATAGGCGGAAGCGGTTTAACTGGAAGAAAGAATTTGAAACCGTTCTTTTCTGGTACAGTGTAGATTTATCGTATTAAGTTTTTTAAATTAATAGTGCAGAGGTTTGGGTGGTCACTCTCCTTTTCTTTTGCTAAACCCATTATTTTCTTATGGGTGCAGACTATACCAGTAAACTATTTACATTGACTTTAAGTCAAAAGGTTTTTGCAACATTAATGACTCAATATACATTAATACAAAAGATTTTGTTAATAGAAATAAAATAATAAATGAAATTGGAAAAGATTTAAGAACAAAAGCAAAAATATTTGAAATTGAAGGAGAACCAACATCGCAAAAGGTAGCTGTATTGGTTGGTAAGGATTACACAGTTTACAGATACGTTGAATATACAGAAGCAGATGCTATAAATTCTGTATTTGTTGATATAGCTTCAGAAACTAAACTGCCTTTTTCAAATGAAGTTGGTAAGGTAACAACTACAATAAAGGGAAGCAATTTCGAAATGCCTATTGAATTAGAAACTAAAGTTGAAAAAGTAAGTAATATGCTTTATAATGTGAAATTTATTGCAAGTTGGAAAGATATTGACAATACAATTTTGACACATTCGTGGGAATATCAAACAAATATCCAAACTACTAAAATGATCAATGAAGATGGAAGTCCACTACCTGAATTTGATTAGCTAGCAATGTAGAAATAGAAAGGCAAGGGAATTCGCTTTGCTCATGAATTTATCTGAAGGGGTTGTCACTAAGTTCAATTGGTGTACAGCTCCTTATTCATGTAAAAATATGGCCTGCTTCTGAAGCTTTCATTAATACTTTTTCATAATGGTATGGTGAAATCCGAATGAACCGTTTAGTGTATTTGTGCGCCATTATTATGAGACAAGTAGGAGTTCAGTAAAGTGAGATAAACTAGACACAAATACCAGAATACTAGCAATGATTAGAAATAAGTCAATAATATAAAGTTGAACTTTGATGATTTAAAAGGTGTGAATTGTTGGAAGTTCTTATTGATTTAATCAAATAGTTATTACTCATATAATAAAATTTCCAGGTTGATAATTGTTGTACAACTAAGGTAAAATATGTTTTATAATATAAATGTATACAATTGGAGGGGTTAATGTGAAGTAGATAACTAGAAAAATTGCCATATTATGTATAGCTGTCCTAATGATAATGTCAATCGGTTGCTCAGAAGGTATGGAGCCTGATAAAGAAACATGGGATATTACTCAGGAGCCAAGTGGCACCATTAAGATGTATTTAGGTCAATATTCAAGTGTGCTCCGGGAGACAATTGCTGCATTTGAGGAAAAGTATCCACAGGTTAAGGTGCAAGTGGAGACATTAGCTCATATTGGAGAAGTTGCAGATAAATTAAGTACAGAGCTTATGGCCGGTGGAGGTCCGGATGTTATTGTAACATATCCGCTTATTATACCTTCATTCAAAAAGTCTCTTATTGATTCTGAAGTGTTCGCCGATTTGGAGATACCAATGTCTCAGGATAAGGATTTCAATATGTCCGATTATTATGAGGTAGTAATGAATTCGGGTGTGTATAATGGGAAACGATATTTTGTTCCTTTAGGATTCAGAGTACCAACTTATTGGACTGTAGATTCTCTTGTTAAAGAGAGTGGTGTGGAATATGACTTGTCAGATATAGATCTAGAACAATTTGCGGATATGGTTAGTGAGTACCATAAAAGAAATCCTGACAAGTATTTCATGAACGGTCAGAACAAAGCATATAGTTATACATTTACTAGTGGTGTTATGTTTGATAGTATGAAACAATTTGTAGACTTTGACAAGAGAAAGACTTCCTTTGATAGTCCTGAATTTATAGAACTTCTAAATATTCTGAAAAAAGTAAGAGAAAACTCAGTGCCGAATAATATTGAGGGTGCAAATACTGAATTTGATTTATATAAAAAAGAATTATTGTAGCGGCTTGTTGTGCAGCAAACTTTTCCTTAAACCCTGATGCTTTGTGGGCAAGTACCAACAGGATACCGGTCTGTATTGGAGATAAGCCCAATTATGATATACAAGTATATCCTTTTCCCAAACTTAAGAGAGATACTAAATTAACTGCAGTTCCTGCAGCTATTGCTGGAATAAACAAGAACTCAAAAAATAAGCTGGCAGCTTATGAATTTATAAAGTATCTACTGTCAGAGGAAATACAGTCAAATACTAAAGTACAATCAGGAATACTAATTGAAACACCGGTAAATAAAAAGGCTTTTGAAGCAGCTCTAGAAAAAAGGACCGGAAAAGAGTCAGAGGGAGTTGAAGTAGGAATAGACATTTACGGTACCGCTGTAATTTCTGTTCCTGTGTCTCAGTCTTTAGCAGATCAGGCAAAGGAGATAATAAGTAGAGTAGAAAAGTGTGAAATCCTTGATGAAAATATAATGGGCTTTATATATGAAGGATTAGAGGAATATGTAGAAGGTAAGTGTACTGCAGAACAGGCGGCGGAAAAGATACAAGCGAAAGCCACTCTATATCTAAATGAGTAGTAAAGACGAAGGGTGTCATTATGAAAAATAAGTTGCGGTTAAATATAAAGAATAAGGAAGCCTTGGTAGGGTATATGTTTTCAATGCCCTACCTGATTGGTTTTCTAATATTTTTTGTCATACCTACGGTAATAAGTATCTATTACTGCTTTACAAAAGGTATAGGAGGAGTTAAATTTGTAGGACTTGACAATTTCAAAAGTCTACTTTCCAGCGGATCTTATTTGCTTGCTGTAAAGAACACATTAATATTCAATGCTATAAGCGTACCACTGATAATTATAGTATCACTGTTTCTGGCACTGCTTTTAAACAAAGCATTTAGAGGTATGAGGTATTTCAGAATGTTTTTTGTAATGCCTTTGGTAATACCTGTAGCATCCATTATACTTGTATGGCAGATTACTTTTAATGAATTTGGTGCACTAAACAGTATATTAAACCGTTTCAATCTAAATACAGTTAATTGGCTTAAATCGGAATGGTCGATGGCAATACTGGTACTGCTATATGTATGGAAAAATTGTGGATATAATATAATACTGTTTACAGCGGGAATAAACAGTATTCCAAAGGATTATTATGAGGCTGCAGATATAGATGGTGCAAGTAGTTTCAGACGGTTGATAGCTATTACCCTGCCACTTTTAATTCCCACAGGATTCTTTGTGTTTATTATTTCCATAATAAACTCTTTTAAGGTATTTAGAGAGGCATATCTTTTGTGCGGAGATTATCCGCCCATGAACATGTATATGCTACAGCACTTTATGAACAATAATTTCAACAATTTAAACTATCAGAGGCTGTCCACAGCTTCACTATTGATGGGGCTAGCAATAGCAGCACTTGTGTTTGTACTATACAAGGTTGAGGGAAGGTATGGCAAAAGCTTTTAATACAATTTGTAGTTTATGTGAGGGGTGAGTGCCATTAAAGAGAAATTTAATAAACTGGCAGATAAAATACGATTAAGGAAAAAGGTACGTGATTTTAAGAAGGTTTGTATTTATGGTATTTTAGTTATGGCCGCAATAGTTTTACTTTTTCCAATACTGTTTATGGTTACCAATTCATTTATGTCTGGGGAGGAAGTTGTTATGACCTATCAGCAGCAAACGGCAGACACAGCAGCTTCTAAATATACCGGATTTAAGCTGATTCCGCAGATGGTAAGCATTATACAGTATTATAATGCTGTTTTGAGAAAGCCCAATTTCCTGGTTATGTTTTGGAATTCGGTTATATTGACGGTTCCTATTGTCCTTATTCAAATAGTAGTGTCGGTGTTTGGAGCTTATGCTTTTGCAAAATTGAAATTTCCTTTCAGGGAACAGTTGTTTTTTGTGTTTATTGTAGTTATGCTGATGCCTTTACAGGTTACGCTTGTTCCCAATTACATAGTATTGAAAACCCTTGGTATCATCGGATCATTTTTTGCAGTTATTTTGCCGGGAGGGTTTTCTGCGTTTGGTATAGTGCTTTTAAGGCAGTATATCAGGGGAATACCTGAGGAATACTGCGAAGCTGCAAAAATTGATGGTGCCGGTTATTTTAATACGTTTTCAAGAGTTATCTTGCCTCAGTGCAAAGGAATAATAGCATCACTTGCAATACTTTCTTTTATTGATAATTGGAATATGGTTGAACAGCCTTTGATATTTCTGAGTGACAGTACAAAATATCCATTATCTATATATCTTTACAATATAAATCAATCAGAGATTGGATTAGCATTTGCAAGCGGAGTTCTCTACATGATTCCTGTAATGCTTATATACCTTTATGGTGAGAACTATCTGGTAGAAGGTATTCAGTTAAGTGGTATAAAGTAGAAAGGAGATCGAGATGGTAACAGAGGTAAAGGAAAATAAAAGAAAAAGCTTAATTGCTAAAATTGGAGTAGTGTTTCTGGTGCTTATCCTATTCTTTACATTCTTTTCAAAATCAATAAACAATATGCTTCTGCCTAAAGTAGATACTGTGAAGGCCTCAAAGGGAAGTTTAGCAAAAATAATGGATAAAACAGGACGCATTGAGTTGATAGATAAAGAGAAGGTTTATTCAGGTGGTTCATGGAAGGTAAAAGATGTGTTTATAAAGAAAAACGACCCGGTTAAGAAGGATATGGTATTGGCGCTCTTTGATAAAGAGGATATTTTAATATCATTAAAACAGAAAGAGCTTGAAATAGTGAAACTGGAAAACACAATTAACAACTATAATGGAAATGACGGAACATTAAAAGAACAGGAAAGTGTAGTGAATGAGAAGAAAGTGGAGTTAAGTCTTAGAAAGCTTGAGCTTGAAAAACTAAAAAAGGATTTATCCAATAGTGGCGAAATTAAAGCTGATTCATATGGAATTGCTCTCGAGGTAAATGTTGATAAGGGTATGGTGACTATACCAAACCAACCTGTTTTCGTTATTGGAAATGATAACGGGAAGTATGAGGTTTTCTGGATGATGAGTGGTGAGGAGGCAGAAAATTTTAACATTGGAGATAAAGTTGATATTACATTCAAAGTACTGAAAAAGGGTGAGAATGGTACAGAGACTGAAGAAGTAACTTTAAAGAAAGAAATTCAGGGCAAGGAATATATAACTGATTCAAAACAATATAAGTATTGGGTAGATGTTCAGCTTGAAGAAGGGCTTGAGATAGAAGGAAATGAAGCCCAAATATATTCTGTCAAGTACAGTAAGAATTATGATACAATTATACCTAAAAATTGTATTATTGATTATGGCGGTAAAACAAGCGTATTTATAGTAAAAGTTAAGTATGGTGCATTAGGTAATGAAAATTATGTAGAGGTAAGAGGAGTGAAGATCTTAGAAGAAGATAAGTTCTATTGTGCAATAGATGCTCCTATTACGGATAATGAAGAGATAGTAGTTAATACCACAAAGATGCTTTTAGATAGAATGCAGGTAAGGTGAGGTGAAATCGGGTGGGAAACAGAACCAAATTTAGTAATTTGTCAGCAAAACTATTTTTAAGCCTTTTTTTGATTACTTGTATGATTACAGTCTTAAATAGCCTTGGGGCTACTTTTGATAAAAAGATAATGGGAAAAATGGAGAAAAGGGTAGAAGCCACCTATATGGGTGAAAACAGTGGTGATGGAATTTCAATAAAGGAATATGAAAAGATAAAGGAAAACTACGATGAATGGGAAATTTCAGCAGCAATCGAGTTGCAATTGACAGCCAGAACAGAATCAGGTGCAAGATCATTGGATTCAAAGGTACTGCTGACCGATGAAGGTTACAAAAACTTCTTTCCGTATATAAATATGATAAAAGGTAGTTTTCTAGATAAGGCATCCTGCAGGGAGGGGATGAGCGAAGCTGTTGTAAGTAGTGAGCTTGCACGCAAGTTATATATGACTGATAATATAAATGGAAATTCAATAATTCTTGGGAATAAAAGCTACAAGATAGTTGGAGTATATGAGGCCAACAGAGGAATTTTATTTGATTTGACCGATGACATTTACGAAAGAATATTCATTCCATACTCATCCTATGAAACAGAAAAAAGCATTGACTACCTTGTGGCAAATGGCTTGAAATTTAAACAGGGCAAAGTATATTCATTTGAAGAGGTTATTGACAACAGCTTAAGAAGAAGGGCATCTTCCGGGTTTGTTATAAGAGATTATAATAAGTACAATGTTATTATTGCTCAGATTGAAGACATATTATTGTTTTTATTAGGTTTACTATGTATCATTTTTTTGATACGGCAGATCATAATGCTAATAAAGAAGGCTGTAAATTTTTACAAGTTGAAGCTAAGGGATGCTTATTTAGCAGAACTTATAAGAAGAAATGCAATACTTGCAATAAGCAATATTGTAATGCTAATTTCTTTTGTAGCCGTTGTGGTTGTGATAGGGAGACTTATAAGGTTTGAATTCTATATTCCCGATAAATATATTCCTCCTGAAAATATATTCGATATAGGTTTTTACATTGACCAGATAAAGAACTCAATAAAGGATAGTAATTCTGTATTTATGATTAACTATGTTACATTTAATGCTCTGTTTCAAAGTTCGTTTAGAATAGCACTTTTTATTATGGTGTTTATTATTATGTTTTTTGTTGATCTTATATTTTCTCTCAGGGTTACAAAAGACTTTAAAGTGCCAAAGACAATCCTGTACAGATGTATTATAATATCAATTGTGTTTGGATTGATAATAGGGTATATTGCAGCTTACATTTTAGGATTTAGCTATAGCTTTCCACTTACATATATAATCCTTATGGTTTGCTTTTTGCTTTTATATAATGATGCTATATGTGATCGCGTGTTTGAATTTATATTGAATTGTGGGAACAATAAGTTGAAGGAGTGATAGGCAATGAGAAAGTTAATATTACTAGGTGTTCTAGTATTAATATTGATAAGTTCCGTATCATGTAATAAAACAGAAGGTGTTTTAGATAGCAGATCTCCTATAAACTCTCCAAGTAATAACTTAAACGAAAATACCGAGGATATGAGAAAATCCATAACAGGCGATAATGACTACTTGGAAATTATTGGTGAAGGCGATAAATTGGTATTAAAAAATGATTCAGGATATTTATATTGTACCAAAACAAGTTCATTAGGAATATTGGAATCAATTGCTACAACAGTGAGCGAATATCAGATTTTTTTGTCCGATGATGGGAAAATGGTATATTACTGCACGAATAGTTCTTCAGTAGAAGGAAGGTTGAACTACTATGATGTAAAGAATAATAAGTATGGCGATTTGTTAAAGGAAATGGGTATACATATAGAAGGTTATGTGGGTTTGGCTGCATACAAATCAGATAAGATCGCAATCTTAGTAGGAAATTATGACGAAAATAAAAGCAAAATTGAAACTGATACTTTAGTGGAAATAGACTTAAAAGGAAAGAAGCATAGAATAATAAAGATTCCTTTTATTCCACATGGTGCAATGATATATAAAGGGCTTTCATATTTTGGAGATAATATCGGGATTTTGTGTTCAAGTAAAGGGCATGTGCAGGAAGAATACACGCAGGGTTTGGTTATACTGGGAGAAGATGGGGAGGTTGTGAATGAAGTGACCATACCTGTGAAAGATATGGTTTGTAACATATCAACATCCCCTGACGGAAGCAAATTTACTTATCAAACCGGTAATACCCCAATGGACTTGAATTTATATGACATAAAAGATGGGAGCAATAAGGTGTTATTCTCACCGGAGTTGTTGCAAGAGAATTGGGAGATTATATGTGTTTCAGCAATGTGGGGCAAAGAAAGTGGAAACTTATATTATGTTACTTGTGACACTTCAAATGAATCAGAGGGCAGATATCAACTGAATAAAGTTGGTTTCTAAAATTATGGAATAATGATAAAGTTTTAAGAAATATGGTAAGCGAAGCAGTGAAATGATGAATATTTAACAAATGTAAAGATAGAACTTGTTATCTAGAGGGGTTGTCACTAAGTTCAATTGGTGGACAGCTCCTTATTCATGTAAAAATATGCCCTGCTTCGGAAGCATTCATTAATCCTTTTTCATAATGGTATGGTGAAATCCGAATGAACCTTTTAGTGTATTTGTGCGTCATTATTATGAAACAAATAATGGAGTTAATGTTTCAACATAGTGGTCAACTTACTGCGGATTTTACTAGATAACTCTGCTAATAATGCAAAAGATGCAGTTCCTTATGCAATAAAGCATAGTAACTATTGGGGTTATTGGAATATTGCTGGTATTAATACACAACCCAAAGCTCAATATACTACAGCAGGGTTTTTATATAATTCTTAAAATTAGTTGGACAAATATAAAATACTAATCGTTTGTTGGTGGCACAGATATATGGTAATATTAATAAAGGCAAATGTATTATTGCACTGGGAAGGATTATAAAATGAATTGCTTAATGTTTTTAATAATGGTAGGTTTCATAGTTTTACCAAATATAATTTTATTTACATTATTTTATTTTAAGGCAAGAAATAAAATCTGGCTTTTGCCTGTAACAGTATTTATTTTTGATATACTTTTAACATTAAAGGATATATTAAAGTTTAATTCTGTCCTAACTTTTGCTGACAAAATAGATATGTATTTTCGTAATGATTCCTCAATGACTTTTTATATGATATACATGCCTATGTTTATTTTTAGCATAATATTATTAGTTGTTTACTTTATTATTCATAAAAGTAAATTAGTAAAAAAGAATCTGTAAAGGGCTGTTGCACTAAGAATGATGTACTCCCATCCAGCTTTCCTAAATCAATATACCTAAAATTTTGGAATGATGATATAATTTTTTTATATACACATTTCATTAATGGTGCATTAAAGACTTATATAGAATATCATTTACCGAATATATTTTATGAAAATATATAAATTTTGATTGGGGGGTATTACATGTGAGTAAAATTAAAGTAACCGTATCTATCGTGCTGATCTTTTGTATGCTGCTATCAATTGGAAGTTTTCCAGCAACGACAGAAGCTGCATCTGAATTTAATTATGCGGATGCTTTTGCCAAGTCAATTTTGTTCTATGAAGCAAACTGGTGCGGAGATGATGCAGGCAACAACAGATTAAAGTGGAGAGGCCCGTGCCATGTGGATGATGGTAGTGATGTCGGGTTTGACCTTAGCGGAGGTTTCCATGATTGTGGAGACCATGTAAAGTTTGGCTTGCCTCAGACCTATTCTGCATCAACATTAGGCTGGGCATATTATGAGTTCAAGGATACCTTTATTGAAAAAGGTCAGGATGAATATATGCTCAATATCAACAAGCATTTTTGCGATTATTTTATAAAATGCTTTGTAAATGATACCACTTTCTATTATCAGGTTGGGGATGGTGATACTGATCACAGTTATTGGGGACCTCCGGAAATGCAGGATACTGAGAGACCCACTTACTATGTTGCAAATCCTGAGACACCGGGTTCTGATGTGGCCGGTAACGCTGCAGCGGCTCTGGCGCTGATGTATGTGAATTATAAGGACAGAGATTTGGAGTACAGTGAGAAATGCCTTGATACAGCAAAAAGATTATATAATTTTGGTAAGAAGTACAGGGGCAACAGTAAGGCACAAACCTATTACACCCCTGCTAACTATTTCGATGAGCTTATGTGGGGTGCTATATGGCTGTATGTAGCAACAGAAGACGGAAGTTATCTTGACGATGTAGAAGCACTTATGACTGAAAGGGGCATTGGCGGAGACAAAGTTGAGTACTATAATCACTGGACACATTGTTGGGATGATGTTTTTGGCGGAGTGTACCTGATGATGTCTCAGTTGTCGGACAAACCCAAGTACAAGGAAGCAACTGAAGAAAACTTAAATTACTGGATGAATGAACTTAAAACAACGCCTGGTGGTTTAAAATACCTTCATGAGTGGGCATGCCTGAAATATGCAGCAGCAGAAAGCTTTTTAGCTCTTGTATACAACAAATATAGTCCAAATCCCAAATATGTTGATTTCGCAAAAAGCCAGATGGATTATATTTTAGGTGATAATCCTCGTGAGAGCTCTTATGTTGTAGGATTTGGCAATAACTATCCTGAATTTCCCCATCACAGGGCTGCAAGCGGAAGGCTTGAGGGAGAACTTACACGAGAGGACAAGGATGACCCTGAAAGGCATATACTTTACGGTGCTTTAGTTGGAGGGCCAAAGGATGATGATTCGTATGTCGATGATATAAACAAATATGTGTACACCGAAGTGGGACTCGACTATAATGCCGGATTTGTAGGTGCTATGGCTGGAATGACGGAGCTTTTCGGTAAGGATCAGGAGCCGGAAGAAACTCCTGACATAGAGTCAGGTCCTCCAGAGTATTCAATTGAGGCGCAGGTTACATATGAGAATGAACAGCAGACTGTTATTAATGCTAATATATATAATGTAAATATGGCACCACCTCACTTTGAAAAAGATATAACCGTTCGGTATTTTGTAGATTTAAGTGAATTTTATGAAAAAGGTTTATCGGTAAAAAACGTTAAAACTGGAATTGCTTTTACCGACAACGGAGCAAAGATATCAGGCCTTATACCATGGGATGAAGGCAATCATATATATTTTGCAGAGATTTACTGGCCGGCAACAGTTAAAATGTTTGGAAAAAGCCAGATTCAATTTAAGATATATACTACCAATGCAACATGCTATGATGCAAGCAATGACTTTTCCAGAGAAGGGTTACCTACTGTAAAAACTGAATTTATCAAAACTGAATGTATTCCTGTGTATAAAGAGGGAAAGCTTGTATTTGGTAAAGAACCTTACAGAGATCCTTCAGTATCATATACGCCAATTCCTACATCCTCTACAACTCCTGCACCGGACAAGGATATGGCTATACTGATGTATAACAGTGCATTTTATTCCTCCAATCAAATAGCGCCGAAGTTCTGCATAATGAATCAGACCTCAAAAACATTGGATCTCAGTACTGTTAAGATCAGGTATTATTATACGATTGATGGTGAGAAAGCACAGACTTTTTCATGCGATTATTCTTCAATAGGCGAAGGAAATATTACAGGTACATTTGTGAAAATGGATAAACCTACGGATGGTGCGGATCATTATTTTGAAATAGGTTTTAAAGCAGGAGAGATTGCACCGGAAGAAAGTTTTTATTTTTCAACCCGTGTCTGGAAGGCCGATTGGAGCGATTTTGATCAGACGAATGATTACTCGTATAATGAAGCTGGTGGAGATTATGAGGATTGGACTAAGGTAACAGGATACATTAATGATAAATTGGAATGGGGAGACGAACCTGGAACGGTAATTGTTTCACCAACTCCAACACCTACTGTTACGCCGATTATTATTTATGGAGATGTAACAGGTGATGGAAAAGCAAATTCGATTGATTTTGCTGCTATGAAAATGTATCTTCTGGGAATGACCAAAGAAATGCCCGGTGATAATTGGAGGATATCCGGTGATTTAGATGGTAATGGCAGTATTAATTCGATTGATTTTGCTATCTTTAAAAGTTACCTGTTAGGTCTTATTAAGGAGCTTCCAAAGTAGAAATATAATGATTATCGGGTATTTTATGATTAAGGAATTCATTATGTCATTTATTAAAAACTATGAGTAAATAAAAACAGGTAAGGTTTTCCCAACCGGAATACCTTACCTGTATACTTATATTTTATTGTATTTTAAAGCTGTTCATAACATTCATGATAGCTTCCTTGTTCTTTTCTTCGTCTTTCTGCAGTGTCCAGCCTATAACCTGGGTAAAGTTATCTGTACTTTCTAATGTGTAGATCCAGTATACTACTTTAATCTTATCGACGGAACCCTTAATTTGAACCAGAATTGCCTTATTTCCATTTAAGTCAGTTTCTGTTGGCGCGCTCACCTCAGAATTGTTAACGCTATCTTTCATTGCTCCAATGATGATATCGTGGTAATCTTGTAAAGTCATGTCATCATCAAAGGACTCCTTTTCTTCGTTTAACACAATAACATACTTTTCTTCAGTGTAACTGGATACTCTTAACTCGGCTTCATCATGCAATTCTTCATCATTGTCATTCCAATTTGATGGAACAGTCAGTTCCATTTTTCCATCTGCACTTTTTACCACCTTTGTAGTGTCAGAATCTGAACTCAGTGCACAACTGCTAAGAAAAAAACAAACACATAGCAGTGAAATAAGTTTTAACAAACTAGTTTTCATATAATTACCTCAGTTCCCCGTTATTTTAGTGTTTATTTGGTACACTAACGTATTAATTCTAAATTATTCCGGATAAATTTTCAACTATAACTTTTTATTATCGGCAAAGACTCTCCTGACCCTTTCAATCTCTTCATCTTCGACATCACCATCTCCATTTCCATATTGTACCTCACGGTTTTACCCTCTATTCGGGCAATTTTAAGTGGTTACAAAACAGTTAAAAAGCACTGGGAAACAAATAGATTAGTAATTCTGCCATATATAGAAAAATATATCTGAATAATAGAAATTCAATTTTCATATGTTAAATATAGTAGAAATTATGAATGGATGTGATAAATTGGATAAGGTCAAAAAGCATTTATTAACAGAGCTTAGTGAAAAAGACAGGAAAATTCTTGATAAGTACACAAAGTTTTATTCCAACTTTATTGAAAGTAATACTGCGAAGACGGAATTACATGAAGATAAGAGGTTTAATGCCAGTAGATAGAATAATGGATAAAAGTTCATCCATATTATCTGATAAAATGTCTTGCAGTATTTACGATTATTGAGTATAATAACTAAAGTACGCAGAAATGGTCGTACTTTAGTTAAAGTTAATCTTTGGTCGTGCTAGATGGGGAGGTAGCGGTGCCCTGTACCTGCAATCCGCTATAGCAGGATTGAATTCCTGTCTCAGGCTTGTTTATGTAAGGTCTGCCCTATGTAAGTAGTAATGAAAACCGGGTCCTGCGCAATGAAAACCCATGAACCCCGTCAGGTTCGGAAGAAAGCAGCGGTAAGTGGGCACTTTCGTGTGCCGCAGAAATGCCTGGTTAGAGCTAACTGCATAGGTAACGCTTGTAGAGATTTGTCAAGGACAGGTGCACGGCCAATTTAATTTATAAAAACCAAACATTTTAATAAATATGGGGGAATTTAGTTTTACTTGATATACTGATTTATACAATAAGTTCCTCGAAAGTTACAGCTATTTAAAAATCCTTTAAATAGCTTATTTATTTGTATATAATATATTTGTACGACAAATTATTGATATGCATTGGAACAATTAACATAAAATTGCGTCTTGGTGTTTAGCAGCACAATTGTCCAAATGGAGAAAGTTAGGGGGAAGAAGATTGTCTTACTTAGCGCTTTACAGAAAATGGCGTCCAATGGTTTTTGAAGACGTTGTTGAGCAGGAGCATGTTGTAAAGACACTTAAAAATAGCATTTCTGCGGGAAGGATAGCTCATGCTTACCTTTTTTGCGGGACAAGGGGTACCGGTAAGACTACCATGGCAAAGATTTTTTCAAGAGCCATCAACTGTGAAAATTCTGCCAATGGAGACCCGTGTAATGAATGTGAGGTATGCAAGGGAATATTAAATGGCAGTTTACTTGATGTTATTGAAATAGATGCTGCTTCCAATAACAGTGTTGACAACGTCAGGGAAATAAGGGATGAGGTAGTATATGCTCCGTCAAAAGCCCGGTACAAGGTATATATAATAGACGAGGTTCATATGCTTTCGTCAGGGGCGTTTAATGCATTGCTAAAGACTTTGGAAGAGCCTCCGGCCCACGTTGTATTCATTCTTGCAACAACAGAGCCCCATAAGTTGCCTGCTACAATATTGTCAAGGTGTCAGAGATTTGACTTCCGGAGAATTCCGGTTGAAAGCATTGTTAAAAGAATTGAACATATTGCAAAATCAAGTGAAGTGAGTATTGAAAATGAGGGGTTAAAGCTTATAGCAAGGATGTCTGACGGGGCTTTGAGGGACGCTATAAGTATCCTTGATCAGTGTATTTCGCTTGGGAACAAGCACCTGACCTATGATGATGTATTGTCGGTGGTGGGAATAGTAAATAACACGTTCATAGCAGATATTGTTGATGCAATCAATGCAAAGGAAGTGGACAAGGTATTGCACCTTATAAATGTACTGGTTATGGATGGGAAAAACATAACTCAGTTTGTGTCAGACATTGTTCTCTACTATAGGAATTTGCTGATTTGCAGTACCAGTAAAAACCCGGAGGAGATAATTGAAGCTTCCAAAGAGATGATTCAGAGAATGAAAGAGCAGAGCAAAGGGATGTCAAACATTGAGATAACATCTGTAATTAAGGAACTTTCAGCTCTTGAAGCTACTATGAAATGGTCAACCCATGCAAGAGTTCTATTGGAAGTAGCTCTTATAAAGCTTTGTGAGAACAGTATAGACTTAAGTGATGCCGGACTGACGGAAAGAATTGAATTTCTTGAAAAAAAAATTAATGATATGCTGGCAAATGGAGTGAAAGTAAGCTCCAGTGAGCCAAAGAACTATAATATTGACAATAAAAATCAGAACTCTTCCAATGAAGCTGGCAAGAGCTCCGATAAATCGGGCAGTGATATTAAAATCGACCTGAAAAACTCTGCCGGTAACTTAAAAGGCTTGGATGTATGGGTTGATGTGTTGAATGATTTGAAGCAGAATGGGCGGATGGCACTTTTTTCTTATCTGCTAGACACTAAGGCTGTTGAGATAGACCCTAGAATCGTGGGGATTGTTTTTCCTTCCGAAAGAAGCTACTTTAAAATTAATGTATCAAAGGTTGAAAATGCGGAAATCTTAGAAAATTATATGAGTAAGAGGTTAGGAAGAGAGATAAGGATCAAGTGCATTGGCAGCGAAGATATTATTGAAAATAAAAAAGAAGAAGGCGGCAGTGAAAGTGACGAATTGCTTGAAAAAGCCCAAGCTATTGCCCAAGAATTGAATGCACCGCTGAATATAGTTGATGAATAAGCTTTATGGGGGATATTTAAAGAATAATTTTATAAAAATATAATTAATATATCAAAAATGCTGGTAATATGACTGAATATTAATGTATAATGTTTATTGTGTCTTGATTTTATTCTTAACATATAAGTAATGGATTAAGATATGCTAAATTAATTAGTATCTTATTATATGAGTATAAAACAGGAGGTAGGTTTTAAAATGGCAAAAGGTGGTTTTCCGGGTTTCGGAGGAAACATGAACAATCTCGTTAAGCAGGCTCAAAAGATGCAGAAGGATATGGAAAAACTTCAGGAAGAATTGAAGGACAGGACTATTGAAACATCTGCCGGTGGTGGAGCTATTACTGTTGTTGCAACAGGTAAAAAGGAAATAAAGGAAATTGTTATTAAGCCGGAAGTAGTTGATCCTGATGATGTTGAAATGTTGCAGGATTTAATTGTTGCAGCTGTTAATGAAGCTATAAGGAAAGCTGACGAAATGGTTAATTCGGAAATGAACAAGATAACAGGCGGATTAGGTGGAATACCTGGACTGTTTTAATATAAGGATGGATTATAATGAGTGTTTATGCGGCACCTGTTGCAAGACTTATTGAAGAGTTTGAGAAACTTCCCGGTATTGGGCATAAAACTGCTCAGAGACTGGCTTTTCATGTTCTCAATATGCCTGTTGAAAAGGTTGAAAGACTTGCAAGTTCTATCAGTGATGCAAAGCTAAAGACTAAATACTGCAGTGTTTGCGGTAATCTGACCGACAGTGAAGTGTGTTCGCTGTGCAGTTCAAATACACGAGATGAGAATCTTATCTGTGTGGTTGAAGATGCCAGAGATGTCGCAGCTATGGAGAGGATCAAGGAATTTAAAGGCCTGTATCATGTTCTGCATGGTGCTATTTCTCCAATGGAAGGTATTGGACCTGAAGATATCAAGATTAAGGAGCTTTTGCTGAGAATTCAGGATAAAGACATCAAAGAGGTTATTATTGCTACCAATCCCAATATCGAGGGTGAGGCTACGGCAATGTATATTTCAAAGCTGTTAAAGCCTTTAGGTATAAAAGCTACAAGAATTGCCCACGGAATACCTGTTGGCGGTGACTTGGAATACGCTGATGAAGTCACATTGGCGAAGGCTTTAGAAGGCAGGAGAGAAATATAGATTTGCTGGATGGGTTGTATAAAGGGAAATAGTATTGTCAAAGGTCATGGAGAAAGTGTAATGAAAATTGCATTTGAACCATGGCTTTTTTATATAGTAAAAATTTTGATTTTGAATTTTGATTTTTCTTATGTTTTGGAGTATAATAATATTAAGAGCAAGAAGACATGAAACGAGAAGATAGAAAGAGGTGCTTAAAATGGCAACTGTTTCATTTACAAAGGATTTTGCCATTACAAAAAGAGAGACCGTTGAAAGGCTTGAAAAGGCTGTTCAAACTACAAAGCCCTTACACATAGATTCAAAAAATACTATTGTTGATATGAGAAGGAGTGAGGGAAAATTATTGCATACGCTTCGCTCCAAAGCCTGATAAAAGCAGAGGATATTAACGAGAATTTATGGAGAGACGCGTTCTCTCTTTTTTGTTGTGATAAGGATGAGGATATAACAGATTTTATAAGAAATAAGGCGGTTGAGTATGAAAAAAGGGACAAATGCCGTACTTATTTGTATTTTGATGAATCAAGGCTTGAGGAAACAGGTGAGCTTAAAGTTATTGGATACTTTTCAATTGCGATGAAAACAATGAAAATACCTGTTCTTGAGACAATGTCAAAAACATTGAGGAAAAGACTTGGTAATCAGTCAGATAGTGAGCAAAATCTTGTTGTGTATCTGATAGGCCAATTGGGTAGAGACTCATCTTACAGTAATAATGTCCTTTCAGGTAAAAAGATGCTTCAGGACTGTTATGGACTTATTGCTGAAGCAAGGGATATTGTTGGGGGAAGATTAATATTACTTGAGTGTAAACCAGCAGAAAAACTTTGTAAATTTTATGAAGGTGAAGGATATATCGATATAACAGAAGAAAGCAATGGTTTAAAACAGTACATAAGGTTTATTGAATAAAACAAAAAAACTCTCTCTGAATATATATGGTATGCGGATAGGATAATACCAGACTGAAGCAGCAGAAAGTACTGTCAATGTTTTATAAGACAGCCAAATTTAGGCATGAACAAGTATTGACCTGATATTGGTAAACTTATTAGTTCAAGCGGACAGAAAAAGAACAAACAGACTTGTTTGGTGAGACCGAAGATCAAAAGCGTAAAGCGACTGTATCTGCGAAAAGCTATGGTCTTAAGAAAGCCTCAAATTATTGCTTACTTACTGTATTTTAATTTAGCGGACTCTTGATAGTTCTTTTTTAAGTAGTATTAATTTGTTTATTTCATATTTCAATCGAAATATTGCCGTAACGAGAAAAATAAAAACATGAATAATAGGAAATGCGCTGAAATTTCGCCTTTTTCTCATAAAAACTATCGTACCAGAAGAAGTTTCCTTTAATCCAAAATGATTATTTACGTACTTTGCTCCAAATGTTATAAGCCACATATAACCAAATACGGGAAAGATTATAGCCAAAATACAATAATATGATTTTAGCACTAATAATGTTATAAAAAATATCATTCCAATTAAATATGTTATTGATATAACCAAAATCACTATAAATTTCCATTGGTCATGGTTCAATATAAATATAATCTTACCAGGTTTCAAAATGAATTTTGGAATTTTCAAACCTGCAAGATTGTGTTTTTTCCTCACTTGGATATCCAAAAGCAACTAAGGATACTGGCCGTATATTCTTTGGTAACCCAAACTCTTTTACTATATCTTTGTAAAAATCTGACCCCTGTTTAATTCCACACCAAACACCTCCAAGCCCAATTGAATGGATGGCAAGAAGTATATTTTGAGTAGCCGCTGAGCAATCAGCCAGCAACCATTCAGGTATACCTTGAACAACTTTATCACCACATACAATAATGCATGCTTGTGCACTCTTAAGCATTTTAACATAAGGATTGTTACCAATTATGCTAAGCATTTTTTCCTTGTCTTTGACTACGACAAAATGAAAGGGTCTTTTATTTGTCGCCGATGGAGCACAAAGGCCTGCGTTCAAAATAGTATTCATCTGAACATGGTCTATATCCTTTTCGATAAATCTACGTATGCTTGCTCGTTGAGAAATAGCTTTCAATACTTCATTATTCATCAATTCAGGCATTTCTATAAACGCTGGTAATGATGTTGGCGAGTCAGGTTCAATTTTCAAAGGAACATTCAATTTCTCATTTCCATCAATCTCAATATCCTTAAGGAGTTGTTTAGTAAAGAAAATACAATATCTACCACTCCCTCGGGACATTAATTTAGTTTTGAACTGAATGTTATCAATAACACATTTAACATATATAGCACCTTTAGGAATATTAAATACAGCTCTTGGATCAAAAGGTAGTGATGCTACCACTTTAATTCCTTCTTTTTTAATATCAACTATGCAATCCATACTAATTTACCTCTTTCTTGTAAAAATATTGTTTGCTAATTATGAATGTTACAATACTTACTTCACTCACTATAAATCCTTGTGATAATCATGTCCATGGGAAGCTCTTTTACTGAAATGTCTGTAAAACTTACCGATTCTGACAGAAGGTTTAAAAACTCATTAATCCCCTGTTTTTCCATATCAACTTCCAGAGAAATATCAAGTTCGCTTTCTCTGTGAATAATATCCGCACCATTTATTGTTTTACCGTTATAAGGCTTTGAAAGAGTGAGCTTTATGATTTTTTTGTTGCCCAGCGTTGATTTCAAACGTGGCAGGGTATCGTCAAATACCTTCTTACCGTGGTTGATGATAATGACACGGTCGGCAAGCTGTTCTACATCCTCAAGATCGTGTGTTGTAAGTATAAAAGTAGTGCCGTTTTGGTTCATTTGGTCGATGACATCACGTATTTTTGCCTTTGCAATTACATCCAGTCCAATTGTTGGCTCATCCAGAAAAACAATATCGGGACTGTGCAGCATTGCCATGATGAATTCGCATTTCATTCTCTCGCCTAAAGACAAGACACGAGTTGGTTTATGAATTACCTCTCCGACCTCAAAAAGCTCTGTCATTTCATCAAGCCGTTTCTTATAATCAGAGCTTTTTATGCCGTATATCGCCTTGTTCATTGCAAAGCTGTCTATAGGCGGAATATCCCAAATAAGCTGGGATTTCTGACCGAATACCGCACCGATTCTGCGAACATATTTCATTCTGTCTCGTGCAGGCGAATAACCCATAACATCGATTTTTCCGCTGGTGGGATAAAGCGCACCGCAAAGCATTTTTATTGTGGTGGATTTGCCGGCACCGTTCGGACCGAGTATACCACATATACTTCCTTTTTCTATTTTAAAGGAGATATTGTCTACTGCGCTGATTGTCACAGGCTCACGCTTTACAAAGCTTTTCAGGGTTTCACGAAAACCGCTTCCTCTTTTATATGTCGTATAGGATTTTATAAGACTTTCAACTGTTATTACTGTCATATAGATTCTTCCTTTTCAAAATTATCAGCCTCCTACGCCCTCGTACAGCTTTATCATCCTGTTGTAAATCCAGATTCCGAATGCAAGAAATAATACACAAGGAATAAGTGAGCAAAAAGCTATCGGTTCAAGCCGTCCGAGTAGTGCCGAGGCAGGAAAATATCCGATGACCGATACCGGAATAATAAGTGTTGAGAGAATCCTTAAAGTGCGAGGGAAAATTTCAACCGGATACTTTCCAAAGGTTTTTATACTGTCAAAAATTTCGGGAATGCGGGAATTTCCGACCCATTTAAAGGTAATAGCTGCCATGGTCAGATACAAACCGCTCATAACCGCAAGCCCAGCAAAAAACAGCAGAACAAATTGGAGAACACTGCTAAAACCGCATATTTCTGTATGTGCCACAGAAACAATTGTCAAAACCAATCCGCCGATAAAAAGTCCACCGCATTCGGGATCAAAATTCGAGGCAGCAATAAAGAACAGCGGGGAGACGGGCTTTAATAAAACCGTTTCAAAGCTGCCTTCACGAATGTGTTGCATAGTCTCCCATACAACGCTGTTGAAAAACATTGCCGCCGCACCCGTGGACATGGAGTAAACCGACTGAATCAACAGTACATCCCACATACTCCAGCCTGGGAATGCTGCTCCGTTTGTATAAATCAGTACTGTTACCAGCGGAAATAAAATGTTCGACAGCAGCGTAATGATACTGCCGAGTATGAAATCCGCCCGATATGCCGCTGCCCGTGAAAATGCGGTATGTGCACAGGCAAGATACATTTTAATATGTTTCATACAAACTCACGCTCCTACAGCTGTAAACCGCTTTATTGAAAGTCGGTAAATCAGTTCACTCAAAAAATAAACGGCAATAACCGCTACTGCCTGACATAATACAGCTTGCGGCGCAGACAAATTGATTCCACCAATATTTCCGCCACCTGTCCAAATCATTGCCGTAATGTAATTTGTATACTGAAACGGCAAAAGCATCATCAGGTGCTGTATTCCTGATGGAAAAAAGTTTAAAGGAATCAACGCACCTGAGAAAATTTGAGCAAACAGCTGATATACTAGTCTTATGCCGCTCGCTTGAGTAAAATAAAAAGCAGTCATTCCGATGCAGTAGTTTATATAAAAATTCATAAGAAAAGCAAAAACTATCGAGATAGCCGTCCAACCTACGTTCTCAGGAATAATATCCACTTTAAACACCAATGAGAATATTAAAAGGCAAGGTAGAAACTCAAAGAAAAAGCCCAATATTCTATGCCCAATTTTTTGAGAAAGCGCAAAAAATCTATGGTGCATGGGACGTAACGTAAAGGTCAAAAACTTTCCCGTTCGCACAAGCATTTGCAAGTTCCAGTCAGCAAAATCCATAGTCAGATATCCGATCAGTACAGACGCACCGAAATATCGTATGGTTTGAGATAGCTCCATATTTGCAAGTGTATCTGCTCCTCCGTATACGGCAGTCCAAATAAAATACTGTACAATAAAATAGATAGGCCCGACAAATACCGAAACAAGAGAATGTGTACGATAGGCGCTCCATTCCTTATATGTAACAAAAGCTACGGCTTTTAATTCTTCCAGTTTATGCTTTACTACCTTCAATTATATCAACCCCGACCAGATAATATTATGTACATTGTAGAGAGGATCAGCAGACCAGTTTTCAATATTGGTAAATGGTACAAACCATACTGCAGCAAGCTCCTCCTTTGGATCAATATACATTGAACTCGCTCCATAACCCTCGTGCATGAAGGTGCCTTCGGAATAGGTGAAGGCATCGCTCTGACGCATATCAAAGCCAACTCCATAAAGTCTATTTGTCACATTAGCACCCCAGCATTTATCGGGTATATTGTGAAGTTGGTTTGTTGTCATCTTTTCCACAGCTTTCCTTCCAAGAATACGGACATCTTCCAATCGACCACCATACAGCATGGCGTTTGCAAACCGAATTAAATCCGAGGGTGTTGAATAAAGTCCACCGCCAGTGCTGGGAATGTTTTCCCATATAGTTCCCTTGTCCTCATTGCCATCTGATTTCCCGGAAGCAACATCATAGAGCCACTGCTTATTCTTTTCGTCATCAATAAAGCAGCGTTTTGCCATATCGGGGGTAAGTACAAATCCGGTGTCATTCATATTAAGCGGGCGTATAATGCGCTCCATGATATAGTCATGAGCGAATAGACCGCTTACTTTTGTGATGATTTCACCTAGAATTGCAAACCCGAAGGAGCAGTATTGCCAATGTGTTCCGACAGGTGTTCGCAGACCGGGTGAAATTCCCGCACTGATCCAATCAAACTGGCCGGTTTTGTCCCATAGCTTTTCAGCAGTTTCAATCAAATCCCATGAGCTTTTAGGAGAGGACTCCGGAAAGCAACCGCTATCAGGATATAGTCCTGAAGTATGTGTAAGTAAATGCATAATTGTTATTGTGTCAAAGGGTGGCTTTGAAAATTGGGGAAGAATTTCACCGACCTTGGTATCAAGACGGATATATCCGTCCTCAACAAGCTGCATGACAGCTACCGCGGTAAAAGTTTTAGTAATGGAATAAGCTTTGAAAACTGTATCGGGTTTCATTTTTTTATTGGATACTCTACTTCCTGCACCAAGACTTGCATTAGCTATGATTTTACCTTTATGGGATATTATATAGACTGCACCCGAAATCATCTCATTGTCAATCAACCTCTGCAAATGTCGGTTCAGCACATCCAGACGGCTTTTGTCATAGCATGTTTCTTGCGGTTGACTTTCAATTTTTCCCTGAATAATTTTCATGATAAGACCTCCCTTAAAATAAATAAGAACTCGCGCTCAATGTTGCTTAAAAATAGTATCAAGTGTGAATATCCATTAAAACCCTTTTGGTGTTCATGATAAGAATAGACAGCATTACAACCGCTGGTAACACAATGGAAATGAAATAATATTGTTTGACTGTCTGCTTCCTTTTAAAAATTTACTATAATAATCTAGTGATAGCATATATTTACGTTTAAGTCAACAGTATTCCACTGAGCTGGGTGTATTTTTTCTTCATATTTATTACATGCACCCCACTGAGTTTAAAAAAATTGACTATCATATTAAAAAAATTAATCAATTGCTATAAAATATTTAAATTCTGCATTGACAATGGAAAAGTTATATATTAATATAAATATATAATAAATAATATTTAATAAACGGTTAAAAATATTAATGTGCTACATCATAAAATTAAGGAGTGGTTTTATGGGTAAGGAAGTTTTAGGAAAGTGCCCTGTTTGCAACAGTGATACGATTGTAACAAAAATAAGCTGTGATAATTGTAATACGACAATAGAAGGAGAATTTACACTGTGTAAATTCTGCAGACTTACTTCAGAACAAAAGCAGTTTATAGATACATTTATTAAGTGCAGAGGAAATATTAAAGAAATGGAAAAAGAACTGGGAGTATCATATCCTACAGTTAAAAACAGACTTGAAGATGCGGCCGCTGCATTAGGTCATAAGCCGGAGCCTCAGGTTGAGGATGATGGGAAAAAGAAGGAAATTTTACAGAAGCTTAACAATGGAGAAATCAGCTTTGATGAGGCAATGGAATTGTTGAAGGTTTAGTTTGATAGCACTAGTTTTCGGAATGTTGTGAATAAAAATATTTAAGCCTATTAATGGAGGGTGATAGATAATGGCTAGTGAAGAAAAGATTCTTATACTTAAAATGCTGGAAGAAGGCAAAATAAACAGTGAAGAGGCAGCAAGACTTATTGAAGCAATAGAGCCTGCAAATAGGGGAGCTCAAAGTGAAAGTACTTCAAATAGTTCAAGACAGCAGAAAAAAGTTAACTTTAGCGATGAAGTATCAAAGGTAAAAGATAAATTAAACGAATGGAAGAAGGATTTTAGAAACAACTATAACCAAAAGGATTTTGACCGTACTATAGAAGAATTCAGTGCTAAAGCTGAGAAAGTCGGAAGAACCCTTGCCACAACAACTATCGGAATTGCTGATAAAGTAGTTGATTTTGTAAGCAGTTTCGTTGATACAAATTCCTTTAATGTATTCGGGAAATTTAAAGCTGTTGAGAAGTCATTTGAAACAGGAGATATAACAGAGGGCATGACTCTTGACGTTGAAGCTCTAAATGGAAATATACTTGTTAAAAAGCATTTGGATAGTAAAGTAATTATAAAATCAACTGTAAGAAGCCCTCAGGAAAATATTGAAGAACTTCTTGCTTTCAGCCAGAATGAAGGCGTTATATCACTAAAGAATACAAAGGATGAAAATCTTAGTGTTTCGCACGAGATATTTTTACCCTCTATTAAGTTCAAGACTATAAGTCTTAAAACCAAAAACGGAAAGGTTTATGTAGAGGATTCAATTGCTGAGTTGTTTGAAGCACAGACAAGCAACAGTAATATTGAGCTTATGGGTGTTAGCAGCGATAAGATAAACGTCACAACAAGAAATGCAAGAATACAGTTAGGGTACATTATAGGTAAAGATATAGATATTAATACAGTTAATTCTCTTATTGATATTAAGCACCTTAAAACTCAGAATCTTAATGCAGTAAGCAAAAATGGCAGAATTCTTATTGAGAATGTTCACAATTATCAGGGATGTTCCGATATCAACCTGAACCTCAAGACTATTCAGGCAGGTATCAAGGTTAACATGAATGATATGGAAAAGAGAGGATACAAGATTAAGGCACAAACAACCAATGCCGATATCAACCTGTTAATACCTGAGATAACCTACAAAAACATTAGCAAGCAGTTGGCTAACAGTTTTGTAGAGGCAGAGAGCAGCGGTTATGATGGCTTTGAACAAAAAGTCAATATTAATGCCGATACTCAAAACGGTGATATCGAGATTGTTAAATAATAGATATGGATATGCTAGGATTCTAAAATGATTTCTTCTTCCTGCAACCGAGAGAGGTATAGTTATGTTATTGATACTATACCTCTTTTCGTGTTAAATTGGAACTGTTTTGTGTCGATAAATATTTTAGATTGAAAGGAGGGAATGTCGCCGTCGGAGTACGGAAGAATATGTGAGTAAGCAAATATAGGATATATAAAGTCAACCTTTTTTGAAAAATGTTACATCCATTTATACATCAATAAAGAGGAGTGGTGAACTATGGTTAAAAGAGTTATTATAGTAGCACTTTGCATGATAATGGTTATGGCTATAATGGGTGCTGTTTGTGTCCAGGCAGAAACTGTCCAGGAAATTGAGGCGCCCAAAAATCTTACTGTTGAATTGAAAGAGTATGAGGACGGATACCCCTATTTTCAGTTAAAGATGGAACTGCCCGATTCAGTTGTGGAATTAGGTGAAAATGCTTTGGAAAATGGAGGGGAATTGTTTTTTGGAGTGGAAAATAAAATTGGTAACGGTGAATGGAAAGATGCAGGAGCTATTCACTTCAATGTGGGTACGGTTTTTGATATGAATCCTGAAGATATGGGAATTAATGCAAACATAGATATAAAAGCAAATATTTATCAGTTTCGTGTCAGGTTTATATATTACCTTAATGAGGTGAACGAGGATGGAAATATGGTTAATGTTGATACGGTATTTTCTCCATATTCAAATATAGCTTCAGTTGGTATTGAGGCATATAAGAAAGATTACAAGGAAGCAAGTACATGGGCGGTACAGGAACTTGACAGGGCGGCAGAATATGGGTTTATCACAGAAAAGATAAAAGATAAGATGAATGGGCCAATTTCACGCGAAGAATTGTGTGAAGTAATAATGAAGCTGTACGAGAAAATGTTAGGCGAGGCTACATACAAGGACATGAGTGCGTTCACCGATACACAGAATCCGGAAATATTTAAAGCATTTGAGTTAGGTATTGTAAGTGGAGTAGGGAATGGCAAATTTGCACCAAAACAACTAACAAACAGGGAACAGGTTGCGGTTATGATGCACAATGCGGTAAAAAAAATAAAGCCTGATGCTGACTTTAGTATTGATGGCGTTGGAAACTTCAAAGATGAAAAACTAATTTCATCATGGGCACTGCAATCGGTAAAGTTTATGAATAAGAATGGATTGATAATAGGGAGTAATGGTAATGTAGATCCGAAAGGGACTACAACCAGGGAACAGGCAGTATTAATAGTAGTGAGGACTTATGAAAAGTACGCTGGTATAGAAAATGGCAACTAGTGCCCTGTAACAGAAATTAATTCCAGAGCAGACAGGTCACAAACAGAGGAAGTGCATTTTTAACATTTTGAAAGACTGGAAATTAGTTATGTTAATAAGCACTGGCTAAAGTGAAAATGTAATTATACAAAACCGGATTATAAAAGTCATTGAAGCCTGTGTAAAGGTGGTTAAAGTATTTAACCTTCCAACACAGGCTTATTTATACTGGGAATCAAGTTCAACCTTCCATATAATGCTGTTATCGCAATCGGTTAAAAGTATGTTTCCATCGGCATCTATTGCTAAATCACTTGGTTTTGCAAACCAGGCATTATAACCAAAGGAAGAAGTAAGGTTTTGATGGCCTTTTCCAACCATGCCGGCGATGCTTTCAACATCAACCACCTTGCCGTTTTCCAATACAACTCTTCTTAGTATGTTGCTATCAAGCACATAGATGTAATTGCCATAAGCCAGAATCTTTTGAGGAGAAAAAAAACTGCATGAGAGGCCATCTATAAAGTTTTCATCCTTTTGTTTACCAGCAAAATTTTTAAAAAGCCCATCAGTCTGGTCATATTTTAAAACCGTTCCACTTGAATAGCTTGAAACAAATATATTATCATTTTCATCTACAGTAATGCTTTCAACACTGCCTGAAATCTCCCTTTTACTGTTTTTTCCACTTAGCCTTTCAACAAAGGTGAAGTTTGTCACAGGTTTAGTGCCAATTTTCTCAGGCTGTAAAATATAAATGTTTTCCGAACTGTCAAATGCAAAGTCCACAATATTGTGTGTTGATACTGTATTCTGGTAAATAGGTGCGGGTTTGTTATCCTTAAGTATATAAATTTCCGAAACGTACTGCTCTTTATCATTGAGATAGGGAACAATTGAAAAATAGATATTCCCGCTTAAAGATGTTTTTACGAGGTCAATATCTTTATGGTCATCGAGGCTGAGGTCAAGCGTTTCTACAACTCCATCCCTGATTGTCCTGAGTTTCCCGGAATCAGTAAAATAAACAACATCATTTCTGTGATCAATAGCAACGCTTGTTGGATAACATATAACTGAAGACTTAACGTCACCGTCCGATATATCGGCATGTTGGCCAATACCGGCATAAGGAACGACTTTTGCATCTTTTAAGTATTTCAGATTGATATTTACATCATTAGTTTCATCCTGAGGTTTGTTGACAAGGACTGTGAGTTTTAACTGTTTGCCGTTATATGAACCGTCAAATTCAGTTAATCCTTCCTTTAGCGGTTCGATTTCATCATTATTTATCTTTGCTACTTCAGAGCTTAAATAGTTCCATTTTATATCAGAAGCCTTTAATTCTTCCTTTGAGCCATCAGGATATTCCTTCACTACTTTAAAAACTCCCGTTTGATTAACTGAAAGTGACAGTATCTGTGGGGACAATAACAGTAAAGCGGCATTCTCTTTATTCAGGGTAGAAATGCCAAGGTAAGCAGCTGATAATGATATAGTGGACATTATTAGCATAGAAGCAACAAGTATACGGTTTGTCTTCCTTAATTTCACATCCAGGACCTTTACTTTGTTGATGTTTTTCAGGTCATTGAATAATTCGTCGACTGTCTGATATCTGTCCTTTAAATTCTTTCTAATGCATTTTCTTACTATATAGTCCATGTTTCTGGATATCATGGGGTTATATTGAAGCAGGCTGGTGTCATCGTATTTGGGTAAGACTCCAGTCAGTAAGTGATGAAGCGTAACTCCAAGACTATATATGTCAGCACGGACATCAGAAATGCCCTCCGCTGTCAATTGTTCAGGTGCAGCGTAATGAGGGGTGCCGGCAATAACGGTATCCTTTCTGTTGCTGCCTTTGTACTCCCTTGATATGCCAAAGTCAATTATTACAGGTCTATTGTCCCTTGTAATTATTATATTGTGGGGTTTTAAATCCCTGTATATGATAGGGAAGGGTTTGAAGTTGTGCAAATACAACAACACTTCACACAGTTGCTTTGCGAGGGAAACAACCCTTTCTTCCGAAATAGTGCCTTGAGTCTCCAAAAGCTTGTTTAGTGGGGTTCCTTCAATATAGCTTTCAACGATGTATATTCCTGAATCATCTTCTATTACGTCTGCAATTTTTGGCAGGCTAATATGATTTAATTTCCTTAATATATTAATTTCTGTTGTAAATTCATATTTTGGGCTTTTTTTCGGGATATATTTTACAGCCCAAAGGTTGCCAAGTTCAATGTTCCGGCACAGGTAAACTTCTCCTGACGCACCTTTGCCCAAAAGCCTCTCAATTTTGTACTTCTGATTTACAATTTCTCCTACCATAGTAATACCTACCTAACCTTTATATTCAGCCGATATAATATTCTGTCCTGCAAGAGAATTAATTCCCTTGGTTTCTCTGATTCTCATCTTCATAGACATATTCAGTATTCTCAAAAGGCTCTGTCACGTTGTGCTCATTATTATCAAGATGAGTTTCCTCGGGATGTTTGATTTTAGTCTTCTTTGGTATATTGAAATAGTTTATTTTCAAATAAATAACCAAAAGAATAATATTGGCAATTAATGTTATTGAACCTATTAATATATAAATAACCAAATACTTCATAATACCTCCGGCTATTTAAGCGGAAGCAACAGGCAAAGTACTTTTGCCCGTTACTAAAGCTTTTTGTACAGTCGATATAGAATTAAAGCAGCATCTCTTCTCGTACAGGGAATCTCAGCATCGAAATTACCATCGGCTCTTTTTACAATGAGACCTTCTCTGGTGCCAAGAGAGACATATTTGCGCGCCCATTCCTGTATGCTTTTATTATCCTTATAAATCAGCAGGTTGCTTTCATCTTTTGGAAAGCAATAACCTTTTTCAGTCTGCAATGCAGAAGCACATATTTTAACAATTTCCTGGTTGTTTATCGGATTGTTTCCTAAAAATCTATTGCCAGGATAGCCTGAAATTAAGTTCTCAGTATCAGCTATAGCAACAGGGTTGTAGTACCATGCAGTCAAAGGAACATCTACAAAATCAGTAGAGGCATCTTCATCAATTATGCTAAGAACATTAACTATGAGGCATACAAATTCGCTTCTTTTTAATTCACCATCCGGGTCAAAGGAACCGTTATTTTTCCCGTGAATTATTCCCTTTGATGAAAGAACTTCAATTGCTTCTTTTGATGCAGGGTCTTCCTTGCTGATGTCATTATAGGTTTTCTTTTCTTCAATCACATAGTACCTTCCATAGCTTGCGGTACTTATTCTTAGTGTCTTGCTTTCTGTATCTTCATGCCCTCCTAAATTGTATGCCTTTGTGTTAGGTTTAGCATTAACTGCACTATACTCTGGTTTTTTATTTCTATATGGATAACCCAGCTCAGTTTTCTGGCTTTGTTTACTAAATATGTATGATTCACTTGCCTGAGCGTATTTGGTATCCTTTTGTACACCGGATAAGTTACTTTCTACTTCATGGTATATTGTGCAATAATCAGGATTACCATCTTTATATGGTAGCTCCAATCCTATTTTATAATCCAGTTTTTCAATTATTGTACCGTCCATATGTTTGAACATAAGCCTGATACAACTTTTAATTTTTGTGTTTTCAGGGTCTGGCGTTTCTTCTATCATGGTAATTGCCAAGTCTTTGCTCAGCATAGCTTCCAGATTTTCATGGTAAATAATGATGTTTCCAAACTCTGTGGAAATTTTTATATCTATTCCAAGATCCTCAAGATATTCAACATCCTTTAGCAAATAGATGATTAGCTCGGTTGAAGATAATTTTACTTCAATATTAATTCTTTTTCTTATTGATCTATTGGGCTCATAAGGCTGAGTTTCCAGGAATTCGGTGATATCCTTTACAGCTCTTAAAACCAGTTCGCTTTGTACTGAAATAAGTTCTTTTCCTACTTCAATTGAACCGGATTCGCAATTGATTTTTATACTGGCTATTTTTTCAATTGCTTTTTCAACTTCTTGGGTAACGAGTTCGTTTTTCTCATTATCATCATCTTCAATACCTTCAAACGATTCTACTATTTCTATAATATCATTTTTGAAGCCATCAATTACTTTATCATAATCTATAGGCTCGATGGCATCGGTTTGTTGAGGATGCCCTGGAGGAGTTTCTACAGGTGAGGTTATTGTTGGAGTTGCCGGAGTACTTCTTTTATAAGTTTTTGATGGGGTAGGTATAGATGTAGAAGATGGAGTGGGTTGCAAAGTATGGCTAGGAGAAGGTTCGGGTGTAGGTTTGGGTGTAGGTTTGGGTGTAGGGTCGGGTGTAGGGTCGGGTGTAGGGTAAGGAGTAGTATCGGAAGTAGGGTAAGGAGTAGTGTCGGAAGTAGGGTACGGAGTAGAGTCGGGAGTAGGGTAGGGAGTAGTGTCGGAAGTAGGGTACGGAGTAGGGTAAGGAGTAGGGTAAGGAGTAGGGTCGGAAGTAGGGCCGGAAGTAGGGTCGGAAGTAGGGTAGGGAGAAGAGACAGGTGTATAGTACGAAGTAGGTTCAGGCGTGAATACAGGTGTAGATGACGGTATTGGTGAAGCCAACGGAGGAGTTATTACTTCGTTGGTTTTTGCCTCTACGAGTCCTTTATAGGAAACAAAATAACTTGTATATTTGCAGGAACTTGATGGGATAATTTCTGGTACTTGGAGCACTACTGTGTTTGTAACTTTATTGAAACTATAAATACTACCATAAACAATTTCAGATACCGTTTCACCATCAACTTCAGTAGATACAGCAGTTATGGTAAAATCGTCCTCACTTACGTCTTCTAAAGTGGATCCTGTAAATTGTATACTTATTAAATTATCCGAAACATTTATATTGCCGATATCTATATCCAGTTTGCTTGACAATGGAGGAAAGTAATATACTGAGCACTCTCCGTAGGTGTAGTCTATTAAGGTTCCGGACTCAGTCAATGCGGTCAAGTAGTAATCATATGCAGATATTTTATGTACATTTTTAAGATTTCTAACATCCTGTGAGTAGCCAGATTCAGACATTGAAGGGTAATCACCCCATAAAACCACAGAACCGTCATTTTTTATGGCTATTGAATAATAATTTCCTGCAGCTATACTTTTTACATCATTTAATCCTTCCGGAATTGAAATATAACCATGATTTTCAATATATTCTACGGAATAATCTTCAGACAAATCTTCATAACCCCAGGCGGTGACGGTTCCATCCTCCTTTAGTGCGAGCATATGTGTATTTCCAATAGCGATTTCTTTTACATTGGAAAGGCCTTCCGGTATATTGAGCAAATCGGATTCATAGGGTCCCCATACAACAACAGTTCCATCCTCTTTTATTGCAGCAGTATTATAAGCTGAAGCATATATGGCTTTAACATTGGAAAGGCCTTCCGGAATTTCACACTGTTGATAGGAATTATCTCCCCAGGCAACAACAGTGCCATCTTCAAGAAGAGCCACTGAGTGGTATGCTCCGGCTGCTACATCAACAGCTTTAGAGAGTGTGGCGGGAACCGAACATTGATTATAGGAGTTACTTCCCCAGGCAACAACAGTTCCATCTTCCTTCAAAACCAGATAATGAAAGGAGCCGGCTGCAATTGCTGTAACATTTTTTAAATATGTCGGTACAGAGTAGTCTTCAGGAGATGGTTTTCTTAAGTAAGCAACGGTGCCATCCTCCTTTAATATTAGAGTGTTGCTTGCTCCGACTGATATTTCTTTTACCGCCACAGTTTCTGCAAATGAACCTTCGCCCCATGTGTCAGTTCCCAATGCAACTACTGTTCCGTTTTGTCTTATTGCCATGCTGCAAGGCAAGCCAGCAGAGATAAATTTTACATCAGTCAGATCCTCCGGAACAGTATATTCAGATTCAAACAATCCTCCCCAAGCAACAACAGAACCATCTTTTTTAAGGGCTAAACAATTGTGATGATCGATATCAACAGCTATAACGTCTGTCAGATCCTCAGGAATGTCTAGCACTTCATCTTCATAACCCCAGGCAACAACGGTGCCGTCTTTCTTTAACGCCAAAGAATGCACAAACCCGGCTGCAACAGCTATAACATCAGTCAACCCTTCCGGCACAGTGGCCTGATTGTAAGAATTATAACCCCAGGCAACAACGGTGCCGTCTTCTTTTAATGCCAGGGTATGATAAGTTCCAGCGGAAATAGCTTTTACATCAGTTAATTCTTCAGGTACTGAGAGTTGCCCACGAGAACTATTACCCCAGACAGCAACAGTACCATCTTCGAGTAGAGCCACTGAATGTTCTTCCCCGGCGGAAATAGCTTTAACTTTTCCAAGATCGTCCGGGACTGTACATTGATCATATTCATTATAACCCCAGGCAACAACCGTTCCATCTTCTTTTAATGCCAGTGAATGAGCATAGCCCGCAGCAATTGCTTTAACATTGCGTAGATCGTCCGGAACTGTACACTGATCGTAATCATTGATTCCGCAGGCATCAACTGTGCCATCTTCCTTTAATCCGAGACTGAATCCATATCCGGTGGCGATAGCTTTAAACCTCATACTGGACGGTATTTCTGCGAGAGTATCCTCTGCCAGCGCATTACATGATTGGCTGGGAAGAAGACCAATTATCATGGAGATTAATAGGGAAATACCAATAAAATGTTTAAGTTTTTTCATAGCTCTTTACTCCTCTAATTAATGAATATAATATTATGCGCTGAAATTATCTATATAAAAATTGCGCGCTCAATGAATTATTGTATATGAATTCGTGATATTATGAACCCTTTTATGTTATTACATTAATAATTTGTGTTTAATGTATCAAGGCATAAGATTTCGCAAAAAAACTGTATTAATAATTTGAAATTATCTTCGCGAAACATATAGCTGAAATTTTATGTAAAAAAAATATCACGAATTATATAGGCTGTAAATAATTACATATATATGATACTTCATATAGTATTCAAATTACAAGTTTTAATTAAGTTTTCAGTCAAATTATGTTCGATAGAATTTTATTGAAGGTTATAAATGAAGTTTTATGGTGAATACAGTGTATTCTGTAACATTCGGTTTGAGCGGCCTTCAAGTTCTTATTTCATAGGATGCAAATTTTCTCCACATTTATTACATACACCATATTTCATAGGCAAACTTGCAATACGTATACGTTTTTTATATAATTGTCTTATAACAAAACCTGCAACTTGATGTAATAGAGGGAGCTATGAACATAAAAATATTTGGGGACACACTAAGTGGCCTGCAAAAAATCCTTTTTATCAACAAAATAGAATGTGTTAAAAGGCTTGGAATCAGTATTGACACCTTTGAAAACTGGGAGAAAGGAAGGAATCTTCCTAATGTGGGTAATTCGCGGGCGGTCAAAGGTGTTTCAATTATGAAAATTGCAGAAACCTTCGAGCATCAATATCAAAAACGTTTAACCCGAGGGTTGCTGGATAGGGAATTATTAGAGGGGCTGCTGTCCGGTCTTGGACTTCCTGATAATACTAAAGCATATCTTGATAAATATATAATGGAGCCTGAATTTGTTAAGAGGCTTGTTGAAAGCGCTTATGAATACCATTCATTATGTAAAAACAGGGCTGAATTTCTATGGAAAAAGGTAATAGAAGTATATAGTGATGAATGTAGGAATGAAAACAAAAAGAATATCCGAGTATTAATCGGAAACAGATTTGTAGACGTGAGATGTGACACGGAGATTACACTGAGAAAGCTGGCTGAAGGAATAATGGAGGAGCTTTTAAGGAGAGATCTGGTTGATTCCATAGCCGGTTACAAAAAACACTATTCCTTTAAGGTCACTGACAAGGATAAAAAAAGCCATTTTATCAGAGCTGATGAAAATAAATATCTTAAGGAAATCGAAGATTTGGGTATTGAGAATCTTGAACTTGTTGAGCGTATTGGTGATACAACTGTTATCATTTCTTCTGATGAGGACGTTGAAGAGGTTATTTATCCCTTTATGGAGCGGATTCTAGAAAATGACTCTTTATTTTCAGAGGAATTTGCTGAAAGATTTAAGATATTCAAAGATAATTTTACTATTGGAAGAATAAGCGAGTATTCTGACTATGTTATTTCAAGCAGAGTTATAGGGCAAACACATGCTCTGATAAATCTCGAAAACGGAAAGTATTTTATCACAGACCTCAATTCAAAAAATGGTACTTATGTAAATGGAGAAAGACTTGCGCCCGGTGAAAAACGTGAGATATTCAATAACGACGTTATTGGTCTGGTTAATTTTAAGTATATGTTTATAATTCCTGAAAACTAATTCTATATGAAGAGAATTTACCTGCATTTAAGTTTTATGTAAAGGACTACTCCCAAGCTATATTTCTCATAATTACAAATCAAATAACAAGAAAATACGAAGTTTATGTAAATGGCGTATAAAGCATATACAAAAAGAATTTGTGTATAATTAAGTCGTAGTTGATATTTCAGATGTATAGATGAAAAACAAATTTTGAAATTAGTTCTGGAGTTCTTTATCTATACGATGGTTTGATTTGCGAAGTTCATGTATGGTTAATTCCTGAGAGATCAGGTTGATACTATCTATCTGGGGAAAAGGGGAGATTCCTGGACGAAATGAGAGGAGCATGAATTTCAAAGTTCGGATATATAGAGATAGATAAAATACAGGTACCTTGTAACAGAATTGTTTTTTCGGGAGCAAGCCGGGGCAGATGGAGTGCATTTCAGTACTACAGTGGATTGTGAAAAATGGTAATGTTAAGAGCAGCAGTTTCATTATGGAAAACGGGAGTTCCATGTTATAAACTGTGTAGGAATATTTGCCCTGGCAGATAAATTGTAAAATATTGAATTGGAAAATGATCCGAAAAAAATGCCAAAAGGGAGCTATTGGCTTACCCTTTTGGCAACTGAAGAGAAAAAGTTTGTACGCTGTACAAAATATATTGATAAAAAAGTGTTTTCGTTATAACCCGATAGTTCCCTTTTTGTAATAGAAGACACTATTTTCAAAAGCCTCAAAGGTCTCATCAGGGTCTTTGTCAAGATATGAGTTTTCTGTTACAAACGAATGATACCTGTTACTGATGATTTGTTCAAGCCAAATGGTATTGATGATAAATTCATAATATCTTTCGTTTGAATAGTTTGAATAAAAGTTTTTTTCATGAGTAAAAAAGGGATCCTTTTTTGTGGTATTGTAAATTGCATCTGCTAATTCCTTGATCTTGACTTCTTTCTTTATTTTCTGAAGATCATGGTCATCCCCTTTTATGCAAAGCTTTTCATGAAACAATTTACTAATCATCAATGAAATTTCATCATCAAAAAATCTGTATGAGGTATTTCTGTAATTTTTTAGCTTTGAACTGAATGTACCATCCTTAACCCCAATAATTTTTGCAGCGTAGGACTTTTTAATACCCAAAACCTTTAATGTTGTTTGAAGAACTTTCCGTGTCATATATAACTCCCCCTTGACTTTATAAATAATATTTGTTAAAGCTTCGGCTTTAAATTGGCTCAAAGCTCTTATTATCTGTAAAAGGAAAAACCAATTTACTTTCCTGTAAGTAAAGTAGTTGCATACTAGTAAACTATGAACCTATATTATGACAAATTTCATTTAAAAGAAAGGTGAATCGGTAACCGAAGAATTTAGTGAATGCATTTACTAAATTTTACAATTATCTTTCTGTTCCTGAATATTAATAAAAGCATTAATTACTTAATTTTTGTCTAGTGCTTTTGAACATAATTCATTTCTGGAAATGAATTATGTTCAAAATGCACATCCAATGATTTTTGCTGATTAACAAAATAAATTTCCAGAATTTTATTTTGTTAATCAGCACTAGAATATACCATAATTACATGATATAATATATGCTTGTGATTTAATATTCTAATAATTAGAGGTGCAAGATGTTTGATAGATTACAGGCTGCGGAGAACAGATATGAGGAAATGAATCATAAGCTTAGTGATCCGGCAGTGATTGAGAATCAGGACGAATACAGAAAATTGATGAAAGAACATGCGGAGCTTCAGGAATTGGTCGGTAAATATGGTGAATATAAAAAGGTTACTAAGGAGATTGCCGATGCAAAGGAGCTACTGAATGACAAAATTGATAAAGACTTTCGTGAGATGGTCGAAATGGAGCTGAAAGAAGCAGAAGTAGGTCTGGAGAAAATCAAAAAGGAACTGAAAATTCTTCTTTTACCCAAAGATCCAAACGATGATAAAGACGTAATTGTAGAAATACGCGGAGGTGCCGGAGGTGAGGAAGCTGCTTTGTTCGCCGGCGTACTTTTCAGAATGTACACAAAATATGCTGAAAGATGTGGATGGAAGACGGAAATTCTCGATTCAAATCCTACAGAAATCGGCGGATTTAAGGAAGTAGTATTTGCTATTGAAGGCAGCGGAGCTTTCAGCAAGTTGAAGTTTGAAAGTGGAGTGCACCGTGTTCAAAGAATACCTGAAACGGAAGCAAATGGCAGAATCCATACTTCTACTGTTACAGTAGCTGTTTTGCCGGAAGTTGAGGAAGTAGATGTTGATATAAACCCCAATGATTTGAGGATCGATACCTATAGGGCATCCGGTGCTGGTGGACAGCACATTAACAAGACTGATTCTGCTATAAGAATAACGCACCTGCCCACAGGGATAGTTGTTTGCTGCCAGGATCAGAGGTCACAGTATAAGAATAAAGACAAGGCCATGAGAGTTTTAAGGTCAAAGTTGTATGAGATGGCTCAGGAGCAGCAGACCAGTGAAATTGCTCAAGCCAGAAAAGGTCAGGTCGGTACGGGAGATAGAAGCGAAAGGATCAGAACCTATAACTATCCTCAGGGAAGGATTACTGATCATAGAATAGGCCTTACGCTTTATAAGATCGAGAGTATTTTAGACGGAGACCTCGATGAGGTAATAGATGCCCTGATTACTACAGATCAGGCAGAGCGCCTTGGAAACGGCGGAGTTGATGATGAATTTTAGTTAAGCTAATTTTAATTGCTTATTAGTAGCGTTAAAACACTTATAATTTCCCCTCGAAATGAATAGAATTTGATATAAATTCATTTTAGATTCAGGACGTTTATGTCAGGCGTATTAAGCCGATTAAACGGGATTTGGGGGGAGAATTGTGGAATATTTGATAAAAGTTACTCTTATTGGCCTTATCTCCGGTATTGCAGGTACAAGTATCGGTGGTTTAATGGCTTTTTTTGTTAAGAAAGTGAATAAGAGGTTTATAAGCACTACCCTGGAATTTTCGGCAGGGTTAATGACCTCGGTTGTATGCTTTAAACTGATACCGGAGGCGTTTAAATATGGAGGAATTAAGCTTACTTTATTAGGGGTATTTCTTGGAGTATTTGTTATACTGATAGTTGAGGAGTTTATAGGGAGAGCTCAATTTATAAGAGCTAAAGGTAAGAATTCCGGATTGCTGAGGGCTGGTATTGTAATGGCCGTCGGAATTGCTCTTCACAATTTTCCTGAAGGTTTTGCAGTAGGTTCCGGTTTTGAGGCTTCCTTAAGATTGGGGATGATGATAACTGCCGTAATTGTAATTCATGATATACCGGAAGGTATAGCAATGGCAGTTCCTATGAAGGCAGGAGGATTCTCAAGCAAAAAGGCATTTTTGTTCACTGTACTTTCAGGGGTACCAATGGGGTTGGGTGCTTTATTTGGTGCAATAATTGGGGGGATTTCGGAAAAATTTGTAGGAGCATGTCTTGGATTTGCTGCAGGAGCTATGCTTTATGTGGTATACGGGGAGTTGGTGGTTGAATCAAAAAAACTTTATTTAGGAAGACTTCCTTCCATTAGTAATGTTTTAGGTATACTTTGTGGTATAATAGTAACGACTATAAATTAGTGCTCAATAAGGTATGACTAAAATATAAATTCATACTCTGGATAACGAAAAAACTTGATTT